>CAZFLY010000018.1:0-49001 GCA_964519995.1 uncultured Pirellulales bacterium | reverse complement strand
GTCATTTCGACCGTAGTGAGCGCAGCGAACGGAGTGGAGAAATCTGGGTTAGCAGTGCTGTTGCACGCAGATTTCCCGACTTCGGCTCCTTTGGAGCCTCCGCTCGAAATGACCTTGTTGTGAAGGTTTCTACAGAGCAACCTAACTTCTCAATATTCCGAACCGCCGAGCCCCATATATCTTCTAAGCCCAACCCCAAGCTCCGGCACACCCTCCGGCCATATGCCAAAGACTATCGCATTTCGGTCCAGAGACCCATCCGCACTAAATGTAATCCCAAAGCACAACCTGTGATATTTCCTTATGAGCGTCACATCACTTCGCAGATTTGCGCCATAGTCAAAGTCAAACTGCTGTGAGAAAACCAGCGTATACCGTGGATCGATCACATACGTAGCCGCAAAGGTAAATGCGTTTGAACCTATCTGGCCAAAACCATTGTCAATGCGGCGCAGGTATCTGCTGCCAATATAATAACTCAAATTGGGCCAACACATGCGCGAAAAACCTACATTGAACTGCTGAACCACGCCACTTTGCATATCAAAATTCATATCACTCAGTATCGCAGCGGTGTCACTCAGACGCCAGACAAAATCCGCACCGAAATAGTTGCGCTGCGGCCCAAACATGCCACCGCTGCGTCTATCCAGCAGCGGCATCATCGTGCTGACCTGGTTCACCAGGGGTATAAATGGTTTGTTCCAGATGAAGCGATCCGGTCCCGCCGAAGCATTACCTGAATTATTTACCCAAGTAAACTCCAAATCAAGCTGCATCCAGTCAACCGTTCGCTGCTTATCCCCGTAGCCACGTTTGGTCTGCAAACGCTGGGAAAGACCTATGTTTAATGTATCACGCTGTTCTGCGACCAAATCACTCTCTCCGTACAGCACTGCTGTTAGCTGCGGGCTTATGATGTGCCGCAATTGGTTCAAATCCCAAAGGCGTGACTTAACATCCTGATAGGTCCGCCAAAATGGCTGAGGCGACACCCGCACACCAGCTTCGCCAACCCAAATCCTATCCTCCGAGCCGATTGTTGAACCATCAATATCCGTCTGGAAGCCAGCACCGTCCTCATACCCAAAAGTCCCAGCCATAAAAGGAACCACTCTCGACCTGCAAAAAGTCATTGGCATATCAAGCTCATTCCTCGTGGAGGCAAAAGTAAAATAGCTCTCTGGCCCAACGGGCACAGTACCCGCACCAAAACGATGACGGAATCGGCTTGCTTGACTATCGCTGTAGAATGTGAACCTATCGCCAAACAATGACTGACCAGTCAAGTGAAACTCGGTGCCGGGTAGTTCTTCCAGCTTATTGGCGAAATTGTTTATTCGGCTCTTGCCCAAGAAGGAAAGGCCCCAGTTATCCTCAATGCGCTTGAGATGAACAAGCGTCTCCTGCTCTTTGGCCGTATTGAACTCACTACGATAGTACTGTTCGAGAAAATTTTCGTCAGATAAATAACTGACCTCAGCAGTGAGCTGCCAGTCGTAAGGCAAAAAGTGCCGATGCTGAAGCTTTGAGCGACCGCGAAGTTCTCGAGGTGGGCGAAGATTCCTTCGGCTGGGGTGCCTACCAAGCCAGTCCTCGCCGTGATCGTCAATCCCATAGCCCAGAATCCTGCCAAAATAGTCTTCGCCCGAATAATCTATCTTTGCACCACATCCGAGGCCACGTTCACTGTAATAGTCAACTGTCAATGTGCTCTGGGTCCCATCAGGCTCCTGTAATCCTAATAAGCGAGCAAGATACCAGTGAGTCTCGATTGAAGTGCCCCAGATTCTATCATAACCGGTGCGCACGCCCTTAAGCGGCATGTCCGGCCTCTGTAAATTGCTCCTGACAAACGGCCAATAGAGGACCGTCTCATCGTAAAGCTTCAAACGCACATCGCGCATCTGGGCGTCGTAACTACTGTCGGAGATCCCTCCATCCTGCTCATCCAAAGGGGTCGTATCAATGATTATCACATTTGAAGCGTTGAGCGAAATCTGAGGCTGGTAAAACTCGCTCGTCGTCAACGTTACATCTTCTGCTGCGAATTTGTCGTGTGCCAGTTGTTTCAATTTGTCCGCCCTTACATAAATTGGAACCCCACGAGATACATCGAAATTCCTCATAACCGCCTTCACAGCAATGGCCTTACTTGTTTGCAAATCGTAATATACCTCTTCAGCCCGGATCGTCCGCGGGCCTACTGTCATCATAACATCCCCGGAGACATAAACGGCAATGATATCTCTGTAACCGTCCGCCTCCGATCCTGTTGCCGGTTCCTTTTTAGCCCGCCACAAGACGGCGTTATCAGCCTGCAGTTCCAGCAGCAATACTTGGCCGGTCCTTTCATCTTCTATGTGCCACCAAACGTAGGTCCTGCCGATCACTGTCGCAATTCCTGCTTCTCTGTCCCACTCTACTTGCGGCTCAACCCCTCCAGCAGGAGACACATTGACTGCATACCCAACGCTGGTACTCGAGTTTCCCACAGCCCAGAGAACCTGCTCGGCCGTCAAAACCAGGATTGCTAAAAAAAACAGCGATTCCCTTCGCATATTAGCTCTTATACCCCAAAGGGCGACCCGTCTGTCCTGACTATTTGATTCAAGGCTGCACGAGATTATAGTCGTCCATCTTGACAAAGCCAGTAAAAATCGCCTATATAGTGCTGCCATGCCGAAAAATGAGCACTCAGAATACCAGAAAGCAGTCATATCACGTTACTACAACAATCTCGATGCGATAATGCTCCAGAAACTGAGTGAGCTGGTGACCGAACTATATCTGGCTGAGACGGATAACAAAAAAAGTCAGCTCTGGCAAAAAGCCCACAAGGCTATGACCAAGCTGAAAGTGCCACCCGTTATTATTAACCACATAATGACAAAAAAGGACGTGGAGATACTTGCCAAAAACCTCCAAGACTGGCTCGCCAAGAAGAACAATCGTTGAAGGATACCCTCATTTTAAAGTCCCGTACTCATAAGGACAGGATATTGGGTTTTGCTTTAGAAACCGTCAGCAGATATACTAATTAGCGTCAGCCGATGAAGGCTTAGAATACCAGATAAGTGGAGGCAAGTATGAGCGAACAGTATATTGCTTCAGCAAAAGTCTACTCAACTGAAAACATCGGCAAGATGAGCATTATAGATATGCTCGCTTATTTTGAAGAAAAGGGCGCACTACGCGTCTCAGACCTACATATTAAAGTTGACGCTCCGCCCACTTACCGCATTGACGGCGACCTGATAAAACTCAAAGGCTCCAAAGTAACACCGGATGTAGCAAAGCAGCTCATTTACCCGCTTCTAAGTGATGAGGACCTGCAAGATTTTCAGAAACGACACAGCGTCGACTGCTCCTATCGCTACGGGTCTCTACAATTTCGGATAAATGTTTTTAGAGAAAACGATGGTATTGCCGCAGCCATCCGGGCGCTGTCACTGAAGATTCCCAAAGTGGAGGAAATTGGCTTTCCAAATAACGTCTGGCAGGACATTATCCATCGAAAACACGGCCTTGTTCTTCTGACTGGCATCACCGGCGCCGGCAAATCAACAACCATTGCTTCTATGATCGACCGGATAGGCGAGAAAAGCGCATGTCGAATCATAACCGTTGAGGACCCCATAGAATACATCTTCCAGCAGAAACACTCCATTATCTCACAACGTGAGGTTGGAAGGGATGTCAAATCTTTTCGCGAAGGGCTTAAGGAAATGATGCGGGAGGACCCCGACATAATATTTGTCGGCGAAATGCGCGATGCTGAGACAATAGCTATGACACTGATGGCTGCCGAGACCGGCCATCTGGTTTTCTCTACGCTGCATACACGAGATGCAACAGGCACGGTAACTCGCGTTTTGGATTATTTTCCCGCAGGCAGACAGGCTGAAGTGCGGAATCAGCTTTCACTCGGGCTGGCCTATATCATTTGTCAAAAACTTGTGCCCAAAAAGGACGCAACGGGCAGGATCGTAGCGATGGAGATACTCAATAACAACTATGCTTGTGCCAACCTAATACGTACCGGAAAAATAGAGCAAATCTACACACAATTGCAGACAAAAACCCAAGACAAACCTGACCAGAAGATGACAACGATGGAAAAACATCTCGCAATGCTGGTAAAACAAAACAAGGTTGACCTACTCGAGGCTCAGAAATGGGCCAACAACATCAAAACCTTAACCGACTGCATGCAATATGAATAAGCCCGCTCTGAATTGTGCATGAGGCATATTGCGCGGCGAAAAACGCAATACGATATACGCAATACGATTACATGACTATCCAGTTCAACTGCCCCAATTGTGACGCCCTGATCGCTTTCGATAGTAGGCACAGTGGAAAACGTGCCAAGTGCATCAATTGTGGGCAGCGCTTCATAATCCCCTCCAAAGACAATGAAAAACCACAAAAGGTTGAATTAAAATTAGAAGAAAAAGCTGAGCCTTTGCCAGGCTTCTACAGGGCAACTTTATTTGAAAGCCGGCGATTGTTTGTCAATCCCAAAAACACGACAGGTTTGCTATTTGTAATTGCAGCGGTTTGCTTCAAGTTTTTCGTTGGCCACGTGGACTATTCTTTTACTTTGGGCCAGCTCAGGGTCCAGTCGCCGTTTGGACTCGCAGTAACATTGGCTGTGTGGGGGTGTCTATTCTGGTACTACGTGGAGGTAATCTACTCCACAGCTTTCAACGTGGACGAGCTGCCGGACATCTACATGGGCGGCCTTTTTGGCTTTATCTGGAATATCGCAAAATCGTTATCCATGTTTGTTTTTGCGCTGATAGTCGTTGAACTACCTTGTATCACCTTGCTTGTTATATCGAGAAAACTCGGCTTCGACTCGCCGATACTTACGCGTATTCTGGTTGACGTCGGCCTTTTTGCCTTCCCAATGGCAATTCTAACATTCGCAGTCGGCAAAGATTTCGATATGGTATTGCGGCCGAGTTACTTGCTCAGGCCCATCATAAAGGCTTTTTCGCCTTACGTCTTGGTCGTCGCTTTGTTCATACTAACCTGGGAGTTGCAACTTAAGACTCTTGCTTATGGTGATCTAATTCGCAAGAGCACCTTTGTCATTGGGCTGCATTTATCGCTCAACCTCGGCGTACAGGCGCTTGCCTTAGTGGCAATGCGATCGATGGGCTTGTTTTATCGACACTATAGCTGTTATTTCCCCTGGTGAGACCCTGCCGTCACAGTCCGTCCGCAACCCAAATCAACAAAACTGCTCCAACAGACGCTGCAGAAGTTCCATCGGCAGGCCCATTACGTTTGTCAGACTACCTTCAATCCTTTCAATAAATTCATCGCCGGTCTCTTTTATTGCATAAGCGCCAGCTTTGTCCTGCCAAGAACCACTTTTGATGTGTGTGGCGATTTGCTCAGCAGTTAATTTCTTAGGGTAAACAGTCGTGGTATTACTTTCCACAAGTTCAATATTGTCACTTAATCGAACAATCGCAACCGCTGTTATCACTTTGTGAGGTGCGCTGAAGAGCTTTTTGGTAATCCGTTCTGCATCTTCCGCATCGATGGGCTTGCCAATTATTTGGCCCTCAAAATCAGCTACGGTATCAGCACCAATAACCAGACAGTTTGGATGCTTCTCAGCAACGCTCTTCGCTTTGGCCAGCGCAAGCTGTTTAGCATATTCATTAGGTTTGCTCCGCTCGGCAGGAAAGGCTGCCTCGTCAATATCGGGAGGAACAACTCTAAATTCATAGCTGGCTTCAGCTAAAAGTTGTCTTCGCCGGGGTGAGGCCGAAGCTAAAATGATACGTACCGGACGCTGTCTGCCCATAAATGTTATTTTATCGAAGGGTGCAAAAAGGTCATGGGAAAATCCAAACATCAAAAAATAAATGTCAAAACCGATGAGTTCATAGTTTATCGATGAACTACGCACTATGAACTATGAACATGCTTCACTTTGCTTTTTGATATTTTATTTTTGATTTCTTTTCTCTGCTGTTACTCTTCAGTTATCTTCCTGCAAAATGCCAGATATTCTCTCTCTATCCGTTGAAAGTCACTGCTAACATATAGGCGGAATAATTCAGGCCCGACAGCGCGGTTCCACTCGTCGGTTCGGGGAATGTTTCTATCGGCTGCAATCTTCTGGTTCCCATCGCTCAACGACCAACGACCTTTCAGGCCATCCCATAGCAACCGTCGGTAATCACTCAAACGCGCCCCATAACCAGACTCACGCAGAAATCGAATGAGCGCATACGACTGGGCGTAAAAAGCCGCCAATGCCTCAGTTTCATCAGTCGCCAACACATCGCCGGGATTCATAGCCACCAGTTTTTCAAGAGGTATCAGCTTATTTTCCTCCATTGTCTTCGCCAACACAGCCAATCGATACCTGTTACGGTGCGGTTCAAAACGAAATATCCCCGCCTTATACCTGCCGGCTTCGAATAGCGTCGCAACGCCTTCATCAAGCCAGCTCGGCAGGCGAAAAGTAAAAAGCCTGCCGTTAAACTGATGCCAGCCCTCATGCCCAAGGGCAGAAAAAGTCGATGTTCTGCCAATATTATATGCAACGCAGGCTCCGTTCAGATAGTAGGCGCCTTCCTCTATCTTGCAGAGCAGCTCGGCCTGATTGCCGGCGAAGGTCTTTGTGTGATCCTCCCACTGCTGGCGCTCGGCAAAAAGATATATAGTAGACTTCGAACTCAAATCGACAGGCTCGGGCAATTGCAAGTTGTAGCCGCGATAGGCGGACTCAACGAATCCGGGAATCCGCCGAAGCATCAATGGCTCCAGCACCGTTGTAAATATCTGATAGTGAGCCGTAGAAAGTCTCAGCCCGGGGCCATATTTGTTTTCCCAGGTCTCAACAGATTGAAGAGTCGGCAGATTCTCACTCTTTAGTTGCTCTATAAGCACGGCATAGGTATCGGGCTTCTGATCTTCCGTCGTGGTTTTGGTCTCACGTGCACCGGGATTGGAACAACCCGCCAGACCAAACGAAATGATTGACAAGATGCAAATCAAACTCTTGGCCACAATTCCTCCTCTACGCATATTGCTGGCGGACTATATACCCGAATCACCCTCAAAGGCTGAGGCTAACAATATAACAGAATCGGCAATAACAACTAAGATATACATTGTACATGCCTTAGTAAGAACTATTTCGGGTTTGAACGTTTGGCTGGCCCGATAAGACTAACACAACATAAGGATTATATGTCCTTGAACTCCGCTCCGAACACTTCAGCAGTGAACAAATAGACCTCCGTCTTTGGGTCCTTCCAGGCATCGGAGGCAAGACCAGCTTTGTGGGCACAACAATATGAGAGAAATTCTTCCTTGCTCCAGCCGGTTTCTGTTGCAACCTGTGGCAGAAAGCAACCTGAAGTACAACCTTTTTTTATGTAGATACCATCTACGCCCAGCCGCAGACTCAAGGGATCATCGGTGAGATGTAATGGTGATAGAACCGATATCTCAACGTCCAATTCGTCAAGCTCACGAGGCGTTATTGGATTAGCAAAAAAACGCGGGTCGCCCGTGGCAGAGGCTTCGGCCATTTCAACAACAAGTTCTATCAAAGGAATTTCAGAAGTGAATTGGCCAATGCAGCCGCGCAATCTGTCGTGGTTTTTCAACGTGACAAAACAACCGCAATAAGCATTTATTTCAGGATCATCGGATGTTGGCTTGGGGATTTGTCCGCCGGTGATTACAGCTTTAACCGTGTCACGTGCTACTGTTAAAAGTGTTCGCTTTTGAGTATCATCCATGACGAGACCCCTATTTAGCCCCCCGGTTTACCGGGGGGTTTTATCAATGCAACCATTTTATCACTAAGAATCCACCAATCAATAAGCCCACAAAACCAAGAGAAAACCAATTGAAATATTTTTCGATTACAGGCCGGATTTTTTCGCCTTTCCAGCCCACCAATCCCGCGACAAGAAAGAACCTTGCCGAACGACTAATTGTAGACGCGATGAGGAAACCAAAAAAGTTTATCCTCGCTACACCAGCGGAAATCGTGCACACTTTATATGGTAAAGGTGTAAAGCCACAGGTAAAGACAATCCAGAAATCGTATTTGCCGTACCAGCCCTGGAATTTAGCAAAATTGCCCTCGGTAAGTCCTATCGCCCCGAGGTGAGCATAAGCCCATGGACCAATTAACGACCATAGAAACATACCTATGCAATAGCCAAGAACACCACCAAGCACCGACGCAATCGAGCAGGCAAAGGCAAATCTGAACCACTTTTTCGGTGCACCAAGCGCTAGCGGCGCAAGCAGCACATCAGGCGGGACAGGAAAGAAACTCGACTCAGCGAAGCTAAGCAAAAATAGTGCCCTTTCGCCGTGCTTTGTGTCGGCAAAATGCACTACCCAATCGTATAGCCGTCTATGCCAGTGCCACCACGTAACGGACTCGTGACTCGTGGCTTGTGACTCGTGACTCGATTGCCCATTCGTTGTTTCACCGTTCGACATTCGATATTCCTGATTGTCATTCCTGCGAAAGCAGGAATCCACTTCCTCGTCATTGCGAGTCCGCTGTAGGCGGACGTGGCAATCTCAAAGTAATCATTAATCAATAATCATTTTGCTTTGTTGAAAAGAGTTCAAAATGTCATTTCGAGCGAGCCGAAGGCGAGTCGAGAAATCTGTTTTTAAGTAGATTTCTCCACTTCGCGACGCTCCGCATCGCTCAGGTCGAAATGACGGCGAGGCCTTTCAACAGAGCATAATCATTTATCATTGGAAAACTTCCCTGCTGGCCCGCCTGCCATAAACAGAACCGCAAACCGTGTCACCAGCGCACCCAAAAGAACGTATCCCAAAATCACCTGCACACTCAGCAATATATGTCCCCAAATACTATGCGCATTTGCATACATATCACCAAATCCAAGTGTGGTCATTGTTACAATGGAAAAATAAAGTGTTCGTAACGGTACCAACCACGATGGTACTACAATTCCATTTCGATCAACAAATAGATTCTCTACAATCCCCGGCGGTGCAATCCTACCCCAATGGTAATAGATATTCGCGAAAATAAACACCAATGCAAAGAAAGTAACTATTATCCGCCCTGTTGAAAGACCATAGTCACTCACCCACCAAAAAGGCTTCACCACCCATTTTAGCCTCGGATGTTCCTTGTACCAATCCTCCCAATTCTTCTGCCGGATATTGTATTCCATCAATTGCCTAATCCGAGGGGACACCTTCAAACTTATCAAGTCGGATTCTCGAAAATTGGTCTGTTTGTCAATGTGACAGCCTTCAAAAGACGTCAATTTGTCAAACGTTGCTCCTTTAAAATCGGCGCCTTGCAAATATGCAAGTTCCAGACACGAACCTTCTAATTCTGCAAAATTGAATGTGGATTCCTCTAGGTGAGCACCCCTAAAATCAGTACCATGTAATTTAGCCTGCAAAAATAATGAGCCTCTCAAGTAGACCTGTCCGCGAAAAATCCATTGATCATGCAGTCTGGTCCCGGGATTTACCACAACCGCACCAGTATTCAAAAAAGCCCTATAAAGGTAAAATCCATGGAAACTCCTTCCATCCAGAAAAATGGTCTCATCCGGACGCTGCTTCCGCCACTCATTCCATTCGGTCATATCTTTCTTGTCTGAGCAGCGTTTGATCATCTCGTACTGCTCTTGACTGAACCGCCGCTGACCGTTCTCGCTATTTGAATCTTGATCTGCCATCTTGCCTTTTGCGCTTTGATTTTTGATGTTTAGGCCCATTGATTTCCGTGCTCAGAATAAGCTCGGTCTGTTATAATGTCAACGAACAAAGTGGCAGTCCATTCATACAGCGAACAATGAACAACGAACACCAAACAACATGTGCCGAACAATTTGAAAGCGCTGTAAAAGGCCTGTTAGTCCGTGCGCCTGCCAAGATAAATCTATCCCTGCTAATAGCCGGTAAACGTCCTGACGGCTACCACGAAATAGAAACCATAATGGCAAAAATCACCTTCTACGATGAGATTCTCATCGAGCCGAGCCAAAAGAGCGGCATCGAACTTCTCTGCAAAGGGCCGGAATGGGCACCAGCAGGAAAAGAGAACCTTATCTACAGCGCTGCACAGATGATGCTGGATACATGCGGCACGGCTGCCGATCTCAAGATTACCCTGACCAAGAACATTCCAGCAGGCTCAGGGCTTGGTTCGGCAAGCAGTGACGCGGCAGCGACACTTCTGGGACTGAACAAATATCTGAAACTTGGCCTGAGCACACAGGAACTGAGCAAATTGGCATCATATTTGGGCAGCGATGTGTCGTTTTTTATCAACGGGCCGATGGCTCTATGTACAGGCAGAGGCGAAAAAATCAAAAAATTAGATGAGAATTTTAACTTTCTGGCTTTTTTATTACTTCCTGACATAAGTGTATCTACTAAAAGAGTTTACGCTAATTACACACACAATCATTCTCTGTACAAAGCCCTTAGCGAGCGAATAAACAACCATATCCGAGAAAACAGGATTGATTTGGTGGTGCGGATGTGCGCAAATATGTTACAGGAAAGTAGTTTCGGCTTGGTGAGCGACTTGGCCGAATTGAAAAACAAGGCGGAATCATTAGGTATCGGGCCATTGTGCCTGAGTGGTAGTGGTGCAGCAATGTTTTATATATTTGACGATAATAATATTACGACCGCTCAGGTTTACAAACATAAACTTAAGGAAACTATTGACTGCAGAAGCATTATCGTCAGTAACAATAGATGGTAAACATTTTTAACGAGGCGAAAAAATGGAAATCACCGAGGTCAGAGTCAAAATAATCAGCAACAAAGATGATAGATTGAAGGCTTTTTGCTCAATAACGATGGACAACGAATTTGTCGTTCGTGACATCAAAGTCATCGAAGGAGTGGGTGGTTTTTTTGTAGCCATGCCCTCAAGAAAAATGAGTGATCATTGCGAAAAATGCGGAAGTAAAAACCACCTCAGGGCCAAGTTCTGTAATAACTGCGCAGCGGCACTTCGAGAAAACCGCGCGAGGAAAGACCCCAAAGGCAAAATGAAACTTCATGCCGATATTGCCCACCCTATTAACACAAAGTGCAGGCAAAGAATCCAGGAAAAGGTTATAGCCGCCTTCAAACAGGAATTAGAAAAATCAAATCAGCCGGGCTATATGCCTGTCGAGATGGATGAGCCCGACGATGATGTTCCGGAAATAGTCTAAAATAGCAATAAAACAAGCCGGCCAATAGAAATCTGAGCCGAATAACAGTTAAATTCCAGCACTATATCTGACCATCAGAAAGACACACGGGGGGTATCCAAATAAGCCTGACTTCATTTTAGGGGGGCTGATATCAGAAGATAAAGAGAGAGTCTTTATGTCGTGAGTTCCTCGAGCACTCTATCAAGTGCAATATCCAGGCGCTGACCAAGATTGTATCTGCCTTCGGTAAGCTGCTGGCGAAGATCAAGGACTTTTTCCTGACGAACCTGTGGCAGAGAAGCGATCTTCTTCAGCACCTGGCCAATGGGCGTACTATTAAGATTTTCAAGTATCCGCTCCATAACCAAGTCCTGATCCGCAGTCAGCTCGATATTGATGGGATCAATCCTCCGCTTTTGGCCTTCAGAATGATAATTGCAATTAAAATTTGGCATATAAAACTTCTTCGTTAAGTCAGCCTCAAGCAAAAACATCCGTCTTTTCACTCGAAGCCTAACCACTATATCTTGTATGCCCTCTGAATCCCTTCTAAGGCCTGAATCAGTATTGATATCGACAGGAATAGTAAAAAAACTTTAAAAAACTTTAGCCTTTACCTACCTTCTCAAATCATTTCAGAAAATCTTCAATCTACGGTAGAATATAGTATGGCAGTATAAAAAACGCTCTTTGAAGATGGTTGTACGCCAGGAATAAATTACCTTAAAAAGCCATCCGAGTCCAAATAGACAAATTGGGTGATATACTATATATAGTGACTGTCAAAACTTGTCAGAGACACAAAATACAAAACTATCAGTCCTGCCGTTCGCCCCAGCATAGTTTACATTAGCTGCGAGGATTAGACATTTAGTTTTTCGAGACTTTTCGGTAGTTTCTGAATTTACCAAACGTCCAATCACACCGCCATGAAACAGCCTATTTGATAGACGGCCAACGTGATAATGTAGGCAAGAGCCGTCAGGCTAAGGTAAAACAATTTACCATTTTCAGACAACCTACTGGTTCAGGTATCAACATTCTCGATGTGCTTTCCGATATTTCTAAAACTGCATTTGAACGCGTATTCCCAGCACTACCGCATCATTGACACTAGCAGCTCCGCCGGGATTGTTAATATATTGAATGCCAGGACTTACGCTAAGCCAGTGACCTACTTGCGCATTGTAGTAAAACTCTACGACGGCTTCGTGGTCTTCTGTAAAATCCAACTCAGCGTTATCATTGAATATGCCATAAGCAACAGCCAAACCAATAACATCATTATCTCTGCCGTTAAAAAATCCTTTATATTGAAGTCCTACGCTCCAGAAATCTGTGACCTCACTAAGCTCGCCGTCGGCGTGGCCATATCGGACAAAACCACCAAGGCCTTGGTTGTCATTACCACCTCCCTCTTCTCGTAACAACATCTGATCACAACTTAAGTAGACACCTACATTGGATCGTCGCACATGACCACTCCCAAGCGTTTCGCTACTCTGCGCATCGGACCAAAAACCCACACGATATGTGCCCGGCATCGGCTCACTGGTAAGATGATACTGCCGTGTTATGCCAGTCTCAAGAATATAAAAGAAATAGTCATCGCCATCGAACGTTGTGGCAAAGCCGGAGGTTCCATGACTGGCCTCTGCATCTGCAACACCACCCATAACGTACCACGACTCGGTCATATCATAGGATAATATCATGCCAAGGCAGTAATCTGGGAAAGGAATCGCTGGATTGTCAACAAGTGCACTGTTCAAAAATTGGGATGTCTCATCGTCGGCGTATGCAATGGCATCAAAAATGCAGGTGAAGTCTATCTTACCAATCATCAAAGTAAGACGGCCATCAAGCAAGGACCTTTCGTAGAAAAGCTCGACAATATCTATTGGGCGGTTCCCAATTACATCGGCGTTTACACCAAAGTAGCTACATATCGAAACCGCATCAACACCTTGCGTATCCGGCCAGCCGCCCTCTGCGTGGATAAAGACACTGCCACCTTCAATACCCAGCAGTTGTTGAAGATCGGCTAGAAACTCCAAATCATAGCTACCTGTATATCGCCCATTCCCGCGTCGGGAGCTGATACCTCCGCGAACATTTTGCTGATATATATTCGTAACAGCAAATCCTACCTCTACACCTTTATCCGTCAGGTTATCATTCAAATCCCAAAAACCGTCAGTCAAAGTCTCTCTATTCCAGATATCATTCTCCTCATGCTCAGCCAAGCAAACTCCAACCAAACTGAATAATGTCCAGAAGCTTAATAGAATAATTAGCCTCTCCATTTATCTTTTCCTTAACCAGTTTTCTGCACGATTATTTATTCACAATATCAGCAAGAACCTATCATTATCCTTTTGAGTTAGGCGCACCTAACTTTTAGCGCAAAAAAACATTTCTTTTCTGAGTTTGTTACTGACCAAGCGTTGCTGCACATACTACTGTTGCTGCCACAACTGCAATCCTTCTTGTTGGAAACGGTTCTATATAAAGACCGGCCCACTATCGCTGTCGCAAGACCCAAAATCGCCAAGATTATCGTTGTTTCCATAGAATTTTCCCATTAAGTTAATAAGCAGCCAATCTGATAAACGAGAAGTGTGACAAGATAAGCAAGTGCCGTCAAACCAAAGAATTGAAATAGCGCCCATCGCCATGAATTTGTTTCCTGTTTTGTCATTACAATCGTCACCACACACGGCGTGCTAATCAAGCAAAACAGCATAATACAAAAACCCATCAAAGGCGTATAATCCGCCTGCAGTTTTTCCCGCAACGTTTGTGAACCTCCGTCGGCACTAACTGCATATACTATCGCCAGTTGCGAAACAAATACCTCCTTAGCAGCGGTCGCACCAATCAGAGCCGTGCCGATTTTCCAATCAAAACCAAGCGGCTTTATAGCCGGCTCAATTAGATGTCCCAATCGACCAACAACCGAATGCTCCAGACGTACCCGCTTAGCCTGTTGCGTTTTCAAACCAGCCAATGATTCCGTACTCGGCCTTGGAAAACTCATTCCCACCCAAAGCAGAATGGATATTGCAAGGATGATTGTCCCTGCTTTCTTTAGGTACATCCAGCCTCGCTGCCACATGTGAATGCAAAGAGATTTAAGAGTCGGCACGCGATAAGGCGGCAGCTCCATAACAAACGGCACAGTCTCGCCTGCAAAAACCGTAAGGCGTAGAATCTTGATACAAACTATCGCAAGGACTATTCCAATCAGATATATCAGCCACAACATCGGCCCTCGCCAATTCTCTGTAAAAAACGCTGGAATTAAAAGCCCATAAATCGTCAACTTCGCTCCGCAGCTCATCAGCGGTATCACCATTATCGTGGTAAACCGGTTGCGTCTATTTTCGAGTATTCGAGTCCCCATTATGGCCGGCACGGAACAGCCAAAACCGATGAGCATTGGTATAAAGCTTTTGCCGTGCAGACCTATCCTGTGCATTACACGGTCCATAATAAACGCTGCGCGAGCCATGTATCCCGAATCTTCGAGAAGCGCTATTGCAAAAAACAATATCAGAATGTTCGGCAAAAATACGATAACGCCGCCAACACCGCCTATCACACCATCAACCAAAAGCGATTTGAGCCAGTTCTCGCTACCGGCCGGCCAAAAAATAGCCACTGATTGGCCCAGCCAGCTAAAAAGAAATTCCAGCCAGCCCATCGGGTATTTACCGACTTTGAACGTCAAAACAAAAACCAGATACATCAAAATAAGAAAAATCGGCAGTCCCAATAACCTGTTCGTCACTATAGCATCTATCATGTCACTGGCGCTGTGACGTGACTCAACCGTGCTTTTGACGGTTTCCTGACAGGCTCCGGAAATAAAACCATATCGCCGATCCGCAATCACCATTTCAGGCTCTTCGTGAAAAATTGTTCTAAGATGCTCAACGCTTGGCCTGACGATGTCAAGCACCTCGCTGCTATGGATATTTGCTGTCACTTCTTCATCCTGCTCCAGTAACTTTATTGCCAGCCATCGAGCACCATATTTCTCCGCTAACCGCTGTTCTTCACTCAATATGATCTTTTCAATTCGCGACAGTTCCTCTTCAATCTCTGCTCCATAGCGCACCTTATGCTCACGCCTAACGGGACCGTGCTGTGCCGTCTTAATAATGACATTAAGCAGCTCTGCTTTGCCTTTTCCTTTATTACCGACTGTCGGGACTATAGGCGCTTCCAAAAGCTGGGACAATTGCTCGTTGTCGAATACCAGTCCTTTTCGCTCCGCGATGTCACTCATATTGAATGCCAAGACCAAAGACGCATCCATCTCAATGAGTTGAGTGGCCAGATACAGATTTCGCTCAATGTTCGAGGCATCGATAACATCAACTACAACATCCGGACGCTCATCAATAATAAAATTGCGAGCTACAATTTCCTCCACTGAGTAGGCGGTCAGACTGTACGTGCCCGGCAAATCGACAACAGTGATTTCAAACTCTTCGTGCCTGCAAAAACCTTGTCTTTTCTCGACCGTCACGCCAGGGTAATTGCCCACATGCTGGTGAGCACCGGTCAGCATATTAAAAATAGTAGTCTTTCCACTATTAGGATTACCGGCCAAAGCTACTGTGATTTTCCTTGTCACTGTGACCATACTCCAGGGAAAAAGTTAGGCATTCCAAACTCTGTACGTAAAAAATTTTACCTCCGGTAAAGAGTCATAACTCAGACTACCATAATTTTCTGAGCCATGCCTCTTCCCAGCATCATTTTAGAGTCTCTAACGCTTATCACAAATGGCCCAGGGTGGCTATTGTTCACGACTGTGATCTCAACGTCCGCAACCAACCCCATCGCCGCCAGCCGACTGCTCAAGCCGCGCCCTGCATCTATTCGGGCCAACCTAACCGTCTCGCCGTTTTTGACTTGCGACAACGATCGGAGTTGCTTTTTGGGGGTTCCTATGTGCTCCATCATTTACTACTCACCTCATCACTAATATCCCTCAAGTGACTTTCACAAAATAGCTGAAACTCCTTTGCTACATCCTGCCCGCTTTTCCTGCCTTCGGTGGTGAACTCGATAAAACAAAGAAGACGAGAGATAATTCCCGGCCCAAGGGCATGTTCAACTTTACAGGCTGCCTGCTGGGCGGTATCCATATCGACACCTAAGACATTTACAAAAAAAGACTTGAGAATATTATGCTTTCTGACTACCTCGGCTGCTACCTGATGACCAGCTTCAGTCAGCGTAACGCTGTCGTACGGCCTATAGTTAGCCAGACCCTTTTTCTTGAGAATCCGTAAGGCTCCTGTAACAGAGGACTTAGAAACACCCAATGATTCCGCGATATCTTTGCTATGGGCCTCGTTGAACTCAGCCATGAGATTGAAAATAGCCTCGAGATAATCTTCCAGAGAAGCACTCAATTTCATACTCTTGGCTGCTACCATAGCTGTTTCTCCGGTAAATTAGCTTTGTACCATGATAGTTAGTTGCACCTAACTTTGTCAAGGTGTTTTTTGGAAAAATGTTATAAATATAACCAACTGCTGATTTCGGAACGACGCAGATGCCAGCAGCTCAATGGCTATTACACGCGGCATTCCGGCTTATGGAAATGTATAAGATTTCAGATGAAAAAAGATTTGTTCATCACTATTGCTTTGACTAAAATGATTTTAGTTATACGGGGCGTGGCGCAGTTTGGCTAGCGCGCTTGACTGGGGGTCAAGAGGTCGCAGGTTCGAGTCCTGTCGCCCCGAGTTCCAATACCAATCATAAAAAGTATATGCGCTGCTACCCGGACGGTTCGTCGCTCGTTGCCAGTTACCCGTGACTCGTAAAACAAAATTAGTTTCGAGCGACGAGTCACGAGACACGAGCGACGAATATTTGCCGATCGTAACCCCCATGCTTTCTTGCGTGCCTCCCCCGAGTCTTCTGTCCTGCTGCCTCGACTTGCGTCGAGAGACGCAGAGGCAGGCGAAGACAGAATCGGGGGCAGGCGAAAGCAAGAATGGGGGCTAAATAAAGGAATCAAACCGGCCTGGTAATGAATACGAAACAAACGGACGAAGCGCATTTGTTTTACATGATCCGTATCACTCATGCCTCAAGGCCACGATAGGGTCAACCTTGGCAGCATGCATTGCGGGATATAAGCCAAAAACGATGCCTATGGTCATGCTGATGAACAATGGAAGCAGAACCCCCGATAGTGTCATGACAGTCGTCATACCAGAGAAGTAGGTTATCAGTAAAGGTATTAGGGCCCCCAGCCCCAAACCAATAATGCCTCCGGTAGTTGATAGAACTACCGTCTCGATAAGAAATTGAAGGATAATCTGCCTTCTCTTGGCACCAATAGCCCGGCGGATGCCTATCTCACGCGTGCGCTCTGTCACCGACGCGAGCATGATATTCATTATTCCAATTCCTCCAACCAGTAGGCTGATACCCGCTATGGAACCTAACACAATATTGAATGTTCGTTTTGTTGCTTCGGCTTGTTTGAGTAAGGCAAGAGGGACACTGACGATGTAGTCGGTTTTTTTGTGAAACCGTCCCAGCATTTGCTCGATCGCGTGCGCGGTTGGCTCGACGTTTTCCGCATCGTCTACCTGCACAATAATCTGGTGCAGTTCGACCCTCTCCCGTTCAAATCCACCCGAAGTCATTTTCGCAAATATATCGCCGAAGTATTCTTGTGCCACCTCGATGGAAATATACACATCCACTTCCTGGTCGGGTATTTGGATATTTCCTGCCTGCCCGCTTTCGCTTTTGACAATGCCGACGATCTCAAAATAGTCGCCGCCGATGCGAATGGATTGGCCGATGGTGCTTTCTGTGGCCAGAATCTTTCGGGCGCCGAATTCGGTGAGCACAGCTACAGGCGACTGTTTCTCTGTGTCAGAAGTTAGCAGGACACGGCCTGCAAGAACCTCTCTGGGTACGAGCTTAAACCATGTGGGAGTGGTTCCAACTACACGTAACTCCATTGCCCTTTCGCCCAAACGGGATTCTTTACGCATAAGCTTTACGGGGGCTGTCTGTTTAATATCTTTAAAGCTCTCGGAGATTCTAATATGATCCCCGTAGGTCAGTCCATATATGCTCAGGTGGGAATGAGTAGTACTCATGGACTCTTCTTCCACGGACTTGATAGATGAGACTATGATGTTGTTGCTGCCGAGCTTTCGAATCTGCTCAAGGGCTTCTTTGCTCGCCCCCTCACCTACCGAGAGCATGGCCACGACGCTTCCGACACCGAAAACGACACCCAACATAGTCAGAGACGAGCGGAGCTTATGAAGCAGTAAATTCTCGATACCCGACAGAATGTTTCTTGCAATCTTAGTCTGTCTCACCGAAATCCTCTTCTATGCTATCAATAATTCCATCTCTCATGTGAAGTTTACTTCTTGCGTATGCGGCAAGATTCGCTTCATGGGTGACCATGATTATGGTCTTGCCCTGTTGCTTGTTCAGTTTGTCAAGCAGTTCCAGGATTTGTTCTCCTGTTGCAGAATCCAGATTGCCTGTGGGTTCATCCGCGAAGATAATTTGCGGATCATTCGACAGTGCTCTGGCAATAGCAACCCTCTGCAGCTGTCCCCCCGAGAGCTCTGTGGGTCGGTGACGCAGTCTGTCACCGAGTCCTACTTCCTCGGCGAGTTCCTTGGCACGTTGCGAACTGCGTATGGAGTCCCATCCCAGGTAATAAAGGGGCAGTTCAATATTGCGTTGGACGGTGAGTTGAGGTATCAGGTTGAAACTCTGAAATATGAACCCAAGATGTTTGAGTCGAAGTTCGCTAAGGGAATCGTCATCAAGCCTGCTTACATTATGGCCTTCAAGATAGTATAGGCCTGATGTCAGCCGATCCAGGCACCCAAGTATGTTCATCATGGTGCTTTTGCCTGAGCCGCTGGGCCCCATGATGGCCCAGAAGCTGCCCTTCTTGAAAGAGATGGTCACACCGGCCAGCGCATGTACTTGCTCCGCTCCCATCTGATATATCTTTTGAGCGTTCTGAAGCCGGACGATTTCTGCGTTCGTTTTTTCGCGTGACCCATCTATCATCTACTGATTCCCTTCCGGGCTGCGCTGTCGTGGCCTTCGCCCTTCTCCCGGAGATCCACCGCCTTGGAACCGCTCCCGCATCTTCTGCTGTTCTTCGGGCGACATATTCTCGAATCTTTGTCTCATCTTCTCGATTTCTTTTTGCCGCTCTTCAGGTGACATGTTTTCAAACCGCTGCCGCATGCTTTCCATCTGTTCAGCAGACGGACGCGGAAATTCGCCTTGCTCCCCTTGGTCCTGTCCGGGACCCATTGTCGGAGGGCCTGGGCGCTGTGATGGTGAACCTCCTGAATCACCTGAGGGCCTAACGCGAGCTGCTCCATTAACTTCTTCAAGCCTCTCATTTACCCTTTCTCTCAGGGTCTCAGCAACACCCGAAGGTTCACTACCTAAGCCAGCACCTTCGGACGATGTCGCAACTGCGCCGGCCTTTAGCGGAGGCGTTAGCAGAACAATTTCACCTTCTTTAAGTCCACTGATGATCCTTACCATCCTGTTGTTATCTAGGCCTATCTCAACACTGCGAGGCTGTACTGATTTGCCGTTCACAACATAGACGGTAGGTTGCCCAGTAACTCGCAGAACCGCCTGGACGGGAATGTACACGACGTCTTCATATTGCTCAACAACAACCTCCGCCTTGCAGCTCATCCCGGTTCGCAGCGATGGCTCATTACCTTCCAAATATATGTCTGAGTTGTAGACCTTCAGATCGGGGTTCATCCACATACTCTGCGGATCAGGCAAGGGGGCGATGCGTCCGACCGTGCCGAAGAACTTCTTGCCCGGCAGCGCATCAACGGTTACGACCGCAGGAAGCCCAATCCGCACTTTCTCAAGGCTTGACTCATGGATATCCACCTCTGCCATGGCTGAGGCGGTAATTGGAAGGTATATCAACTCCTGGCGTTCGCGGACTTCCTGGCCCTCGTCCAGCGGCTGTTCATTACCACGCCAGCCGCCGCGCCGGGCACTCGTTGCATAAATCGCCAAGCCCTCAGCAGGTGCGTATATCTTGGTTTTCCCTATCTGATCCTCGATTTTCTTCAGCTTGTCTTGCTGACGCTGGTATTCTGCCTCTTTCGCTTTGAGCTCAGCCTCGGCCTGGACGACATTGGCTTTGGCTTTGCGCGTCGTGCGTTCCAACGCCATCTCAGCCTGTCTTAAGTCGCTTTCCAACTGAGCTATATTTCGATGGTACGTAAACTCCTCAAGCAGTTGGAGGTCGCTTTTCCTTAACTCCAGGGACAACTCTGCACGCTTAAACGCCAGTTCGTCGGCCTGCATTTGTGTTTTTGAGATGTATTTTTCGCTGTAGAGGGTACTTGACCAATTCAGGGTTTCCTCTGCGCGAATGAGCTCTTCCTGCGCCAGCGTTATCTGGGCCTCGGCCGATTTTTTCTCATTCGGGTACTGCCCATCAATGTATTGTTGCAAATCTTGCTTGGCAAAGTCGAGCGTCAGCTTGGCCTTGTCAATATCGCTTTCAGCTTGGTTCTGAACGACAGCAAGGTTTTCTGTGGCGTTGACATAAGAGGCTTCGGTATTTTGCACCCGAATCTCCTGGTCGATTCTGTTGTCATCCAAGTTACTGGCATCCAGCTCAACAAGGAGGTCTCCCTTTTTGACGCGGGTGCCCTCAGAAATGAGCGTGATGATAGAGGTCCTTCCCTCGACCTCATTCTTGATGATAATCTGTTCTCTGGCCTTTATAGTGCCTGACTCCAGAACGCTGATGGTCAGAGGCCCACGCCTGGCTGTAAACGTGGCCAAGTTGCTGGTAGGATTCTCACTACCCCGGACCACCTTTAGCCAAACAATAACCAGACCAATTACCACGATAAGGACAATGACACCTATGAGTCTGAAAGACCGCTTAGTGCCGCCATTGATATTGCTATTGTTATTGGATGCCATGATTGATTTCCTCTGGTGAAAATTCCTGCCATAAACCCTGTTCATTTACCTGAAGCATACTCAGGTCACGCTGGAGCTCTAATTCCGCTATACGGTAACTTACGACCGCCGCAGTCAAAGAGTTCTGTGCGGACAGCAATGCATCCTGGGCCTCCAGCAAATCACGGATCTCTATTCTCCCCGCCTCAAGAAACAGATTGCTACTTCGGACGCGTTTCTGCGCGACCACGACCGACTGGGCCTGTATTTTAAGACTTTCCCGAGATTCAAGCAACGTCCGTAATTCATTACGAACGTAAAACTTGATTTGATCTTCGAGAGTTTGTACGTCCCGCACAGCCCTCTCAAGATCAATAAAGCTTTTGCGATAAGCATTTTGTTCGGCGGTCCTCTCAATTGGCAGATCAAGCGTAAGCAAAGCAGAATATTGGCCCTGATCGAAACGAAGCTGGGCATCATCTGCTGTCGCCGAACCAATGCCGCGACGGCCCCCGAAGCCTGCGGAGCCCCCCAACGTCAAATCCGCCCTCAGCGCATCGGCCCTGACCACAACTTGTCTCTGAGCGTCATAGACCTGGCCTGTCGTAACCCGCAAATCAAGACGGTTCTCCAGAGCCAATCTTATAGCCACTGACTCATCTATCTCGAATGGTCCGGCGTCTTCATTCGACGGTGGCTCCAATTCAATGGGTGCATCGGCCGGTGGCGTTTGCCCCGCCATTTCCGCCTTGGCTCCTTTGGCAATCTCCTCGACGGTTCTGGACGCTGGCGCTGCCAGTTGCTCCAAGTCGGTTCGGTCAAGCTCTATCCTGGCATCCGGCGGAAGGCCAATCGTGCTCTTGAATGCATCGAGACGGTTCTTGAGCTGCTCCTGTGCGGATATCCATCGGTTACGGGCGCGCAACTCGCTCTGGATTGCCTGGTCAACTTGGATTTCGGACAATCGACCTGAATCGGCGAGCCGGCGAGACCGCCGGGCCGAGGCAATCAGACTGCGGTAGTTCTCCTGGGCATTTCTCACCTCATCCATCTGTTGCAGAACCGAGAGGTAATCGCGAGCGATGCTAACCGCAAAGGTGCGTTTGAACCGTTCAAAGTTGTATATCTCATAAACGACATTTCGCTCGGCCTGGGTCAAACGCTCGGTAACAATATGTCGGCCGGAGCCTCTCAATAAGGGAATCGATACCGTTGCGTCGGCGGCCAGACCCAGAGACGATGCGCCACCCTGAGTCAGAAGATTCGCCAGATCCACCGCCAGAGTCGTGCTCAGATCAACACCGCTCTTTAGCCTTCTGGCCGCGCTGACCGAGGCGCTATTCTCTACTCCGCTGACCGTTTCATCACCACTTGTATCGACACTTAGCACACTTTCAATTTGACCAAAGAACGTGTTACGAAAGGCGTCCCGCTCCAGGTCAAGATCCAGAGCCGACCGGAAGACATTTTCCTTGCGAGTTTGATAATCGAAACTATTACGTGCGCCCACCTGCAGTGCTTGTATCAACGATAGCTTGACTGGTTTGTTGGGTTCCATAGAAATATCCAGAGAACGACTGGAAGACTTGGCGTGCGGGTAGTTTGGCTCCGGCCAGTGTTCAATAGTATCCAGCCGGTCTGTGCCGAGTGATGCTTCCGACGAATAGGCCAGATTCTGCCCAATCAAAAGGCGACGGCGTAGTATGTCACTGGGACGCTCAATGTTGATCTCCTCGGTTCGGCCAAGAACATACTGCTGTTTCGCACTGATAATATCAGATGCCGTTTCATCAGCATTAAGCCGATAATCCGATGGAGACTTGCAACCTGCTATCATTAGCACCGTCACAAAACCAAGGACCTTTACGAGGCGGTACGCAAGCTCACTATCTCTCTTACCACCAGCCGTTTTACGGCCTGTATTAAAAATTAATTCGGTTAAGCTAATCCTCATGCTAAAGTCTCGGAAAATGGCCACATTTTATGGACGTACACTCTTATTCCGAGGGTGGACATAGAAAGCCCACCTCCAATAATGAAAAGACGTTGTAGGCCGTCTATTTATTGCCTTTTACTCCAATTTGTCAAGCTTTATGCCCCCGTATCGGGCCTTGCAGGCCTGTTTTGGTACAGACTCAACCCGGGTTGAACACACTGTCGATCATATTTGATCAAAGAGAATTGCTGTCGCCCATAATTCAGAGTCAGGTCACCATGGCCGTCATTTTACCTTCCTTATGATTCAGACATGCTCAATAACAGATACACAGCCAATTTCTTGAGGGTATCGCTAAATCCTTAAAGTCATCAGTATTGTCTGCATTAATATCGCCTTCGTCTCCACTTGCATGCCAGTTCCGCAACCTCGTAGGCTGGTAGGCCGCTTTATCCACGCTGAGATGGTCGGGGAAAAAGTGAGAATAAAAAATTGAAAAATTAAAATGCTTGGCTATTATGACCAAAAGCTGGAACGATACAAATGCAGAAATACAAGAATAACTATGCTTTTATCGATAGCCAAAATCTTAATCTTTCCATCCAGGCTCAAGGTTGGAAACTAGATTTTAAACGATTCAGAATATACTTAAAAGACATGTATGGTGTCAGTAAGGCCTTCCTCTTCATTGGCTATGTGCCAACGAATCAAAACTTGTATATATCACTTCAATCCTATGGTTACATTCTGGTTTTAAAACCAACTTTGATTTTGCCTAATGCAGGCCAAAGGGGAATGTGGACGCGGAATTGGTAATGCACGCTATGATTGAATATCCAAATTACGATAAAGCTGTTATTGCCTCTGGTGATGGTGATTATTATTGTCTGGTTGAATATCTTGAGAAACAAAACAAGCTATTAAGGCTCATTATCCCTAACCGGCACAAATACTCGTCATTGTTGCGAAGTTTTTCAAAGAAAATCTCATTTATGAACCCGCTTAAGGATAAATTAGGATATGAAGGATAATAAAAAAAGAGGCATTGCCTCGGGACGGAACCCTTTGGCTAACCTCTCATCGTGATTCCATTAAATAGTATGGATTAATTATCGACCAAGTCAAGGGTAAACTGTGATTTTCCCCACATTTATTATAGCTTTGTTACCAGCTTATTGCATGGTTTTAGCCGATCTCATCTGTAAGTTATGACTTTTCAACGACTTATTAAATTTTAACTTACTCCGTTCAGTTCCGCATTAAGAGCATTTCAGAGGTTCAAAAATCTGCCGTCAAGGTCGGCGTAAGAGCCCAAGGTATGCGGCTATTTTATTAATCGAGAGAAAGGTAATCTCTGCTTCGCTTCGTCCCTATCTGAAATAGTAGGCAAATAGGAATCTTCACTGAAGCCCCAAAGTCACTCTGAAATCCTGTCGAAAAAAGGATGTGGGATATTTTTGCGGCACGTTTAATGCCGAAGTATTGAATCACCTAGAGAAAGGGGGCAGACTCATGGAATTCACACAAGAGGAACAGAAAAAAATAATAGGACTTATCAAGAAGTGGAATCGATTTGATAAGATTGCCAAGGCGATAGGTGGACATTGCTCGTGGCAAGATATACAGGAGTTCTGCTGGAAAACCAAACAATGGAGTTGGCAAGGCTCGAAAAAAATGATAACAACTCGTCTCAAGAAGTTAAGAACTGCAACAAAGCAAGAATATCGAGGAGCGCTCACTGAGGAAATCGATGAGAGAGTGAATTATCTATATAACTGTGCGAAAGAGATGAAGGCACGTATCGACGATTTCGAAAAGTTCATCTCCAAATACAAACTGTAGCCATTATTGGCGTACCACCACAAAGTCAGCGTGATTATGGAATCAAGCTCTTGAAGAACTCATAAGCTTTCGGTGCTGCGTAGGCAAACAGTAGGCTTAGCTTTATATGGAATAGATAAGACTTAAACCGGCAATTACTTGAAATCTATTGTAACCAACCGTTCCTTAATAACAGATCGTGCATCAGTTCTGAATATCTCTATCTTCCTGGGCACAATCACCTTTTGTCCAGCGTATATGTCATAATCATACGCGCGAACAGCTAAGAACTTCTGCTCATCAACATCACTGAGAAAGAGCAGACTCACAAAAGAGCTATCTCTGTTCTGGCAAAATATCGCTTCAGACCAATATGGCTCATATCGCCAGTCACCTTTTTTCTTTATATCCGCGCTCAACGCCTGGCCAAGAGGATATACCTGCTCAATCATGTGATACCAAAGACCTGCTATTTTTACGGGCTCGGGCTTTTTGAGGTATTCGCTTTTCTGATCCAACAACCGCACCGGTGCCGTTGTTATGTTCAATATCGCTTCTGCATAGTCGCGATAGGATACTGAGTTCAAGACATCGACTCTTTCATTGCCTTGCAGCATGCTGAAATGACCGTTAGAGAGCTGCCACATTAACTTGCCCATCGGCTCCTGCGCCGAGATGCGAATAGAATTCGACCATGGGTAAATCTCACATTCATGTTCGGTTAGATAAAAGCTGCCATCCGGCTGATAAAAAGTAACTACACACTCAAGATTAAGCCTCGTTACCTTCATCCAGGTATCAAGTCCGCCGGTTACCGCAAGCGCCCCAACTGCATAATCGCCGTGGACCACAAGCGTCTCAACGTCAGGACCACTGGTAAAGTCCTCCGCCTGGCTTGCTCTATCAATCTTAAAAACATTGCCGCACCCACCAACTACAAAGGCCATCAAGGCAATTAACCAACACGCTTTCAATAACCAATTATTCATGTCATTTCCCTACAGGCTGCGTTTCTAATCTTGCCCCCTTCTCAATTTCCTCTTCGCCCACCTCACCACACTTGAGCTTTGAAAGCTGTTCCATCAAACGATACCTTGCCGTCGCATCACCCGTCGCGAGCTTCATCAATTCTGCCGCAATTTCAGGCTTCGACTGTCTCAGCGTACGGTATCTATTCTCGCCGTATGCATATTCCTCAAACTCGACCGTTGGGGCTTTGGAATCAAGCTGCAGTGGATTCTTGCCCTGCTCTTTCAGGCGCGGATCAAATCTGCACAAAGGCCAATGTCCGCACGTCACAGCTTTTTTCTGTTCCTGATAGCCGGTCGTCATGTTTATGCCATGAGCAATGCAATGTGCGTAGGCAATTATAAGCGATGGCCCTGGATAGGCCTCGGCTTCCACAAATGCCTTCACCGTCTGGTTAGCGTTCGCGCCAACTGCGACTTTCGCCACGTAGATATTGCCGTAAGTCATGGCAAGCAGTCCAAGGTCTTTTTTGGGCGAAGGCTTGCCACCCGCAGCGAACTTCGCCACTGCGGCTCTCGGTGTCGATTTTGACATTTGGCCACCGGTGTTCGAATATACCTCCGTATCCAGAACAAGCAAATTCACATTCACACCACTGGCCAACACATGGTCAAGCCCGCCGTAGCCAATATCATACGCCCAGCCGTCACCGCCAAGACCCCACACACTTTTGCGAACAAGATAGTCCGCTACCTGTAAAAGTTGTTCGCACTGCTCGCACTTGCTTTTGTCGCACATTTTCTTCAATTCTTCAATGCGCCTGCGCTGCTCTTCGATGGCACTCTGCTCCAGATCGTTCGCCAGTGTCGCCGCTCGAATCTCCTCTGCCAGCTCCTTGTCAACACAACCCTTTGAGGCAACTTTGCCGAGTAAATCAAGGGCTCGTTCCCTGAACTTGTCAACCGTCAACCGCATGCCCATCGCAAACTCAGCAGTATCCTCAAACAAGCTATTGCTCCAGGTCGGCCCACGGCCATCGGCTCTCTTGGTATAAGGCGTCGTAGGAAGATTCCCGCCATAAATGGACGAGCATCCCGTGGCGTTACCAATCAGTGCTCGGTCACCAAATAGCTGTGTCAGAAGCTTAACATACGCTGTCTCACCGCAACCCGCGCACGCGCCCGAATACTCAAACAAAGGCTCAACCAACTGGCTGCCCTTGACGGTCCCGGCCTTAAACAACCCTGGGTTCGTGTTTGGAATCGACAGGAAATAATTATAGTTCTCACGCTCTTGCTCACGCAACGGCTCCTGCAGCGTCATATTTATCGCCTTGCGCGCGGTGGGTTGTTTGTTAGCGTCTTTTTCCTGCGCCGGACACATCTCCACACACGCACCACAGCCCGTACAATCCTCCGGCGCCACCTGCACTGTAAACTTCATGCCCTTAAAATCCTTGCCTTTGGCATCGGCACTCTTAAAGGTCTTCGGCGCATCCTTGAGATACTTATCATCGTATGCCTTTATCCTTATCGCCGCATGAGGACAGACCAGCGAACACATCCCACACTGAATGCAAACATCAGGCTCCCACTGCGGAATTTTCACCGCGATGTTTCGCTTCTCATACTTCGTCGTACCTGTCGGATATTTGCCATCCACAGGCATCTTGCTCACAGGCACCTTGTCGCCTCGAAGGGCAATTAACTCACCGGTGACCTCCTTGACGAAATCTGGTGCATCATCCGGCACAGGCTGGCGCACTTTTATTTTGCTCGTCACCTTATCCGGCACCTTTACCTCAAACACCTTATCCAGCGTGCCATCCACTGCCGCATAGTTCATCTGAACAACCTTCTCACCCTTCTTGCCGTATGTCTTCTGAATCGCATCCTTGATCGCCTTGACTGCCGTATCCAGCGGAATGATGCTGCTTATCTTGAAAAATGCCATTTGCATAATCACATTTATCCGTGCGCCCAATCCAAGCTCTTGCGCTAGCGATATCGCATCAATCACAAAGAATTTTAGCTTCTTATCAATTATCTGCTTCTGAACTTCCACGGGCAGTGTATCCCAGACCTCTTGCGGGCCATGACTGCTTGTCAGAAGGAATGTCGCCCCATCACGTGCCGCCGAAAGCATATCATATTTTTCCAAAAAGATTGGATTGTGGCACGCAACAAAATCAGCTTTACTCAATAGGTAAGGCCTGCGAATAATACGATCTCCGAACCGAAGGTGCGAAATAGTCACGGCCCCTGCTTTCCTTGAATCGTATACGAAGTATGCCTGGGCATAATTGTCTGTTAGTTCGCCGATTATCTTGATCGAATTGCGATTTGCACCCACCGTTCCATCAGAGCCGAGGCCCCAGAACATACCGGAGAAGAAACCCTCACTCGAGATATCAAACGACTCGTCAACATCCAGGCTCTTGTTCGTCACATCATCGATGATACCCACACTGAAGTTATTCTTTGGCTGCTTCGCATCAAGATTGTCAAACACGGCCTTGACCATGGCAGGCGTGAACTCCTTCGAGCCAAGTCCGTATCGCCCGCCAACAATCAGCGGATACTTATCAAACGAAGTGAGTCCGTCGGCCATTGCCTCGCCGATCGCTGTCCGTACATCCAGGTACATCGGCTCGCCCAGCGCTCCCGGCTCTTTCGTCCTGTCCAGAACCGCTATCTTCTTTACTGTCTTCGGTAGTATTTGAATAAAATGCTTGGTGCTAAACGGTCGGAACAACCGCACCTTCACCACACCGATTTTCTCGCCTTTAGACACCAGATACTCGGCCGTCTCATGCGCCGTATCAGCACCGGAGCCCATAATCACGATAACCTTCTCCGCGTCCGGTGCCCCGATATAATCAAACAGCTTGTACTGTCGGCCCACAACCTTCGCAAACTTATCCATTGCCTCCTGAACAATAGCGGGCGCCGCTATATAGAATTTGTTGACCGTTTCTCTGCCCTGGAAGTACACATCCGGATTCTGGGCGGTGCCGCTGATCATCGGCCTATCCGGCGTCAGCGCCCTTGCCTTGTGCGCCGCCACCAGTTCGTTGTCTATCATGGCCCGCATATCATCCGTCGTTAGCTCTTCAACCTTCTGCACCTCGTGACTGGTCCGGAAACCATCGAAGAAGTGCAGAAATGGCACTCGCGTGGCCAGTGTCGCTTGTTGCGCAATAAGCGCAAAATCCATAACTTCCTGTATGTTGCAGGCAGCAATCATGGCAAAGCCCGTCTCACGACAGGTCATGACATCTGAATGGTCACCAAATATTGAAAGTGCCTGACACGCCAATGAACGAGCTGAAATATGAAACACGGTCGGCAACAATTCACCCGCAATCTTGTACATATTCGGTATCATCAGCAGCAGTCCCTGCGAGGCGGTAAAAGTCGTAGTCAAAGCTCCGGTTGCCAACGCTCCGTGCACGGCGCCGGCAGCACCAGCTTCCGATTGCATCTCCGTAACGGAAGGCACCGTTCCCCATATATTGGATTCGCCCTTGGCAGTCTTCGCATCCGCAAACTCGCCCATCGACGAGCTGGGAGTAATCGGATAGATCGCAATTACTTCGTTCGTCGCGTGGGCCACGTGGGCCACCGCTGTATTACCGTCAATCGTAACCATTCTGCGCTTCATCGTTTCTCCACTTTCTATAACACAAAGGCAAAAAACAACTTAAACCCGAAAAACCTCCTCATCGAAGGTTATTCCTACACCTGGTTTCCTGCAAGGCAGCTGGTTGTCATCAAAAAACAATACCCCTCTCGGCTTCCAAAACGCCCTATATGCAGAAAACCTTTTTATACACTTTTTTCAACTTCATGGCAACACAAAATTCTTCACGATCGCGATCTACTTACCTTTGTCAATCAAGGTTTGAACCGTCACACTGAAAACGACGAGATTGTCGATGCACTATTCGTATGATTTTTGTCACTTCGCACTTGACATTGTTATAACAATAGTGATTGTAGCGCAAAATAAATCTCGGTATCGTCAAGTTGCTGGCTTTACGGTAGCCTGTACAGCATTACACAGTAAGGGTACAAAATGAGCAACGCCGAGTTCGGCTTTCGCAGTTGCGCTGTAGTTGTAGCCCACCCTGACGATGAAACACTCTGGGCGGGTGGCATAATACTAATGCACCCCCAGACCAGGTGGATCATCATTACACTCTGCAGAAAAAGCGACCGAGACCGGGCATCAAAATTTTTTCATGCTCTAAAAATTCTCAACGCCACCGGGGCAATGGGCGATCTCGATGACTGTCCTGAACAAACACCACTTGACGAGGTTCTCGTCCAAAACACAATTTGTGATTTACTTGGCTCGCAACAATTTGATCTGATTATCACACACCACTTTGAGGGAGAATACACACGCCACCTCCGCCACGAAGAAACGGCAAAGGCAGTCAATAAACTCTGGCAAGCTGGTCGGCTCAGCGCAAAGCATCTGTGGATGTTCGCTTACGAAGATGGCAAAAGAAAGTATTTGCCCCGACCAATAGAAAACGCCGACTTACAAATTGACTTGCCACCAGAAGTCTGGCAGAGAAAATATGAGTTGATGACCAAGATATACGGATTTGGCCCGGATACCTTCGAAGCTAAAACTACACCACGCAGGGAGGCATTCTGGCGCTTCGAGCATACGGACCGCCGAACACAATCAGAAAAGGAGTAAAAAAATGAAAGTCCTTATTCTTTATGACTACCCGCCCTCGCCAGCGGGACTGGCAACACAAGGCAACCTCCTGCATAAGGGTCTGGAGCAACTTGGAGTTGACGTCCACTCAGTCCACTTCGAATCGGCCCAGGAAAAAGAGTGGTACTACCGCTGGTTCGAGCCGAATGTGGTAGTTGGTGTTGGCTACTGGGGTCATACACCTTATCTCGTTCTGCACCCACAGCGCTATGGCATCCAGCCTGTCCCTTGGCTCGTCGCAGATGGCTATATGGCAAACTACCAGGAAATTCTCGAAACATTGCCACTAATCCTCGTTACCTCTAAATGGGTTAAAAACGTCTACATCCGTGATGGTCTTAACGGCAAAAATATACAGATACTACCTGTTGGATGCGACACGGATTCATTTATTCCACGTGATAAAACTGACCCAAAAATTGCCGCAGTAAGAGATTCTCTCGGCGTTGCTCCGGACCAGATCCTGATCATGACCATAGGCGGTGACGCTACCAGCAAAGGCGCCCAGGAAGTTATGCAGGCACTATCACTTATTGACACCAAAGCCCCCGATTGGAAGTACGTCTGCAAGGTCTGGCCCCAGCCAAGAACCGAGCAGCAGAATCTAATAGATATGCAATTAGCGACACAACTTGGAATCGACAAAAACGTCGTATTTACCTCAAACGTAATCAGTCGGAACTTCATGCCCTACCTACTCGCTGCTTGTGATATCTACGCTGCTCCCTCACGCCTCGAAGGCTTTGGAATGATTCAAGTCGAGGCAGCATCCTGTGAGAAACCCGTAGTCGGAATAAAGGCGATGGGAATGCTCGATACAATGGTGCATGGTCAGAATGCTTTCCTTGCCAGCATCGCACAGGAAATCAAACTAAAGGAAGCCACCGTCGGTGACGAATCAGGCTACGAAGATGGACACCGCGTAGTATTCAAGCGAGCGAGAACCGTCGATTACCGGGCGAGCGTGCATGACATTGCAAATTACCTCTTGCAGTTGATGGAAAATGCCGAATTAAGAAAGAAAATGGGCGAAGCAGGAAGAAAACGGGCAGTAGAACACTTCGACTATCGTGTCACTGCCAAACGATTCACTCGGATCATCGCAGAAAAGCTGGGGATTTCCTGAATATGGTTTCACGCGAAAAAAGACTCATAGATAAAGCAAAACAAGCTGCCCTCAAAGTTCTGCTCCATAACAACCACGGCCCATATCGTGGCCTACCGAGAGCAGCCGGCTGGGGTTATCCCGAACCATACACACGTGATATAATGATTTCCGCACTGGGCATCCTCACAACCGGCAATAAAAAGCTGCTTAAAAACCTGCAGAGAGTTCTTGAGACATTAGCTGCCAATCAAAGTCCGCAAGGACATATCCCATCACTGGTTCATGATGGTGAAGATCGCGGCTCTAGTGACACCACTCCGCTGTTCCTTATGACCACAGGCATCTGGCGCAAGGTAACCGGCCAAACCGACTTCCTTGATGCCGCCGTCAACAAAGCTATGCAATGGATGCAATACCAGAGCCCCTGCGACCGCGTCATCGTAGCGCAACTGCCCACAAGCGACTGGCGCGATGAACAATGGGTTCTCGGCTATGGCCTTTACGTCAACACAATCGTTTATGCCTACTTGAGACTCTTCGGTAAGCACGCCCGCGCACAACGCCTCAGCGAAGAAATGGGAAGGTTCACCGTCAAGGGTGAACGACAGCAGCAACATGTGCACGAGGGTCTCGTCCTCAGATACAAGCCATATTATGCGATGTGGTCTTACAAAGTCTACAAGAGCGAACGTTTCGACCTGCTCGGTAACAGCCTGGCCATCCTTACCGGAATCGCGCCACCCACACGCGCGAAAGAGCTCGTCTCCTGGATCGAGACAGAGTGCGCTGCGCTGCGCAAAAATGAAGACCTTGCAGTTGACCTGCCTCCCAACCTCTTCCCATACGTCCGACCCGAGAATCCAGATTGGCTACCAAGATACAAAAAATACAACCAGCCCGGCGAATACCACAACGGCGGCGTCTGGCCTTTTATCTGCGGCTTCTATGTCGCCGCCCTGGTCGCGGCGCACCGTTTCCAGCTTGCCAAGAAAAAGCTGCTCGCCCTCACTGAGCTTGTCCGTCCCGCCCGTGAAGCCAATGTAGAGTTCGGCTTCAATGAATGGTGCAGGGCACAGGATGGCACACCTCAGGGCGAGGATTGGCAGACCTGGTGTGCTGCTATGTACCTTTATGCCGCAGCTTGTGTCGAGCAAGGTAGAACGCCTTTCTTTGATGAGATCCGCAATGTCTCTACGGATGTAGAGCAATCTAATCCCAAACAAAGCCAATAATCCGACAATCCTCCCTGATATGTAACTCTCAAGTAGGGTAGGCTTGCTACTCTGCGAAGTAATAACGCTACGTAGCACGAGATTGTCCACCGAGTCGTCCTGAATACAACAGACCGATCAACTCGCTCGCCTGAAAAAATCTACAGAAGATTCGCTGGTTTATCCGAAGGTTAAGTTATAGCGAATGTTTGTGCTCAATGGCCGAGTGTCATTTTTTCTAAAGATTAATAGCCTTTAGAAGGAAAATTATGAAAAAACTATATTCAATTGTAAGAATTGTATTAGTTGGATTCTTAGTCACGAGCTTTTCTGACATAAGCTTCGGACAGCAGGAGTCTCCTGAAGAGAGAGTTTTAATCAGTTTCAAAGAGGGAGTTGGCCGGCGAGCTGCCGAACAACATGAAATATTGGTGCGTAATTTTGGTGGTGACGTCCACCATTCGTTTCGTTTGTTACCTCTCGTATCAGCCAAACTGTCCAAGAGCATGATTGTCGAACTGAAGGAACACGCGGAAATAGTTTATGTCGAAGACGACATTATAATGCACGCGATCCAACAGGAAATCCCCTGGGGTGTGACTCGAATAGATGCAGACATGGTATGGAGTACAAACACAGGTTCAGGCGTAGACGTGGCAATCCTGGATACAGGGATAGACTATGACCACCCTGACTTAGTTGACAACATCGCTGGTGGGGTCAATTACACTGGATTGTGGTTCAGAGACGGCAGCACACACAAGTTTTACTGGGACGACAGGAATGGCCATGGCTCGCACTGCGCAGGAATAGTCGCAGCCTCAAATAATAATATAGGCGTAGTAGGAGTTGCACCCGGTGCAAGTCTATGGGCTGTGAAGGTCCTGGGCGATGACAGCAGCGGCTACGTCAGTGACATCATCCAAGGTTTAGAATGGTGCGTAGAGCATGGGATAGAAGTTGTTTCAATGAGCTTTGCTGGAGATTATAGTGAATCACTGGAAAATGCCTGTAGCACAACTAATGATGCCGGCGTACTGTTAGTCGCAGCAGCAGGTAATGAGTATGGCGGCGCTGTGACTTATCCTGCTGCGCATAACTCAGTTATCGCTGTTTCCGGAACAAGTGCAAGTGATAGTATAGCAGGTTTCTCAAGTGTCGGCCCAGAAGTTGATTTTGCAGCACCTGCTGTAAATATAAAGTCTACATATAAGAATGGCGGATATGCCTCCAGCAGCGGAACTTCGATGGCATGCCCGCATGTGGCAGGAGTTGCTGCTTTGGTTTGGGCCAGTGACTCAAGCTTGTCCAAAACCAACGTCCGCTCCAGACTTCGAGAGACTGCTGAAGATCTGGGTACTCCCGGAGCAGATAACCTATATGGATATGGACTGGTTAATGCTGCAGCAGCAGGAACCGCTGGCGAACCACCTTCGGTAATCACTTATGATGCCACAACAAATATTATTCATAACTCGGCTGCCTTAAACGGCGAATTAAGCGATCTGGGCACCGCCTCATTGGTAAATGTCTCATTCGAGCATGGAATCCCCTCTGGAAGCTACACCGATGAGACGAGACCACAGAGCATGACCGCAGCGGAAACTTTAAGTACTGTATTGAGCGGCTTATTGGCTGACAATACCTACTACTTTAAAACCATAGATGATGGAACCAGCTATGGTGGTGAGATGATCTTTAATACCGAGGCAGGCGTAGTATTCTCGGAAGCCATTGATGCCGCAATGAATATTGCTGCTCATTACTCAGCCACCTTGAACGGCGAATTAATAGATCTGGGCACCGCCTCATCCGTAGTCGTCTCATTTGAGTATGGAACCTCCAGCGGAAACTACACCGACGAGACCAGCCCACAGACCATGACCGCAACCGGAACTTTCAGTGCCACTTTGAGCAACCTTGACCCGGAAAGCACTTACTATTTCAGGGCCAAGGCGGCAGGTGATGGAACTAGCTATGGCGATGAGATGAACTTTACTACCGGGGCAGGCGTAGCACCCTCGGTAGCCACTGATGCTGCAATAAATATTACTCATAACTCAGCAACCTTGAACGGCGAATTAAGCACTCTTGGCACCGCCTCATCCGTGGACGTCTCATTTGAGCTTGGAACCTCGCCTGGAAGTTACACGTATGAGACCAGCCCACAGACCATGACTGCAACAGGGACTTTCAGTATCACTGTGAGCAACCTTGTTTCAGAAAGGACTTATTATTTCAGGGCCAAGGCAGCAGGTGATGGAACCAACTATGGCAGCGAGATGAGCTTTACTACCAAGGCAGGCGTTGCAACTTCGGTTACCACCGGCGCCGCCACAGATACTACCCATAACTCAGCCACCTTGAACGGCGAATTAAGCAATCTGGGCACAGCTTCATCTGTAAATGTTTCATTTGAGTATGGAACCTCCAGCGGAAACTACACCAACCAGACCAGCCCACAGACCAAGACCGCAGCGGGGACTTTCAGTGCTACTTTGAGCAACCTTAAGCCGAAAAGTATTTACTATTTCAGAGCCAAGGCCGTTGGTGACGGCACAAGCTACGGTGCCGAGAAAACGTTTACTACAAAAGAAGCACCTTCCGCTCCGACTGCGTATGTGACTATTGATATGTCAAAACAAACTTTCTGGATATGGTGGATCGTGTCGGCAACCGTTACGATTACCGACGATCATGCAGTATCTATTCAACGTGCGAAGGTAGAGGGTCGTTGGAGCGGCGCTTATGGTGGAAATGTCTCCGGTACTACAAACTACTACGGTCAAATATCCTCCAGTACAGGTTTTATCCAGACAAACGGTATAGTCACGTTTACCGTTAATAAAGTGATAAAAGATGGGCAAGAATACAACCTTTCAGGCCAAATCGAGGATAGCATAGCAGGACCATAAAAAATTTGTTCGTTGTTCATCGTTGAACTCTGAACTACAGACTCCGAGCAATTTTACACATGACGTCACTGCTTAAGGCCAAAGAATTCAAGCCACTTGTCAGTTTCACTCTCGGTCAATCCTTGTCGTTTCTCCTCCGGCTCTTTCTGGGGCCTTTTACGGCTTAGCTGCTTCTGGACATCTTTCCAGAAGACTTCACTTTTAACCGTGGTTGCTTTTCGCGCAAGCGCTGCTTTCCGTAGGCGCCTGTCACTACTAACAATAGTCAATCGTCTCGGAGCTGTGCTTAACTTTATTTTTCCCTCCACTACTGTATCTGTATCAGTGCCAAGGCCGGCAAATAGAACCTCCAGATTACTTATGTTGTCGAATGCGCTTTTGTCAGGCGGGCCCGTCCCATCAAAGATGATCTCTCCCTTCTCACCGGTCAGCTTCATATACTTGCTTAATATCCGGCACAGGTGAACTTCGCTTAGGCCTTCATGGTCCTCATTCAACTGCCGAATCCCCCACAATAGATTATGACCATCAATTATAAACATCCTACATCTCGCATAAAACCGAAACTCGAATATCGAAATCCGAAATAAATTCAAATAACAGAAATTCAAAAACTCGAAACGTTTTGGTCATTTGAACTTTTGAATTTCGATATTGTTTCGTATTTCGGGCTTTGGATTTTGAACTTTGCCGCTATGCTTCAAATCTGACTTCGCCGCCGACGATTGTTTTTTCAACCTTGCCCTTAAGCTTCCAGCCATGATAGGGACAGTTCCGGCTCTTGGAGATGAATTTATTCACGTCAACCGTCCACTCGGCATCCGGATCAATAATCGTTACATCGCCCTGCTTATCCTTGCTCAGCGTTCCTTTATCAATCCCGATAATCCGCGCAGGATTCGCCGTCATCAATCCAATTAGACCGGGCCAATCCAAGATTCCTGGCTCAATTAGGGCCTTAACGTAAAGCCCCATCGCACATTCTAAACTGGCAATGCCAAAGGGAGCCGCAAGGAATTCCAGCTCCTTTTCGCTTTGCAAATGCGGGGCATGATCCGTAGCCAAGGCATCAATCAATCCTTCAGCAATCGCCTGTTTCAGAGCCTCGACGTCACTGGTCCGCCGCAGAGGAGGATTAACCTTGTAATTCGTATCGTACTCGGCACAGCACTCTTCCGTCAGAAGCAAATGGTGCGGCGTCACCTCGCAGGTTATCGGCAAAGATTCTTTTTTCGCAGCTCTTATCAGCTCAACCGAGCCGGCTGTCGATATGTGCTGGGCATGGTAGCGAACGCCGGTCCTCTTGATTAATTGAATGTCCCGCCAAAGCATTGCTTCTTCAGCCAGTCCATCGATTCCAGGCAAACCCAGTATCGTCGCGTGATAGCCTGCATTCATGACACCATTGCCGGCAATCTTATCATCCTGACAATGCTGAGCGATAACCACATTAAACATCTTGGCATACTTCAGCGCACGGAGCATCACCGCCGGGTCTTGCACGCCGTTGCCATCATCTGTGAAACCAATCGCACCGGCCTCAGCCATCAGGCCCATCTCTGCCAGCTCGACTCCCTCTCTGTTCCTGGTGATAGCGCCCATCACATATACGTGAGTCTTTCTGGTTTGTCTTCCCTTTCGATGCACATACTCGACGTCGGTTTCATTTTCGACTGCGGGGTTCGTATTAGGCATGCACACGACTGAAGTAAACCCCGCTGCAACCGCCGCCTTAGAACCACTCGCTATCGTCTCCTCCTCTTCGTCCCCCGGCTCACGAAAGTGAACGTGAATGTCAATCAAGCCTGGAACCACCAACTTATCCGCAGCATCGACAACTGTTCGGCAGTTTTCTGTCTTCTGTCCTCTGTCTTCTGTCTTCCCCCCAACCTCTGCGATTTTGCCATCGACGATGAGCACATCACATTTATTGTCGATGTTGTTGGCAGGGTCTATTACCCGGCCGTTTTTTATCAGAAGCTCCGCTGCCATCCTTTATAACACCTCACTTGTGCCACGCTTAGTCCCCTACCATTGATCTACGTGGGTTCTGCGCAAACGCCTTCTACCCACACGCTACGAACATTTACCAGAAATGCAGAGAAATTGAAAGAAGATTTTGAACCTATTCAGAAAGACTGGGCTACAAAGGCAGGTCTTTTTGTGTGCAAAAGATGTCTTTAATAATCCTTGAATCTCTGTAACCAACCCGGCCAGTTCGGCGGTACACCTCCATTTCCAGCCAGGGTCCAGGGACCGGCTGTGTTAAATGATCTGTGCCACTTCAGCGTCCATACCTCCTTAACACCAACTTTTCTGGCGGAGAAATCCAAAAAGGAACAACATACAAAACCACCATGCCGATTTATAGCGCAGCGGGCAATGGTGTCGTTGGTCCAGGCTGCGAACTCATCCTCAGCAGGTGGATCGGTCTCTAACGGCCAGAGGTCGAAACGCAAGGCATCTATGAACAGAGGTGCCTCTGCTGCTCCGCGAATACTCGCGGTCCTCCAGCCCTCCCTCGCAGATACACCCCCTTGAAATCTCTGATTAGGGGGTATGCTAAGAACATAACCATTGATACTATAGCTTCCGGATATTCCGTTTTTACCTGCTGTGTATGTTTTATTGGTAATAATGTCAGTGTGATTCTCTCTTTCTATACCCCATGCGTTGAAGATATTAAGATTGCCTCCAACCTCCGATTGTGGTTTCTGGGCCGTCGGGCATAACCAGATTTTATTGTTCTTCCAATCCTTAAGCCGGTCTTCGAGTTGCCAGGGCCACCAGAACCCGTAATTTCCGCCATCGGCTAAGCCGGACCAGAATTTGCCATCGTTGTCTTCCGCATATATACCGGCAATAAGGTTCCACTGCTTGAGATTCGCTAAGCACCTTACTGATCTGGCCTGCTCCCTTGCTCGTCCCAGTGCCGGAATCAATATCGCCATTAATAAGGCGATAATAGCAATCACCACCAATAGTTCTATTAACGTAAATCCTCTTCGTTTATCCTTATTAACATTCACTTTACTAACACTATTTGCAAAATGCACACAAGCGTCTTTTTTTATTCCCTTAGCCCCGTATTTTCCCATACTTAACTGTACTTTACCATGATATAAATATACATAAAATCTTGTCTCATTTCCATAGTCCGAATAACCATATACATATTACCTTCTATCAGGATTGCCAAAGGAAAATTTATTTCATATCGCGTCCTTTCGTCTACGCTCAGAACAAGCGTGCGTATCGCGCATTGCGTTGACTTGCAATAAAACCACCGGCTAAAAACTAACAACTAAGCACTAATGACTAAGCGCTACTCAGTGTGCCACTCCGCCTGGCGATCCCTGTTGTCCAAAAGAATTTGCAGATCATTAGCGTCGATTGTACCGTCGATATTTACATCGCCAAGTAGATAACTTTCAGGCGACTTAAGACCGGCTATCCAGTTTTCGAGCAAAACAGCAAAATCCAATTCATTCACGATGCCATCTGCATTGAGATCGTGCCAGAAAATGCTATCACTGTTCTCGCTATCTCGTACATCCCAAGCCAAACCATATTTTTCTATACCACCACTCTGAGTTTGTTCCTTGATGTCACTGCATGACACAACAATTTCGTAATCCGTGTATTCAGCCACTGCTTTGCAGAAGATGTGCTCAACATTATCAACCCTGCTATCGCTGTAATCGAGCAAATAACTGTTGTCAGGATTGTCACGGTCAACAGCCCAGACTTCAAGACGTAAATTGCTGTCCTTGCTCCGAATCGCATCAAAAGGATACATCTGTTCGTAGTGCCTGTTCCAGACAAGCGTGAAGGCAATGTATTTGCCCGCAGGCTGCGGAATCGTGATCCGGTATGTATTAGTCTGAGCTGCGCTCCTATCAAGCTGGTTTAAATCCCAACCTCTCGGCGGTACACTGCCAGGCTCACCACAACCGGCAATCAAATGCTCATAAGCGCTAACCGCATTGAGCATACCAGCACCCTGAATATAATCGAGTGGAACAACGTGGTCATCGTCACTTTCAAGACGTCCCTTGTGCCAGTAAGGAAGCTTCGTTGCCGAATTCATCAGTATAGCTTTTATCACACAGTTCCCGCCGTCAGGCGATATGGCCAGGCTCAGGTCTGGACCCTGTTTGGCTTTTTGAACAAGCAATCCGATAGCTCCTGCAACCACCGGCGTTGCGAAGCTCGACCAATTGCCACTAAGCTCATACGCCTCAGGATTGTTCATATCGGCAACAAGGCAATTACCAGGCGCGACGATATCAGGTTTACATCTGCCATCCGACGTCGGGCCCAAGCTCGAATGTTCCGGATACACCAGAGAGAAATTTGCCAGATTTGTCACAAGGTCTTCGGTTCTTACAGAATCAACAACACCAACACCAATGACATTCGAGCCGGCAGCGGGATAAAGCGGTGGATCAAAAGCCTCTGAGCCATTGCCTATTCCCGCCACGACAATATGACCGTGGTTGGCAGCCAAGGATTCAATGCCACGCGTCCACCAATCTTCAAACTGGCTGCCGATTCCCGTCACGATAACATCCGCGTCCAGTTGCAAACGATGAAAAACATTATTAATCAGAAAATGCCAGAACTCATAAATTTCAGCCTTTGCATCGGGAGCAGCTCCTTCATAATAGAACTGTCCAAGAGACGGATTGAATGCGTCCGGGTCGCTGCCGAATAAAATGGAGCAGATAGCCGTCGAGTGAGGCGAAATCCCCCCAGGCAATTCACTTCCATCGTGGAAGGCAAAATGCTCCGCTTCGAAGCAGTTGTGCTGAACATTTGGACGATAATCGTTTTGCGGCTCTCCATCAATATACGTAATGCTGCGACAGATAACAGCGAACTTAACGCCCAAACCTGTCAGGTCCGGCTCGATCTGACTGAGGGCATATATCCCTGCGTGGTTTAGGCTCTGTGGCTGTAGCTCATTTGAGTCACCTACTAATTCGCCACTGGCAAGCATACTGACAGGGCTCAACAAGATTGCTGCCGCCCAGGCTATAAGACCTGATAAGAGAGTATTTTTATCAACAACTGTCATCAAATCACCCCGGAGATGCCACGAATCCCAGAAAAAGGCGGATGTACCCTCCCAGTTGCAGAACTCCTAAGCCTATAAATTCACACCTCCAAATTATTGCCAGTATAGTACCATATTCCTGTCCCGTTTTCAAGTAAATTATCCGGCTGAATCCTACGAAATCGCCCTTTTCAACACTGAAAATACCGCCTGTAAAATCCCCCGCTGCAACCCTTGCCTTACCGGACTTAGGCTGGTATACTCACGCCGATATTTGAACTGCTCTTTGGTTAGAGGTGTGCCGCGACTATGAAAGTAATTCTAAACTCTTCACAAATCGAGCAAATCATCGAAGACTTAGCAAATGAGATTGCTGCTGATATACCCGACGAGCTAAACATCGCCATCATTGGTATTCGCAGCAGAGGAGAAGTTCTTGCCCAGAGATTATCCAGCCTACTGTCGAAGAAGCTGGGCAAAGATGTCCCGTGTGGAACTCTGGATATAACGCTTTACCGTGATGACTTGAACTCGCCGCAGAGTAGTGCTCAACCGCGAGTGCGAACTACCGAGATTGGCTTTGACATAAACGATAAAATTATTTTGCTGGTTGACGACGTGCTGTACACGGGTCGCTCTACGCGTGCAGCTATGGATGCGTTAATCGATTTGGGCAGGCCGAAAACGATAAGACTTGCGGTCCTCGTCGAAAGAGCCGGTCGGGAATTTCCAATACAGGCTGACTACACAGGCTACAGAGCTGATGTCGCTCCGGGCAGGCTTGTTCAAGTCAACTTTGTTGAATCTGACGAAAAGGACGAAGTTGTGATCGAATAAACGCATCCACGCATTTACGCATATACACAATATGGCACTGATAAGAAAAGCCAAAGCATTCTCCTGGACGCAAAAGCATCTGCTTGGACTGCGGGAACTAACCACAGAAGAGATCACCCATATTCTCGATACTGCAAAAGGTTTCGAGCAGATAAGCACTCGCTCTGTCAAAAAGGCCCCGCCCCTTCGTGGCAAGGTCGTTGTGAACCTCTTTTTTGAAGATAGCACGCGGACCCGAAATAGTTTTGCACTGGCAGCGAACCGACTGAGCGCCGACGTCATAGAATTTACACAAAAATCCAGCTCTGTTAGTAAAGGCGAAACGCTGCTCGACACCGCCAGAAATCTGGAGGCCATGGGAATCGATATTGTAGTCATCCGTCACAATGCCGCCGGGGCTCCGAAGTTCTTGAGCAGAAACATCAATGCCTGTGTTGTCAACGCTGGCGATGGGTATTGCGAACACCCTACACAGGGCCTTTTAGACACCTACACCATCCGCAAGAATAAGGGAACTCTCGAAGGCTTGAAAGTAGCTATCGTCGGCGACATCGCACACTCCAGGGTTGCGCGAAGCGATATGTGGGCGATGACCAAACTTGGTGCCGAGGTGATATTTGTAGGCCCGCCGACACTTATGCCAACTGATGTGGATAGGCTGCCTGTCGAGATAAGTTACTCGCTCGACGAAGTCATCGAAAGAGTCGATGTGGTAAATATGCTTCGCATTCAGTTTGAACGACTGGGCGGTAATCCGTTCCCATCGATCCGCGAGTATTCGCACTATTTCGGCCTAACTGTGGAGCGCATGAAAAGGGCCAAGTCAGACATTGTAGTTATGCACCCCGGCCCAATAAATAGAGGCCTGGAGATGGAAAGCGAGGTCGCCGACGGTCAGAACAGCGTCATTCTCCAGCAGGTAACGAACGGCTTAGCCGTCCGAATGGCCGTCCTGTTCCTCGTCAACCAAGCCGCTGCACAAGTGTCATAAACCAACTATAAGTGACCAGTTTTTAATGTCATGCTGAGCGAAGCGAAGCATCTGGCCATCAAATAAAAAGAATGAAAAAGGCAAGACTGAGAAATGGATATTTTTCGCAAGACTGCATCCGTCATTGCGAGCGAAGCGCAGCCGAGCGTGGCAATCTCGTAGTACATTTCTGACTATATACTATCTACGCAATACGAGACTCTTTATGAAAATGATTGTCAAAAAATCCCGATTAAAAGGATCGGTTGCTATTCCAGCATCGAAGTCACATACGATTCGTGCAGTTGCGATTGCGTCGCTGGCCGAAGGTCAGAGTTTAATCCGAAAGCCGCTTGATTCAGGCGACACGCAAGCGGTAGTGCGCTGCTACCGCGCACTGGGTGCCCAAATCGACATATCCAACCCCGACTTATGGAAGGTGACCGGCACAGGCGCACAAGTCACACCACCACAGGAAGTTATAGACGTGCTTAACTCCGGTACTACATTGCGAATTGCGATGGGTTCAGCCAGTTTGGCAAAGCCAAGCGAGACTACAACCTTCACCGGCGATGAGCAAATACAGAGCCGCCCTATAGGCCCTTTAATGCAGTCACTCGAAGACCTCGGTGCAAAATGCAAAAGCCTAAAAAACAATGGCAAAGCTCCTGTTGAAATGACCGGAAAGCTAATGGGTGGAAAGACATCAATCGCTGCAACAACTAGCCAGTACCTGTCCAGTTTGCTCTTGTGTACACCTCTGGCTCAAGAAGATAGTGAGATTGATGTCACGCTTCTCAATGAGCCTGACTATGTTCAGATGACACTTGATTGGCTCGACAAACAGCAAATCAAATACGAGAATGATCAGATGCGCAGATTCTACGTCAAAGGTAACCAAAGCTATAAGGCCTTTGATGAAGCAGTGCCAGCAGATTTTTCAAGTGCTACGTTCTTTCTCTGCGCTGCTGCTCTTTTTGCAGAAGAGGTGACATTGCTTGGCCTAGATTTTTCAGATAGCCAACCCGACAAGGCCGTAGTTGACTATCTAAAAGCAATGGGCGCCGACATACAAATTGAGCAAAACAAAATAACAATCAAAGCTGCGCCGCTGAAAGGCGTTGAAATTGATATGAACCGCACACCTGACGCGCTACCAGCTATGGCGGTTACTGCCGCATTCGCTGAAGGTGAGACACGCCTGGTCAATGTCCATCAGGCACGCAGCAAAGAAACCGACCGAATCAGGTGTATGGCTGATGAGCTGAAAAAACTGGCAGTTGATGTTGAAGAACTTCCTGACGGCCTTATAATTCGTGGTTCGTCGCCTGTGACCCGTGACCCGAGCGACGAGCGACGAGGCACGCTTTCTCTCGACGGCAGAAGTGACCATCGAATCGTAATGGCTCTTTCGTTAGCTGGTTTAGCTTTAGATGGAGAATGTACTATCAGCACCGCTGAGGCGATAAACGTCACTTTCCCGAATTATGTGGAATTGATGAAAAGCCTCGGCGCAGACATGAAATTACTAAGTGCCTAAAGTTACGGATTATTTTCTACTTTAGCTCACTTCTTTTTTGTGCCTCTTCGTGGCTAAAATTCAAACCGTATTAATCCGTCTTCACGGGCTCCGATTTGCCGAACGCAACTCTTTATTGTATTTGCGTAAGGCTGCGTCCGGTGACATGAATGCAACCTTCTGTGACTTACGATCCCAGACGGAGAGCGGCTGTTTGAGTTTTTTGTGCCGCTCGATGACTTCCCTGACGGCCTCTCTCATAGCTAAAAGAGCTTTATCATGCAAAGACAGCCGCTTTTTCATATACCACCAATACCCTTAACAATATTGTCGTATGAACTTTCGTCGATAATCCTTATTTTACCATTTTTCCTCTCCGCTATCAATATGGGAATTGGCCCTGCATTGTCAAATAACAACCAAGAATCTGCGAATGATTCATATAACTTGAAGAAATTCCAGATAGACCGATTGAAACGGCGCAGCACATCTCGGATAGGAACATCATGGCCGCCTTGAGCCACTCTGCTTTTTATACGAGATACAGCTAGGCCGGCATCCGGAATCCATAAAAAGAAAATGTGGATTTTGTATCCTTTTTTCTTAAGAGATTTGAACAGGTTGACATATAATTTACCTGAAAGTGTTGTCTCAAAGGCAAAATCAACTTTTCTATTTGCGAATTGATGAATTTGCTCAAGTACTAATTTGCCTGCCTTTATCGCCGCGGCGCCGGGGGAAAAGGGTGAAAGTCCCTGTGCAATCAGGTCGGCGTTGACAAAATTAGGACAACTCACGTATTCGGGTAGAAATTTTACCGCAAATGTTGTCTTGCCCGCTCCGTTCGGCCCAGCAATGATATATACATTTTTGTTACTCATATAGCCAAAATTTTAACGGTTCTTTCACACTAAATCCATTAAATAGAAAAAGTAAGGCAACTTTTTAGCCGAATTAAAGTTATCCACCTGCACTACTTTTAAATGATTCCTTCGACCTCCTATAAGGGATGGCTTACGCCAAAAACAGAGGACGTAAAGACAGAGGTCAGAGAACAGAAGTAGTAATATTTAGCCCGCCGATCCTTCAACTGCTTTCAGGACAGGTTTACTCGGCGGGTTTTTATCTTGCCACGAAAAGGAACAAAAAGAAATGACCGATTCTTGTCCATTCTCCGTAGCAGAGCTACTGCGAAGGATGAAATGCTTTATTCTCGATACTTGATGCTCGCCGTCATTGCGAGGCCGAAGGCCGTGGCAATCTCTATTCCAGTCATTCCGCACTCGATGCGGAATCCGCATACGATATACGAGAGACGAAATTCCCTTGACATTTAACCTGTATTCTAATAGTCTCATATTGCTGTAGATGCAAGCGGAACAAACGTGAGATTGAACAATTTTTTTTGAAACCAACGGAGGCTCGAAAGATGAAACCTAGTTTTTTTACGCTATTGGTAATTGCAATGCTTGCACTATTGATTTCTCAAAGTTCAGAGTCGGCACTGGTTGAACTGAACGACCCAGTACTTGGAACAAACGCAATTACCCAAGATACAGACACAGGTCTGGAGTGGTTAGATCTGACATTTTCATTGAATCTTTCATACAATTATGTATCCAACCAGTTTGGTGTTAGCAGGGATTTCGAAGGTTTTCGTCATGCTGCAGCGAGTGAGGTTGAAAGTTTATTTGAAGCTGCAGGAATTCCATATATAAATGGATCAAGTTCGGCAAATATCATTCCCTCGCAATCCTTGATCGGATTAGTCGGCGCGACTTCTTTCCAGGATGGTAATCCGCAGGCTTTTGCTATTACTGAAGATACAACCCTATCGGGTACAAGACAAGCTGGAATATTAGATTTCTTTTATTCTAATGGCCAACCTATGTACGAAGCATCGACGACAACAACAGTTTATGGTGAAGCCTTTTCCTTCGAGACAGTAGGTCATTGGCTCGTAAGAGAAGCTGAGGAGTTCCCGCCGTGCGAACCCGGTATCTTTGGCCTTTTTGTAGGTGTAGACAACTTCACTGGATCCGACGAAGACAAAATCGCCGGTGCACAGGATGCAATCAAACTCTACAATACGCTAAATACAAATCTGCCTGGTTTTCACGGAGACCTGTTAATTCGCAACATGGAAGATGGTGGTGTGCCCAACGAAGAGATCAAGGAAGCCATCGATTACTTGAAGGAAGAAGTCTTACTGCCCCGGAGACAAGCTCATCTTCTATGCAAGTGGACACGGTGCTGGCAAAGGGTATGAGTCGTCCTCCGGTGACGAGACACCACCGAATACACTTGATGAGGCAGTAATCCTTTCAAAATATGACCCGCTCTGGGATGATAAGCTAAGTGAATACTTGATGGGAATGGATGATATAGAGAAATGGATAATGTTAGATTCCTGTGGATCTGGCGGGTTCTGGGGCGACTATAATCTAGACGACGATGGAGATTTGGAGAAATTATCAAACATCGCCCTCTTTGCTTCCGCAGCTGAAGGAAAGGACTCACATTCCTGGCCTTTCACCTACGAAGGCATATTCACGACTGCATTGGAGAAGGCATTCAGTCATGATGGCAACTATCTGTATGCCGACTTTGACCACGAATCGGGGGTCACTTTTGATGAACTGAGCGATTGGCTTGAGAGTCGCTGGTGGCTGTACGCGTCGCCGTGGCCGCAGCCACCTTTCACCGCATACAAACGAGGGCAGGATGACCCCATTCTGTTTACATCAGACATGTGGTCTCCTGTATCCTTTGCATCCGATGATTTCACAGGCAGTTTTGAGTACAAGCCAATTCCCGCTCCTGGCGCATTCATTCTTGCCAGCATTGGAATCGGTCTTTTCGCTTGGTTACGGAGACTCAGAACCACGTAAAAGTATATTAAGCACATGAATAATTTAGAACTTTTACTATTTTAGGCCTTCTTAATAAAAAATAGTTATAGAAGGATAAAAATTTGTGAAATGATACATTCCCAAAAAACTTTTAGTATATTCCTAAGCCATAGTTCCATTGATAAACGCTTTGCTCATCGGTTAGGAGAATTCCTTACCGCTTACGGAGTCACAACGTGGATAGATAAGGCAGAGATCAAAGTTGGCGATTCACTATTGCAGAAGATTACCGAAGGGATAGAAAAAATGGACTATCTTGGTGTTATTCTAAGCCCTACATCAATATCATCCGGATGGGTGCAAAAGGAACTTAGGATAGCTACAACTATGGAAATCGAGCAGAAGCAAGTCAAGGTACTACCTATCCTTTATAGGGACTGTGATATCCCTCTATTTCTTCAAGATAAAGTGTATGCAGACTTTCGAAACCGGTCAATGTTTCAGCATAGTCTAATAAAACTCCTTGAAGTATTAGTTCCAGGAGGTTTCCGGGAAAATATTCTAGACGTAGTAAAAAATTCAATTCAGGCAGAATTTTCAGCATACAAGGCGTTACCTAAGATGCAACTTCGTGAGATTGATAAATATTTTACCTTGACCGGCTCAGCACGCAAAAGAATAAAGCATGTATTGAATGACCATCGGAAAAGAAATTGGGTCATTAGTAATCCTCTAAATCCATCAACGTGTGAACTACTAGACATAAGATTGCATAAAATAGAAGAAAATAGAGCGATTGCAGCTACGGAGGAATACGTGTATTTGAAATGGTTCGACCTTAAGAAGTCATCTTATTCGTACATCTATAATGAAAAGAACAAACAAACGTACATTTTGGTGAAAGGAAAAAGAGGAAGGTGGAAGGTGGATGCTAATATCTATCCTCCGCCAAGAATAAAAGTCGGAGGTGGAAAATACTGGAAGGCAAAAAAGAGAAACTTGCGCTGACCTTCAGAGAATGTAGACAACAATTAACGGCATTTTCTATTCGGCTGCGCTCCCACCTTCACAGAATCTTCGTCGGAGTAGGCACTTCGCAGAGTAGTATAGCCCACCCTGCCAAAAAATCCACCTTTTGCTTGTCCTTAACAACTAGCAACAAAGAAAAGCTTATACGTAAAGCGCGTACGCGCTTTACGTATGAAGATTGTATAAACGATCTGTGGAAAGAAAAACTTGCTGGCCAACCTCCGCATATTTCGACGCGGACGAGTAAAGGACAACTTTGGGTAAAAGTGCGAAATTTTGCTTGAAAATTAGGCCGTTTTCGGGTATAATATTAGTTAGAATAAGGGAATAGAATCACAATAGTGGATTGTTGATAGTTCATCGTTCATAGTCAATCGCAAAGAGCAAATCTTAATTGGTTCACAGTTCATAGTTGATAGTCCGTAGTAAATCATTCACCCTGTGAGATGGCGGCTGAGTCTATCTCACGGGGTAAATCAGGAAATCCGCTCAATGGCCATCACCTCACAAGATGCAATTAAACTCGGCTGTTCAGGCGGCCAGAGCAAAATTCAAATCCAAACTTATGCAATAGGTATTATTGCGAGGTTCTCCTTCATATGCTCAACGCAATACAATATACGAGATACGCTTCACGCTTCACGAGATACGAATGTTATGCAAAACAAAGCCAATTTCAAAAGAGAGCAAATGAGCACAAGTCTCTATGAACAAAAGGATTGCGAAAAAATGAAAAACGCCAGCGACTTTAGAAAAACAAACCCAATCAAAGCCAATGTTGGTAGTTTAAGCAACTTGTCCCCAAGGGACTTGTTTGACCATATTGAAATTCTTGTCTCAA
>CAZFLY010000017.1:0-49273 GCA_964519995.1 uncultured Pirellulales bacterium | reverse complement strand
TGTATTGATAAATCATTAAAACCAGCCGCCTAAAAAGTGCGAAAGTTGACTACTACAAAGCGATGAGAACAATCCGTTTCAGACTACTTCATGTAATCATCTTGCAAGTCCTACTATTACTCAACAGCAACTTATGCGCCTGCACCATATTTTGTCTCGGCGAAGAACCGAATGTTGTAGTGGGCAGAAACTACGACTTCGATATCGGATTCGGCGTTATAACCGTGAACAAAAGAAACTTGTCCAAGACCGCGTTCATCGATCCTAACGAGAAGGCAGCCACATGGACATCCAGGTATGGGAGTATTACATTCAACCAATTCGCACACGAGTTTCCCTGTGGTGGCATGAACGAGGCCGGCCTGGTGGTCGAAATGGCGCTTATGTATCAGGAAGGGAAGTATCCAGAACCGGATGAGCGGACCGCCGTCACCGAGCTACAGTGGATACAGTATCAGCTCGACAACTGCGCTTCCGTAAAGGAAGTGATCGAAAGCGATGAGCATATCAGGATTGGCAGCGCTCTGACGTATCTCAATTATCTGGCCTGCGACAGAACCGGTGACGTGGCAGTAATAGAATTCTTAGGCGGCAAACGCGTTGCATATACAAAAAAGACCCTGAAAATCGCTTTAATTCAAAACGGCCTTTACCAGGAATCAGTCAACTCTCTGTCACAATACCGGGGATTCGGCGGAAACAGACTGGTCCCCACGAGTCTCATTTATGACACCAGCGCTTTATTTGCTTTGGCAGCCAATTCCATGAAGACTCAAAGTAAAAAAGTCGAGCTGCCTTTAATACGTCGCGCCTTTAGCGTCCTGAGCGATGCCACTATCCCAAGCCATACACAATGGAGTATCGTATATGACGTGAATGACCTTCGAATCCATTACAAGACAATGCAAAATCCTGATGTGAGAACGTTATGTATCGAGACGTTTGATTTTGACTGTAATACGCCAGCTAAAGTACTGGATGTCAATGCGCGGATTACAGGCGATACTAAAATCGCGTTTCAGGACTACAGCTACGAACTTAACAAAAAGATGACCGATCGTTTCCTTAACGCAATCAAACAAGTTGGAAAGTACACCATCGACATATCGGCTGAGGACAGGGAAAAATTAGCCAGATACCCCGAATCCTTCAAGTGCATAAATCAATAGAGACCATTTTAAAATCCTGTGCCGATTTTATTAAACAAAGTGTTCTTTCCTATCTTCTCACAATAGTGACCTTATAATAACTCAAAGCGGGATTTTTTTTGCCAAACCGTCATTTTCAGTATGCCTAAAACTCCGGACATAAGTGCTTTTATATAACAGTCGTGTGGACACATACATGGTCATTGCCATCAACGGTCCGGTCAGCGAGCAAAAACTGCAGGATCTCATTGATAGCTTAGTTCCTGCAGACGAGCATACGAACAATTAAGTTCAACATTGAATAGCATCAGAGTTATGTCAACTCTAAGGCCGGGCTATTCTGCTCGGCCTTTTGTATACACTTTTACGGCTAAAATAAGGCGACTTTGCTGTGAAGAAATCCAAAGCATGCACAGTGGACAACTTCAGCAAACGACCTACATTACTTGCCGGCTGATAGAGCAGCGAGTCCGGAGAGGTCGATGTTGTCTATCGCCTTTTTGACCGTCGCCATTGGAACGTTTGAGCCCTCGACTTCTACGATGAACCGGTCCGCTACAAAGACGCGGAACACTGCCTCTTGGTTTTCACGGTCAAGCTCCTCTACTCCTTTATAGCCCTTGTGGGTTGTGGTCTTCTCGTAGCCAGAATCGGTCTCGTGTTCGAAATCAGCCATTGCCCAAGCTGCCATACTCATTCTCATCGGGCCAGTGACATTACCCATGTCCATTATCATAACTGTAATCCTTTTAGAGGAGTCACCTGTTGCCTCGTACACAGCCTCTGCGTTTGAGACATCAATCCCCATCATCTTGTTGCGTGCACCAGAGGCATCGGCACGCGTCATTCCCGCCAAACTCTCAGGTAGAAGCTCTTTGAGCTTTCGGAAATCAACAGATTCGACTACCTTGCCCTGGTTCGCCTGAGCCAACGCTTGCTGCGTCTTCTCGGCCGCAGCGGCAAATTGCTCCTCTGTCGGCATGGTTGGCTGTGCGGGAGTCGTACTCTTTGCTTCTTGCTGGCTTTGCTGCTCTTCTTCTCGCTTGCCGCAACCTATGGCGAATAAGAGGGCCAGACAAAGCGAAAGAATGATTGTATTTGCGAGCTTGTTTGACATAAATGACTCCTTTCGTAAAAGACCAGCGATCGAACGCAACTAAAAATAGAACGGGTCAACATAACCTGTCATAGTCGGATACATTTTGGGCACGTTGCACAGAAGTGTCAATCTCAATATTTGACACAAACGCGGTCTTTCGTGTGACGCAGACGAAGCCTGAAAAATATGGCCGCGGGCCTCTAACAACCCACGGCCAAGAGTTTTGCATATACGCCCCCCCCTTTGAAATTCGGACTCTATATATGCAGATAATTGCAGCTTTGCAGTTTTATTATCCCATCAGCTTTTCAGCCTTCCCTGCCAAGCCGCTGTTCTTCGATCTTTTCTCTGATAAAATTAGCTGTCCGCCAAGCAGCGTCTTTACCAAAATCAACGCACTTGTGTAAGCCAGCGTTAAACGACTGCGCAAAATCGTCTGACTTCAGCGCTGAAAATGCAGAAGTGTTTTCAAAAAGCCGAGCCGACCGATTTTCAGGTGCTGGTGCCAGATAGTAAATTGCGGTAGCGAATCCCAAGAAATAGAAAATAAGCAGAAAAACTAATTTGCTCCTCCAGCCCCTCATCAAAATTTTCCTCCCTTCCGAAGATAATAATAATAGTTGTATGTTGTTTATCGGGCCCTCCCCAGCCGGTCTCCAACACCCGTCTCTACTAAATATCTAATATAAAAAACTAATCACGCCAAATACAAAACCACAAACATTACATTAACCTGAATCAAGAAACAGACAGCTCTATGTCCAATACTTCTGTCAACTCCCTACACACAACTGCGACATCATCCTTGGCGAGATTATTGTAGAAAGGTAGCGCTATGGTCCTTTCGCTGACGGATTCCGCAATGGGGAAATCACCCTTTCGGTAGCCAAATTGCTGCACCATAAATGGCTGAAGATGGACAGGCGGAAAATAGTTACTCACCTGAATGCCACGATTCATCATTACCTGCAAAATGCGGTCACGCTGCTGCATGGTGAAATCCTCCCTGAGCCGGACAACAAAGACAAACCAGCTCATGTCACAACCTTCTGGCTCAGCAGGCACAACCAATCGTTCTTCATCTGCCAGTATTTCCTGATACCATATAGCAACCTGCCGACGTTTCGCCTTGATCTCATCGATCCTGGAGAGCTGAGCAATGCCAAGAGCACAGTTTATGTCACTTAGACGAAAGTTGTAGCCGAGCCGCTCGTGCGCCAGCCAAGCAGAGTTTTTACCTCTGCCCTGGTTACGAAGTGACACACAAACATCAGCCAAATCTTCATCGTTGGTCAGGATCATTCCTCCTTCGCCGGTGGTAATCTGTTTGTTGGGATAAAAGCCAAACACACTCATTTTGCCGAACGTCCCGACCATCTTTCCATTCAGCGCCGAGCCGAGCGCCTCGCAGCTATCATCGATAACAACAAGATTATGTTTCCGGGCAATCTCACAAACCCTATCAATCCCAAATGGATTGCCAAATATCTCCACAGCAAGAATGGCCTTTGTCCTGTCTGTAATTCTCGACTCGAGCTTCGACAGTTCAATATTCAGGCTCACAGGGTCAATATCGACAAATACCGGGCTCGCTCCTACCATCAAAATCGGCGTCGCTGACGCTATGAAAGTAAATGGGGTGGTTATAACCTCATCGCCCTGTCCAATCCCCAAGGCCAACATACACAGAAACAATCCGCTTGTACCGCTGTTGACGGCCACAGCTCTCTTTGTTCCAATGTAACTGGCTAACGCTTTTTCAAATTCAATTAATTTAGGCCCAAGTGAGAGGTCGGGACTACGGAGAACCGTACTGACCGCCTGGATTTCTTGTGCAGTGAGGTCTGGACGCGAAAGATATATCCGCATAAGCGAAGTATCCTCCTCAAAAAAAACAAAGGCTAATTCTAAGATCGTGATTTTACTACGTGTGCACACCAAATCCAAGACAATTTCCCGCCTCAAAGATTCATACAGTTACAACATTCGCATTTCGCTATTCACTTTTAGGGTAAAAGCCAGAGAATATTTATAGGACGTGTCTTCAAAAAGGCACTTCATTATAAGCCACCAAACCAATATTGCCTTTTCTCTGTTAAATGGTTCAGGCTCAGCAGCCGAATTAGATTACGGTGTAAGTGCATAGTTTACAGCACGTAGCAACGGGAATCGAAAGATGGCAAAAGGCAAGAATGTACTAACCACGGGCGATGTGGCTAAAATCTGCAATGTCGCTCCGAGGACGGTATCAAAGTGGTTTGACAGCGGCCAGCTCAGAGGCTATCGAATCCCAGGCAGCAAAGACCGTCGCATACCTGTAAGCGAGCTGCTTCGCTTTATGAAAGCAAATAATATTCCCACCGCGGCACTTCCTGTCGGCAATATACGTGTACTCATAGTAGACAGTAACGAAAAAGCCGCCTCGACTCTTGCAGAGGAATTGGGAACACAGGCCGACTATGAAGTCCAAACAGTCGATAACAACTTCGAGGCCGGTTTGTCAACTCAGAGATTTGCACCACACGTTCTGCTGATAAACCTTTTAGCTAAAGACATAAATGTGAACGGAATATGTTCGACCATCCTCGCTCACGAAGACCTGCAGACTATAAAGACTATAGCTATTGCCAACAATTTAAGTGATTCTGAGTCAACTGCTTTGCTGCACAAAGGCTTCGATGGCTATGTATCCGATCCTTCCGACATTAATGCGATCATACAGCAGATTGAAGAAGCTATCGCAATCGTCTATTAGCTCATATCACGGATAGGTATGCGGTTTACGCCAAATAAGCGACGAGGTTGCTTGAAACTGACAGTGACTTATTTTCACTTTGGCTGAAGCATCCTGGCTTGCAGTTTTATCAGTTGTTCGGCGGTAACCTCCTCTACATGCAGGTCACCGAAAATCACTCTGTACTTGCCATTTTCGAGTCTCCAGTGCATCAGCACTGCAGCACTATCCTTAGGCTTAATAATGTCACCGTAATATGCAACATCTTTGCCCTTACTGACCTGGTCATCGTAATACGTGGATAAACCGGCCAGCACATCGCTTCTGCCGGCTCCTGCTCCTGGAAGATAACCAACCAATACCTTCAAGTCTTCGTACAGACTATCATGCTCCGAACTATTGATGCCGAAAAACGTGAGGCATAAAATTACCGTTATGATTATTGCCGCCGCGGCGGTAAGTTTGTTTATTTTGAGATGAATTATGATGTTGATTGTGTCCAATCCACCTTTATGAGCAATGAGATCATGGGGAATCCGGTTTTTTATATCTTCGACAAGGTCTGGTCGCACAGGCTCGGCTATTTGTTTCCCAAGCTCACCTAGCAACTTCTCCATCTTATCCTCATTCATCTCGACCCCTACCTTTCTCAGATGTCTTGGAGCTCATTGCCACAATCCGCGAAACTCATTCCATAGATTATATGCTCTTCAGACAAACTGTTTTCTCAGTATATTTAAAGCTCGGTTCAGCCTGCTTTTGAATGTGCCCTGTCTTACTCCCGCTGCTTCAGCAGCCTCGGCGATGGTCATATGTTGCATATAATGCAAAACAACTGTTTGCCTCAATTTCCAGGGCAGTCCGGCGACAGTGTCTTTGAGCCTGTTCAACTCCTCTATATGCACAATCTCATCCGACTTAACCTCGCTATTTTCTGGCATAGCAACTTCTTCAATGCTGACCGGCTCCCTACCTTTGTTCTTGCGCCAATATAGCCTCGAAACATTGCCTGCAATACGATACAGCCACGCATTCAACGCTTTCCCATCTCGTAGTTGACTTATATGGTACCATGCCTGGAGAAAAGTCTCTTGAGTTAGGTCTTCGCTGACCTGACGACTATGCCCGATTCCTCGCATAAATAGATATATTCGCTCGTAGTACTCATCAACAAATTGCTCCGCAGCCGATCGCTCCCCGCCGCGAAGTCGGTCAGTAAGCGAATCTCGACTCTCCTTAAAATTCTTCTCCATTTATAATCTTGCCTTATATATTTTTGATGCGCAATGTCATCTCTCTGTTCTATTCTAAATGCGCATTTTTTCGGCTCTCCAAGCCGTTCGGCTGAACAGTATACCGTTAATCACCCTTTTATTCAATGTTTTGATACCACATTACAGGGTAAAGCGGTAATTTCAGAACAGACTCATTTTATAAATGGCAATCCAAAACCCAGCAGGCAACAGCTCACAGGTATCTGACTGCCCATTGTCAAATGGATAGTAAACAATATATACTAACCGCCAAACAACTTTATACAACTGAAAGGTAAGTTGCTAATCCAAGGCAAAGGAATGTTGAAAAATGAGACTATACCTTGTCCAACACGCAAAAGCGGCTTCAAAAGAAGTTGATCCGAAGCGGCCGCTAACTGAGCATGGTCTCCAAGAGATAAGGAAGGTAGCAGCATTCATTAAACCTTTGAATCTTCATGTAGATTATTTGTGGCACAGTGGAAAGAAGCGAGCCGCCCAGACCGCTGAGGTTCTGTCTGAGGCTATCAGTATAAAGAAAATCCAAATTGAGCGCGATGGTCTTGGGCCTACCGATGATGTGAACGCTTTGGCAAAAAAGCTTACTTCCGCCACTGGAGACATTATGATCGTAGGACATCTGCCCTTCTTGAGCAAACTGGCGTCGCTGATTCTAACTGGCTCTGAGTCGGCAGGCACAATCGCCTTCAAGAATGCCGGTATAGTATGCCTGGGCCGCTCCGAAGAAAACCAATGGCACATAGAATGGATAATTGTACCGCAGCTTCTTGCCTGAGTTTATAGGCACACAATGAGTTTTACAAGCGAGACCTCATCATGGCCGACCTCAACTCTTTCAGTGAGACTACAAGACAACTCTGGGACCTGATGAATCCCTGCACATTATGCCCGCGCAAATGCGGAGTCCATCGCAGCAAAAGCCAAACCGGATTTTGTGGCATCGGCGATTTGCCCGTCGTTAGCTCTGTAGGCCCGCATTTCGGCGAAGAAAGCGTCCTTGTCGGCACCGGCGGCTCCGGAACGATATTTTTCGCAGGCTGTAACCTGGGCTGTATCTTCTGCCAGAACTACGACATAAGCCACCACTGCTATGGACACAAAACAACAATCGAACAACTAACTCACCACATGCTTGATTTACAGAGAATGGGTTGTATCAATATAAACTTTGTAACTCCCACTCACGTTATCCCAGCGATTGTAGCAGCGATTGAATTAGCGCGAAAGTCGGGCCTGACACTGCCGACAGTTTATAACACTGGCGGCTATGATTCGGTCGAAACGCTGAAGTTACTTGACGGCTACATAGATATTTATATGCCCGATATGAAGTATTCAGACTCTAAGGTAGCTGAAGAGCTCTCAACTGCACCGGACTATCCGCAGGTAAACTTCGCCGCTGTCAAAGAAATGCACCGACAGGTAGGCGACCTCAAAGTCAAAAAGGGCATTGCCACACTCGGCCTTTTAATCAGACATTTAGTCCTGCCGAACAACCTTGCAGGTAGTAATGAAATTATAGATTTTTTAACTGATGAAATCAGTTCTTCCACTACCATTAATGTGATGGGTCAGTATCGTCCTTGTTACCAAGCCCATCTGCACTCAAAAATTGATCGACGACCAACTTTTGAAGAAATCCAATCCGTCCGCCAGTATGCCCTCACAAAAGGCCTTGCCGTCCTGGACTGACCAGCCCATTATTATGCATAATCAAACGGACTTAGTGACCAAGCGCTCTTTGATGTAGGCCACAGCATTGTCTATCTCTCTTATCGCATCGTCTCTTGGCGTTCACACTACGTTTCTGCCTTTTTCTTAATGCTCGATATTTGCCGTCATTGCGAGTGATTCGAAGAATCGCGCGACAATCCCTTCTTTTGTCATTCCGCACTTAATGCGGAATCTCTTCTTCTGTCATTCCGCACTTGATGCGGAATCTCTTCTCCTGTCATTCCGCACTTGATGCGGAATCTATTCGCGAGATACCACCGTAAGATGTCCTGCGGAGAAATGCGCTACCTTAGCCTGCCCTGCTTGCCCGGCGAAGCCCCGCCGTTCAGGGCGAAGTCGGGAGCACAGCCGAATGGACGCGGCAATCCCTTCTCCCGTCATTCCGCACTTGATGCGGAATCTATTCTTCTGTCATTCCGCACTTGATGCGGAATCTATTTGCGATATATCACCGTAAGGCGTCCTGCGGAGAGATGCGCTATCTTAGCCTGCCCTGCTTGCCCGGCGAAGCCCCGCCGTTCAGGGCGAAGTCGGGAGCACAGCCGAAGGGACGCGGCAATCCCTTCTCCTGTCATTCCGCACTTGATGCGGAATCCATTTGCAAGATACGAACTATTTTTCTTGCAAATCCAGCTTCTTTTATGTTATGTTTACCCCGTGAGATAGAATGGGAAAATACCATTATGTATATGTTCTGCGGTCGCAGAAGGACGAAATGTTTTACGTGGGATACACGAAAAATGTACAGAAGCGTCTTGAGGAGCACAATAGCGGGCATGTTCGGTCAACTAAGGATCGACGATCTTTGAAACTCATCTACTGGGAAGGTTGTATCAATCAGCAGGATGCGACAAGGAGAGAAAAGTACCTCAAGACCGCATGGGGCAAGAGATATATTAAATCAAGGGTACGTAATTATCTAACGAGGTTTACCCAATGAGATAGTAAAAACTTATCTCACAAGGTTTACCCCATGAGATAGTACAAATTTATCCCATGAGATATTAAAAATTTATCTAATAGGGTTTACCCAATGAGATAGTGCAAATTTATCTCACAGGGTTTACCCCGTGAGATAGTGCAAATTTATCTCACAGGGTTTACCCCGTGAGATAGTAAAACTTATCTCACGGGGCGAGCGCATCTTGGATTTGTACTATTGCGTTAGGACAGTTATACTACAAACGTGCTTATGTATTAAGGAAAAACACGTGTTATGCGGACAGTGAAACGGATACGGATTCTTATACGGAAAGCGTATTATCAATAGTTAGGCGACGCATTTCGCGATACAAGAAGTGAGGATAACGAATGGCAAAGCGAATTATTCCCGTTCGCGACAAACATATGGTAAGCGATCAAATCGGCAGTTGGGTCGTCTTATGGACGATACGAGAGAAAGGACCTCTCACTTTTTCCAAGCTGTACGAATTCGTTTACGGATATCCCGAGTATTACCCAAGCCAGATCAGCTTCCTAACCGGCGCACTCTCACGACTTGGATCCATGGGCCTTATCAGAACAAGCAAAGAGATCGACTTCCACTATCTCGGAGGACTCGTCCCGGCGGAAATACATAAAGACGTTGTAATAAAATTGACGCCACTTGTCGATCAGCTACAGGCAAAACTTGGAATAAGTATCACTAGTTACGCTGAAGGCAAAGGCGAGCGGATTGGAATCAACCCGGTTTTAGGAGAACCAAACTCATGGAAAAAGGGATCTTGGCCAGACGTTTTCGTGCTAATGCCCTTTACGCAAGAGCTACGCCTTGTCTATGAAGATCATATTTTAAAAGTGACGAAGAAATTAAGCGTTTCCTGTGAAAGGTGCGATGATTTCTTTTCGGCAGAATCCATTGTCAATGAGATTTGGACCGCCATTTTTGAATCGAAGGTATGCATCGCTGACTGCACTGGGAGAAATCCAAATGTATTCTACGAACTCGGAATGTCGCATACTCTCGGCAGACCGACGATACTGATTTCGCAATCAGTCGACGATGTTCCTTTCGATATTCGGCACCGGCGGTTTATTCTCTACGAATTCACGCCACGGGGCATGAAGGAATTTGAGGAGAAATTACAAAACACCTTGGAAAATGAGTTGAGGAATACGAATGAAGAACGGTAGGATAATCAGGAAATCATTACGGCCGTTTATTACCTCAGCTTTCGTTCTTGGCCAGTAGGCCTTGCGAGGAAGAAAAAGCAGGCCAAAGCTGCAAATAAAAATAGAAGGACTTAATAAAGTAACATGAAATAGGTAACGTCACTATTAAAATCTCTTTAGTTATTTTAACCAGTAAAAGGAAGTAAAAATGGCTAAGAAACAAAACCGTTCTCAAACAGAAAAAAAGGTAGTTTCCAAACGTAGACGGGCAACAGCACTGTTTCCAAAAGATTCTCTAAAAGATGCTCTCAAGATTCCTGAGACTATTAGGGATCAGAATGCCGGTAAGCCCTTTAGTCGTATCACCTTGGCTAAGGCACTGGAGATTAGCCCTGGTGGTAGCAAATTACGCAGCCTTATAATCTCAGCGAACAAGTACGGTCTTATAGAAGGTAACTACGCTTCAGAAACTATAGGTATTTCTGATTTCGGTAAATCTATCGTCTATCCGAGGACAGATGAAGAACAAAAAACTGGATTGAAAACCGCACTCTATAACATTGAACTATTTAAAGAATTTTTCGAAAACTTTAATGGGAATAGGGTACCTCGGAAAGAACTCCTGCTTAATACTCTAAACCGCGATTACAATATTCCAGTTGACGATACTGCGGCATGTCACGAAATGTTAATGCAAAACGCAAGAGACCTAGGTATATTAACGACTGTAAAGGGTGCAGAATATGTGGAGGTATCTAGACTATCTGCGGCCGAAATCAAAGAAACGGAAGAAATAGAACAAGACGAAAATACAGAGACGGAGACAGAGAGGGCAGAAATAAAAAAGGAACAGGAATTAAAGATTACGGGAAAAAAACCTCCTGAAGAATGGCAGCCGAAAGTTTTTATCGCACACAGCAAGAATAAAGAAATCCTCCAGCAGATCAAACAAATTCTTGATTTTGGGCAATTTGAGTATGTTGTTGCAGAGGAAGTCCAGACTACATCTATCCCTATTCCTGAGAAAGTCTTTGGACTGATGAAGCAGTGTAACTCAGCAATTATAAACGTAAGTGCTGATGAGCAAGAAAATCTTTCCAACGGAACTTATAAAATCAACGAGAATGTCCTTATCGAAATTGGAGGTGCATTTCTGCGTTATGACAAAAGAGTGATATTGCTGGTTGATAAGAGACTGACGCTACCTTCGAATCTGCAGGGATTGAATAGATGTGAATATGAAGGAAGCGAACTCTCTTTTTCCACAGCAATAAATCTTCAGAATAGCCTTAAGGAGTTTAGAAAGCCTGGAGGAAAATAAGAATAAGTTTGGATGTTGCTATGTATCAATAAATAAGAGTGAGGGTAGATAATAGAATCCAATTTACTGCTGTGATTAAAAACTGGTGTCAACTTAAGCAAAACTAAATTACTCTCTAATGATGTCGGTGATTTTCATCAGGAGGGTGAATTAAAGATGTCCGGTACTTTTTTGCAGAAACTATATAATCAGTAGTTATCTTTTAGGATGGAATTGCGGTAGAATTAGTTTCGTAGCGGTTTGTTATAACCTTTGTTCGGTGGACTGAAGCCCACCCTTGTATATTACAGGCGGCAGGTTAGATTATCTCATAAACATAGTAGTCCGGCAGGACTGCCGGATTCGGACTGATAGGTTGGCTGAGGCCGTAGGCCGAAGCGGCAATCTCCTACCTCTCGCACTATGAGAACTTCTTCATTTTCTTAGGAGTTCCGTCTTGCGGCCTTAGTGCAATGACGTTAACTAATTCGACTTTAACAGACTATCAACCATTTTGAAAGTTCGCTATGTATTCAGAATATATTCGTAATGTTGCAATAATCGCCCATGTAGACCACGGCAAGACGACCCTGGTTGACCAGCTTCTCTACCAGTCGGGGATGTTTCGGCAGGAGGACCTCGACAAGCTGGCTGGCGGAGAGCATAGGCTGATCATGGATTCCAATCCGCTCGAACGAGAGCGCGGCATTACAATTCTCAGCAAGAACTGCGCGATTTACTATACGGATACTCAAGGCGATGAGTATAAGATCAACATAATTGATACGCCGGGGCATGCCGACTTTGGCGGAGAGGTCGAACGCGTCTTGAAAATGGCCGACGGCGCACTGCTCCTGGTCGATGCTTTCGAAGGCCCCATGCCCCAGACAAGATTTGTGCTGAGCAAGGCCCTTAGGCACAAGCTGTGTCCTGTTGTCGTGATCAACAAGATGGACCGAGTAAACAGCCGACCTGATGATGTCGTCAATGAAGTGTTCGATTTGCTCGTTCAACTCGGCGCCGAATCCGAAGCGCTCGATTTTCCTCTTGTTTATGCATCCGCGAAGGAAGGCTGGGCCACAACCGACCTTGAGAAAAGAACCGGCAATATAAACGTCATATTCGATGCCATCATAAACAAAGTTCCTCCGCCGAAAGTCAGTCCGGATGATCCGTTGCAAATGCTCGTAACGAATCAGGAGTATTCCGATTATGTCGGCCGAATAGCGATAGGCAAAGTTTTTGCCGGGCAGATATCGCAAGACCAGAGGGTCACCGTGATTGACAAAGAGGGCCTGCACACACAGCAGAAGGTCATGCAGATTCATACGTTCTACGGCCTTGGTCGAAAGGAGACGCCAACCGTCCGGGCAGGCGATATCTGTGCGATATCGGGCCTTAATCCGGTTGAGATCGGCGACACTATCGCCTGCGCCGACAAGCCTTCGAGAATAACCGTGATCTCTGTCGACGAGCCGACGATGACGATGATGTTCAGGGTTAACGATGGGCCCTTTGCAGGCAGAGACGGCAAGTTCCTCACGAGCAGGCAGATCGGAGAAAGACTCGAAAAGGAGCTTCAAAAGAATGTCGCTTTGAGAGTCGAACCGGGACAGACGACGGAAGAGTTCAGTGTATCGGGCAGAGGATTGATGCATCTTGGCGTGCTACTGGAGAACATGCGGCGCGAAGGATATGAACTCTGCGTGGGAAAGCCGACTGTGATTCTCAAAACAGTCGAGGGCAGACGTTATGAGCCGATTGAATTGCTGGCGGTGGATTGTCCGCTGGATTGCCGGAATGCGATAATGAGCCTTCTTGGCGACCGGCGAAGCGAAATAGTCAAGATGGACGCCAAGAGCGGCGCTAGCGATTTTATCCACATGGAATTTATGATACCTTCGCGAGGGCTTTTCGGCCTTCACGCAAGGGCCTTGAACGCAACGGCGGGAAGAGCCATTCTGCATCACACATTTGAAAAATATGAGCCCATGCGAGGCGCAATACCGCAGCGAAAAGCAGGCGTCATGATTGCAACAAATACGGGGCAAGTAACGGCCTATGCGCTCGATGCGCTATACGACCGCGGAATATTCTTCGTCGAGCCAGGTGAAAAAGTCTATGAAGGGCAGGTCGTTGGCGAGCACTGTAAAGAGAAGAATATACCGGTCAACGTAGCCAGGAGCAAACAGCTCACCAACGTTCGCGCCGCAGGCAAAGACGATGCCGCCAAGGTCAGAGCCTCGAGGAAAATGAGCCTTGAGGTCGCACTGGAGTATATCCAGGAGGACGAGTTGGTTGAGATTTGCCCAAATTCAATCAGAATCCGCATAAGGCTCCTGAAGGAGGCCGACCGCCGACGCCAGGCCCGCAAAACATCTCGGTAATATGCGTCACGGATTCACACCGGCTGATATTGTCGTAGAAGTTGAATACCGCCCCAAGTTTCTGTTCTGGAAAAAAGTAAAACACTTCAGATTTGTTACAACAAAAGATGCGAGAGGTCACTTCTTCTGGTCGCCTCGCGCGCTATCCGAATGAACGCACAGTACACCCATTGCGACTCGTGATAGTGGATAACGGAGGGACAATTAAAGGTGTCCGCCTGCCCTGCTTGCCCGGCGAAGCCCTGCCGTTCAGGGCGAAGTAGGGAGCATAGTCGAAGGGCCGTGGCAATCCCCTCTCCTGTCATTCCGCACTTGATGCGGAATCTATTTGCAAGATACCGCCGTAAGGCGTCCTGTGGAGAAATGCGCTATCTTAGCCTGCCCTGCTTGCCCGGCGAAGCCCCGCCGTTCAGGGCGAAGTAGGGAGCTTATCGAACGGGGTTGAAAGCTGCGATCCATTCAAGAATGACAATTTTTATAACCTTTCAACATAGTAATATGGCATACGTAAAGCACGTAGCTCTCCACAAGGAGTCCATAGGACTGCCACAGGTACGCGCTTTACGTATGAGCTCTTTATTGAGATCGATTATTAAAATGCAAATCCACGGGATGGCCGGGCTCAAAGCTAAATTTAGGAAGTCGTCCCAACGGGACTCCACAATTTTTAATTTTAATTTTTAAACTTTAATATTATAGATTCCCGCCTGCGCGGTCACACATTCATTTCCTTACGCAGTGTCTTAGCATTGTTAATGGCATGGCCGCCGATGTCATTGTTGAAATAGACATAAATGTTATGGACTTGTTTTATGTATTGCTTGAGCCATTCGGCCCAGCTTTTTAATTGGGCCTTGGAATAGTTGCCCGAATACCTGCCAGTCGTGCCGTGAAATCGAACATAAACAACATCTCCCGTGACAATCCTTGGCGATCCCTTATCATATAAATCGTGCACACAAAAACCGACGTTGGATTTGTCCAACAGGCCGTAAACTTCTTCGCTGAACCAGCTTTCGTGCCTGAACTCGAAAACAGATTTTGTCATTCTGAGTCCGCCAGAGGCGGGCGAAGAATCTGGCCGACGAAGAAGAGATTCTTCACTTCGCTGCGCTCCGTTCAGAATGACATTGGATAAAACCTCTAAGAAAGCTTTCAGCCGCTCAATGTCTTTGTGCATACTCGGCGGCAGTTGATAGAGAACCGGACCGAGGTTTTTCCCCAATAGCCGAGCTCCTTCGAAAAACCTTTCAAGTGGCTCCTCTACATTTTGTAGCCTTTTGATATGAGTGATATACCGGTTGGCCTTTACGGTAAAAAGAAAATCCTTAGGTGCTTGTTTATGCCAGTTTTCAAAAGTCTGTGGTTTTGGTAACTGATAGAAAGTATTGTTTATTTCAACCGTGTTAAAATGCTTCGTATAGTACTCAAGCCATTTTCTCTTGGGCAACTTTTCCGGGTAGAACAAATTAGCCCAATGGTCGTAATGCCAGCCGGAAGTGCCTATTCTAATATCACAGTCAGCTTTGCTCATAGAAGATATTTTAGCACTTTGAATGATTGTGCAAAGCTCGTATAATTTATTATGAATTGGTGTTGTCTTTCAGAGAACATGGTATATTGTCATTTCGAGCAAGCCAAAAGCGAGCCGAGAAATCCGTTTCTTAATAGATTTCTCCTCTTCGCGATGCTGCGCATCGCTTCGGTCGAAATGACTTAGGGTTCTGAAATAGTATGGATTTTGGGCCACAACAAATCGGCAAATGGCTTCTACTAACCGGCATCATTATTGCCCTGCTCGGAGCAATTATGGTTGTGCTGGGCAAGGTCGGCCTGTTCAGGCTGCCTGGTGATCTGCAGTTCGGCGGTAGAAACTGGCGGATTTATTTTCCTATAGCGAGTTGCATAATAATTTCTATTGTTCTGACACTTATTCTTTGGCTGATAAATTATTTCCGCCGCTGACCAAGTAGTGCCGATGAGTTATTTGACCTTCTTATAAAAATCTGCTTCGCGGTCAGACAGTCTATTTTGCTCAATTAACATGCGAATCTTCTGCAAGTCCACATCCCTCGGCACGCCACCTGAGGGAGCAAACGAAGTAACATAGTCACTCCTAACCGGAATAACCTGTAAAAATCTACTCACAGATATACTTGCAGCAAATATCGCCACAACGACAGCAATTATTAGTAGCGACCGTGACAGGATTCCAACATGTGCCAGAGGCTCTTTTCTTAAAGCAACTGGACTCTGATAGCGACATCTGTCACAATATATGCAGTCAAGCTGGTCCTTAACGGTAAGACCGAACTCACATTTGCCGAATCTCTTTGCCGGCAAATATTTCTTTAGTAGGATTGCGCTATTAAACAGCGACAAAAAAGCACCAGCCGGACACAAATATCTACACCAAAAGCGAGTGTAAAAAAGTGAACCTATCAATGCCGCCACTACAACCACTGTCAGTGCAAATCCAAAGCTTGGTAACAAAAACTGAAAACTGAAAATCGAAATCAAAGGATCAGACCCAAGCGTTGTACGATTTCTCGAAACAAAAAACATAATGATAAGAACGAAAAGAAACACATATTTGACAAACCTTGCCTTCTGCATTTGTTCTGTGGATATCGGCTGCTTGAACCGCGCAGGTACAATGTAGCTGAGCAGCTCCTGCGCAGCACCAAAAGGACATATATATCCGCAGTAAATGTTTCCGAAAAACACGACCAGTAGTGGCACTGCTACAGCCAGCAGGAATGCTCCCGACAACTGCGGAGCAGGTACATGCAAAGACAAAATAGTCACCATCTGCTCAGTGGAGTACTGTGCATTGAGCAGGATTCCACCGATGACAAAACTCAAAAATAGCACAACCAATCTGCTCCAGAATCCACCTCGGTATGTCATAATCAGAGCAACTACAAAAGCAGCAACAAGATATATACCCTGCGCGTCCGGCATATAATAGGCACGATGGGCTTTTTCACTCAATTGTCCCTCCCAGGACTGACCCAGCACTTTCGCAGAAAATCGCTGCCCCGACTTTTGCAATGCGGAGAGAACCGCCTCTGAGCTTACAGTAGCGCCGCTCACTACATCAACACCAGTAAAAGGTTGTTGCTGAAAGAGCCGCAGACCGAATAGTGATTTTTGCCAGCTATCAAGCAGCTCAAGATACGCAGGCGTTTCGTTCGACTGCACTATATGAAAATCAATTATTTTTCCTTCGGTATCCACACGCACGGCAAGATTCATCTTTCCGCCGAACCCGCGAACTTCCGGCGCTAGGTCCCCCGAGCTAAAGATGTAACCGGTTAGCTTATCATTCGGATCACGAACTGAGAAGTAGGTGAGCTTTTTACCACCATCTGCAAGAACAACCGATGCCAGTTCAATGCGCAGCTCGCCAGCTAAGGCCTGTGCCGCATGTACCGGCAGCGAGGGCATTAGACGTGCTTCTGCGGCAACCAAAAGGTTTGAACATAGAATAATGGATGTCCCGATACCGAAAAGTATATAGCCTAACCTGCGGTACCATATTTTGCTTGTATCGAGAAAGAAAATCTTGCCGGCTCTCTTTAGTCCGAAAGCCGCAGATGGTACATTTGCCAGAATAAGCACAACAAATACGTACAGTGTTACCTTTGTTCCAAGCACCGGAACAAATCCAAGACCTGTCACCAGCCCCCCTACCGCAGCTCCGAGATGGTCGGCAGTCTCAAGCTTACTGCCGGCATGGCCCGTATCAAAACCACCGTCAGCAAGCTGCCGGGCTGCAATCGGAAAATAACAACCCGTGCACAGACCACACAGAATAAATGCAACCGCTAAAACAAGATGGGAAGTGTCCCCAATTCTGCTTATTGCGGCCGAGGTTGGTCTCCATAGCTCTGCCGGACAAAATGCAATAGCAGTTAAAATCAACGTATGGATAAATATAACCGCAAGCAACATAATCTCCGGTCGAACACGGGCGACCTTCAGCAGACTTCTTGTAAAAACTGCGCCGATTGTCAAACCAACCATAAACAATGATGAAATGACGCCGATGTGCAGATAGAGAGAGCCAAAAAGCGTTTGATACCAGTACATTAGTGTAACAACCACACCGATACCTACACAGCCGGCTGAAAAAACCAAAAACGAACTGTCAAAGCTTGACCTGTCACCGTTTTGGGATGATCTTGAGATATAAACAGCCCTCAAAACAGTAAAAATTAAAATGGGGCCAAGGAACACTAACGGGCCGACTAAAGACAATAGCTTAACAAATCTGGTTATTGGAGCTCCGGATTGTTTGGTGGCAAGTAACAAACTGTACAGATGAGTCAGAGGCCTGGAGTCACGGTTAATAAGTAAACTTCTCGGCAGGTCTGCCCTGCTGTAGCTTTCAAGAGCTGTAGCAGCACGGTCCGGCAGGTAAACGGAAAGCAATCCCTCAGGTCTGAAAATACCGCCCGCATCTTTTATTGATGCGAAGCGTTTCCGCACAATGCCCGGCTCACCGGTCAGCTCCGTAGAATCGGAAACGATAAACCATGTATCCTCTCCGGGCGTCAATACGAGATGCGAGAAGACCTGCTCCAGCGTTACTTTTACCGAGGCACCAAGATTGATTAGCTCTGTGCCCATAATATTTTCACCACCTGCCACTCGAACCGCAACAATTCCGTTAGGCCGCAGTGCGCTCCTCACCTGATGATAAAACTCAAGCGTGTAATATCGGTTCAAAACAGAACTGGTCGCATCGGGCAGATTGACAATCACTATGTCATAGTATTGCTTCTGCTCTGCTAAAAGCTTTCTAATATCGCCCGTAACAGGATGAAATCGTTCGTCGCTGATTCTGAGCTGTGATGGTATGAAATCGTTAACCTGCCGCACATATTCATAATCAGGATACGCCCAGCTAACCGTCTCTATCTGCGGCAAACGCAGCAACTCGCTGCACAGGCTCAATCCTGACCCGACAACGAGAACACGCTTAGCATCAGGACGTTGGCAGAGAGCAATGGCAGCAACCTGTCCGGCAGTAGCCTTGTCGGGCAGAGCGTCACAAGTGCTGCCCTCTCGAATAGTCACCCATTGACCTTGGTAAAACCCGTAGAGATACTCGGCTTGAGGCGTGTTAAACGAACCAAGCAAGGCCTTTTTCGGGAGTAATTTTGTCCATTTTATGCTTCTAATATGATTCATCAGGGTGTGATCAAATCCACTCGCCAAACCAACAACAATAGCAAACACAGCCAACAGCGAAATAACGCATCCACCAAACGCAAAATCTGCTCCACTATTAAAATCCTTCAGTTGTAACTTTGCGGCTCGCTGGGTGAGTGCTTTGCTGAGCTGTGCGATAAACACTGAGAAGGACAGAATCAGAACAAGAAAGAAGAAAATTCGTGCAGGAGAAATACCGGCTCCAAGAAGCAATGTAACTCCAAGGCCGCCAACGAAACTTCCCGCTGCTTCGAGGATGTAAACGCGCGACACCGCAAACGCACCGATCGACTCAATCCATCGACAGGCAACGGGAAATAACATTCCCGTGATGATACTTACCGGTGCATTGACAAGCAGCGACCAAAACAAAATAGTTCTAATCTGTAAGAGTGCATAAGACTCGATGCCGGCAATCTCTCGCATCTGGATAATTAAAAGGGCCTGGAGAGCAAATCCGGGCACGTAACTCAAAAATAGAATCTCTATATTTCTGAGAATCCAGTCTGCTACAGCCCTAATTCGATATACCAGCACCGCGCCGAGAGAAACCCACAAGAACCACGAACCAAAAAATAAGCCCACACTTATATCATTGCCTTCGAATGTGGTGATAAACTCACGAAATAGCAAACTCTGTGCCGCAATCGTAAATAGGCCGTAACTGAATATCAGTAGACCGCGTGCAAACATCATTCCTCTTCGCCGAAAACATCTGCCTGAAAGACTAAAAAGCTCGCGCCTTCCTTCCAGGCATCGTCAGCTAATCGCGCCTTGCGCGATAATTGCGTCAGCATCTCACTTAGGTCCCAGCCTTGTTCGGGCGCAACCTGTGGAAGGAAAACAGCCGAATGACCGTCTTTATTAAGCACCACCCCGTCTATCCCAATTCGGATCTGGTTATATGAAGCAACAGGCTCCGGGGCAGTTAGCGCAGAGATTTCTATTGTGATACCGTCGTACTCAGCCTCCGAGAGGGGCAAAAAACGCCTATCGCTAAAGCCTGCGTTGACCGCGTTCAACATGACCGATCTATACAGAGGTCTTTGAGGAAAGATGTCACCGATACATCCTCTGAGCTGTCCATTTTTTTTCAGCGTCACAAAAGCTGCACGGGGACATTTCATCGCATCACTGACATTAACGCCAAGCTCAGACGCTTCTGGCATTCGCCTTTGTCGCAAAACATAATCAATTGTTTTGCGAGCTAAGGTCAAGAGTTGTTGCTTATCCTCACCACTCAACTCAGGCACATTAGTTTGCTGCTGAGTTTCGGAATAATTGCCCCACTGGCCCAGGAAGGCAACTGAAAGATAGCTGACCGACCTTTCAAAATCGCCGGTTAATTCGCCGGACGTAGTGTATTTGACCATCTGGGATTTAGCGTCTTTATCCAGCATCGAAAGTAATATCGCAATCGGAACGTAACCGCATATAGTCGCTCCTGTCTTGGCCTTGTAATCCAGAAAACCCCGGCTATCTAATTTAGCTATAAACTCGTAGGCACCCATATCAAGTTCTTTTATCTTTTCAGGTACGTTTTTTGTGAAAGGCACATAGCCATAGCTCTGTCCATAATGCACAAAATCTGAACTTGCTACAACGAGAGTTTCCTCATCTATCAAGCCTTTTAGAATCTCGGCCGCTTTTGTAACCGTATCCAATGAGCACTGACCCGCCACAATGGGTACCAATGTAAAATCCCGCTGAACGTATTGCAATAATGGCAGCTCTATCTGGACACTGTGCTCTCGGCTGTGGGCAGCCGGAACATTTTGAAATATCGAATACCCCAAGAGCTTATTTATGAATTCAACGTCCAGTGGTATTTCTCCCAGAGGAGTTTGGTAATGAGTCACTCTCGGCACACTTAGGATTTCTTCCATTCGCAGACGGTGGCTGGGGCCAATGACAATGATGCGCTTGAATTGCCTGCCGACTGTTTTAACACCCATAACAGCAGTTTGACCTGAGTACGCATAGCCTGCATGTGGAAGAATTAACGCAATTACGTCTTCCTCTGGCTGGCTGTCAGCTTTTTGGAAAAAGGCCTCAATTTGCGCCTTTAGCGCATCTACATCAGCACTGTACCAAGTACCAGCAAGCGAAGACTGCAGAATAACCTTTCCTTCTGTTTTTTCTGATGGCTTAGCTACCTCTTGTGCTGTTTGATCTGTTAGCGCGGTTGATTTTTTTCTGCAAGTGCTAATAAAAAGCAATAGAAAAACGCACTGAATCAAAATCGTAAGATTAAATAATCTCTCCTTTGATGGTTTGCTTAATCGCACTTTCATATTAACCACTCCATTTACCTTGGCTATTAATACCTTTCAGAGACATCAATCGACCGGGGTATTTTCGCAGCCGGGCAGCCCTCACAAACTTCCTCGGCGAGGCTTTCTCAGCCAGCCACCAAATCCCCGTGAAAACCGCCGAACACGTTGCTATCAACTCTCTAATAAATCTTCTGCGTGTCATTTCCAGACTCCGTATATCGCTCTGCCACAATCCGGACAAGAGCCGTCTTTAAGCCGATTCCGTAAAATTGTATAGCCGCTGCGTTCAATAAGTAGTTTCTTGCATTCGGGACAATATGTATTCTGGCCATCTTTACTAAGTATATTGCCGATATAGACATACTCCAATCCTTCACTGATAGCAATTTCACGAGCCATATCCAATGTCTCCGCTGAAGTCGCCGGTAAATTACGCATCTTGTAACGAGGGGAAAACCGCGAAAAGTGCAACGGCGTTTCAGCACCGAGATTAACCCTTACCCATTGACAAAGCTGGCGTATCTGCTCGGAGCTATCATTCAACGTGGGAATAAGCAGATTAGTGACTTCCACCAGTATGCCACTTGCTTTGGCAACAATCAAAGCGTTCTGCACCGGTTTCAAAGTTCCTGAACACACATCTCGATAGAATTCATCACTCATGCTTTTCAGGTCTATATTCGCTGCATCGACATATTCAAGCAGTCTCCGCCATGGATCCTCATTAATGTATCCTGCTGTCACGAGCACATTACGTATGCCCGCCCGGCGGGCCAGCTTCGCAGTATCATAGGTGTACTCGTAATAAATAATAGGGTCGGTATAGGTATAAGCCAAAGAAGGACAATTATATCGCTTCGTCAATGCCACAAGGCTTTCGGGGGAATGCGCCGTCGCCGGCACATCTTCCGGATTTGCCTGCGATATCTCCCAATTCTGGCAATTCCTGCAATGGAGGTTACAACCAACGGTTGCAATCGAGAGAATACCGGTACCGGGCAGAAAGTGAAAAAGTGGTTTTTTCTCTATGGGGTCAATGTGAATTGAGCAGGGGTATCCATACACGACGGTCCGCAGCACACCGTCGATATTTATTCTCACCCGACACTCGCCGCTCTGACCCGGCGCAATTAGACAGTTCTTCGGACACAATTCACACTGAACCTTCATTTCAAAGCCTTTTTAATGCTCTGTTGAAGAGCCCAAGATCGTGTCATTTCGAGCGGAGCCCCTGTGTCTTCTGTCGAAGACAGAAACAGGGGCGAAGTCGAGACACGTAGCGAAGCGCAGAGCCCCGAAGAGAAATCTGCATGCAACTGCACTGCTAATCCAGATTTCTCCGCTACGTTCGCTCCGCTCACTTCGGTCGAAATGACGCTTTTCAACAGAGCACCTTTTCAATACAGATGGGTGTTTTTACAGTATAACTGGCAGCAACGCACAAAACCATTATATCAAACATGTAATACGTTATGTAACTGTAAAGTGTTGGTTACCTTGGTGAGCAAATTAGCATTTTGTTTTGAAATGAATTGGATATAATCAAGCGTATGAAAAATGCTGTACTGAGTCAACTTTTTGACCAGATGGCCGACATAATGGAAATTCTCGGCGAAGACCCATTCCGCATCAACACCTACCGTAAAGTCGCAAGGATCGTCGGCGATACACCAACCGATATCGAGATTCTCCTTTCCACAGGTGAGTTGGCAAAGATACCCGGCATAGGAAAATCAAGTATTGCCAAAATCGAGGAGTTCATAAAGACCGGCACGATAACAGCGCACAAGCAGTTGCTTACCAGAATTCCCTCATCGCTGCTCGAATTGCTGACAATCCCCTCTATGGGACCAAAAGGCGCGAAGGCGGTCTATGAACAGCTCAAGGTCACAAACATTAAAGAACTCAAAAATGCTATCAAGAATGGTTCCGTCGCAAAGATGCCAGGCTTCGGCGAAAAGAAGGCAGCAGCCATCGCAAAAGGCATAGAGTTTCTCGAAAAATCAACCGGCAGAATCCGTCTTGACCAGGCCCTCGAAGCAGCAGATATTGTTATGGCATTTCTGCAAGAGGTACCCGGCGTGGATAAAATCCAGCCCGCAGGCTCGCTTCGTCGCCGGGCTGAGACTATTGGCGACGTTGACATCCTCGTTACTACTTCAAAATCGAAAGCCAAAGATAAAAAAAACGCTGAGAAAATAACACACGCCTTTACCGGCGCAGCTTTCGTACAGGAGCCTCTTGCCGCAGGGCCGACAAAAGGTTCAGCAATCATTCAGACATCAACCTACCCCGTGCAGGTCGATGTCCGCGTCGTTCCGCCGGAAAGTTTTGGCGCCGCTGCTCAGTACTTCACCGGCTCAAAACAACATAATGTCCAACTTCGAGAAATCGCAATAAAGGCAAAGCTGAAACTTAATGAGTACGGCCTATTCAAAGGCGAAAAGATGCTCGCGGGGCCTGTTGAAGAAGAAATTTACAAGAAGCTCGGCCTTGATTATATCGAGCCGCTCCTGCGCGAAGACCGCGGTGAAGTCGAAGCCGCTCAGAATCACGCACTACCCGAATTGATAACCTTCGATGATATAAAGGGCGACTTTCACGCCCATACGAAGGCATCCGACGGCAAATGTGACATAGGCGAGCTTGCGCAGGCTGCAAAAGACATGGGCTATAAATTCATCTGTATCACAGACCATTCAAAATCCTCCGCAATTGCAAACGGCCTAAGCCCCAAACGCCTTGCGGAGCAGATAAAACAAATCCGCAAAATCAGCGAAAAAATAAAAGGCATTACCATCTTCGCTGGAACCGAGGTTGATATTCTCGCCGATGGCTCTCTTGACTTTGAAGATAAATTGCTTTCGGAGCTCGATTTTGTAATAGCTGCGATCCATTCGGGTCTGGCCAGTCCGCGAGAGAAGGTAACGATGCGCACGCTCAAAGCGATGGATAGTCCTTATGTCAATTGCATCGCTCATCCGACAGGCAGACTGCTCGGCGAGCGTGATGCGATGGACATTGATATGGCCGCCGTCGTCAAGCACGCCGCCCAGACACATACCGCTCTGGAGGTAAATGCAAATCCACATCGTCTGGACTTGAAAGACGTACACTGCAAAATGGCTATTGAAGCCGGCGTCAAACTCGCTATCGGAACCGATGCGCACAGCACTGAAAGCCTCGGCTTGATGGGCTTTGGCGTCGCAACAGCCTCCCGCGGCTGGGTAATAAAAGCTGACGTCCTCAATACAATGTCACCCACTAAAATCAAATCCTTTGTCAAAGCCAAAAGACCAAAATAAACCGAGTTTTAATTTGTAGCTTTACATTTTCAGCTTTCACATATAAGCTTTACACTTATGGTATCTAAGCCTGTTAAAATCCTGCTAACTGGCCTGCCTGGCTGTGGCAAAACAACCGCAGTAATGCGCATCATCGAAAAGCTCGACCAGAGCAAAATCGCAGGCTTTTATACGCAAGAAATCCGCGAAGCAGATAAAAGAAAAGGCTTTAGCTGGACCCGTCTGGATGGGGCCGACGGGATACTTGCACACTTTGACATTAGAAGTCATCTCAGCGTGGGCAAATATCGCGTAGATGTGCTAGGCTTTGAAGAATCTGTCGTGCCTGTACTGGATGTGCAGCAATCAAATGCTGAGCTTTTCGTCATCGACGAAATCGGCAAAATGGAATGTCTATCAGAAAAATTTGTCGCCGCTGTCCGCCAGCTTTTTGCATTAGACAAATCGGTCCTTGCAACAATCGCAAAAAGAGGAGCTGGTTTCGTCTCAGAAATAAAACGCCTACCCGACACCCAACTGCTTAACCTGACTCCGTCTAACCGCGACCAGCTAATAGAACAGATACTCCAGACGCTCTCATTTCTGAAAAAACCTGTTTGACACTTTCCTTTCAGCCCCTCGGCCAAAAAGCTCAATAAAGAAATCTTCTTCCTGCTCGACAAAATCCACCAAATAGATATTATAATTCAAAACCTAAATGATAAACTGATGGGAATTAGCGATGCAGGAAGTAATAAATCTACCCACGCCCGATTTGAAAGGAACAGCTCAGTTAGAGCAGGTAATAGCCGTTCGGCGTTCGCACCGTGATTTTTCAGATGAATCTCTTACCCCCGAACAAATAGGCCAATTGGCGTGGTCGGCGCAGGGGCAAGCTCTAAAAGGCAGGTATCGCACAGTACCATCTGCCGGCGCAACCTATCCACTGGAGCTTTTCCTTCCTAGCGACATGGGTCTATTTCACTATATGCTTACGAAACACGCGCTTGAAAAAGTGACCGAGGAGGATCTGCGTTCTGCGCTTGCATCTGCCGCCTGGGGCCAGGGATTTATTGCCGATGCACCACTGACGCTTGTCCTCGCTGCGGAATTTGAAAGAACAACCGGCCGATACGGCCAAAGAGGCATCCGCTACGTATATATGGAGGCAGGACACGCTGCTCAGAATATCCACCTGCAGGCAGAAGCCCTGGGGCTCGGCTCGGTTGCCGTCGGCGCATTTGACGATGCCGCGGTCGGCAAGGTCCTTGGACTTCCGAGTCACCTTAAACCTATCTATATGGTCACGGTTGGCCATCGGCGAAAATAATGCTGCTATCTTAACTACAAAATGTCACGCAACTGGGCAGAAAATACAGCACAAAAACTCGTGGAGCAAGACGCAGTCCGTCAAGGTCTGTGTTTGGTTCTCGGTGCCTCCGATACCGGTAAAACAACATTGACATTTGATTTTGCAAAACGCCTAACTCGAAATCACCGTGTCGCAATTGTCGATGCCGATATCGGCCAATCCCATATCGGTCCACCAACCACCGTCGGCTGGACGGTAATTGACAAAACTCAATGCAATTTCGAAGAACTTCAACCACATGGCATTAGCTTTGTCGGCCACGTGACACCCGTCGGCCATTTACTTCAGCTAACAGCAGCAATAGTCCGTTGCGTAGAACAAGCGACCACCAAAAGCGATGTGATAATAATAGATACCCCCGGCCTGGTTGTAGGCTCCATAGCCACCGCACTCTGGTGGACAATTCACAAAATCCTAAGGCCGGAAACGATTTTAGCCGTCCAGAAGGAAGATGAACTGAATGACATCATTGGAGGTCTCGCTCCTCCCACACCGCAACTTAAAGTGCTAAAATCGCCTCCTGATATACCAACAAAGTCCCCACAACAAAGGTTAGCGTATCGCCAAAAACAATTCGCACGGTATTTCAGGGATTCGTGTTCTGTCACTCTCGATCTTACGAAAATAGCTGTGCAAACGTCTCAGCCGATAAATCCTGACCGCCTTAACGGTAAACTTTTGGCCCTTAGGGACGAAAAAGCTGCAGATATCGCCATAGCTTTCGTAGAAAGCTGGAATCCCGATACCAAAACTGCTATTATAAAAGCTCCAACACTGGATATAGCCGAGATCTGCTGCCTCGTCCTGGGAGATGTCATGGTCGAAATGCCGTAAACAAAAGAGCCATGTGGAAAATGCAAACTCAACTAAAATACAAAAACCTGATTGACCTGTTCAATGAATCGCTCAGCGATATCAAGCCAGACACAATATGTTTAGAAATCGTACGCGCAACACGACATGAAAAACTCTCCTTCAGTCAGCTAAAGGCACAGGCCTACAGTTTCGCTCTCCTGCTTATCAACGAAGCTGGCATAGAAACAGGTGATAAAGTTGCCATCCTGGGTAAGAATCGTATTGATTGGGACATCGCTTTCTGGGGCGCGATTCTCACCGGCGCTGTGCCGGTGCTGATAGATCCTGAAAGAGCCCTCGAAGGCGTAGTCAACCACTTGCTTCACACCGACTGCCGCGCTCTTATTATGGCCGATGATTATCAGGACTCTGATTCTCGTCATCAGATAAAAAATCTCGCTGCTAAAAATGACCTCGCTTTCGTCGAGATGACAGATGGACCTTTATGCACACCCCCTACCGATTCTCCCGAACCGCCATCCCTAACAAATTTGCACATCAACGCCGATGACACCGCTGCTATCCTGTGCACCTCAGGTACGACAGGCGACCCGCGCGAGGTCGAGCTAACCCACGGAAACCTCATCGCAAACACACAAGGCTCTTTTGAAAAAATCAGAATAACCAAGTTCGACAAGCTCGGCCACATTCTGCCCCCGCACCATTCCTTTGGCCTGACCGTGGGAAAATTACTGCCTCTCTGCGTCGGTGCAACAAATATCTATACCGACCAGTATCGACGGATTTCAGAACTTATCAGAGACAAAAACATCACCATCTTCATCGCCGTCCCCGCCCTATTCACAGTCCTCGCGAAGAAGCTTGAAGATGCCCTCGCCAAGGAAAAAAAACAAAAGCAACTTGTGCGATTTCTCGACCGCTACGCACCTCAATTGCTCGGCAAAATAATTATAAAAAAGCAAGGCTGGTCCGATTTGCGATTTTTCCTCTCCGGTGCTGCGCCCGTACCAAGATGGGTGCTCGACGTCTTCTGGAAACGCGGCCTCAAACTCTGCGAAGGCTACGGCACCACCGAGAACTCACCCGTCTACGGCTTCAACGATAATCCTCGCAAACTCGGCTCCGTCGGCAAACCTCTTTCAACCATTTTGGTCAAAATCGTCGATGAAACCGGCAAAGCCCTCTTGCCGGACCAGCCTGGCGAAATCCTCCTCGGTGGCCCATGCGTTATGAAAGGCTACTATAAAAACGCCGAGGCAACACAGTCGGTCATCGAAACTGACCCTACCGGCACACGCTGGCTCCATACAGGAGACCTCGGCTACCTCGACGATGACGGAAATCTGTTCATCACTGGTAGGAAGAAATTCCTCATCGTCCTGCCGGGCGGCAAGAACGTCAATCCGGAGCTCGTCGAATCAGCGCTCTCGGAGGCAAGATTCATTAAGGACATCCTTGTTGTTCCCACCATTCGCAAGCACGAAACCGGCCTGACTGAAGAAACAATCAAAGCTATCGCTCAGCCGGACATTGACGCGATACGCTTGCATACCCGCCTTGCAACAGATGAGCTACTCAAGCAACCGCAATTGCTCAGAAAAATCATCTGGCAAAGCATCGACCAATGCCAGCGAAAGACAAAACGACTTGCCCACTTCGAAAAAATCTCCTCACATCAGCTCGAAATAAGAATCGATGAATTCCAACGGACCTCAACCGGCAAAATAAAACGAGACGCCTACATAAGGCTTTGACTCCACGATACCCATCTCATCTTTTTGCTCTTTGATATTACTCTGTAGAAAGGATGTCATTTCGACCGTAGTGAGCGCAGCGAACGGAGTGGAGAAATCTGGGTTAGCAGCGCTTTTGTATGCAGATTTTGCGACTTAGCTTCTGCCTTCCGTCATCTTTCTTCTGTCCTCTGTCTTCCGTCACCTGTCTTCTTCTGCACCAGCATGGTCATCATATACATACTCTGCCTGAAACTAATCTCACTGATAAAAGTCTCATCCATTCCCGAAGGTGTTCTGCTGATCGGCAGCGGGATGTGATTAGGAATTGTTGGTAATCGATTATTGTGTGGGCAATTACATAGATAAACATTTCCTCCGCAAGCCTTAGTTATTCTCGAAATTAAAAGTTCCCTCGCAGAAAAGTCGCTGTAATTATCAATCTTCAATCAATGTTCCCACGACAGGAAATATATCAAGCAAACCTGAGCCGTGTGGTGCTTGAGCCAAATCTTCGGTAAGGTCCTTGCCGGCAACATGTGTCACTTGATGCCTGCCGTTTTGCCATAAGAAACTGTTGGATACATCGTAGACCTTTCCCTTATAGGCGATAAATACCTGTGTGTTATCCTGCCCGTTGTATTTGGCCAGTTCTTCCTTAGTGAACGTTCGCATCTTCATAGAAATGATAGAGAACAAAGGGCTGCAAGGTAGCAGCCCCATGCTCACGTCCGTTCTGTTACTTAAGAAACTTCGACACAAATGGAGATGTGTCACCGCGGCGCAAAAAATGGCCGGATGGTCCTTCGCCCAGGAATTCTGAGAACCATGATTCGTGCTCGATTTCCTCGTTGAGAATTGCTAAAGCCAAATCATAAGTTCGATGATCCTTGCCCGCTGTCAGATTGCAGATGTGTGTGTATCCTCGTACTGCACAGCGCTCGGCTTCTACTAATACCTTCAAAACTGCCTTAACGTCCGTCGGGCCCTTGGGCAGACTGGCAGGCGGACAAGCCGACACATCATGAAAGTCTTTCATGTTCTCAGGCAGTTCTCCGCCAAGCTCGTAAATGCGAGGCACCAGAGCCTCAAAGTGATTGCGGTCTTCGATTCGAGCAGTTTCAGCAATCTCTTTAATCCCCTCACCTTCCAGCCCAATCAGATTCGCCCGTAAAATTGTGTAGTAGTAATACGTGGTCAGTTCCGCCGCTGCATTTTTGACCAGCAGTTCCACAAGCTGGTCAACATCCACCCCGGATTTTTTTACCATTTCAATCGCTACTCTTGCCATTCTTCTTGCCTCCCTGAAATTAGATCTTCCACATAAACCATCAATAGCTAACTATCGCTCAATAATACTCTTGACCAGTAAATCATACATCTTCTGACCACGTACGATAGCAAAACATTCCTGTTCGTAAGTTTTTTTATGAAAGTAAAAGATTAGCCCCAGCACCTGTGGCTGGGGCATTACATGTGCCGGGGGCGTTTATTTATTCCGGGAGAATATTATTTATCTCCCAATTTATTGCGGGGTTCGTTTAGCCCCCAATTTTACATTGGGGGTTTTTGTTTTGCACCTTGTTTTACGCGGGATTTTGTTTTGAACATTTGGTAGTTTGAATTTAGATATTGTTTAGGATTTCGATATTAGTGCTTAGGATTTAATAGCACTATACGCAATACGCTTCACGCATCACGCTTCACTCAATACTCATCTACTCATTCACGGATCTCGGCCCCCGGACCCGTGCCGGGGGCCTTTATTTCTCCTGACATTTACTACCCTGCCCACAGGTGGCAGGGCTAACCGAAAAAGGTTTGTAAAAAACCAACATTTCAATATCATTTGAACCATATCCAAAATCGTCGGATATATGATAACCTGGACAACATACGGCAGTTGGCTGCCGGGTGATAAACGAGGATATGTAGAAGACGGCCAAATCCTACCGGGCAACGTAAGGACATTGGAAAGAAACAAGCAGCGGCAGAAATCGAAAACCGTAAGATTAAGTGCAAGGCAAAAACAAATCGTGCATCGGGTGATTCTTAACGAGGCCAAGAGAGTAGGCCACCAAATTGAAGTATGTGTCGTTTATTCGAATCATGTACATCTGGTGGCAAGACCTCATTCGGAATCCATTGAAGAGGTCGTCGGAAGATACAAGAGTGTGACTACTCGCGCCCTCTGGCAACATGGCCGTAAGGGCCGTATCTGGACAAAAGGTTTTGATAAGCGTTTTTGTTTTTCCGAAGAAGATTTAACCGCAAGAATCAAATACGTCCAAAACCACACCGTTTAGCCCCCGGACCCGTGCCGGGGGCCTTGTTTAGCCCTGCCACCTGTGGGCAGGGTTATTTTTGTCACCGGCACCTGTGGCCGAGGCCTTATGCTTAATTTCCCCACCTGTGGGCAAGGTGATTTTTATCACCGGCACCCGTGGCCGAGGCCTTATATTTAATTTCCCCACCTGTGCCAGGGGCCTTGGTTAGCCCTGCCACCTGTGGGCAGGCTTTTTTTATCACCATCACCTGTGGCCGAGGGCCTTGTTTAGCCCCAGCACCCGTGGCTGGGGCATTTTATTTGTGCTTGTCGCAATCAATCCAAAAAGGCCCAAAATGTTTTTGATGTAAAAATCCTTTGTGCAGGTGAAGGGCTTTTTTCGAGATTTTATTTTGTGCTGTGTAACTTACTTCTCTGCTAACGTCCTTAGACCTTCCAGCGTTTCGTAAATCTTTAAAAAGATTCTATAGCGGGGGGGACTCCCACGGTAGAATGCTTGGCTATATCTAACCAATTTGTTCTTAAAGTCTCCTTCTTCCTTATTCGACGAATCCCAAACGCCAAGATTTTGAAATTCCTGCTCTAACTTATCCAGTGGTTGATCGTTAAATTCTCCCAAATAGAGCAAGGCGGCCCACCAAAGTGTAAGATAAGAAACTGCGCAAGAAAAAAGTCGCTAGATGGCTGCTGGCAGTGTGATGATTTCTTAACCTGTGAAAAGCAAAAAATCCTTGAGCCGCACCACGGTATGGCTCATCTAAAGAACCTGCGAAAGCTCAATGTGCAAGTCCCCGCCGCTTTTGTCAAAAGCAAAAGATACTGGTTCGCAACCAACTAAAACTTTAAAATTATTGCAAATAAATATAGTTTCCCTATGGAACTCTATATAGATGATTTTTCCCACTTACTTTTGGCTTTCCCACCAATTGTCCAATTTAAAAGGGTTTTTAGTTACCCATTCCTCTCTAACGGGGTGTCGTATAAGAATTTGTGTGCATTGCTTGATTATTTCCAAAAAAAATGAAGATGTATTTCGCAGACTACTCGAGTCTAATAACAGCAATCCCCATAACTGGTCTTCAGTCTTCTTTTCCCAAAACGCTTTGAATTTTTTTTCTAATCTGTCATAATTCCATGGTTCTTTTCTAAACCAGAAATCACGTATATATTCAGGGACATAATCATTTCTACCAATTAAACGAAACCATGCAGAAGAGCAAACGACTTTAAATATCCTATCCTGCGGAAGATCAACCTCCCATAGAAGTTTTCCCTTGTGACATTCCGGATTACCTACATCTTTTTTATTTGTAGAATACCAATGGAACTGACATGTCCCAATAAGATCCCAGAGTTTTTTATATACTTTAAAAAATCGTTGACGTTCTGATTCTGGAATTTGTTCAGCCAAATAAGGTGAATATTTTAAACTATCTACTTTTTTTGAAGGATCGATGATTGAAAAATCCTTACTTTGCCATGTCCATAATTTCATATCATCCTCATTGAAATTGAGAAACTATTATGATTCTATGTTCTTGATAGTTTCTGAGAGTATTTCATCATCTGTTATAATTGATTCATCATAGTTTGCTCCCTTGGCAGAATTACACCTTCGACACAGAACTTGCAGATTGGATTTGTCTAAAGCAAGTTCAGGAAATTTGCTCCTCGGCTTGATATGATCTACTGTTAGGTCATAATCGCTTGTAATTCGGCAGCCACATTTCTGGCAAACATGCTTTTGCTCTTTTATGACTTGTTCTCGGATAATTCTCCATTCAGCACTAGAATAGAAGCGTCGTTGTTCCTTTATATCTTGTTTTCGAAATTCGGCCAACTCTATGGTCTTGTTCTTAACTCGTTTCTCCCATGCACATTGGAAGATATTGAAAAATAATACTGCAAGGGAAAAACCCCCAAGCATTATTATAGTTAGTGCTGCTCCATTTTCGGAATCTGTTTTTCTCATTAGATAGATTGCGCCTACTCCAATAATAATTGGTATGATGCGAGCAAGAAAGTAGTTTGGAGTGGGACCTAAAGCGTGTTTCGCTCGACGCTGAAGTCTATTGTACACATGTTCTGTAACAACTATACTATCAGACAATTCCACGTTGTCTTTAGGAAACTTGTACTTTCGATTTTCCTTTGCCTTCTCCTTTCGCCATATTTTGTAACACCTTCTACAAAAACTGTGATACTTGAATCCCCAATCTTTTCCCGACCAGCCGCATCTTCTGCAAGTGCCATACGGGGCATACATATTCGACCGTCGTATGTCTTTGTAAGGTTGCATAAAGTACCCTAAGTTAGATTGTTTTTTAAAGCAGGAAACCTCAAATGTGTTTCCTTGAATGTATAGGACGTCTTACAATCCGGACAATCCAACGTAGGTTCAAATCAAAAGAGGCGAGAGTTCCGATATTACCCAAATAATATCGGTTGGATTATGAAGATAAATAACTCAAAAAAAGTCATAACCTGTAGAATTTAGGCAGAGGGAATCTTGCATATTGTGAGTAAAGAAGAATTGTCTTGATTGTCAGAAAAGTTAAGAATGAATCCCGGCAGCTTTTTTTGTTGAGATCGCTTAAAGCCAAAAGCACCCAGATAGGTTGCAAGGCTAAATAATGAAAGGTTTGCCGCAACGTTATTCGGTAATCTTGTAAACGGTATCACCTGCACGGACGCGGTCGGTGACCTTTATACCAATCGAATCGCCCGCTTTGGCCTGCTCGACATCAACATTTTTTATCTGCATTGAATCGACCACCAATTCCAGGTCGGTGGTGTGGCCTTTGATCTTGATTTTATCGCCGACTTTCAAAGGACCAGTCAGCTCAATGCCTGCAACAACCGGATGTGCAAAGAAATCCGAAACCGTTCCAACAATATCTTCAGCCATCTTATGTCCCCTTTCGCATAACTGATTTCCCAAATAAATCAGTATAATCCTAAGGCTAATCACTTTCCTATGCAAGAGGCAACATAAGAATCACATTAACTCAGTTAATTTTTCCAGTGACGTTATAAAGGCAAAGAAAGAATTAAAGATCAAAAAACAAAATATATTAAGGTTGCCCCAGTTCTAACTTCGTTCAATGAAAACGTGACTATGTCGGACAATTCAGATTGCAGGTTGGCAAGTCGCCTGCGCATGCACAAACAGTCAAGTCTGTCAAGCCCAACTGCGACCAAAAATCCAAAAGTCAAGTCCCTCCATCAGGAGCATGCCAAAATAGTGCGCGTTTTTGCTAATTTTTGTTAATTTCTGCGCAGAATGCGCGCACTTTTGTCAATTTGTGCGCATTTTTGTGATTTTTGGAAATCAGCCTGCGGTTAGCCTAAGTACTTGCCGATACAAGTGTTGTAAAAATTTTCTGCGGAAGTCCTAACAACCAAATGTCCAAATTCCACAAGTTCTTTTTCTTGAATGATTAGCTCCCGGACCCGTGCCGGGGGCTTTACGTTCTTAATCATCCTGGGCAATGCTTGACCATGTTTGAAATTTCATTATCGAATTATCTTACTTGTTGATTATCTTATTTTTCTCAATTGCGAAATCGTTTACAGCTATAACTTCAGTCTCATATAACCTCTTGCCGATGAATAAAGCATATTTACTAACATGACTGATATAAAAAATGACCGATAATTCTCTACTGCCTGATCGCGTTTCACACATCAAAAACGAAAACAAGGACATTTTCCTTGTCGGTACGGCTCACGTCTCAAAGGAAAGCGTTGATGATGTCCGTAAGACCATTGAAGAGGTCCAGCCTGATACGGTCTGCATTGAGCTCTGCCGGGGACGTTACATAGCGCTGATCCAAAAAGATAGCTGGGAGAAAATGGACATATTCAAGGTCATCAAGGGGAAAAAGGCGGTCTTTCTTCTGGCGCAACTGATTATGACATCCTTCTACCGGCGTTTGGGCGAAAAACTCGGCATTCAGCCAGGTGCCGAAATGCTCGAAGCTGCAAGACTAACTGAGGCCACAGGCGCCCAGCTTGTACTGGCTGACCGCAACGTCGAAATTACACTCAAACGCGTCTGGGGTTATCTGGGCTTTTGGAACAAACTTAAATTAGTCATACACGTTATGCTCGGCATCATGTCAAAAGAGGAAATTGACGCAGACATTATTGAAAACCTGAAAGGAAAAGACCAGCTCGAAAGCATAATGGCTGAGTTCGCCGAGAAATTTCCACAAATTAAAAGAAGACTTATCGATGAACGTGATATTTACTTGGCTCAGAAAATACGAGCTGCGCCTGGCAAAACAATCGTAGCTGTTGTTGGAGCAGGTCACGTTGATGGCATCAAAAAACACATCGGTCAGGAGGAACCGCTCGATGAACTTTTACAGGTTCCACCCAAGAGCGTCACAATCAGTCTTATTAAATGGGGGCTGCCTGCGGCCATCATAGGTCTTGTCGTGTATGGCTTCTTCAAGGAAGGCGCGGCTCACTCGGTTCAAAACATTTACATCTGGATATTTGTTAATGGTCTGCTTTCTGCCGCCGGCGCAGCAATAGCCTTGGCCCACCCGCTGACTATCCTCTCAGCCTTTTTAGGCGCCCCAATTACCAGCTTAAATCCCATGATTGCCGCCGGCTGGGTTGCGGGACTCGTACAGGCATGGATCAGCAAGCCAACCGTGACCGACTTTGAGAACCTGCCTGATGCTATAGCAACAGTAAAGGGGTTCTGGACAAATCCAGTGACCAAGATCTTATTGATTGTGGCTCTGGCGAATCTTGGCAGCGTTCTCGGAACGTACTTTGCCGGTATATGGATAGCCGCCCGTTCTATCTGATTCTGCATTATACACATACATATCAAAAACCAAATCCTATAACTCGCAAATAAGCGTCCCAAAGATTGTGGGAAAATCTTTCACAATCGGGAGGCTTCCAGCCGGACAAGTTTTTTATTGTTGCACCTTGATACAGGAGTTGAGAGTCCTCACATATTGTCTCAAGATAGTTCAGCAAATACTACTTGGTCTTTGCTCCGTCGCTTAGCACATGTGGCCCAAAGCAAAAAGTGAGCTAAAATACTTTTGCTTTAATAAAAGAAATCTGGTATTCTGGAATAGGAGCAAATTTCAGAGGCAAAGGCAATGCGGCTAACAAATTTAAGGCATCTTTTAGCAACACAGGTATTTTTACTGGCATTGTTCTGTGCGGCAACATTGGGGCACATCATTTATGTAGATGACGACGCTGCAGGGGCAAACAATGGAACAAGTTGGGCTGATGCATATAGATACCTTCAGGATGCTCTCGCCGATGCTAATTCTTCTGAAAAGCCGATAGAAATCTGCGTTGCCCAAGGTATATATAAACCCGACCAAGGTGCAACCCAAACCCCTGGCAACCGAGAGGCCACATTCCAACTCATAAACGGCGTCTCCCTTAAAGGTGGCTATGCAGGCTATGGCAGGTCTGATCCTAATATGAGGGATACTAATGCATATGAGACTATTCTCAGTGGTGACCTGGTTGGCAACGATGTCGAAGTTTTCGATCCCTGCGATATGGTGGCCGAGCCAACACGGCTCGAGAACAGCTACCATGTAGTCACTGGTAGCGGTACAGAGCCAAACGCGGTCATCGACGGTTTCATAATCACCGGCGGGAATGCAGAACCATATTTTCCTTATGAGTCAATGGCATATAAACCCATAGGTGGTGGCATGTACAATGTTTCTGGTAGCCCGGAAGTGTTGAACTGCACGTTCAAAGGCAACCTCGCCGGTGATGGTGGCGGGATGTATAACACAAATTGCAGTCCCAGACTTATTAACTGCATCTTTTATAAAAATGTAGCTCGCAATATAACTGAACAGATTGCGGATGTAGTAATGAGTTGGTATGGACAAGGTGGCGGCGTAAATAATTCTGGAGACACCCCAATACTTGAAGGCTGCGAATTCTATAACAACTTAGCATCCTCTGGGGGTGGAATATACAACCAAGGTAGTGACCCAATATTAAAAAACTGTATCTTCACTAACAATCGAGCAACAACTGCTGGAGGAGGGATGCGAAACTGGTATAAGAGCGATCCAAGGATGACCAATTGCATATTCACCAATAATTTGGCGAGCAGAGGCGGTGGAATCGAGAACTATAATTGCACGCTGATTTTAACCGGCTGCAGCTTTAAAGGCAACTCAGCAGAATCTTTCGGTGGCGCGATTTGTAATAACTCTGCCAGCCCTCGTTTGGTTAAATGTACTCTTACAAGTAACATGGCTGTGTATCATGGTGGGGCAATATACAATTATGGAGAGAGCAAATCGACACTGCTCAATTGCGTGCTTGTCGGGAATATGACAACATGGATTGGCGGGGGTGTAAATAGAGGGGGTGGCGCGATGTATAACAATGATGGTATCAGTTTGATCCTGGTGAATTGCACACTTACCGGTAATTTAGGAGAGAATGCAAACGCTTTTGCTTTCCTGTCCTATCGATATCCGAATCATGTTCAATTGATCAACTGTATTCTGAGAAACGGCGGTTATGAGATTTCGAATCAGGATGGCTCAAAAATCGAGATTACCTACTCAAACATCCAAGGCAGTCAGGATTCAGTCTATGATCCCTGTGAAGCTGTCATATGGGGCATGGGCAACATTAACACTGACCCGTGTTTTGTTGATCCAGGCCGTTGGATTAGTGCAAATGACCCAAATAAGATTGCTGAACCCAACGATCCGAATGTGGTTTGGATTGATGGCGATTATCATCTGAAATCCCAGGCAGGCCGATGGGATCCAAATGAGCAGACCTGGGTAAAGGACGATGTCACCAGTCCTTGTATCGATGCCGGCGATCCAGCAAGTCCAATTGGAGAAGAGCCATTTCCAAACGGCGGCCGAATCAATATGGGTGCATACGGCGGCACAGCAGAAGCCAGCAAGTCCTACTTCGGCGAGCCTCTATGCAAAACCATAATCGCCGGCGATATAAACGGCGACTGCAAAGTGAATTTCATCGACTTTCAAATCATGGCATCTCATTGGCTATCAGACAACAACCCGTAGGACAGCGCGCATAAAGCTAAAAACGATAATAGAAAGTCAGCCAATATCTTGTTTCATATCCATTGATATCTTGCGGCTAAAACCGATTGCGATTAAAATTCGCGATTATGTCATTTCAACCGACCCCGCTTCGCCAAAACTACGCGGCGGCGAGATGGCCACAGAGTGGCCCGTATTGGAGAAATCTGTTAAAATAGATTTCTCGACTCGCCCTTCGACTACGCTCAGGGCAGGCTCTTACGGCTCGCTCGAAATGACATGAAGAAGCGCATTAATTATTCGCAATTGGTTTAATCCTCGCAACGGCCCCAAAACTTCTTCAATCCGCAGCGATAGTCAACAGGCCGTGCAGGTCAGGGGTTGTGCTTTCGGCTAGGCTGAAATATCCTCACTGTGTTCTTGCCCGCTTGTTTGGCAGTATAAAGAGCCTCATCGGAACGGCTCGTGATGTCCTCAGGATTGGTGTCGGTATCGTACTGACCAACACCTACGCTAATGGACACAGGTATCTGTTCTTTTTGCCATATCACCGGCGAATTCGCAACTACATCAACCATTCGCTCAGAAACAACAGTGGCATCACCCAAAGATGTATTTGGCAGAACAACAGAAAATTCGTCACCGCCGTATCTGGCTGCAACATCTATTTGCCGGATGCATCCTTTTATTCGCCCGCTGATTTCATTGATGACCTTATCACCGGCTCTGTGTCCATAGGTGTCATTTATCTTTTTAAGGTTGTCAATATCTATCATAATAAGCGAGATTTTTCCTCCGTAGCGGCGTGATCGCCAGAGTTCCTTTTCTAAAATTTCGTAAAATGTCCTATGATTGACAAGACCGGTCAGACCATCCATCGTCGCTTGGTGCTGTATCCTCTCAAAAAGTTTTATATTACCTATTGAGGCACCCACCAACTGGCTAAAGAGCTCGACAAGTGCAATTTCTCCTGGAGCAAAACCACTGTCTTGCAGCTTGTCCGCCAAATTTAAAACACCAACCACCCTATCTTGGCAAATTAAAGGGACAATAGCACAGTTACGCGTCTTATAATTTTCAGCAAAAACACGTTGTGATTTTCTAATCACAGGCTTTTTGTGCGTATCTATATCACCCACAAGTATAAGCTCTTTACTGCGTACTGCCATAACCATGGGTGATGGTGGACTCTGGTTGAGTGATACGATTTTATTGATACGGAACGGGTGATTGTGTTTGAGCAGGTGAAGTATGTGATTGGTCTCGTCAAGCACATAGAGCGAAGCAAACCTTACGCCAACAATGCTGGGGATATCGTTGATACAAACGTCAGCAATTCGCTCAATATCAAGGCAGTTTATCTGCCGGGCCAGCGGTGTTATGCGATGAAGGATGGAAATACCGCTGCCTTGATCGCATAATGTGTCTTCAGATTTCCTTTCAGCTCGATTCATAGTCCGAGAACTGTACAAATTTACCCAATCAACATCCATCAAGGAGGAATTATGCACCCATAGACCGTGTATCGGACATTTTAGAAAACGTGTTTGGAAAAAAGCCCAAATTGAAAGAAAAAACGGGGATTTTTCAAAAGATAAATACCAGACGACCTTATGAGAAAAAACTCAGAGAGAAGCAAATTAGTTTGAAGGAGGAGGAAAAAAAATAGCCCGATAAAGATGATGGAGATCGGAAGCTAAGAAAAAAAATTGAGATTTTTTTCAAAAAAACAAAAAAAGGGTTGACATATAAATATAGTATTTTACATTTTGCAAAATATAAACTATACTTCTCTGCATTATATAACTTTTGATTTATCTCAGTTCAAGCGGGACACAGGTTTAAATGCCTTTTATCCCGCCAAAACTGGCTCAATTACCGGCCTTTGTCTTTTAAACATACATACGCCGTGATACTGCCTTGCATTGAGTAGATGTTACAAGAGATGACTTATTTGTTTTTGACCAGCCTTGATGCTACACACCTTGTGAAAAATCTCACCAAGTGGGCACAGGTCATTTTGAACGCGAAGCACTCAATATCATTAATAACCGAGCTATTGTTGTTTTCATTGTGAAAAGCCCTATGCCTATGCAATCACAAACAAAAAACCAATCATTTCAAATACCCACAAAACTTTATCGAATCGGCGAGTTAGTCCGTTACTCCCCTTTTTCACGACAGACCATCCACAACTACACAATAATGGGCTTAATTAAAGAAGCAGAATGGACTGATGGCGGACATCGGCTCTACGATGAATCAGTATTCGCAAGACTTTCACAGATAATTCAACTCAGAAAAACAAAAAAGCTTTCCGAAATAAGACGAATTCTCACCAAAGAAGAAAGCGACATTACAGGATCGCCAGAAAACCAATCCGACAACACTCGGTACACCGAGGCTGATAATTGATTTTTTTTGAAAGGACAAACAACGCAGAAAAACGACTGATTAACAACAGCCGATAATAAGCTTTAGGCTTAGAACGAGAACAACTTTAGTGCTGACATTCTCGCTGCTGCACCGCTGATAAAAATCATGGAAGAGGAAAAAGGATCACGGATGACAAGCTACGGCCTGCCACTAACAATGCGTCTTTTTCGGTTCTTTTGGCAAATTTGTATTGCCAATACATACATGGGGGGAATTTGAGCATGGCAAAACTCCGAGCCGATGGACGTCAAAACGCCTGCGAATGCTACCAGACGTTAGGTAGGTTCCCACAGCTAATCACCGATTTTCGGCCGACACAGAGTCTCAAGCAAATATTCGCATTCACACCCACGACCGCTGTAAAACCAGACCAAGCCAAACCCAAAAACACTAATGCAGGGCTTCCGCAAATGCTCCAGCAACTTTCTGTTGTGGAGCAATATCGGAACCAACTCTACCACGAGCTTGGCCGAACCATAAGCTCTAAGCAAAAACAAAAAAAGCTAATAGTAAGGACCAACCATGGATTTGTTGCCATTTACAATTGATAATATTAGTGAACTGCTGCTCAGAATAGTAGAGTTCACCCAAAAGCGCCAGCAGATTCTTACCAACAATATCCACAACATCCACGAACCAGGCTTTGAGCCCAAAGACCTTGCCATTGAAGAGTTTTGCATTTTGCTCAACGAGGCAATAACTGAACACGTCCGACATCAACGGCTCGTGCTGCATAGCAGTCCTAACATTCAGTTTAATCCCAATGGCATCATGACAGTTAAACCTGTGATCGATCATCACGCCAAGCGGCTACTCTGTGAAAGTTCAGATAAGTACCTTGAATATGAAATAAATAGACTCTTGGAAAACACCTTAAACCAAAAAGTGGCTGCCGAGTTGTTACGGCAAAAGCAAACAACACAACCAGCGTCTCAACAGTACGCACAGAAAAAACGCAAAAAAGCCAAGGCAGAAAGTTTTACAACATACTGGGATTAGGTTCAGTCCGAGCAAAGTCGAAAACAGATATCAATAAAAAAACCTAAGCAACGTATTCTTACAATAACAAATGAATAATGATGCATTCTATCTGCGACGAATGACAGAACTCCACGGACGGCCAGCGAAAGTTCTTGCAATAACCAGTGGCAAAGGAGGAGTCGGCAAAACCAATATTTCGGCAAACCTTGCAATATGCCTGGCCGCTTCACGACAGAAGGTACTGCTTATCGATGCAGATTTGTCATTAGGAAACCTCGATGTCATTATGAACATAAACAGCAATTATAACATTTCTCATACGATTAGTGGGCGAATGTCTATCAAAGACGTGATCCACATCGGCCCTGAGGGCCTTGAAATAATCTTTGGGGGTTCCGGTCTTGATAAACTGGCTGATATCAACGAATTCCAGCAGCAGAGACTACTATGGGAACTATCGAAGATAAAACATGATAAAGACATAATTTTGATTGACACTGCCGCAGGTATCTCCAGGTCGGTTGTTAGATTTTGTCTCACAGCAGATCACGTGCTGGTGATTACGACGCCTGAGGCTACAGCTATGACCGACGCTTACAGCATGATAAAGGTACTGGTCAAGAACAGATTCGCCGGTCAAATCAGTGTGGTTGTGAACATGGCAAAGACTACAAAGGAAGGAAAAAGAACATATCGGCAAATTGCAAATGTTGCGCGCCAATTCTTGTACACTCAGGTGTATGAAGCAGGCGTACTGCTTCGAGATGAAAGGTTGACCAGTGCGGTTCAAATACGCAAGCCGGTCGTTCTATCCTATCCCAAATCGACTATTGCGTCGTCACTGATGGCTTTGGCAGCAAAATTAGGCAATGGTCCAGCTGCTGAGTCGAGTGACGACAAGCTCTTTAGAAAAGTTGCAAATTGGATCTTCTAAAGTTATCGGCCAAAAGGTCGATAAAGATGTGATGCAGGCACTATTTGTTTAAAGAAAACGGCACAAAGTTCTGTGTATGAAACCGCTAATTATGGGACTACGCCGCCTGCTTCAGGAGAGTTTGTTAGAGTCTTGAAAGTATCAGGGAGGAACTTGTGAAGACTAAGCAACAGCTCGACATCGATCAAATATGGGAGCAGTTCCACACAACGCGCGAAGACTACCATCGCAATCTGCTGATGGAACACTACAAAGACATAGTCAAATATTCTGCTGAACGGCTCCATAGCAAATTGCCCGACAAGGTTGAAGTCGACGACCTGATCAGTGCCGGCACGTTCGGTTTAATGGATGCAATCGACGCTTTTGATCCATCCCGCGGTGTTAAGTTCGAGACATACTGCGCACCTCGTATCAAAGGCTCCATACTTGATGAGTTACGCAGCATGGACTGGGTACCCCGCCTGGTACGTGCCCGTGCCCACCAGCTGGCAAGAGCCACACATTCGCTCGAGATGCATCTCGGCCGTAAGCCTGTTGAGGAGGAAATCGCTGAAGAACTAGATATGGACATTGATGAGTTTAGTAGACTCCAGCGAGATGCAAACGCAGTGGGCTTAGTGTCTTTGAACACCAAGTGCAACGAAAGCGACAGCGACAAAGAAGTCAGCGAAATAGATATAATCAAAGACAAAAAGAGTGAGAACCCGCTGCTTGAAGCCCAGAAACGAGACCTTAAGAATCTTCTCACCAAAGGACTGACACGAGCTGAACGGCTAATCATTGTTCTATATTATTACGAAGAGATGACGATGAAGGAAATCGGCGCAACGCTGGATTTGTCCGAGTCACGTGTATCACAGATGCACTCGTCTATTGTTGCACGTCTCAAGGCCCAGATGAATACCCGAAAAAAGGAATTTTCAATAGAATAGACCCGCTGCTAAAACATCTGCCTTTAGCTATATCGTCAATAACACTCACGCTTCGCCATTCGGCCTTCGATACCATTCTTCACTTTATACCAATCAAAAAAGTTTATGCGCTGCTACCCGGCAATCCAATGACAGATAACCCCCATGCTTTCTTTGCGTGCCTCCCCCGAGTCTTCTGTCGAAGACAGAATCGGGGGCAGGCGAAAGCAAGAATGGGGGCTAAATACAGGAATCTATCCGCCTTGGTAATGAATACGAGATAAAAGGACAAAGCGCACTTATTTTATTCGATCCGTATTACATCAGTAATACCAAACCGGGATTAGCAATAAATCTTAGTGGCGTGCATGCTTGATCTCATCGTTCTATGTCCATATAATACAGAATTGTTATCTTCCTAAGCAGCACATTCTGTAGGAGTTCCGCAGATGACATTTTGAGCAAGCTTTAGAGTTTGTAGAGAAGTGTTTTTTTTACATATTTCTTCGGTTAAAATGACTTGTTGTCTGTTCTACAGAGCGCAGGAGAATAAAAATGAGATTTACTAAAATGCATGGCCTTGGCAATGATTATGTCTACATTAACTGTTTTGAGGAAAAAATCGACAACCCATCAGAACTGGCAAGGATCATCAGCGACCGACATTTGGGTATCGGCGCTGACGGACTGATTCTGATATGCCCTTCCGAAAAGGCTGATGTAAAGATGCGCATATTCAATGCTGACGGTTCAGAAGCGGAAATGTGTGGCAACGGCATACGATGCGTAGCCAAATATGTCTACGAGCACAAACTGGCAAAATCTGGCGGGCCTTTCTCCTTGCCGGGTCAGGCCCCCTACTGCCCTACTTCACTGCGGATAGAAACCTACAAAAGCGTTCTAACGGTTGGACTGATAATCGATGATACTGATAATGTCCAGAAAACATGTGTCAACATGGACCAACCTGTTCTAACACCAGCCGACATACCAGTAAATATGACTGGCGAAAAGATTATTGAACAACCTATAGAAATACTTGGGCATGAACTGCTGATGACCTGTGTATCGATGGGTAATCCTCACACTGTATTTTTCTGTGACGACCTCGGACTCGTTGAGCTCGAAACACTCGGGCCAGCTATCGAAAATCACATTCTTTTTCCCAGCCGAACCAATGTACATTTCGTACAAATCGATACAGCCGAGGAATTTACAATGCGCACCTGGGAAAGAGGTAGCGGCCTTACAATGGCCTGTGGCACCGGAGCGTGCGCCTGTTGCGTTGCAGGGGTTCTTACCAGCCGAACAAAACGAGTATGCACTGCACATCTGCCTGGAGGCGAACTGGATCTAAACTGGAGCGAGCAAGATAATTGTGTCTACATGACCGGACCTGCCGTCGAAGTATTCGAAGGCAATTGGCCAACGCGGTAAAGCCTCGGGCGCCGATAGAACTCTACACCTACACCATATTTACCGGCGGAAATATCCTTATCTTCTCCATGATTGGAAATGCTTTGAGCCCGCAGAACCCTTGCTAAAACTGAAATAGTGCCGCCGAACTCAAGCACGCCCACTATAGGCGGTATTACCAAGTCTATCTTCAATAGATGACCTGGCTTATACTCTCCCGATGGGGCCTCAAAATACATACCTCCGGCACATACATTAACAGTACAGCCTTTATGTGCTTTTCCCAGTTTAGAATCAGCCTTGCAAGAAAACACGCCGAGTTTGATTGCTAATCGTCTGTGTTTTCTTTTATCGGGCAAAAACATAAAATGCCTCCTTGCATTATAATGCCCGAACCTCCTTTAACGTGCGGGCGCGCACGTATCGCATGTAAACAGCAAAACGCATTCCAGAAGGCAAATAGACAAATATCCCATATTCACATTCACAAATGACCGGCTGGCCGAAGCTTAAGCGCAACACTACAATTAAAATGCCAAGAGCTTGGCAGAGAGGGCCCTGATACGTTGCAAACCTGCAACGCTATATTTAGACATGCCGATGCAACGCGAACCTCCTCTACATAAAGGCGATTATTTAATTCTTTGCAAAAAAAGGTTTTATAGCGAATGTAAACTCAAAAGCAAAATAATCCGAAAAAAAGATGTGTGCGTTGTCTTTTTGCAACATTAATACTTGACGAAAAGGTAGGTACGAGCGTACTATCTTAATCAGTCATGCGAGGAAAATAAAAGCCAACGGTTAAATCCTTGGAAGACCAGCAACATCATGTCAACACAACTTAGGGTGATGGATGAGCTAAATTTTGAAGCACTTGGCAGAACAGTTATACAGACTCTGCCGATTGGCGTCGTCGTTTTCGATCGCAGCCTGCGAATCGTTGAGGCCAACGCCAAAGCAACAGAACTCATAGAGCCCGGCCAGCACATAGACCAATCCTTGGCGAAATGCACCTCTCCTACAGGTAAACTAAAAATTGACTGGACAGCACAACTACAAAAAATACTTTCAGAAGGGTCATCTTGTAACTTTGACTGTGTTGATGTCATGTCGGGGAAAGAGACAAGGCAGACGCGAATCGTGTGCGCAGCTATCAAACCAACACATACACAAACAGTACCTGGGGGCATCCTTCTCATCGAGGATATTACTGAAAAGGCCAATCTTCAGAAAGAACTGGCCGGCGCAGAAAGACTGGCCACCATCGGCAAGCTTGCCTCCAAAGTGGCCCACGAGCTAAACGATCCCCTGGACGGAATACTGCGATACATCAACCTCACAGCACGAATTGTCGAACAGAAACAACTCGATAAGCCCAAAGAATATCTTGGGCGATGCCGAGAAGGTCTTATGCGAATGGTTCAAATAGTAAGCGAACTGTTGGAGTTCTCCCGCGGAATACACGCTTCAGCAAAATATGTCGAAATTGAACAGATTGTCGAAGATGCAATAAGAGCAATGGAAGCGAAGGTCGAGGCCTCGAACATTCAGGTGTTCCGCAACTACGCACAGGGCACCACCAAGATTAAGAGCGGCAATCTGTTCCAGGTCTTCTGCAACCTCATAAAGAACGCGTTTGATGCAATGCCGGATGGAGGGCAACTGCGCATATCAATCCACCTTGCAGCAGACAACGCGGCTGTAGTTGAGTTTCGCGACACCGGATGCGGTTTCCCACCTGAGCATGCCGAAGCTATTTTTGAGCCATTTTTTACTACCAAAGACAAAGGCAGCGGACTCGGACTGGCAATATGCAAAGACATAGTCGAAAGGTATAGTGGACACATATCCGCCAAGAACGCCCCAGAGGGCGGCAGTATCTTCACAGTATATCTGCCATCGGCGGATAATTTGTAGAAGCCAACAAAGGACAATACCATGAGAGAACAAAGTATTCTTGTTGTAGATGACGACAGAATAATACTGGATTCGCTATGTGAGTTCTTATCACTCGAAGGATTTCGGGTGAACGGAGCAGAGAGTCTTAAAAGTGCTATTACCCATCTGCAACAACACAGCTATTCCCTTCTGTTAACAGATATCAATCTTCCGGATGGAGACGGCTTTGAATTGTTCAAGATCGCCAAGGAAACCTGCCCTCAAACGGTGATTATAGTAATAACGGGCTATGGAACCATAGAAGGGGCTGTGCGGGCTATCAAAGAAGGCGCTTTTGACTACCTTACAAAGCCAATCGCCGACGACGAACTGCGATTGGTCGTAGAAAGAGCAATTAAGCAGCAGTCACTGATAAGTGAGAACGAAAGATTGCGACTGCAATTGGAACAAAAGTACAGTCTTGAAAACATACTCAGTCAAAACTACAAGATTGCTAAGATTTTCGAGCTTGTCGAAGCGGTCGCCGACAGCACCACAACCGTATTGATGGCAGGTCCATCCGGCACAGGCAAAAGCATGTTGGCCCGCGCAATACACTATCGCTCCAGCCGTGGTGACAAACCGTTTGTCGAGGTGAGCTGCGGTGCACTGCCAGAGACCCTGCTGGAGAGCGAATTGTTCGGGCACGTTAAAGGAGCCTTTACCGGCGCAGTAAACAACAAAGACGGAAAGTTCATGGCTGCAAACGGAGGCACGATTTTTCTCGACGAGGTGGCCAATTCCTCGGCCGCCCTACAGGTCAAACTACTGCGTGTCCTGGAGGACAGGCAGTTTGAACCCGTCGGAAGCAATAAGACAAAAACTGTCGACACGCGAATCATACTTGCTTCAAATCGTGACCTGACAGAAGAAGTGAAACATCATAGATTCCGTGAGGACCTGTTTTATCGCATAAATGTAGTAACGATAACGCTGCCATCATTGAACGAGAGACTCGGTGACATTCCTCTTTTGTCAAAGCACTTCCTGCGGATGTATTGCCTCCAACATAACAAGGAAAAACTGGGAATCACCGAAGAGGCAATGGAATGTTTAGAATGCTACGCATGGCCAGGAAACGTTCGGGAACTGGAAAATGTAATGGAACGTGCTGTTCTGCTTAGTAAGGGAAAATTCATCGAAAAAGATGACCTGCCGGATTCAGTCAAAGATAACCAAGGCCACCTATACACAAAAGCTTACAAATCAATAAACCTAAGGCAAGCGCGGGCAGAACCGGAGAAAAGGCTTATTCTCCAGGCACTCGAAGCCAATCACTGGAACAGAAAGGAAACAGCAAAAGCACTTCAAATAAACCGCACCACACTGTATAAGAAGATGAAACGGTACGGCCTTGATGTCGAAGCCGAACGATTAGGACTAACCTGATAAATTGACTATTTTCTATCGACTATTGAAAGCTACAGTTGTTGAAGATTCCTAACGCTGTAACAAAATAGTAAATTGTAAATAGTCAATAATATATTCAGCTTTGAGATGCTATTCCGGCACATCCCACGCCTCTAATTGCTGCCCACAACTGCAAGTCTTTTGATACCAGTTTATCCGAGCACCGCAACTACTGCATGACCATTCTTTCTTCTGTGCATTTAGCCACTTTTCAAGACCGTTCTTCTTGATGTACTCAAGATTAGGCCCCATCGTCCAATGGTGTGGCCATTCGTCGTTCATGAACTTATCAAGCTCCTCGCACGGAAACTCGTCGCAAAAGCAGCAAAAATCAACGCCTTTTTCCTTTGAGCATCGTCTGAACTTACACTGCATTACATAATCATCAATCATGTCACTACGACAGCCGCCACAGTCCATCGCCCCGCACGCACCACAAAAAAGCCCACACGGCCCGTACTGCAACTCTTTCACTTTTGCTCTCCTTGACTGATTGTCTTTTTACAGCGGTTCATTTCTACTTTGTCTTCCATTTTATTGCCATCTGGCAAGGTGTATTTGTGATTAATGGTAAGCTTATTGTCGCTGATTTTTCCTATGATGCGTATACTTGTAGCCCCCTGGGCTTGGACGAACCAACGCCATTCCATGATTTCTTTGTTTCCATTTCTTTTACCCGTGCCTTTGGCTATACAACGCATGCTATCAAACAAATACCCAACAACTTCGCCAGTTTTAGGATCGATTGTGTGAATTTGCAGCTCTTTGAAAGTAGAACTACGATATCTTTCGATATCTTCAACAGAGGCACCCAGAGTATCTTTAAGGTATTGCCTCTGCTCGTCACTTATCTCAGTTATTTCGCACTCGCTGTTCATAATTAAAAACTGACCATTTAAACCGAAATCTATCTTTACCCGAAGTTTGCCTGTTCCCGCATCTGATTCGACTGAGCCTTCCCATTCGCCGACAATCCACTTACTCCAATCGTCATCAAGAGGCTTTGGCTGAAACCTGTATTGTTCTCCTTCGTTTTCCACTTTTTGCTCCTCACTTACCAAAGGTAAAACCGCAACCACTACTATAACGAATAGCATAATTGATAACCGTTTCATACGTGACCTCCTTTTAATGCTAAACTATTGTGTTATTGAATCAATGTCCGTCATCTTTCCAATCACAACTCACCAATGAACCATTCATCAAATTGTAGGGTGTGCTGTGCACACCAAATACTTTCTTTACACCATTATCTTTCTATTTTTAACAATTCACATTCCAGAGCGAGAGGAACGTCCTAGAATAAGCCAAGCAAAATACGGGTGATTGACATCAAGAGACTATTTCCAGTCTTCTCTATTTTTGAAAAGAAGCTAGCAGAAATCACCGATAATATAATACAAGTAAAGGAAAAAGCAACATTCGCTT
>CAZFLY010000016.1:3026-49811 GCA_964519995.1 uncultured Pirellulales bacterium | reverse complement strand
CCACTCAGGTCAAAGCTCGCGTCCTGCAGGGCAACACCTGGAGTGCTCTTAATGAAGCTATATTTGCCGTTGGGCCGGTTAAAGAGAATCTGCGTATCACCGAAATCATGTACAATCCAGGCGACTACAATGAGCCAAACGATCCTAATACTGAGTACATAGAACTAACCAACATCGGCTCAGAAACCATAAACCTCAACCTCGTCAAATTCACCAACGGTGTAGACTTTACCTTCAGCGATATGGAACTTGCTCCAGGTGGATTTGTTCTGATAGTAAAAGATGAATCCGCCTTCTTAGGCAAATATCCTTCATTCTCAGGTCTCATCGCAGGCCAATACACAGGCTCACTCAACAATGCCGGAGAAAGAATAGAATTGCAGGATGCCATTGGCCAGTCTATTCATAACTTCCGATACAGAGACAACTGGTACGATATCACCGATGGTCTTGGCTTCTCACTTACCATAAAAGACCCTGTAAATACAGACCCCGATGTCTATGGTGATAAGGCCGACTGGAGGCCCAGCGCCACAATCGACGGCTCACCGGGTTATGATGACAGCGATGAGGTGCCGGCCCTCGGCTCTGTCGTAATAAATGAGATACTCACGCATTCCCACCTGGGAGAGCCTGACTGGATAGAGCTGCACAATACTACAGATCACACCATAAATATTGGCGGCTGGTTCTTAAGTGATGATGACAGCGATTTTACCAAGTACGAGATAGCATCAGGTACAGCGATACCTGCAAATGGCTACATAGTCTTTTATGAGGACATTCACTTTGGCAACTTGGCCAATTCCGGCTGTCATGTGCAGTTTGCGTTGAGTGAGAACGGCGAGACCTTGTATCTACACTCAGGCCGAGATGGACAGTTGACAGGATATAGTGAGCAGGAAAACTTCGGAGCTTCGGAAACGGCTGTAGCGTTTGGTAGGTATCAAAAGAGTACCGGTTCATATAACTTTGTGGCTATGAGCGAGAATACTGCTGGTTATGCCAATGCGTATCCGTTGGTAGGGCCTGTTGTGATTAATGAGATAATGTACCATCCGGACATTGAGGGTGATGCTGAGTATGTGGAGTTGCTCAACATAACGGGTGATTCTGTTTTGTTGTATGATTCCATCACTGGTGAGCCTTGGCGGTTTACGGATGATCCTGATGATCCCGGGATAGAGTATTTATTCCCATCGGATGAGCCGGTTACGGTTGGGCCGGGCGAGTATATCTTGTTGGTCAAGGATATTGAGATATATAGAGCGAGGTTTGGCGAGCCTTTGTGTGAATTGGTATTTGAGTGGGGTTCGGGCAAGTTATCTAATGGCGGCGAGAAGATTCAGTTAAGTAAGCCTGGAGATATAGATGGCCAGAGCGTACGTCAGTGGATACGAGTGGATAGGGTGGTATATAGCGATGGTTCTCATCCTGTGGGCGAGGATCCTTGGCCGATGGAAGCTGATGGAGGCGGTTTATCGTTATCACGGATGGTGCCCTCTGATTATGGCAATGACGTTGTGAATTGGCAGGCCGCTGAACCATCACCTGGCCAAACAAATCCATAACGAACTCACCTGGAATAAAAGCCCGATGAGCTGTCGGTACAGCGGCTGCTATCGGTCGAACTACCCATCATTATCGGCCTTAATAGATAGCTGGGACATTGGGTAACTGTCGGATGAGAAACTTATTGACTTTAACCTTGGGCGTATGTTAAAATAGGTCAGGGTGTTGGACTGCGACCTTCGATTATATATAACAAAGGCAGTTGATAAAATAGAAGCTGTCTTCTGCGTATCCTCTGGTAATGTCGGCTTGAGAGGAGAGAGAATCAGAAGCGCATAACTGCCTTACTCAACATAAGTTAGAGATGTCGGCATGTTCGACTACCGACGGGGTTGGCAGCAGGGGTTACTATGCTCAAAGACGAATTACAAAGACCATCTTTTAAGAAGAAAGCCAAGCCCGAACAACGTAAGGGTGGCGAGAGACCTACAACAAGACCAAGCCTATACGTAGAGCGCACCTTAGCGTGCCGGCATGAGATAAAGTACTTGGTCAGTGAAGCAAATGCCGAGGCGATTATTCAATATATAAGACACTTTTTACAACCGGACCGCTATAGTAAATTGCAGCCAAGAGGTTTTTATCCGATTGTAAGCCTCTATCTGGACTCGGACGATTTACACCTCTGTCGAGAAAGTCTCACCGGACAGAAGAATCGCTTTAAGCTACGAATTCGTAGTTACACTGACGAATTGGATTATCCACGTTTCTTTGAGATCAAACGCCGTATTAACAACGTCATTGTTAAAAGCAGGGCGCGCATAATGGATCAGCACGTGCAAACACTTTTAGAAGGATTACGCCTACCGCCTCAGAGTTACACCACGGATGAGCAAGTACTGAATCAATTTAATTTGTATGTCAGTAGTATTAAAGCAAAGCCTGTGATATTAGTTCGCTACATGCGGAAAGCATACGAGAACAATTCGGAAAACAGAGTCAGGGTAACATTTGACCGAGAATTGTACTACAAGGTCACTAACAATCCTGAAGTGAGGCTTGACGGTCAAGGGTGGCAGTCCCATCCCTTTACCAAAGGTTCAGTGATTCTGGAAATTAAGTTCACCGATCGCTACCCCGCTTGGCTGAGCTACATTGTCGAACGCTTTAATTTGCGACAAAGGTCAATATCCAAATACGCAACTTCCATAGAGCAGTCTTGCTTATTGGGTTTTTGCGCACCACGGTTGAGGGGGTAAGATATGGATAGAATTTGGCAAGTATTGGAAGAGGCCCCTTTGACCGGGGGAACCTTTACCGCTCAGGGTGTTCTTCTATCATTACTGCTCGCTTTTGTGCTCGGTCAGGTTTTAGCGTGGGTTTACTATGCTACACATAGTGGCTTGTCATATTCAAGGTCCTTTGTGCAATCGTTGATTATGATAACCGTGGTTGTCGCTATGGTTATGGCCGTCATTGGCAACAATATTATTACTGCCGTTGGATTGATGGGTGCACTGGCAATCATACGTTTTCGAAACATAATTAAAGACACCCGCGACATAGCCTTTATTTTCTGCTCGTTGGTTGTAGGCATGGCAACAGGCTCACACAGGTATGCGACGGCTATTATTGGAACCATTGTCCTGAGTTTGATTGCACTATATTTGTATCTTACCGGCTTCGGAACACATCAGCCTCACAACGGTTTTTTACGTTTCGGACTGAGAGGCCATATTGGTCCAGATCATCCGATTGTCCGTATTCTGAAGCGATTCTGCGGTAATTTTACGCTTATCTCGGTGCAGGACACCGGGTTTGGCGGTCCGGCTGAATACGCATACCAGGTACTGATACGGAACGCTGCTAAGAACGAGCAGATGATATCTGAGCTGGAGAGGGTCGAGGGAATTGAGAGCATTAACCTGACAATGCAGGAGCAGCTCCTGGAGGTCTGATCAGAAAATGAGGAAAAAGAACTCCAGAGGCCATAGATACCATCCTTCATATCATCATCACGTTGTGCCTGCAGTTGTATGGCTGGCAGCAGTTGCGGTGATAGTTGGGTTGTTGTACCAACGATCCAAACGCTTTGAGGTTGTCGGCATTGCGCACGGTCAAGTTCGTCACGTTGCCGCCACATGCACTGCGAGAATAAAGAGCATACCGGTTCAACTGTTCGAAGCCGTCAAAGAAGGACAGACCGTCGCCATTGTGGACACCGTGCTTGACAATGAGCAACAGATCGAAGCTGAGATCAAGACCCAGTTTGCTGCGGCTTCAGCAGAGATTAAGCACCTCGCGGCGCAGTTGGTCCCGACGCAGGATACTTTGGTGGCTGAAGAGCTCGACCGTGAGGTTAATCTTGACGCAGAGATGCGCAGATTCCTCGTCGATGTAGAAAACACCAGACTTCGCATACTCGAACTCAGTGCCCTGATTGCATCCGACCAGATCACCCTTGAGGACCTCGCCGTAGAAGTCAAGGTCCTCCAGAATCTTGTCCAGCAGGATGCAGCCGCACCTTACGAGCTGGAGCGCATACAGGTACAATACAACAGCCTTGCCAAGAAGATACAGGAAAACCAACTGCTTCTAGACCAGGCAAAAGCCGACCTAACTCAAACGCAAGTGCGAAGCGACGAATTCGCCAAGCGTCAGTTGCAGCATCCGTCGATAGACAACGCGCTGGAAGTCATACGAAATGAAATCAAGGTGCAGGAAAGGCTCGTACAGGGCCTTTTAAGCCAATTGGAGGCACTGAAGGCCAGGAGGACGTTAGAGCTGAAGTCACCTATCGACGGCATAGTGATACCTATACCAGTCCGAGCAAACGAGGCTCTCACTCAAAGACCCGGTGAGAAGATGATGGCAAGGCCTGGTGAGGTAGTCAACACGGGTGACCCGATACTGGCCGTGGCTGCGACCGAAGCCGTGGAAATAATCGCTTACATCTCCGAAATGCAATCGGGCCTTGTGCGAGAAAACAGCACCGTCGAACTCATAAAAAGTTGTGAGCCGCTGCAAATAGCGCAATCCCAAGTCACCAGCATCGGTCCGACCATGGAACTTATGCCCCAGCGCCTATGGCGGAATCCCAACATACCGCAGTGGGGAAGGCCGGTGTTGATAAAGGTTCCAATAGGCCTGAAACTGATCCCGGGCGAGCTGGTAGGTATAAGAGGGTTGCAGAATAGAGTGTAGATTGTCTTGGTAAATTTCACTCTTAGAAGTCATAGACATGATTTTTGTGAGGTTGACAAAAAAGCCGCTTAATTTTGTTATGTTTCTGCTGGTTTTGGTTTGTGTGTTCGCCGGCTGCGCCAAGCACAACTATAAAGCAGAAGCCGACGAAACCGTTTACAAAATAATCGACCAGAAGTGGAAAGATGATTTCGGGCCTAAGGCCAACTACAAGGTTAGCGATGTAGCACCGGGGCCAAACGATATAAAGGTTGAAAGGATTATACCTGCGTCGGGTGTGCTGACGCTGCCTAACGCAGTGGCAATAGCGACTGTTTATAATCGTGACTATCATTTGCAGAAGGAACTTCTTTATACAAAGGCTCTGGATCTGAGGTTGACGAGACACGAGTTTGAAACAAAATATTTTGGCGGGTTCAGCGGGGGTTACAATGCAGATCGCAACGATGAGATTCTGGGGGCGGAGGCTAATATTGGCTTCAATCGCCTATTAGCAACCGGAACAAACATAACCACAAAAGTCGGTGCCGCCTGGATCGATGTTCTGAGAGGCAATATGGAGGGCGGCTTGGCATCTATTTTGACTGCGATTGTTACACAACCTTTGCTTCGTGGCAGGGACCGGACGGTGGTGATGGAAATGCTAACACAAGCTGAGCGTAACACGCTGTACCAGGTGCGACTGTTCAATCGTTTCCGACAGCAATTTGTAGTATTGGTTATAACTCAATACTATACGGCCTTGCAGCTTGCTGATGCAGCCAAAATTGCAAATGACAATTATGAGACCCTTTCGTGGCTATGTGAGCGGACTGAAAAACTGGCCAACGCGGGACGCCTGCCGAAGTATGAAGTTGACGGAGTGAGGCAGGAAAAACTTCAGGCGTGGGACGACTACATCGAGATAGAAAAGGAATATAAGCTCGCGTTGGATACATTGAAGATAACGTTGGGTGTGCCAACAACCGCTGAGTTCAAACTTGATGAGCGTGAACTTGAGGCTTTGAGAGCTGCACGGATGAAATATCCCGATTTTTTAGAGGCCGAGGGTGTGGAGACGGGGTTGTTCAGACGGTTGGATCTGGCGAACACCGCGGATGCGATTATAGATGCTCAACGAAAGGTTTATGTGGCGGCAGACGCTTTGCAAGCTGACGTGAGTATTGTAGGGACAACCGACGTCGTCTCGTCGGGACACGGTAGCCGGCAGACACTAAAAGCGGAGGAAAACTACAAGATTGACCTTGGACTTGATTTGCCGCTGGACCGGGTCGCAGAACAGAACGTGTATCGTAAGGCATTGCTAACTTTGAACCAGCGGCAGCGCGAGTACGAACTACTGGCAGACACGATAGCATTGGAGGTAAGGACGGCATATCGCGACCTTGTAGAGGCAGCGGAACGGCACAGTTTGCAGTCTGAGGCGCTTAAGCTGGCTCAGAAGCGCTTCAAGGATGCGATGTTGCTAATGCAATACGCGAGGGTAAGCAGCCGACGTGTGCTGGACGCGCAGCGCGACCTTTTTGATGCACAAACCAAGGCTTCCGAGGCTCTTGTAGCCTATGCGGTTGCGATGTTGAACTTCTATCGTGACACGGGAGTATTACAGGTCCGGCCCGATGGAATGTGGGAACTCTAACTGACAATCAATATTACCTGCCTTTCGATTGTTCTCCTGTCCAGCCGTTGCTATGCAACTTATAGTCTAAACTTCTTGAAGTCTGCGATAATCAATTGGCGATGAATTTTAGTGGATTTTCTTGCGTGTTTGCTTTATCGTGTAATAGATACGCACAGATGGATGTGGAACCGTTGGTATCGCAAACGAACTAACAGGAGCAGTGAAGTTCAATGTGTTCTAAACAAGGGTCTTACGACTTCGGTGAGATTGAGAAGAAATGGCAACAGTTCTGGCAGGAACAAAAGATATTCAAAGCGCACGATTGCGACAATTCTAAACCCAAATACTATGTCCTGGATATGTTTCCATATCCTAGCGCCCAAGGTCTTCATGTTGGCCATCCGGAAGGCTACACCGCAAGTGACATAGTAGCACGCTACAAGCGAATGAAAGGCTTTAATGTTCTTCATCCTATGGGCTGGGATGCCTTTGGGCTGCCGGCTGAACAATATGCCGTTGAAACGAGCACACATCCTGCGAAAACTACCGGAAAAAATGTCGATAACATGCAACGGCAGATAAAAAGCCTCGGATTTAGCTACGATTGGGACAGAGAAGTTAACACAACTGATCCGCACTACTATAAGTGGACGCAGTGGATATTCCTCAAGTTTTTTAATAGTTACTTTGACGAGGCCGAACAAAAGGCAAAGCCAATTGAACAGCTTCCCATCCCCAAAGAATTAAACGAGCAAGAACGGCAGCGATTTATCGATGACAATCGTCTTGCCTACGAGGCGGAAGTACCAGTGAATTGGTGTCCTGCGCTTGGAACAGTCCTAGCAAACGAAGAAGTCGTTGGTGGCGTCAGCGAACGTGGGGGACATCCTGTCATAAGAAAACCTATGCGGCAGTGGATGCTTCAAATAACAAAGTACGCTGAGAAATTGCTAAAAGACTTAGACGAAGTTGATTGGCCGGAATCTATAAAAAAGCTTCAGACAGATTGGATTGGCAAAAGTGTCGGAGCGGAAGTCAAGTTCGCCATTGATGGCTTTGAAGAGGAGGTCTGGGTGTTTACGACTAGGCCGGATACTTTGTTTGGCGCGACCTATATGGTACTGGCTCCGGAGCATAAGTTTGTCGATATTATTACAACCGATGAGCATAAAAAGGCTGTAAAAGAGTATTGTCAGCTTGCAGCTACTAAAAGCGACCTAGACCGCACCGATCTGGCAAAGGAAAAAACCGGTATATTCACGGGCGCCTATGCGATAAACCCGGTCAATAACCAGAAGATACCCATCTGGATAAGTGACTACGTCCTGATTAGCTATGGTACTGGTGCGATTATGGCTGTGCCGGCCCACGACGAACGTGATTTTGAGTTTGCAACGAAATTCAGCTTGCCAATCATTCCCGTTGTTGAGCCGCCAGACACTGAACAGGCCGAGCTGGTCAAACAAGGAAAATTATGCTTCGTAGGCGATGGCACTGCGATCAACAGCGACCAGTTTAACAATCTGCCAACGACTGAGTTTAAAGAGAAGATCACAGAATGGCTCGCGCAAAAGGATCTCGGCAAGAAAGCCGTGAACTACAAGCTGCGGGACTGGCTATTCAGCAGGCAGCGATACTGGGGTGAGCCTTTTCCGATTTTGCATACTAAGGATGGCCGTGTGATTGGGCTTACGGAGGAAGATTTACCCTTGGAGTTGCCAGAAGTCGAGAATTATCAACCTTCGGGAACAGGTGAGTCACCTTTAGCTAATGTCACCGATTGGGTAAATGTAACACTACCCGACGGCATAAATGCCAGACGTGAAACTAATACGATGCCGCAATGGGCAGGCAGTTGTTGGTATTATCTAAGATACATTGACCCCAACAATGACCAGCAAGGCTGGGACTCCGAAAAAGAAAAATACTGGATGCCTGTTGATCTGTATATCGGCGGTGCAGAGCATGCGGTACTCCATCTTTTATATGCAAGATTTTGGCACAAGTTTCTGTACGATCTTGGTTATGTCAGCACCAAAGAACCATTTAAAAAGCTCGTTAATCAAGGGATGATTCTCGGAGAAGACGGCCAGAAAATGAGCAAGTCACGCGGAAATGTTATTAATCCTGACAAGGTTGTTTCTAACTATGGTGCCGATTCAACGCGACTTTATGAGATGTTCATGGGTCCGCTGGAAGCTATCAAGCCCTGGAACATGCAAGGTGTCGAGGGTGTTTACCGCTTTCTGCAGAGAACCTGGCGAATGATGATTGATAACGAAACGGGTAAGGTCTCACAAGGTGTGATGGGTGGGGAAAAGGATGCGGATGAGGAGACGCTACGATTGTTGCATCAGACGATAAAGAAGGTCACTTATGACATCGAAAATTTCAGTTTTAACACAGCAATAAGTGCAATGATGATTTTTGTAAATCACTTAAGCAAAAAAGAAATCAGGCCTAAAGAAATCGTCGAAAAGTTCCTTCTAATTCTGGCTCCCTTCGCACCTCACATTGCTGAAGAGCTCTGGCAGCTGTTAGGTCACACCGAAAGCTTAGCTTATGAGACTTGGCCTGAGTACAATCCCGATCTTGTCAAAGAAAAGGAAATCGAACTGGCCGTGCAGGTCAACGGTAAGATAAAAGATAGAATAGTTATTGCTGCTGATGCAGGCGAGGAACAAATAGAACAGGAAGCACTTGCCAGTGAAAGAGTCGTAGCTGCCATGGCTGGCAAAACACCCAGAAAGGTTATTGTTGTCAAGTCTCGGCTGGTGAATATAGTGACTTAACGGAGAAATGAGCGGGTTGATCGCTTATTGTGGTTTAAATTGTCTCACTTGCGCTATATATTTGGCGACAAGGGAGAGAAATAAAACCAAACGGCATCAGATGAGGGTCGAGATTGCAGAGCAGATTAAGAAGCATTATGGGCAGGAACTCAGCTCTGCAGATGTAGCCGACTGCGATGGATGCAAAACCGAAAATGATAGGTTGTTCTGTAGTGACTGTCAAATGAGAACGTGCGCCAAGCAAAAGGATTTTGAGAGTTGCGCGTATTGCGATGATTACGCATGTGAAAAACTCGAAAAATTCTTTATTACGGATACCGAAGCCAAAAAACGATTAGAGAGAATACGAAGTCGGCCCCGGTAAAGTTGCAGTAATTCAAAGAATCTATGTCTACCGAAATTGAAGCCAAGCTGAGAATCGAATCACTGCAAGAACTTGAACACAAATTGAACATGATCGGTGCCGAGTTTCTGGGCGAACAATTGCATACTGACCGCTACTTTGACGATGTTAGCTCGTCTCTGAAGAATGGCGATAAGGCACTTCGGTTGAGGCGCGAAGTGACAGGTGAACGTGAGAAGACGCTCTTAGCCTACAAAGGTCCTAAAGAGAAAGACAACTTCAAGAAAAGACAGGAGTTGGAAGTCCAGGTTGGCAACGGCAAGTTAGCAGAACAACTACTCTTGGCTTTGGGATATCACAAAGCGTTGACTTTTGAAAAGAAACGTCGAATCTGGCAGGTTGGGGATTGTATTGTTTCTTTGGATCAGCTGCCACTCATGGGTGGTTTTGTAGAAATAGAAGGACCCGACGATAAAAAGATCGCTGACGTCCAAAAGAAACTGAGACTGGCGAATTTACCACATATACCAGAAAGCTACGCTCTCCTGATTGAGCAAAAGCTTCGTCAGCTTGACAGAAAAGAAAGAGAAGTCCTCCTGTAGGAAGCTTAGACCGGTTGTTATGAAACCAGATGATGGTTATATTGCTTATATCGTAAATCCCAAATCCGGTGCAAGCAGCAGCAAGATTACCGGACACCGATTTGAACAATACCTGGTTAAAAAAGGATTTGAGGTCAGAGTTAATCTAACAACCTCTTTGGAACACGCCTGCGAGATGGCTACTGATGCGGCTGTTGATTATAACTGTGCGATGGTAGTCGTTGTAGGCGGCGACGGTACTGTCAGAGAGGTTGCACACGGTCTGGAAGGCAGCGACAAACCACTGCTTATAGTTCCACACGGCACAGAGAATTTGCTGGCCAATGAATTGGGCTTTGATGAGAAATTGGAAACAATAGTGAGGACGTTTGAGGCCGGATATATTCGGCCCTTAGATCTGGGCAGCGCAAACGGCAAATGCTTTACCTCCATAGCCGGCTTTGGATTTGACGGCCAGGTTGTCGAACGTGTCAGCGAGCAGCGAAGAGGACACATTGACTATTTTGACTACATTGAGCCACTCTGGCGGACTTTCTGGAGCTATAACTTTGACACGATCAGGACGGAGGTGGATGGAGAGGAAATTTTTAATGGTCCTGGTTTGGTCTTTATTGGAAACATTTCAAGATATGCCGTGGGCCTACAGATACTTCACTACGCAGACTATGGCGACGGATTGCTGGACATCTGCATTTACAAATGTACAGGACAAGTGCACCTTGTGAAGCATTCCGTGATGACTATCCTGAAACAGCATGCAGATGCACGGGACGTTATCTATCGTCAGGGCAAAAACTTCATCGTGACTTCTGAAGTAAACTCCATTAAGACAGAGATCGACGGTGATCCTGGGCCGACTCTGCCGGTCGAAATCAAGGTTATACCCCAAGCAGTCAACTGTGTGGTGCCTGAAGGAGCCAAGCCCGCTGGCATAAGAACAAGAATTATCAGAGCAATCGGATAGATCAGATTGAGAAGTGTAAAAAAAGACTATCTCGGATAACGGCAAATGAGCAAGAACAAGTTCACCGTTGGTAATGTAGAGATTGGCCTGGATGTTCCTTTTTTATTCCTTATAGCCGGGCCGTGCGTCATCGAAAGCAGGGATTGTTGTTTGGAACTGGCCGACAGGCTTGCTAAAATTGCCTACAATACTAAAGTTGGTACAATTTTTAAGGCCAGTTTTGACAAGGCCAACCGCAGTAGCATATCCAGCTTCAGAGGTCCCGGATTGGAAAAAGGTCTGGAGATTCTTTCGGCAGTCCGTAAGGCAACGAACTTACCGATCATGACGGACGTACATGAACCCTCTCAGGCTGCTAAAGCTGGCGAGGTCGTTGATTGCCTTCAAGTGCCTGCTTTTTTATGCAGACAAACAGATTTGATTTGTGCCTGTGCTAATACTGGTAAGCCAGTAAATGTGAAAAAGGGCCAATTCCTATCGCCAGGAGAGATGAAAAATGTGGTTGAAAAAATCCATGCTTGTCATAACGACAAAATTATACTTACTGAGCGGGGCACATTTTTCGGGTATAATCGGCTGGTCAATGACATGACAGCCATCGAGGCCATGAAGGGTTTTGGTTGTCCGGTGGTCTTTGACGCAACCCATAGCACACAGCAACCTGGGGGGCTTGGTAGCACCAGTGCAGGACAACGTGAAATGGCCCCCATACTGGCTAAAGCAGCCGTTGCTGCAGGTGCAAACGGCCTTTACATCGAAGTTCATAACGAGCCGGAAAAAGCAAAATCTGACGCTGCGAGCATGATTCCTATAGACTGGCTTGAATATCTGCTAAAAACATGCAAGAGAATATTCGAAATCGTACGTGGGTAGAAAATTGGCTGATCAGTGTAGATATTCGTATGGCCCGGTACCATCCCGAAGACTGGGCCTTAGTTTAGGACTCGACATTATACCAGCTAAAGTTTGCACCCTGGACTGTGTATACTGTCAACTTGGTAAGACAACTAACAAAATCACACAACGCAAAAACTTCGTTGACGTTGAACAGGTGCTCACCGAGCTAAGAGAAAAATTGGCCGAAGGTGTGCAGGCCGATTATATCACTATTAGTGGTTCGGGTGAACCTACACTGCATGCCCAACTCGGCAAGCTGATTGACGGTGTCAAAGAAATCACCAGTATCCCAGTAGCCATACTGACTAATGGCACTTTACTGTACTGGAAAGGTGTAAGGTCCGACTGTGCTAGAGCCGATGTGGTGCTGCCTTCGCTGGATGCTGGCGATGAAGAGACTTTCCAGAAAGTGAATCGTCCACATAGGGATATCAGTATCGAGCAGCTCATTTCCGGATTATGTGCGTTCAGGAATGAGTTCGCCGGTCAAATGTGGCTTGAGGTTTTTCTCGTTAAAGGCCTGAATACTGAGGCCGAGCAAATCAAGAAAATAAAAAAGGCGGTGGAACAAATTCGCCCAGATAAGGTTCAGCTCAACACAGCCGTTCGTCCAACGGCCGATCCTAACATCGAGAGACTAAGCCCAGAAGAGCTTCAGGCTATAGCCGCGAAGCTGGGACCAAGTTGTGAGGTAGTGACAGATTTTGTGGTTCGCCACCACATTCGACCCGATCAAGTCAGCACAATGGAAGCCCTACTATCAATGCTGAAACGCAGGCCCTGTTCGTTGAGCGATATCTGCTCAGGTCTGGATATCGGAACAGATGGGGCCTTAGGATATCTCATCGGCCTTCAAAAAAAGGGTCTTATAACCTCAGAAGAACAGGGGGGAATACTTTTCTACCGGGCCATACACTGACATATGCCAAACAAACCAGCTCAAGTGACAATTTTTTAAATTTGTCCTAATCTGCCCACATTCACGTTCAATTTGTAAAGCCACCACTCTTATTGGCCGATAAAAGCGTTGTAGCGTTTCCCAAAGCATCGATTGCATTAAATCGTGCTGAAGAAAAATATCATGTTGGGCTTAAGGAAGCTTCTTTTGGACCGATAAAGGATACTAAAGGTTTTACCAATATCCATAATCTACAAAGGAAATTGGATCAATACACTGCAGAAATGAAATCAATACGACATCAACTAATTTTAAATAAGGGGACGGAAAAATTTATATTCCGTTATGAGGATGGCCGTGAAGATGAACTTTTAGACGCTCTTGTAGAGCAGGCGAAAAATAAACGAACAAATTTCGATTGGTTCGACGCGGCTGTAGTGAGTTTCAAGCTTACGCAGACACTCGTTTGCCAGGCGGAGGGACTGTTGCACAAAAATACACAGACAAAAGTTCATGTAGATTAAAAGATGCAGACAGGCAAAATTAAAGTCGCCTGTTGAGTCCTTACACGATTCAGGATGATAGTTGTTAACGATAGGAAATAACTTCGGTATATCAAAAAATTAGGCAGGCATACTTATGGAAGCAGACAGTGCAATTATCCAACAGTTCCTAGACTACCTAAAATTTGAGAAAAGATTCTCCGAGCACACGGCTAAGTGTTATGGCGCTGATTTGAGCCAGTTTGGTGAGTTTCTTGACGGTACTCTGGGCGATAAAGTTTCTGCTCACGGACCAGAGTCACTGGCTCAACAACAGGTTGGGCCGGGTACTGCAGTGGCGACAAAAGCCGATCTTAAACTGGATGAACTGCTCCTATCGGTGGATGTCAATACAGCGCGAGCTTATCTGGCACATCTGAATGAAAAGCAGTACTCCAAAGCAACGATCGCAAGGAAGTTGGCTACACTTCGAAGCTTTTACAAATTCCTTATTAAGACAAACCGGCTTGACTCCAATCCACTCGCAGTTATTAGAACGCCAAAGCAAGAGAAGAAGCTTCCGCGCTTTCTCGAATACGAGGAAGTAAAGAAATTGCTCGAAACACCACCAACAGACAACTGGCTCGGTGTTAGGGATAGGGCCATTCTGGAGACACTATACAGTACCGGAATAAGAGTCAGCGAACTCGTTGCGTTAAATATGGATGACATTGATTTTCTCGGTGAAGTAATACATGTTAGAGGCAAAGGCAAAAAAGAGAGAATCGCACCGATTAGTTCCTCAGCCCTGCAGGTAATTCAATATTATATAGAGTTCAAGAACAAACGAGCGCAAAGTAACAGAAATTTCGACTCCAAAGTGCTGTTCGTTAACAAGCACGGCAGGCGGCTAAGTACCCGCAGTGTTCGCCGCAAGATGGACAAATACTTAAAAATGGCGGGCTTGGATCCGTCAATCAGTCCACACACGTTGCGCCATAGCTTCGCAACGCATATGTTAAACAACGGTGCGGACCTAAGAAGTGTGCAGGAATTGCTCGGCCATCAGTCGTTATCAACAACTCAGATCTACACGCATCTTACTACAAGGAAGTTAAAAGAGGTCTACGAGCACGCACATCCCAGAGAAAACGTCGACAACTTAGAGGAACAAGCCCCTGACAGCGATGATGACCACGATGACGTATAGGCGCAAACAGTCCAGCGCTGAGCCCTGAACAAAATGGCCGCTATTTAAGCGGCCTTTTTTATATAAGATTTTGACGTATTGTGAGTCACGCAGGTTCTATTTAGTTGCCTGCAGTTTCAAATTAAAAAGCATATCTAACTTTTACGATTTTTGGCATTTTAGTTCCCGGTAGATACCATTTATTTTAATACTAAAGCGCTGCTTAATAATTTAAATCTGTTTCATTGTCTCGAAATAAGAAGCACGAAATCCTAAATATGAAACAATACGCCGAAGGACTATGCTGGGGCGTCTCAAAACTATAATGTTCAAATTTATCAAAACTTGTTGTTTTGGTAATTTGAATTTTGGTAATTAGGATTTGTTTCGGATTTCGATATTAGGATTTCGGATTTAGCTCAATTAGCGTAATTGTTCCTGGAATATCTTATGAGTATCCGGCAACAAGACCTTGCTCTGTGGTATTAAACATTCTTCTCAATCATCTCACGCGTGATGATGACTTTGCCCTCGATGCAAACCTCACACTTTCTAATGATGCGTTCAGGGATCGGCCGACCGGTGTCAATCGGCGTGCCATGTATCACGACATTGGGCCCAAGCACATCTTCCAAATCAATCTCGTTGACATGCTGGCCCGAACCCGTACATCGCACCTTAATAATTTTTGCCATTAGTATCCTCCATAAGTAACATTCCGTTTTCTTGCTTTTGATCTTATTATCCGGTCAAACTCCATTGATGGTGTCATTCCTGCGAAACCTGTCCCGAGTGCAGTCGAGGGAGCAGGAATCCACATCCATCGAATGTCTGGATTCCGCATCAAAGCACCCCCTTCAGCGCATCCGAATGGGTGCGGAATGACAATTTATCAAAATCTGTCTGACGGAATACTTGGTTTCCCTCTTTTGTACTACGTATTTAATTGCACGATTTTTATTTTTTCTTCGTTTAGACCGTAGAGTTCGTAAACGAGATTGTCTATTCATTTGCTGTTGGTGGCAACTCAGAACTTGATATATGTCACTTTTTATGTTTACAAATGGCTTTCTGGCTTCGAGGAAAAACTTGCGAACGGTAGGCATCGATTTTATGGTCGAAGGTTTCTACGAGTGGCTTAGCCACAAGTTCTATAACTCTGGATGGAACTTTTGCCATCGGGCCTGTTCTCCCTTTATTTCAAAGAACACAACAAAGACATCAACTCTGAGAATACTACCAAACTAATCAACTGACGTCAATAAAAGCCGAAAGCAAGGGCGAAAAGTAAAAGCTGACGTGTTCTTGTTGTGAGGCTTATTAGGCTGGTTTAAACTGAATATATCATAGCCCTGACATATTGAGCACGGTGGCTACGTGCCTTTCCCAGCCTAACGACATTATGTGAATGCCTTGGCACAACTTCTTAAGCTCTTTGATTAGACGTGCGGAAATTTCCAGGCTCTTTTCGACTCGCTTTTCTTTACCTACGCCGGCTAACTCATTGATAATCTCATCCGGAACGTGAATGCCCGCAACATTTTCATTCATGAACTTGGCCATGCCGGGCGATTTTAAGAATATAATTCCCGCCATGACCGGCACCTTCAGGTGCTCGATCTTTTGCATAAAGCTGGCGAACTTGTCCACTTCGTAAACCGCCTGAGTCTGAAAGAACTCTGCACTGGCCTCGACCCTTGTCTCCATCTTCATTATTTGTGGCTCTATAGGATCCGCACCTGGATTGACCACAGCCCCCAGACAAAACTTCGGCGACTGACCTTCCAAGCCATTTCCCGCCATGTCCTTGCCGGCCATTAACTGCTTAACCGCAGACAAGAGCTGTACCGAATCAAGATCAAAAACGGCCATTGCCTGCGGATGGTCACCCAACGTAGGATGGTCGCCCGTAAGGCACAAGAGATTCTCAATTCCCAGTACCGCGGCGCTTAAGACATCAGACTGCAAGGCCAATCTATTGCGGTCCCGGCATGTCAACTGCATAACAGGCTCCATGCCTCTATCCTTCAAAAGTCGGCACGTTGCCAACGAGCCAACTCTCATCACAGAGCTTTGCAAATCAGTTACATTGAAAGCATCAATGCGGTCTTTCAAAGACTCCAACTCATCAAGAAGGTGCTCTATTTCGATGCCTTTCGGCGGCCCAACTTCACAAGTGACAACACACTTACCTTTTCTAAAAAGCTCGGTCAGTTGCATTTCTTAAAAGCCTCCTATCTGAATTCAGTCCTGCTCGATGTCGTAAAAAGACGTCCTGCGTAACTGGCTCGACGGCAGCATTTTGCTGTGGTTCCGGGCCGTGTGTACACTTTTAAGATTGTCCAATCGGCCAAGTTTCCGGAGCCTTTCATAAATCAACTGCCAGCCACAATCTTTCTCAGCATCGACTTCGCACTTTCCATCCTTTGCCCCGCCACAAGGCCCATTAAGCAGACCCTTGGCACAGAACGTAATCGGGCATATGCCTCCGGTATAATCCAGCGCGCAGTCACCACACGCCTGGCAACGCTCATCCGATGGCCATAGCCCCAGCAATCCGCCCAACGAAACCGTATTGGCACCAGGATGCACAACCGTGTCCACAACTTTGGAAACTGCCTGGACGCCGATACCGCAAGTGAGCGCCAAAATAGAATCTGATTGCTTCAGTTTCGGCATTTCTCTGCATAGCCGAGCTGCCACCAACATTTTATTGCATAGAAAATCCACCAGGCACTCGCCCGTTATGTTCTTGCCTGCTTTTATTAGCTCAGCTTCGAGCGCCGAAAGAGCCTCCTGGCCTCCGGTTTCGCAAACTTCAGCGCAGCCGTTGCAAGCGAGCAAAAAGATTTTCTTTTCCTTGCCGAGCGACTGAAGGATTTCATCGATGGGCTTATTCTCTGTGTACAACATCTTCAATTTCCTTTAACACTTCTTTGACTACTCGAGGCACACTCTGCCTCACTTGTGTCGTCAGCTCTAAGCCGGGACTAATCTCCGACGGTTCAACACCTATCACCATAACTTCCTCAGGCGCACATTTTATCTTTTCAGCGACCCTGAGGGCATCAAACAAACCAACTTGATGCAGACTCATTTGTGACTGCCGGGTTCGGGTGGCAGCGTCAAAACCGAAGGTTTTGGCGATGGCTGTTCTTAAACCATCCCCAAGCTGCGCTTGAGGATGCCACGCGTTTAATCGTGTTTTGTAAATAGTGCCAGGTTCTCCGCCTGCTCTGATTGCATCGATGACCACGAGCTTGTACGGCTCCTTTTGCGAGAGCAATATATCCAGTCCAGCAGTTCCGCCGTCAATTACTTCTACATTACCTGGCAAATCCTGCTTCTGTAACTGCCCTACCACATGCACACCAATACCTTCATCCTTCAGCAGGATATTGCCAATGCCAACAATCAAAATACGCCTGATGGCACTGCGATTTTTCTCCGAAGCTACTACTAAATTGGCACCGGTTTTTATCTGCATATTATTGACTTCTGTTTTTCCAAAGGCTAAACAACCCCCAAATAAATCCTTCGACTCCGCTCAGGACAAGCTTGGGGGATAAATATGGGCTAAAGCTAAACAACCCTAAAGATCCCTAATTCATTTCGCTTGGCGTCGAGCAAATGAACCGAACAAGCCAGACACGGATCAAACGCACGCACAATTCGTACAATTTCAAAGGGATTGTCTTTGTCCTCAACTTTTGTACCTATTATTGCCTGTTCCACTGGCCCAGGCTGGTCCTTATCGTCTTTCGGCGAGGCATTCCAGGCGGTGGGTGTTATGACCTGATACCGTTCGGTCTTGCTATCCTCGATGCTTATCCAGTGCCCTACCGCTCCACGAGGAGCTTCAGTCAAACCTGCACCTTGGCCACGCTCAGGAATATCACTGTCAATTATGCTCGGCTCATTCGGCTTTAGGCTTGTGAGCCAATCGACCATAGAATCAGCAACAAGTTTGGCTTCGAGAGCACGGGCGGCATGTCTGCCAAGCACGGAGAACAAAGCATCCACACCCGCTCCGAGTTCTCCAAGAGCCGAATCAATAAGTTCCTTCGTCTTGGCGTCTGCCTGAACATAGTTATTCACCATTCGAGCCAATGGACCGAGTTCACAAACCTCGCCGTTATATCGTGGCGACTTCAAAAATGAGTATGCCTGTTTTTTCTTAGGCTCCGGCCTTGTTTGGCCCTGGGCTGGGTTTTTCCCAGAATCCGAATCCGCATACCAGGAATGTTTCACATCTTCAGTGATATTCTCCTTAGCGAACGGCTCACTTTTAAGATTCGAATAGACAATTCCCGACTTGAATAATTTGCCCTTCGGCAGATCGAAGCCGCCGTAAGCGAGAAGCCTTCGACAGCCTGCGCCAATCTCGAAATAATCCGAATAAGCCTTTGCTACAGCTATCACATCCGGTATGTAGATGTTGTCAACAAAGTCGCGTATCTCATTCAACCGCCACAGGAAGTTGGTAATTTTATCTTCGGTCGGTTTCTCAGTGACACCGCCGGGGACAATGCCGACATTGTGCGGCATTTTTCCACCAAAGATTGAAAGCATTTCCTGACATTTACGCCTGATATCGAGCGCTTTTATATAGTGCTCCACCAGTTCGGCATTTGCCCTGCCCGATACTCTATAATCACCTTCATATCGCGGCACAAAAGGTGCCAAATCACCCACAGCACCAACTGCATCGACATAGTCGAACGCTGCGAGGTGGTAAAAATGTAAAATATGCGACTGCAAAAAGTTCGAGCCAAGTATGAGCGCTCGAAGGAGTTTGCCGTTATCAGGGATTTTACCTTCCAGGCCGAAGGCATCATCAAGACACAGTGCCGAGGCTGTTGCATGCGCAGTGGGACAAACGCCACATATACGCTGTGTAAGACGGTTAGCGTCACGGGGATCCCTGCCGCGCAGAATTATCTCAAAACCTCTAAAAAGTGTGCCGGCACTTTTAGCATCCTTGACGACGCCATCGTCTATCACAGCTTCAACAGCCATGTGACCTTCTATCCTTGTGATGGGGTCGATCTTTATTTTTGTAGGCATTTCAATTCCTCGAAAGTAACCTTCTCATACATTGGCGATGTACCATCCGGAAACTCCGGCTCAACACATCCAAGACACGGAGAGCCCGCCTTGACACACCAACTCACACCATTATTCCACTGCCTCAGCGGACAATCAGCATAAGTATAATGGCCCTTACAGCCTAACTCGTACATACAACCCGCATCGCCAAGAACCTTGGCGAATTTCCCCTTATCGAAGTCGGCCCTTCTGGGACAGTTCTCGTGGATCAACTTGCCATAGAAAAGCCTCGGTCGAGCTAAATCATCTAAATCAAGAGCCTGAATACCTGAGAACAATATCGCTGAGACAGTGCCGACAAACCAGTCAGGATGCGGCGGACAACCCGGCACGTTGATAACAGGCGTGTCAATTTGCTTTTCGTCAAAGATGTCCTTTACACCTTTGCAAAGTGTGGGATTAGACTCGGCTGCGGGGATTCCGCCGAAGGCAGAACAGGTACCGAGCGAAATTGTAAGCAGCGCATTTCTGCCAAGCTCCTGCACGCTCTGCAGGATGGTTAAATGCTTGCCGTCGCGTTCGCCGATGCTTCCATAAATCCCGCCTTGTGCGGTAGGAATTGCACCTTCGACAACAAGTATGTAGCCACCCTTTCTGTTCTTTTCGGTGTCCTTTAGAACTTTGATAACCGGTTCACCCTGGCCGGCCATTATTGTCGCGTGGAACAGTAGATTAAGCCGGTGGCCGGGCACTAACTCATCAAGTAAAAGGTTCTGTATTCGGGGACTGACTGAGTTCAATACTGATATCGAGCAGCCTGTGCAACCAGCCCCTTGTATCCAGACAATCGGATATTTTCTACTAACCATTTTTTTGCTCACATTTCACTCCCTAATACTTTTATAAGTTGTGGAAAATCTGCATCAAGCGTGTATTATTCCTACCTCTGCCATTTTTCAAAAGCCTACTCTTTTTCAAGCGGAGAAAACTGACCCGCGTCAAAAACAAAAGTAGGCGAGGTGGTAATATTCTTCAAATTGCGAGGTTTATTCCATTTTGAATAATTTTTGGGCTTTATATATGTGTACAGATTATCTGTCTTTCCGAGTTCTTTCAACCTTTCGAATATAAGTATCCATCCGCAATCACGGTCGGGATTTACTTCACACTTTCCGTCTTTTGCGCCGCCGCAGGGGCCGTTAAGAAGCCCTTTTGAGCACAATGTCAAAGGACAAAGCCCGCCGGTGGTTTCCACAACACATTCACCACAAAGTGAACAGTACTCGGTTATAAATTCATCAGTTACGGTCTCACCACCGAAGATTGTATCACAACCGGGGTGGACTTTTGCACCGTCGGTTGCATCTATTACGGTATGGATGCCCTGACCACAGGCAAGAACCAGGAAAGAGTCGGCTTTCTCGGCTTGCTCTTTATGCTCAACGTTAAGCAAATTCCTGGTAAGTGAAAGCTTACAAAGACTTTTGCCGCTTTCGGTTGCTGCGGCACCGACTACGTTTACGCCCTTTGCCTGTAAACGTTGTCTCATTTGCTCGGTTTCCTGCTGGCCTCCTGATCGGCACTTTTCCGCACAGTTGCCGCAGCCAACAACAAAGACTTTTTCGCCTTCTTCTAAAAAGTCGATGATTTCATCCAATGATTTCTGGATAGTAGCGTGCATTCTTTATAGTTCTCCTTATAAGAGTTTACAGTCCAGCTTCATCAAGAATGGCTGGTATCTTATCTTCCCAGCCCAAAGCCATTATGTGGATACCGTTACAAGAGTCTCTAATTTCCTTGATAATTCTCACGGCGATTTCAATACCCGTACGGCCGGACTTCGCTTTTTGTTTATCCTTTTTCAACTGCTCAATCAATTGCTCCGGGACGTTCACGCCGGCAACATTTTCATTCATATACCGAGCCATCCCGGCAGATTTCAATATTACAATGCCTGCCATAACCGGTACGTTGAGACCGCGGATTTGTTTTACAAACTGCTTGAACTTTTCGGTATCGTAAACAGCCTGTGTCTGAAAAAACCTTGCTCCGGCTTCTACTTTCTTTTGCAGTTTGACGATATGAAGCTCAAGCGGATCAAACTCCGGCGCAGCTACCGCTCCGAGGAAGAATTCCGGGCTTCCATCCAGCTCATGTCCAGCTAAATCTTTACCCTGCTCCAGAGTTTTTGCAGCTTCAAGCAATTGTACTGAATCGAGGTCAAAGACTCCTTTGCTTTCCTGATGGTCGCCCAATTGTTGATGATCACCAGTCAAACATAAGACATTCTCAATTCCCAATCCATAAGCGCTCAAAAGATCTGATTGTAAGGCCAAACGATTGCGGTCCCGACATGTCATCTGCAATATCGGCTCCATACCACGCTCAAGTAAGAGCCGACAAGTAGCAAGCGACCCGAATCTCATCACAGCACTCTGCAGGTCGGTAACATTAAAAGCTGTAACCCTTTTTTTTATAGATTCCGCTTCATCGAGACATTTGTCGATATTCACTCCTTTAGGAGGACCAACTTCACTTGTTACGACAAATTGTCCGCTTTTTAGTGCTTCTTTGAATTTTGACATTTGTACCGATCCTCACTTATTAGGCCACTTTTCGATATAGTAGTTCATTCATTATTTATTTAGTCCGGCGACATTTTTTGCCGACTCGACGGTATTATACAACAACATAGTTATTGTCATCGGGCCGACGCCCCCCGGTACCGGAGTAATTAGTGAGGCCTTTTCCTTTACAGCTTCAAAATCAACATCACCCACAAGGCGGTAACCCCTCTTTTTCGTTGCGTCTTCAACCCTATTTACGCCGACATCAATGACCACTACACCTTCTTTTACCATGTCTGCGGTGATTGTGTTCGGTCGACCCGCCGCCGCAATGACAATATCCGCCCTTTTTGTGTGAGAATCGAGGTCTTTGGTGCGCGTATGGCAGACAGTAACTGTAGCGTTGCCGGTAGCACTTTTCTGTATCAGCATATTAGCAAGAGGCTTGCCGACGATATTACTTCGGCCAACAATAACGACCTCAGCTCCTTCGATTTTCACGCCGCTGCGAATGAGCAGTTGAATTACGCCGTGTGGCGTACAGGGTAGAAAAGCTTTTTCTCCCACTACCATTTTTCCAACATTCATTGGATGAAATCCATCTACATCTTTGGCAGGATCAATTTTAAGAAGTACTTCAGCTTCATTGAGATGTTTAGGCAAAGGTAATTGCACTAATATCCCGTGGATTTTCGGGTCTTTGTTCATCCGCTCGACCAGTGCCATCAAATCTTGCTGAGGGGTCTCAGCAGGCAAGCGATTGTCGTCGGAATATATTCCTATATCTTCGCAAGTGCGCTCTTTGGCGGTGACATAGGACTGTGAAGCTGGGTCTTCTCCAACCAAGATGACACCAAGACCCGGCACGATGCCCTTTCCCTTTAACTTAGCTACCTCCTCTTTTAGTTCCGCCCGCATATCCGCGGCCACCCGTTTACCATCTATAATCTGCGCTGCCATTGTCTACTCCCTGAAAAATCCAACAAACTCATTCAAGATTCGTATGTCGTTGGCTTATTATGCTTTTGGAAATTCCTTTTCGCCCGAGCAGAATAACCACAAGTGCATCAAAGTACAAAAGTGCTGTTTCTTCAAATAGCGTGTTATTTTCTGGGCCAACGATATCCCTGCTCTGTGCTCTAATGTCTGCATCATTTGAAGGAATCAATACAACATGGTTCGCAAGTTCAGTCAAAGTGGATTTTTTGAAGGCAGTCACAACAGCAACTTCTGCACCAACGTCTTTAGCAATTCGGGCAAACTCAACAGTTGTCCTGGTTGTCCCCCGGCAGGAAATCGCGATTAACAAATCGCCCTTCTCAATTTTTCTGCATATCGCATGGCCGGGAATATATATGTTGAGTCCCATCTGGGCGAGTCGCGTAGCAAGGCACTGAGCAACAAGACCACTTCTTCCCTGGCCGGTTATGAATACACTGCCGGCTCGCAACATCATCTCCATAAGTCTGCCTGATGCCTTTTCGTCTATCCGATCAATCAGCAGCCTGACAGCGTCAAGCTGTGATTCAGCAATCTCAGTTAAATTACTTTTTGTTGCTGACATTTTTGCTATTTTTCTTGCTCAACTGCTCCCATCGCATAAGTTCTGAGACCTTACCCAGTGTACTGCCTTGGTCAATCTCAGCCATCTCTCGCTCTTCACGTTCAACAACTGCCTGCGCACGATTTGCGACTTCGACGGCCTTTTCTTTTGGAATCACAACAACGCCATCGTCGTCACCTACAACCCAGTCACCGCTGCGTATGTCTTGACCACCGAATCTCAAAGGCACGTCAATCAAGCCGCGTCCTTTCGGCTCACCGGCAACCGGAGTGATTAGTTTCGCAAAAGCAGGAAATTGCATCTCACGAATGTTTGCAACATCTCGAATAGCACCATTGATAACAACCCCTGCAAGTTTGCGTTGCAGACAACTTTTGGTGGCCTTTTCGCCCCAAACGGCTGGCGGCATACCGCCCGCATCAATGACGAGCACCTGACCTTCTTCAGCAATGTCTATCGCTTCAACGGGCTTGCTCCAATCGCCCGGATATGTCCACACAGTTAGTGCGCGACCCACCATCTTGGCGCCTTGCACTATCGGTATAATGCCCGCTAATTCGCCGGTGTTGTGCAGCGCTTCGGTAACATCGGCGGCGGAGGTCTTTGCTAAAACTTCAGCAATGCTTTTCTCATCACCACGCTTGAAAAAAGCAGTCTCAACCCGAACACGCGTAGTCATAGCACGTTTCATATCCTCAGTAGCCTTTTTCGCATTCGGCGACTTTGTAATCGCGCCGCCAACGATAATTATGCTTGCGCCGAAGTTAATCGCATCAACAACAGTTTCAGAATTAATTCCCCCCGCAACGGCGACAGGAATATTAATCGCCGAGGCAATAGCCTTTAGGTCTTCGAAAGGCAGCTCTGCTCGCATCTGCATATCTATCGGTGTGTGTATACAAACCGCGAGTGCTCCCATAAGCTCAACTTCTTTTGCCCGTTGAACCATTCTTTCTCTGCTTTGAAGTCCAATCAGGTCCACGGTGATTTTCGCATCGTAGCGTCGGGCAGCCTCGATGCACTCAGCAATGGTTGCGTCCGAAGCTGTGCCAAGCACGTGGATGATATTCGCACCCGCCTTGGCAGCACACTCGGTTTCCAACCGGCCAGCATCCACAATCTTCATGTCAGCAACTATGGTTGCAGATGGAAATTCACGTCTCAGGGCACGGACCGCATCCAGACCCTCACTTTTGATTAGCGGCGTTCCTGCTTCCAGCCAGTCCACACCACCTGCCATCGCCTCTTTGGCGACCTTGACGGCACGGGCAAGATTCTCGTGATCCAGAGCTAATTGAAGTACTGGTTGCATAGCTACTCAAATTCAGAAAAACACGAGATAACACAGTTTAGAAAAGACCTTGAACTTTTCCAGTTTTTACATCAACATCGATGCGACGAAACGCCGGGTCTGATGCCGTGCCGGGCATTAGCTTGATAGCGCCCGCAACCGGCACGATAAAACCAGCGCCCTTATAAACAAGAATGTCACGAATGGGCAGCTCCCAGTCAGTGGGTTTACCCTTTAAGTCCGGGTCGTGCGATAGGCTAAGGTGCGTTTTGACCATACACGTACCTAATTCACTGGCCTTTGGATCAGCCTCAAAGGCCTTGGCCTTTTCCAGCGCGCCATCGATGTAGGTGACACCTTTCGCTCCATAGACCTCTTTAGCAATCAGCTCGATTCGCTCTCTTAAAGGCGTCTCCAGACCATACAAGAATTTAAATTCATTCTTCTCGTTGCAGGCCTGGACGACTGCTTCCGCCAGCTCTATTGCGCCGTCACCACCTTTTAGCCAGTGATCAGAAACTGCTGCCAAAGCGCCATGCTGCTCAGCGACTTTGCACACAAACTCGATCTCGGCCTTGGTGTCGGTATGGAAACTGTTTACGCAAACGACCGGCCGAACGCCACTCTTTTTGACAGTTTCGATATGGGCAATGAGGTTCTCACAGCCTTTCTCAACAAGCTCAAGATTTTCTGTGGTGTATTCTTCGCTCAACGGCAGGCCCGGCTTTACGGTTGGCCCACCGCCGTGCATCTTCAAAGCACGGATGGTTGCGACAATTACTACCGCGTTCGGTATCAGGCCCGACATACGGCACTTTATATTCCAGAACTTTTCGAAACCAATGTCGGCTCCAAAGCCGCTTTCAGTTATGTGGTACTCGCCCAATTTTGTCCCGAGCATATCGGCTATAATGGAGCTTTGGCCGACAGCGATATTCGCAAATGGTCCAGCGTGCACAAATACGGGCTGGCCTTCCACTGTCTGCAACAGATTCGGATTCACCGCATCGACCATCCAAGCAGTCATAGCACCATCAACCTCAAGGTCGGCTGCCGTTACCTCATTGCCTTTTTTATCGTAGGCGACAACAATCCTGGCGATTCTGTCTCGAAGATCCTTGAGGTCTTTTGCGACAGCAAGTATTGCCATTACTTCGCTCGAGACGGTGATTTGAAAGCCTGAATCCATCTCGTAGCCATCCATTTTCCCGCCCCGCCCAATCCGGATATTGCGGAGGGCTTGAGCGCAAAAATCCATCGCCCAGTGCATCTGAACCCGCTCCGGGTCAATATCTATTCGTTTGAGATTGCGCTTGGCAAGCTTCGCGTCGTCGTAGTTTCTTTCGTGCTGCATGCGTGAGGTAAGAGCGACCATCGCGAGATTATGGGCGTTGGTTATGCAATCGATATCACCAGTAAGCCGGATGGAAAACGGCGTTAGCGGAATGCACTGAGCCAAACCTCCGCCAGCTGCCGAGCCTTTTATGTTGAATGTGGGCCCGCCACTGGGCTGACGGATTGCGCCAACAACAGACTTGCCTATCTTACCAAGTCCCTCAATCAGGCCAATAGCGGTGGTTGTTTTACCCTCTCCGAGTGGCGTAGGTGTAATTGCCGTAACATCAATGTACTTTGCTGCGGGAGCACCCTTCAAGCGGGAGAGAGCCTTTTGATGGTCGACTTTTGCCAATCGCCGACCCATGGGGATCAACTCATCTTCTCTCAGGCCCATTTCCCCGGCCAGTTGACTAACAGGTTTCATGTTTTCTTCGGCAGCTTCTGCAATCTGCCAGTCCTTCATCTTCGTTGGATCAAGCTTCATAGGTCATCCCTTGCTTTTATTAAATTCTTTAAGGGCCCTTATTTGCGACTCCGCGAAATATGGGCTGGCCTAAATACCGCTTTTTTATAGTCTCAGACAGTCTTGTTTGCAACCAAATTTCTGTATTTCCTCGGACCCGCCAATAGTGCTGTTGCCCGACAACTCAGCCCACTGTATAATTCAGTTCGTGCGAAAGTGGCTGGTTCTCATCTAAGTGTTTCATCAATCGAGGACGAGGCCTGTAAAGCGCGCAAAGCTATACATTACACTAACGGAAAACCATGGAAAAATTCAGCCATGCACCCTATCAGGATTTGCTTGAAAGTGTCGGCGAAGTGACCAGCGAAAACCTATTTATGGTCCTGGGTAAGGTCCAGGACACATTCGGATTCGTGCCGAAAGAGGTCGTCTCAGACCTCGCAGCCAAAACCGGCGTCGCGGAGGCCCGGATCTATGGTGCGCTAACCTGCTACGGTGATTTCAAAGTTGGCTTGGAGGCCGACAGTCAAAATGAAGGAAACTAAAGTCCTAACACAAAGGATTGGCAAATACTATCCGCTCGATTTGGATGCTTACAAATCTCTGGGCGGCCTGCAAGGCCTTCAGAAATCGCTCGCCATGGACCCTGCGTCTGTAATTAGCCAAATTAAACAATATAGGCTTACCGGCAGGGGCGGTGCAGAATTTCCCACAGGAGCCAAATGGGCTTTCACCGCGCAGGAAAAACAGACCCCAAAATACCTAATTTGCAACGCTGACGAAGGCGAACTTGGAACGTTCAAGGACAAAGTCCTGCTCGATAGCGATCCCTGGGCGGTGCTCGAAGGAATTCTGATCGCAGCTTACGCAATAGGAGCACAACAAACCTATATCTACATCAAAGGCGAATACGAAGACACAGCCAAGCTGTGGGAAAAACTTGTCCTCGAAGCAGAAAAAGTATCGCTGCTCGGCGACAATATCTTAGGCTCAGGGTTTTCAGTGCGTCTGCAGGTCGTCAAGGGCCGAGGACCGTACATTGCCGGCGAAGAATTTGCTCTTATCGCCTCGCTTGAGACTCGCCGGGCGATGAGCAGACTTAAACCCCCCTATCCGAGTCAACGGGGTCTTTTTGGAAAACCCACCGTCGTCAACAACGTCGAAACGATTGCAAATATTCCCGTAATTATGTCCAAAGGCATCGAGGAATACCACAAATTGGGGACTAAAAAAGAGCCTGGAACGAGGCTTTTTTCCCTATCCGGAGATGTCAAGCAGACCGGAGTTTTCGAGCTTGAGATGGGAGCGGGAACACTTGAAGAATTCATCGAAGAATTCGGCAAGGGGACAAAAAACGCTCGCCCTATAAAGGCGGTGCAACCCGGCGGCGGAACCAGCGCACTTCTAAAATTAGATGCTCTAACATGTAAACTCACCTCAGAAGCAATCCGTCAGGCGGGAAGCAGTATTGGAACCGCAGGAGTAATTGTATACGAACAGGGTAAAAGCGCAGTCGACATCGTGTCGATCTTGCTCGAATTTTACGGAGCCGAATCTTGCGGCCGTTGCGCGCCCTGTCGAATCGGAACAATCAGAATGAAAGAAATCGTTGACAAACTCTCTCGTGGAAACGGATCGGCACAGGATTTGAAACAATTGTGCGAAATTGGCAAAGCCGCTGTTGTCGCATCAACGTGCGGCATGGGCCAGGCGTTTCCGCTGCCAGTACTCTCGGCGTTGGAGCTTTTCCCGGAAGATTTCGAGGCAGGTATTCAAAAAGTATCGGCATAAAAACTCCTTTTGCATAACAGAACACAATGAAAGAAATTTGCCTACAAATCGACGGCAAAAAAGTTAAGGTGCCTGAAGGTACAACCATTCTTGAGGCGGCGAAGGCTGCTGATATTGACATTCCACATTTGTGCTATGACCCACGTGTTCAGCCCATTGGCAGTTGCCGACTATGTCTTGTGCAGATAGAGGGACAGCCGGGTCTAACCACATCCTGCAACACGCCGGCAGCAGAAGGAATGAAGGTATGCACCGAAAACGAAGAAATCGCTGCCATAAGAAAGACTATTATCGAGTTGATTCTCTCACAGCACAGGGTGGCATGCACGAGCTGTGACAGCGATGGCGCGTGTAAATTGCAGGACTACGCCTACCGCTATCAGGCCGACGAAGCATATTTTGGACCCGCAAAGCGACGGCTGGTCGAGCCGAATTACACGTCCAACAATGAAGCAATACTCTATGACCCAGACAAGTGCATCCTGTGCGGCCTGTGTGTTAATTACTGCGAAGAGGTGCCGATGGCAGAAGCATTGACTTTTGCCGGAAAGCCTGATGATATGCAAGTCTCCACCGCGTTCGGAAAAAACCTTCTTGATAGTACCTGCGTTCTCTGCGGAGGATGTATAGCGGTTTGTCCCTCAGGCGCGATGGTCGAACGAACCGCCGTCGGTAAGGGCAGGGAAAAAGACCTTGTAAAAACCCGCACAGTCTGCACCTACTGCGGCGTCGGCTGCCAGATCGACCTGAATGTCAATCCCAGAGAAAACAGAATTGTCAAGGTTACAACTGAGCCGGAATATATTCCCAACAACGGCAACCTTTGCGTCAAGGGCAAATTTGCGATGGACTTCGTCGGTCATCCTGACAGGCTCAAGACACCGTTGATAAAGCGAAACGGTAAATTTGAAAAGGCTACCTGGCAGGAGGCAATAGAACTAATAGCCGATCGGTTGAGCAAAATTAAATTTGAAACGGGTCCTGACAGTATCGCAGGTCTATCATCAGCTAAGTGCACTAACGAAGACAATTACATCTTCCAAAAATTTATGCGGGCAGCCATCGGAACAAACAATGTTGACCATTGTGCTCGCTTATGTCACGCATCAACGGTCGCAGGTCTTGCACGGGCGTTCGGCAGCGGAGCTATGACCAACTCCATCGATGAGATAAGAAATGCCAAGTGCATATTTGTAATCGGCTCAAACACATCTGAGGCCCATCCGGTCATCGCCCTTTATATCAAAGAAGCAGCGGTCAGAAATGGTGCTGCACTTATTGTAGCAGACCCAAGAAGAATTGATTTAGTGCGCCACGCAAAGCTGCACCTGCAACAGCAACCCGGCACCGACGTGGCTCTAATAAACGCCATGATAAATGTCATCATAAGCGAGAACCTGCACGACAAGGATTTCATCGATAAGCGCACCGAGGATTTTGATAAAGTCGTCGAGGCTGTCAAAAACTTTACGCCGGAAGTGGCTGAGAAAATTACGACCGTCCCTGCTGATGCGACTCGTGAAGCTGCGCGGATTTATGCAAAGGCAGAAACGGCCAGCATTATTTTCAGCATGGGCATCACCCAGCACACAACGGGCACGGATAATGTCCTGTCGCTGGCAAATCTTGCCATGCTGACCGGCAACGTCGGCAAAGAATCAGCCGGCGTCAATCCTCTGCGAGGCCAGAACAATGTCCAGGGAGCATGTGACCTTGGCGCTTTACCCAACGTATATCCCGGATACCAATCGGTCGAAGATGCGCAGATACGTGCGGAATTTGAAAAGGCCTGGGGTAGAAAATCGCCTCCAAGGACCGGCCTTACTGTTGTAGAAATATTTCACGCAATCGAACAGGGCAAAATCAGAGCCTTATACATGATGGGTGAAAACCCTGCTCTTTCAGATCCGAACCTTAATCGCACTATACAGGCTCTTGAGAAGGTCGAGTTCCTGATCTCACAGGAAATATTTTTATCCGAATCAGCACAGTACGCGGATGTTGTTCTTCCCTCTTTCTGTTTTGCTGAAAAAGACGGGACATTCACCAACACAGAGAGGCGCATCCAGCGCGTTCGCAAAGCAGTCAATCCGCCGGGCGACGCCCGTGACGATTGGCAGATTATCTGCAATGTTTCCAGCAAGTTGGATTACCCAATGCGCTACGAAAACGCTGCTGAAATCATGGATGAGATCGCTTCGGTGACGCCAATCTATGGCGGAATATCTTTTGAAAGGATTGAATCTGTCGGCCTGCAATGGCCTTGTCCAGACAGGACCCATCCGGGTACAAAATACCTGCACAAAGGCGAGTTCAAAAGAGGCAAAGGCAAATTCCACGTGGTGCACTTTATTGAGCCTGCTGAAACTCCGGACGAAAAATTTCCGTTCATTCTCTCAACCGGCAGGTTGCTATATCAGTTCCATACCGGAACGCTCACACGAAAAGTTCCGGTTATCAATCAGAAATCACCTGCCGGTTACGTTGAAATCAACTACGAAGACGCTGATAAGTTTGGAATCGCAGACGGTGACACGGTAGAGGTCTGGACACGCAGGGGCAAGGTCGTCACCATGGCAAGTGTTGGCAATCAGATAGCAAAGGGCTGGCTTTTTATGCCATTCCATTTCGCCGAGGGCCCAGCTAATATGCTCACTAATGACGCCCTTGACCCGATTGCCAAAATACCAGAACTAAAAGTCTGCGCCGCCGCCATAAGGAAAAGCCATCAAGCTGGATAGGTATCTCTCGTCACTTATTTTGCGTCAGTATAAACCTTCAAGAAGGAGTCCGAATATATCTGTTTGTTCATCAGCATATCGCTTGTGGCAACTACATTCATCAGGTCCCGGTCGAACACATCGGCAATCGCAGAATCAAGACCTCGTGAAACAGCCATGGCTAAGAATATGCGGTTTATTAAACTCCTCTCGGACGCTCCCTGAGATATGTTCGATAGACCTACAGTCATGTGTGGCGGCGGATCGGAAAGTAATCTAATCTGCTCCATAGCCGTTAGGATATTGCCGGGCTGAACCTGAGCATTCGGCACCTTGACCGGCAATACAATCGGGTCAATAAAAAGGCGCTGTGGATCAAAGCCTTTTTCCATTGCCTTTGAGACAATCTCCGCTGCCAGAGCAACGCGGGTATCGATATCCTGAGGAACACCATTTTTGTCCATAGTAAGGGAAATAATGCTGGCCTTGGGGCCGGCCTTATTTGCCATTTCCAGGTACTTGTCGAATATTTCTTCGTCACTTTTCCGATTCAGTGGCGTAGAATTTAGAATAACTCCATTCTCGGCGTTAACAACCTTTAGGCCCGCTGCAATAACATCGGGCTTTTGTGAATCAAGGCACAATGGCGTTGAACACGTTTCCTGAATTGTCTCAACCAGCCATTGCATTGTTCCTTCCTGATCTGCAGCGGCCGTTCCAACATTTACGTCCAGGTATGTTGCGCCGGCTTCGGTTTGCTTTTTAGCAAGCTGTTGAATGACCTTTTTGTCTTTGTCAGTTATAGCCTGCTTCATATCTTTGAACATTCCATTGATTCGTTCCGCTATTATTATCATTGCCAAACCTCAATTGGATCGGTTAAGCGGTAATTGACCAGTTACCAGATTTCCTTGATGAAGCTCTTGACGGTAGCAACTGCCTTTGGATGCCGCATACGAATTATATCAACGCCGGCCTGAAGCAGACATATTGCAGTGGCTGCTTCCCACATTGGGCCTCGGTCTTTTACATCTCCCCAGCCTGGAGCGTCCGTAAGTTTCGCTTCCTTGGCCCGCCAGGATTCATATCCCACATCGCAGATAACCGGCATCGCCATCATCTTGTCACCACCCAGTGCCGCCAGGCGCTGACGTTCCTGAATCGAGTAAGCATATTCTATCCCATATCCTAACGCCCCGGTGGCTTGGAACGTCACTATACGTTCAAGCGGAAAGCCCATATCAGAAACCAAGATATTAACCTGCTTGGCAATATTTATGTCAAGAGGTGCTTCACTAATGAGGAAATGGTCGTCAGCCAGCGCTATTGCAGTAAGCGACTTGTAGTTATTCTCTTCGACGCTCCCGAGGAGGCACTTCTCACCTTTCGCGGCGCCGCTTACCTTCGGCATTACCTGGTTATCTTTTTCGTCATTTCCACAACCCCACAGCACCAAAGGAACGCCGACAGCTTTTAACACATCTTGAGTTACCTTGACGGCATGGTCGGCATCTTTGTCCGCCTTATCCGGGTGAATGCCTTCAAACTTAATGCAAATCAGGTCCGCTCCAAATTCCTCCACGCACTTTTTGGCCCAGTCGGCGGGGCTGTCAAGCACACCCTTATACGGCTCGGCCAGAATATCAGGCCAATCTTTGGGCTTAACATCCAGAACATCCATAGCGATGACGGGCTTTTGACCAGCATCTTCCGCAGAGCCGCCGTAAACAACGTTACGAGATCCACCGATGGTCACCGTAGTTTTCCGAGTGCCTCCATCTTCGCTGGTCGCGCCGAGTGTAATCTTATTGACCGAGCCGGCAAAACTTTCCGTAACTTGGGGAACTGGCATTTCAGACCTCCAGAAAACTTAAAAGTGTAAAGTTAAAAAATATAAAATAGGTCTCAAAACTCATTGAGTTTTGTTTCGAGTATTTGATTTATCGCCAAAAAAGCTAAGCTGTCGTGTGGAACGTCAAATATGCTCTTACCCTTCATTGAAGCATCAAATGCAGCTTTATCATAGGGAACATATCCGAATACGTCTATTCCTTCCAGCTCTTTGCTACTATCCGACCTATTCCAAATAACGCCGATTTTCCCAACCGAAATTGACAACTGCCGCGCAAGCTCGTCAATTCTTTTTGTCGTAAGCACACCAAGCGGAGTTGGCTCAGCTACAATACATAGTACGTCCACATTATTTGTGGTTCTGCGAGATAGATGCTCCATTCCAGCTTCGTTGTCTATAACCACAAATTGATATTGTGAGCTGAGTTTATTGAGGAATTGTCTGAGCATATTGTTTGCCGCGCAGTAGCAGTCAGGGCCTTCCGGCCGACCCATAGTTAGCAAATCGAATCCTTCCGCCTCAGTTATCGCCTGCTGGATACCATACTCAAACGAGCGCAGCCGATCGGTACCGCCACCGAGTGATTTCGCACGAGCGGCCTCACGAATGTCAGCGATCGTACCTGTCGGCTCAACTCCGAGGGTCAAAGCCAGGCAGGCATTAGGATCAGCATCCACCGCAAGCACAGCCCCCCTGCCTGCCCGGTCCACCAGGGACCTGATAATCATCGCGGCTATCGTTGTCTTACCTGAGCCGCCTTTTCCACTTATTGCAATCGTCATTGCCATATTCTCGTATCTCGTGAAGCGTATCTCGTATTTCGTTTTCCATTTAGCGAACCTTTTCCTTAGCAAGCCTAACCGACGGGAACAAAGACAGGTCCGTATGCGGCAGAAACTTCGCCTTGATAAATTCGTCCATATATCGTGGATGACTCATCAGATCAAAATATGTCATACTGCCGGCAATTTTCTCAGCCGCTTTAAGAGCTTTGCGACTTAATAGAACAGTTTTAGCTCCGGCAATAGAAGTATTTCCCACAAAATGTATCTTCTCTGGCGGCACATCCGGCAGCATTCCGACGGTAACAGCTTCGCGAACATTCAGAAAATTACCAAAACCTCCCGCCAGATAAATAGCATCCAAATCATCCGGTTTTGTCTGAGTTGACTCCATCAGAACGTGAATGGATGCAAAGACACCGGCTTTAGAACGCACCAAATTGTCGATATCAGCTTGAGTAATTACGATCTCCTGATGTCTGTCATCGCCAGAAACTATCTGAAATTGTTTGCCTTCATCGCCCTCTGCAATTCTCGGCTGGCCATCGGTCTTAAACCGGCCTGTCTTGTCGATAAGGCCGTTGACGAATAACTCAGCAAGTGTGTCCAGAAGACCAGAACCGCAAATGCCGACAGGACGCTTATTGCCAATTGTCTGATACTCGACAGAACCATCATCAAGAATAGCGAGCTTTTCAATAGCACCGGCTCCAGCTCTCATACCGTGCCTTACCCCACTTCCTTCGAATGCAGGCCCTGCCGAACTCGACGCGCAAACAAGCCAATCACGATTACCAAGAACAACTTCGCCATTTGTTCCAATATCAACAAATAATGAGATGCCCTTGTGTGTGTAGATTCTTGTTGTTAACACACCCGCCACGATGTCACTGCCTACATAGGCAGCAACGCTTGGCAAACAATATAGCAGGCCGCGCTTGTTTATCTGAATACCGGCTTCCGCAGCCCGGATTGGCGGCACAAAACCGGCTGAAGCTACATAAGGCTCCCTGCGGATTCTTGTCGGATCCAAGTTAAGTAAAAAATGGACCATTGCTGTATTTCCGGCACAGATAACAGCATTGATACTCTGCAAGTCAATTCCCTGCCGTTCGGCCAATGTCACGATGAGATTATTCACATCATGGACAAGCCGGTCTTGCATTTCGTCGAAAGCATTATTTTCTTCAGCGTAAATAATTCGTCGAATGTAGTCCTCACCGAAATTTATCTGGCTGTTGTAAGTGGCCTCGGCATCTATTGTCTTGGCACTTGTCAGATCAATCAGATGCGCGACAATAGTAGTCGTGCCAAGGTCAACAGCAACAGCGAAATTTTCCTCGCAATGGTTGCCAGCCTCAACTTCAATAACTTCGGTGGTCTCGCCTCGGTGTCCAATCGTCACTGTCACCTTGTAGTCGGAACCTTGTAGCACATGCGAAAGTTTTTGAAGAATGCGAAAGCCTGTTTGCATGATGGGCGCATCGGTCTTCTGACGCACAGCGAGATAAAGTCGCTCGTGGTCAGCCGTATGGTTGTCTACAGTAGGCGGTGACATCTCAACGCAGATTTTTTTAACCAATGGATCGAACTTAAACAGCCCCGCCTGAACCTCGCCGGCAAGCTCGCTGAACCTGTGGGCGTCGGTGTCCATGAGTATCTGGCTTGTTTCCAAGGCGTGCGACTTCGGGACAGTGACAGTCATATCCGAGAGAACTGTAGTTTGACAGGCCAATACCACACTTGATCTTATCTCACTTTGAGTCAACAGTGCAGTAGGCCTGCTTTCAAATTGTCCTTCGTCGATAATGACTTTACATTTTCCGCAGTATCCATCTCCGCCACAGATGCTGCTCAGATAGATACCGGCCCTGCGAGCAGCCTCAAGCAAGTTCGATCCTTCTTGAACTTCTGTTTTCAGTCCGCTTGGCTCAAAACGAACTGTGCACTTTTTCTTTCTTCCCTCTTGCATTCACTCGACCCAAGTGACGGTTTTATTTCCATGCTTCCTGCAGATACTTTGGCAGCATTGCACACTCTCTGGGCCCGACCATCACCTCCCAGTTAGTGGCTTCTTCGAGTTTGCCACTCATCACCGCTACGTAGCCTGGAATTATTATCTTGCGGTGCTTGACCAGCTTTTCGACGTTGTTTTTGGTCATAGCATCGGCTACGGTCTTCTCATTGAGCTTATCACCGGAATAAGCCGTCAAGACGCTTGTGCCTTCAGTATCGACCACGAGAATATAGCTCGGCATCCTGCTAGCCTCTACGTCCGACTCCACGGTGTAGTAAGTAAGGGAGAAGTTTGTCGTAAACATCAGTGGTGCGTTCTCATCCGGCTCACCAATAGCATAAACCTTCGGTTCCACCTGTGCAGGTTTCTGCGGATCACTGTAAACATTCATCACAGCGGTCAGCATAGGCAGGATAGCAAACGGCTCAACAGTATCAACTACTACGATGCTTGAATATTTGCAGATTAAGCTTATCGCTATAGCAGCCTGCTGAGCAGCGTCTCCATCAGTCACAAAAGATATTGTAGGATAACCCAGCGGACGAAAGGCCTTCTTTAGTGACAGTACACGTATCCGTGAAGCGTTATACAACTGCTCACGCAGGTTCGGAGCATCAAGGTTCAATACAATATCTTCAACACCCGCAGCTTTGATCTTTTCACTCAGGTCAGCAAGAGTCTCGATAGAATCAGCTTTAGCTACCAGCGGACAACCGTTTTCTTTAGCGATCTTTGCCATCGCTTCAGCAGTTTCCGGCGTTGCAGAACCGAGCAGTGGAACAACATCTTTGGTTTGCTTAACCGCCGCAGCCATAGCCTCAGGGGATTCAGTAACCAAGATTAAGGCCAATTTGCTGGTTTTCTTGACGGTCTCACATGTTTTGGCGAAGGTTTCGGGCGAACCGCTTTTATTCACAACAGCGATTGCCTTTACACCAATCCTGGTTCCAACACGCTCAAACTGTAGCGTATTGACAGATTCAATGCGTTTTTTCAACTCGTCACCAGAGAGCTTATCAGAGACAGTAACAGCAATAACCGTAGGATTGTAGAACTTCTCTTCGTGCCGGAATAGAACAGTCTCAGAACCAATCTGGAGTTGATTGTCGCCACTACCAAAAGTGATTTTTCTCATAGGTGGCGCAGAAGCCTCAGCAAGTTTCTGCTTAGCTTCTTCTGAAACATCAGGGCAATCATCCAGTTTGACCCGCTTCTGTGCGAGCGCCATTGCAAAAGCCAGGCACGTCGGCATGCCGCATTTCTTGCAATTTGTTTTCGGCAATAGCTTAAAAATTTCCAATCCAGTAAGTGCCATAATAATCTTCCTCGTATCTCGTATCTCGTATTTCGCTTGACACTTAACGCTCTTTAGAACATCGGTTCCATAGTAGTTACCGGGTGCTCGGTTTTGGTGATGAACTCCAAGACCTCTTCTTCGATGGTGGCATTAGTCTCATCAGCAATTTTGTCAAGGAATTCTTCTCCGCCGAGTTCAAGTTCCTCCGTTCTTTTGATAAAGGACTCTTTAATCTCCTCTTTCAGCATTGTAGGCATCCATACTACCCTTTTGATTCCGCCTTCAGCAGCAATGAATTTTCTTGAGAGGATGTAGTGCTTTGAATGCCCAATGAACCCAGGTGTTTGCTGTCCCCCACCGACTGTCCCTGCAAGTGTAGAAAACTTCATCCCGCAAGGCGTCATCTCAGGAAATTCTCTGTTGACAATCATTATTCCTCCTGTTGAGGGCAGTACGGCGGCGATACATTCAAAGCAGCCACAGGAGGTCATCGGGTCGGTAATCATACTGTACTGGCTCATCCGCTCTACGTTACCGCCGCTGGCCTTGAGGACGAATGCATTTACTTTGTCCCACTGTCCGATGGTCGGCTCGATGCACTTACCTTTCGATATGGGCTGGTTTGGCCCGGTTGGAATTATCTCGTATGCGGCCCGGCAGTCCAGCCAGCTATAAGCACCGCACAAGCCCGGCCGTTCCGGCGAAACTACACAGACATGGTTCGGAGCGAAACTTTGACAAAGCGTGCAGGAGTAAAAAGTATCCACATCTTCATCGGTCATGCCCGCAATACGTTTATCACGCTCGGCGAATACCTTGCGGGCCGTCTCACGAAGTTCTACAACCTTCTGCTCATCAGTTAAAATCTTAACCTGCACCTTATCTAAAATATTTGAATACTGCTCATGATACATCGCGTGCAGGAGCTTGCCGATATGCTCAAGTCTGAACCCTGCTTTGAAGGCATCCTTGGAGATTCTTATCCAGCTTATGTCCCGCTGGCCCATATGCCACAGTCCCTGCGCCTCATTCATAAACGTGTGTATTTGCCGCTCCAGCACAGGCTCAAAGTCGGGCTGCATTTTTCTACCGGCTACTTCAACCACAATTCCCAGCGGCAGCCTTCCACCTTCTTTAACCTTATCTACATCCAGCCCTTTCACTTCCACTTTGCCGTCCTCGACATCGGTTAGTTCGGCCATCCTAAGCCACTCAAAAGCTGGTGTTCTCTGGCCGCCAAACTCACAGTGCATCTCTTCCTTGCGGATACGCTCACCTTCAAATGCAGGGCTATGTGCCACCGGAATATCTATTTCCGCCACCTTTATCTTCAGGCCGCGAACCTCGATGGCTTTTTCTATTATTTCGTCATGTGGTATATTCGATACAACGTGCTCATAGGTGCATATGCCAGTCGGAAGAATCTCAGGGATGTCCGAATCGGCGATGACAGGGAAGCCAAAATTAATTGCGCCAGCGGCAGTGGCATACCACTCATCCGTAACCTCGCCGAGAGGTATAACGAACGCAAAGACCCTGTCTTTGTTGTAAAGAAGATTTCGCTTGAAATCACCTGCCGGAATACCCCCGTAGCTCAGCCCAACCCTGGCCGCAAATCCGGCCGCATATATCGCCGCTGTAATCTCACGTCCGAAGGGAATAAGTCGAGTATCCCAGCCCAATTGCACGCCACCTTCAACAAGCTGCTCGGCAAAAGTCGTTCCGTTGTTGTGCCCTGCCATAAAAACGTAAAGACTTCGCTCCTGACATTTCCTGGCAATCTTAACTGCTGTCTCCACGTCAGGTGCAGAACCAACAATGGCCGCAAACCCCGGTGCCGTGCCGTCCACAAACTGAATGCCACGCTCGCGCAGGATTACATCATCCGCTGCACCTAACCAGATGCCATCGACTGGATTAGGCCCAATCAAATATTTGCACGCCTCGATAATCTCTTCTGCGAAAAGCGTCGCCATACCTGCATCCAGAGCCGGCCCCAGGTAAGGTATCCACAACTCATCGTCAACCAGCGATGGCAGCAGGCCCTTAATCTCTCCAATAACTTCTTCGAAGTCAGCCAGCTTCTCTACCGCCCTACCGGTCATCGAATAGATAATTGGTATGTAATAACCGGTGTTTGGAAACTCGACTTTGCGGTCTTTGCCTTTTTCCTTGATAGCTCGTGATAAAATATCCTCTGCTTGTTTGGCTATCTTGTGCGCGCCACGTATTGCTGCTGATGCAATGATTTTCGACATCTTCTTGATCCTCGATTCTTGTTTCTCGATTCTCTCGATACTCGACGAACATCCAGCATCGAGTATCGAGCATGCGTTTTTTTATTCTACTGCCAATTCCCGCCGTTCTTCCATATCGTAAAGCTTACGTTCTTTCTCCACGTTGATTCCCAGAGCATCGCGTTTGCTCTCGATATGCTCGAGCATCATACCAGCGGCCTTGACCGGGTCTCGTTCAAAGGCCCACTTGCCGCCAACATCTTTTTCAATCTCGTCGGTTAGATAACGTGTTAGATTAGGAGCACCGAGGACAGGCAACGGCTCAGCAATAACTGTGTAAACCCCTGAAGCAACGAAATACATTCCGATGGAAACAGCCTTTTCGGACATCCACTCTGGCGCGGCCCCGGCGACAGGTAAATCTGAGATATCATCGCCAAGTCCGCCTTCGGCAACTATGTTCGCCAAGATCGTCAAAATCCTGCTGTTATCAACGCAGGAGCCAACGTGAAGTACCGGCGGTATGCCTACCGTCTCGCATATTTCCCGCAGTCCTTTGCCGCAGTATTTGGCAGCCGCATCGGGTCTCATCAGCCCGTCCTTACCAGCGGCCAACGCGCTGCAGCCGGTACTGACCACCAAAACGTCATTTTTAATCAGCTCTTTTATCATTGTGAGGTGATTGTAATCGTGCACCTGTTTCGGATTATTGCAGCCAACAACTCCCGCTGCACCCCGCAAGCGCCCTGAAATAATAGCATCATTTAGCGGGCGGTAACTGGCGCGAAATTGGCCACCAAGATTGTAGAATACATTTTCTGTGGTGAAACCGGCAATGCCTCGTTCAGCCACCTTGGGAATCCTGATGTTGCCTTTTCTGTTCACAAAATTCTCAATCGCCGTTTTGATAATTTCCCGAGCAATCTCAACAGCCCTGTCCTCGTGAAATTCAATGTGCTCTGCGCCAGCGATTTTGCACTTCGGCGAGGTTGTAATAAGCTTTGTGTGGAAGCATCCGGACAGTGACCCGAGCGAGGGCATAATGCACTGCACATCCACCGCCATCAAGTCCACCGCCCCGGTCATCACGGCTAATTCCTGCTGAAGAAAGTTGCCCGCAACTGGTATACCATGCCGCATCAGTATCTCATTTGCCGTGCAGCACATCCCTGCAAGGTTAATGCCTTTGGCACCTTTATCTTTGGCCATTTTTATAAGTTCAGGTTCCTGCGAAACCGCCACGATTACATCCGACAGGGTTGGCTCGTGACCGTGGACAACTATATTGACCTGTTTAGCGTCAAGGACGCCGAGATTGGCACCAAACCGAATTGGTTGTGGGCCACCAAATAAAATATCCGAAAGCTCCGTTGCTACAAGCGAACCTCCCCATCCATCGGACAGACACGCTCTCAGGCCCTGCTTTACAAGATTCTTGTAATCTGAGCCCACGCCTATATGCGTTCTGTGCATAATCTCAACAATTTCACGGTCAATCGAACGAGGAGTTACGCCCAATTCTTTCCAGACCTTCTGCCTGGCTGGTGGCGGATAAACCGCCGCACTGATAAGTGTCCCATCCTGCCTACCGAATTCCCTCATTACAATCGCGGACAGTTCAGCCGCAATTTCCTTTATATCTCGGCTGTTTATTTTGACGCCGTATCTCGCTGCGACCTCCTTAAGTTTGCGCTCATCTTTTATCATATAATCGCAAGTGTCACTTTCAACTGCCATCTTGAATGTGTGGGCGATGTCACGACCGTGGTCAGAATGCGCCGCCGCACCTCCGGCAATCATTCGGATAAGATTTCTCGCTGCAATGGTATCGGCGGTGGCACCGCATACACCTGCCTGCGGCCCATCCCCAAACGGGTCAATCCGGCACGGCCCCATAGCACAATTCCGGCAGCATATCCCGAGTCTGCCGAATCCACATTGAGGTTCCTGGGCCTCAAGCCTGTCCCAGGCGTTTTCTATACCCGCATCGGCCATATGCTTAAGCATTTCTTGCGACGCTTTGTCACTGCTACGCTTTTTCGGCTCCATAACAATTCCTCACTTTACCAACTTGTATTTTTCCGGTTAGCTTCATCAGCCAACGTTAAAGCTTTCTCTGCCCCTACGGTTTCGACCACAACTGTTGACTTTAGGGCATGCACCAAGGCCTCGGCCACTCTCATCCGAGGCGAATTAAACCGCTGTAAAAATTCTTTTCTGTCTTCCGTCTCAAGCACTGCCTTGTACAGCTGCCAAGCGAACTGCGAGCCGTGCTTTTTGGCTACAAGTTGAGCCCCCACAATCCTGTCGTCGGAATCAGTTAGAACTTTCGCCACATCAAACGGATCTTCTCCCCGGTTTTTTATTGCCGATTGAGGAGCGTCTAAATCGTACACCCTAACCTTCAAACCAAGTTCTCCAGCAGTGGTTGTGCTGTGTCCGATGCTGAAAATCTGTAATCCGAGAATCTGGTCGGCCTGGGCACGAAGGAAGCCATCGGTTTTTTGATTTGCTCCTGCTGCATTTGCACCTGCTATTTTTCCCGCACAGGCCCCTACACTTCCTACCGGCATGTATACAAATCTGCCCGTAGCCAAATCCGGGCTTTCCGCGCAGTCTCCTGCTACGTATATATCCTTGACCGACGTTTCGAGGAAGTTATCTACTTTGATAGCACCGGTTGTACCCAGCTCGATACCGCACTTTTCGGCAAGAGCTACATTCGGCCTTACTCCCGCACCCATTATTACGAGGGTCGTATCTATTTTCTTGCCCTTGTGCATAACATATTCAACGCTGTTGGCTCCACCGATTTCGGAGATTGCCTCACCGGTTAGCATTTTCAATCCCTTTTGTTCAAACTTCTTGGTGAGAAACTCTGAAACCTCCGGTTCAAGCAGCTTTCTAAGAATCCTGGAGCGGACGTTGAAGTAAACATCCAGGCCTTTATGCATCAGGGCCTCGGCAATTTCCAGAGCAATGAAGCCCGCTCCTACTACCACTGCAGAGTTTGCGCTCTTTGCTGTCTCTATAATTTCAGCAGCGGCCTCGTAGGTGGTAAAGGTGCAAATGCCTTTTTTATCGTAGCCGGAAATTTCGGGTATCAGCGGATAAGCTCCGGTTGCAATCACCATAGCATCGTAGGATAGCTTCTCTTCTTTTTTACTGCTGGATAAAATGGAAATAATTTTACTTTCCGGATCGATATTCGTGGCTTCGGCGGGACAAAGCAGTTTTACATTATACTGGGACAATGTCTGAGGGGAGAAAATTTTTGCCCCTGCCGGCCCTGTAATGTAGCCTGCGATCAACGCCGGTATGGCAGGTCTGCGATAGGGCATGCTGTCCTGAGTTATTACCGTTACCTCAGCATTTAGGTTTTGCCGGGCAGCGGCTATCGCGGCCATCATCCCCGCGGCACTGCCACCAATAATAACTATCCTTTTCACCTACTATTTTCCCTCGTTTTTACTTTCCTTCATCTCGATTTCTTTGACGAGTTGTTTTGCCGCTGCCATACGTTTTGGCTTTGTAACCTCCTGGAGCGAAACCAATCTCAATGCTTTTGTTGGGCAGGCCTCGACACAGGCCGGTTCCTGCCCCTCCTCCATTCGTTCCAAACACATATCACATTTAATAATGGCTCGTCCTTCCGGGCCGATTTGTAACACGCCGAAAGGGCAGATAAGCATACATAACTTGCATCCAATACACAAATCCTTATCAACCACAACAGGGCTTTCTTCACTTTGTCGCTGGATGGCTCCAGTTGGGCAAATCTCGATGCAAAGCGGTGCCTCGCAGTGCCTGCACTGGATGGGCACTCCGAACTCACCGGCAGCCTCAACCGTCACTCTCTTGCGCGGTTTCGGTGACTCCGCAATAGCTTCTTCGAGAAGCTTTGTCTGCGAATGCACTACAGCACATGCTATCTCGCAGCTTTTGCAAGCTAAGCACCGTTCAATATCCACCATTATGACCTTAGTCATATTCGTCTCCGAAAAAATAAATCAACAACCTATACATCGACCTCAGAGCCGATAGTCGAATCAATCAAATCAGTCAACACGTCCTTAGCCTTCTGCAACTGCGCCATAAATTGCGCATCGGCTTTCATAACCGAGGCCCGTTGCAGATCAGCTTGCTGCACTGACGGACTATAAGGAAGAATCCCCAGCAAAGCAACGTCTTTTAACTCGGACCTTATGAAATCTTCTTGCGAACGTTCGGTGATTTTGTTCGCAATCGCTGCGACGTTTTTTATTCCCAGTTCTTTGGCCATCTTCGCCAGATTGTTAGCAGTTTCAATACTTCTGCCGCCCGGCTCAACAATCAGCACCAGTGCATCAATGCCCTGGACACTCGCCCGGCCCATAGATTCGACGCCGGCAGCTAAATCTACCAACACAAGTTCCTGCCGTTGCAGAATAGTGTGTGTAAGCAGAGCCTTCAAAAACGCGCCTTCAGGACATGCACAGCCAGAGCCAGCCTGCGTAATCGCTCCCAAGACCAGCAGCTTTACCTTGCCCACCTTGAGCCAATATTCTTCCGGCAGATCGCTTACATTGGGATTGAGCCGAAAGTACGCTCCCACAGCGTCTCTGCCCGAGCCGGTACGTTCGGCGATAAGCTCTTTCATTTGTATTAAAGGCATAGGACTTTGCTCGGAAGGTATGCCAAAAGCTAAGGCAAGATTGGTATTTGGATCAGCGTCAATAGCTAAAACATCAAGACCATCCTGAGCAAAAAGCTGTGCCCAGACTGCGCAAACGGTAGTCTTGCCAACGCCTCCCTTACCGCCAACTGCTATTTTTGCCCCCTGCATCTAATATATTGGCCCCTTAGCCAGTTTTAACAACATTATCCATAACGTAATACCCTGGAACCGTTAAGTTGTTCGTACCAAGGTTCTTATCCGTTACCGTCAACATTTTGTAGCATACACTAACATTTTCGCCTAACATAGTCAAACACTCAGATTCCGGAATAACCATGCTTACTGTGGATTTGGCAGTTAGTTGGTGCAAAATAAGCAGGACTCCGATAGAATAGAGGACATTCAAGCTGAGAGTCACTTCTTTGACAACCGGATGATAAATTAGAGACCCTGTGGAATTTGTCTATTGATTCTGAACCGAGATTCTTTTACAAAAACAGGAGAAAAATCTGATGCTTTGGACAGAGATTGGAATACTCTGCATAACTGCTGTGATGGTGCTAGTTACAGTAACGGCCACTGCAATCAACTATCTTTTTTTCCGATCACAAACTGATCCCGAAGTCATAATCTATGCCTCTCCGGATGAAAGGCGGCCTTCTATTGTCATCCTCGTAATTGAGAACATCGGACGTGGTTTGGCCAAGGACATCTCTTTTACATCCTCAAAACCGATTCCGCAAAAAGCCTTCGGTTTCGGGGAAAATGCTCCTACTCCAAGAACAATGAACCATGGGCCGATTATTAATGGAATCCCATCTCTTGGTCCTAACTCCAAGAGGATTATAACCTGGGGACAATATGGAGGCTTAAAGAAAGGTATATGTGATGATGTAATATACATCACTGTTACTTTCAGAAGTGACCGTATATATGGCTTAGGAAAGCGCTCTCACAAAGTTGTCTGCCCAATAGACATAAAATCGTTTGCCGGCACAGATGCCGCTGACTATAACTGGGATCAAAAGGCCGCGAATCAATTAGAAAAAATAGCAAAAACCTTGGAACGCTTAGCCTCTGGCTTCCAAAGCTTGAAAGTTCAATTAACACAAGACAGCAAATCAACTGAAAAGTAGAGATATTCATATATTAATGGCTGGGGACAGTGCACAGAAAAGGGTGACAAAAAATAACACTACTGTATGCATTCAACTTTATAAAAAAGGGGGAAAAATATGTACAAAGATGACCCAAATATTCAAAAACCAGAAAATAAAGATGTAAGAATCTGGCGTTATATAGACTTATGGAAGTTTATGGATATGCTCACGACCTCTACGCTACATTTCACAAGGGTAGATAGCCTTGATGATCCAAATGAAGGTTCTTGGCAACCTTCTGGAGTCTATGAGGCATATAGGGACTATGGCGATCAATATATAAATAATTTGCAACATTGGGAGAAGGTTTTCCGTACGATAGGTGCCGTAAATTGTTGGCATGTAAATGATTCGGAGTCCCAAAAAATGTGGGAGCTATATGTTCCCAGTGGACATGGAGTAGTGATCCAGTCAACCTATGGATTATTACGAAATGAAATGCAAAAATATGATGAGAGAATTTGCACTATAGGAGTGATGCAGTATATTGAATATGAAAAAGAAAAATTTGAGAGCTGCACTCAGAATACATTCGGTAAATTCACTGATTTTTTTACTTATAAGGATCGAAACTTTAAGCATGAAAATGAGCTTCGAGCTCTTATAATGGCGATGGGAGATCGGAATAATCCAGCAAAACCAATTCCCAAAAAAGGTGTTAATCTCAAAGTGAGCCTAAGTGATCTTATAGAAAGAGTGTATCTTAGCCCTACTGCTCAAGAATGGAAATTAGGTTTGTTGAAAAAATTAGTTTCTGATTATAAAGTCGAAACAGAAGTCTCACCATCAAAACTTTGATAAAATCCTGGTAGAAAGGGCTGTATCCAGACTTTAACGTTATCTGCGATTTTTCCCCTTGTGAATTATGCGCGGAAAGCACGAAGCGTATCTCGTTAAATGTATCTCGTATTTCGCCCATTGAAATTTATGAATTCTGTATTCTGTCTTCTGAATGCAGCGTATCTCGTGAAGCGTATTTCGGTGTGTCAGTGCACAGGAGCATAAGGCGAATTTCACATCTTGAGATGAACCATCCCCATCCCTAACGGATGAGGCTGCCACCCATCTGTGCCAAACACACAAACCGCAGTAATTGAATACAATTGATATAAATCATTTTTTGACGTTCAAATATGGCATACGTAAAGCGCGTACGCGCTTTACGTATAAGCTTTTTCTTACAATTGATTATTGATGAATGATTCCTTCACTTCGTTCGAGGACAAGTTTCGTATCTGGCATTTCATCCTTCGCAGTAGCCCTGCTACGGAGAATGGACGAAAATCCAGCACTCTGTCTTCCGTATTCTGATCCTCTGTCTCCTGACCCCTGACCCCTAACCCTTCGGCTCCGCTCAGGGCAAGCTTTAATCTCCTTCTTTCACCAGCGCTTCGACTGCTAAATTCACGGCTGCCTGCAGTGCATCTAACGGTATATGCTCACCCGCCGTCTGGTCAAAAAGAATCGACGCCCGCGCATCAAATTCCTCATCGCTC
>CAZFLY010000016.1:0-2926 GCA_964519995.1 uncultured Pirellulales bacterium | reverse complement strand
ACCCGCCGTCTGGTCAAAAAGAATCGACGCCCGCGCATCAAATTCCTCATCGCTCCTCCAGATAATTACGGTTAAAGGTATTCGAGGCAGCACGTCTAATTGCACAGAAGCATCCCCAAACTCGCACTGCTTGGCGTCAAACTGCTCGGCAGCTTTATAAATATCCTGCGGAGAATCACCGAAGGCCTTTACCAACTTCTCCGTGGGTAGTTTATGCGGGCCTCGAAAGAAAAACTGTCCGCCCGGAAGTTCATCAGCTTGGACAAGCTTTCCCGCCAACGGCATATCTTTGGCATTTATCAAATATGCAAGAATGCAAAGCTGCTGAAGAAACTCCGCCTGCTGGGCAGATGGATCGGAACGCAGAGAATAAATCTTTCTCTCATGCGGATTTACTACATAATCGGCGTTCAGGAACCTAACGACATAGTCATCTGTATCTGGCCGATACAAACATTTTGCGCGTCTGGAAGTTTCTTGCCGATCCAGATTAGCCAATTGGTGCCAGAGACCTTTGTGAGCCATTACATCCTACACCTTCCCACTTTTCTGAAATTCTTCATAGTCGGCGAATGTATTTATATTGGTTAGCCACTCTGCATCATCAAGCTCGATATACTCTACTCTGCACCAAGCGAATACATCGCTTATTTTACGCCCTCCGGATAAGAGCACCTCATTTATCGCCGGCAGAGCACTCTTTCTGTATACCGCAAAGAGAGGCTCCACTCGTGGTTCGTGGTTCGTGGCTCGTCGTTCGTTCGGAACAACTATGCCCGCTTCATTAGCTTCGGTAAGCATTCTCCTAACGAAAGAAAGATTTATATATGGAATGTCACAGGCTACTACAAAATTAAATTCATTATCTGAAACCTTTAGAGCTGAAGCTATACCCATTAAAGGGCCCTGGTCTGGTATTTTATCCGGGATAACTTCAAAGCCAAGATAAGCGAATTTTTCCACATCATCGGCGCTAATGAATATCTGGTCGAACGAGCCGCGAAGCTGCTCACAGATACGCTCTATCATGGGCACATCGTTAATCCGCAACATGCTTTTATCGGTGCCCATCCTGCTGCTATGCCCCCCTGCCATGACTATAGCTGATGCCTGCTCCTGCAATAGCCATTTCCCATCGGCTAATTTTATCCGGTCAATGTTAAGATCAAAATTGCCGCCGTTGGAAACCACAATTCTATCGGCATATTTTTTAACGTCGTCTGCAGAACTCTTCCATATTTTCGAATTACAACCTCTTACTACAAGAAACAGTCCAGGCTCGACCACATGACGCAGCGAGTTCGATTCGCAAATCGAAATCGCATCAGGCCCAATTACGTCCATAAGAGCCTTTGCGGCTTCGTGCAGTTGTTCTTTTAGAACGCGAAGCCAAAAGACCCGGCTCGCACCGGCTGCGAGAAGTCTTGACGTATCTTTATGCGAATTGCTGTCGGTTTCTTGCGTGATGCAGAAGTTTCCTTCCAGTGACGAGCAGACTCCGCAACCCTGGCCACCGCGAGGGCACTTTCCATCTCTGGCCTGTATAGCCGTAACTTTTATGCCAACGATACCTCTGTTGGTGCCGAACTTCTTGATAAGAGCACAGGCCAATTCTGTCTTGCCGATGTTTGCGCCGGCTGAGCCGATCATTAACATGCCATCAAGTTTGATCATTTTGCTGTAGTCAAAACCTGCGGTAAAACCGCAGGCTAAATATTTAGCCCCACGTTTCACGTGGGGTTCTGGCTAACTCACAGGCGGAAAGCACCAGGTTTGGAACATTTGCATATAGACTTTGAACCTGCTGAACTAACTGCTGTCGAACAACAAGAAGTATTAAGGCTTCACTTGACCGGATCAATAAGTCAACATTCTTACGCCAGCCGTCGCCATTAAGTTCCAACGGCCCAAACTCATCGACGATAACAAGGTCTGCAGATCCTGCAACATTCAAACTCAAGGCAGCTCGTCCGAGTTCAAGCCCTTCAGAAAGAAAAACAAAAGGACCGGTCTGGCCGTCACTATCTCTTCGTCTTGCCAAAACAACTCGGGCATTTGTGCGCAGGTCACATACATCGAATCCAAACAAAACGCCGTCACGATACACCGAAGGTGCCAAAACTCCAGCTACATCAAATCCCTGCCCACGAGCAGTCTGCGCCAGCTTTGCAGTAGTGGTAGTTTTGCCCGAGTGCTTATTTCCAGTCCATATTATAAGCCTGGTTTGTATAGATATTTTTCCTCCAGACACAATACTCAGCCGTTCAAAAACCAACCTGCGAAGCCAAACACCCATAATCCGATGGTAGCAAGTGACACGCCGCCCGGCACTAATCGCCAGCGCAAATTAAAGGGCGCATCATAATTGGTCTTGAGTTTCTCTGCGATCCGAAACACCAATGGCACCAGGATAGCACAGGCAACGGCAGTAAGACTGCCGGATATTCCAATATGCCTTAGCACGGCGGCAGAACCACCACGCACCCAGTGTTCGTATTGAAAAACATAAGTAATCATGATGGCAAACAAAGCATAGTTGAGATATGCTGCAGCAATTGCTGAAATGGAGCGGTTCTTTATCGCAAAGACGTTGAAGATCAGATCAAAACAAATACCGATGAGCAGAATTCCCAGCAGGTGACAGGCAAAGAACGGGACATTTAAGAATTTATAAAGCATTGCACCAGCCGCGATGAGCGTCGCTGTGCCTTTGTGTGGCAAATATATTTTGGCGAAAGCCAATACGATAAATGCAATGATTGTTAATGGAACCGATGCAAAAGGGACATTAGCCCTATATAAAGCGTCACCCAAGACAGCCTCTGAAAGTCCCCACAATCCACTAAAAAACAATATTGCCAAAATGTATTTCTTCTTCATCTTTGCACTTCCTTAAAATCCAAATCATTTACCTGCCTTCCAGCCA
>CAZFLY010000015.1:0-51044 GCA_964519995.1 uncultured Pirellulales bacterium | reverse complement strand
TTCTCTTGTTCGAGTAGTGTCTCAAGTATCGTCTTAAGCTCTCCGCTGACGCCAATACCCGGACCGAAGGCTAAAGCATCATTTTCATTCACAGCATCGAGAATCACATTGATTGCTTTTGCAGATATTCTTCCGGCATTATCTTCCGGCAGGGCGATAGTCGTAAAGGACGGCTCAATTGAAGCAACTATTGGTAACACACTTTTAGGCGTCGCCACTCGAACAAGGCCGGCACCAGCCCGCAGGGCCGCTCGTCCCGCAAGGGCGGCAGCACCGCTCATTCCAAAACTGCCGGAAATGATACACACCTTGCCAAAATCGCCCTTGTGGGCATCATTCGCCCTTGGTTTTAATTTTGGTATCGTTTCTATTATCTGCATACAAGTCCTACTCTGCGAAGTTTGATATGTAGCACGAGCTCGTTTTACGTGGTATACTACAAAAAATGCAGTATATGGTCAATAAAAGATTTGACAGGCAGACAGGAAGGTTTTATAATAAGCAAATAAAGTGAAGAATTTATTTAGGATTAGCGGTAAAAGAATCCGCCGGTTTTTGTAGAGATTAAAACCTATGAGTGAAATTATATTTATCGTTGAAAATTCTGATGAGGGTGGTTACACCGCTAAATCTCTCGGTTACTCTATTTATACCGAAGGGCAAACTCTCGACGAGTTAAAAGAAAATATCAAAGATGCGATAAAATGCCACTTTGATTCAAAGGAAATTCCCCATATTGTACGCTTACACATAGTAAAAGATGAAGTAATAGCAATATGAAACTTCCCCGAGAAATCAGCGGCGAAGAACTCGCAAAACTTCTTAAAAAATACGGTTATGAAATAACCAGGCAAACTGGCAGTCACATACGACTTACCACTACTGCCAAAGGCGAACACCACATTACTATCCCTGCCCACAAATACCTTAAAATAGGAACATTGAGCGGTATTTTGAGCGATATCGCAATCCATTTCAAAATAGACAAAGGCGATTTAATTAAAGAATTATTCTAATTGGAAAGCATCGAGCAAGAGAATCGTTAGAAGCTCTGATAATTTTCAGAACCCCCCGTCGTCATTCCGAACGCAGTGAGGAATCTATTAAAATTTATCAGATTTCTCCGCTTTGTGATGCTACGCATCACTCCGGTCGAAATGACCGTTGTTCTTTTCTATTCTATGGAGCAAAAAGCAATCGGAAGACCGCAAAAAATCCTGTTGATGGGGTCGGAAGGTATATAATAATGTTTGTTCCGCTTATTGTTGGGATAAAAGAGGAGAGACGGAATGAAACAAAGAATAAACCCTCACACTGGCAAAATGGAATTCGCCACTGACCAAGCCCAGTTGAAAATGAACCCGCACACGGGTCAGATCAGGAGTTTGCGGAGCCCGGTGCCCGCTTGCGAATGAATCCTCACACCGGACAGATGGAGTTCGCAACAGACGGCGCTCGTCTCAGGATCAATCCGCACACGGGTGGCATGGAGTTTGCCGAGGACCATTGACCGAGAAGACCAGAAAGGACCCAACAAGAGGCTGAAGGCGACGCAGTAGACCGCGAGCCTTAACTCCAGCGTTAAGCGATGGTAAAGAAAAAGTGGGCAATCCGAGGATATTGTTTCGTTTCTATGCAAACATTCTGATCTTCCGAAGCATCCGTGAGGTGTATGGTACGTGAGAACGGAGCGACACTATGAGCGTGGGAAGCCAAGTAGCAGACGCGATGAGAAAACTCTCGAAGCAACGCTTTGAAGACGCGGTTGTAGCTGCGAGTGTTGCACTGTCGGCAACTGCACGGCTGGAATATCCGACAGATGGGGATAAAAAAGCGTGCTGCAAGTTCTTGGAGCAGAACCTCTCCATCATTAGCAAAATCGGTTGGGTGTCGTTCGGTATCTCGCAACCCATCAACTTCAGGTATCGACGGCTCGATTCCAAAGCTCCCGGCATAGCTGTACGAACGATGCTGGAAATGCTGTATGATGTCGTGCGGTGCACGGCTGTTCATGAGGCAAGACTTCCCGACAACCTACGGTTTACGGACAAGTCCGTGATTCGGACGGGGCTCGACGGAGAACTCGTGTTACCGATTGACGTAATCTACGGACTGCTGATCGCTATTGTTGCGTCGCCGAAGAATGCCAACGAACAAGTCGAAGGAGATCCGGTGTTTTCATTCGGGGGTAAGAGCATCCGGGTCAATGAGTTATGGGGAGATCGCGGCAAGATTGCAGCGTTCATCGGAATAGAGTGACGCCAGCCTCTACGAGGGACAAGCGAATAGAAAAAGAGTCGGGAATTGATTTCAGATAAATAACATCGCCTAACCAACGTATGCAGTTGACTGGGCCAGCACTCAGCCGGCCCGGCAACTGATTCTGAACGTTAGCGGCTTTGCTGAAATTGTGAGGAAGGGATGATATCGCACCTGTTCCCCATCAAGTCCTTAGTCTTTGGTTTTGTGTCTGGAGTGTGGCGTCTTTGTCATTTCGACCGTAGGGCTGCGAAGCAACCCGAAGCAGAGAAATCTATTAAAAAACAAATTTCTCGGCTCCGTTTCACTCCGCTCGAAATGAAACATTGATTATTTACAATCAGTGTTATTCGTACCAATCCTGACTCAGGTCGTTCCATTGAGGATTTATCGAATCGATAAGCGATACCTTCTTTTCACGCCTCCATGCTTTTATTTGTTTCTCACGTTTAATAGCTGAAACAGGATCATTTACTGTTTCAACATAAAGTAGCCGTTCAACCCTATATTTGTCTGTAAAACCTGGAATCAAATGATACTTATGCTCATACACTCTTCTTTTAATATTGTTAGTCATTCCCACATACAAGGTTACGGTTTTGCTTGCTATAATATAGACATAAAATGTCTTATTGGTCAGCATTTTACTCATTTCAGATTCTTGATAGAGTAGGAATACTTAAGTAGATTTCTCGACTCCGCTGTGCTCCGCTCGAAATGACATCAATGGGCTTTTTCTTCATTTACTCCATATTATTTTGATTCGCTTCTATTTTTCTGTTTATTAAGGTTGATGAAACTGCTGCTGAAAAGCCATTGTCGATATTGACCACGGTGACGCCGGAAGCGCAACTGTTTAGCATCGTAAGCAGTGCTGAAAGTCCCTCAAAGCTTGAACCATAACCTACGCTTGTCGGCACTGCAATTACCGGACAACTCACCAAGCCACCAACGACACTGGCTAATGCCCCTTCCATACCTGCTACAACAATAATGACGTTGGCCTTTTGCAGTTTAGGCAAATCATCGAATAATCTGTGCAGGCCAGCTACTCCAACATCGCAAATCAGTTCTGTTCTCTGGCCCATAATCTCGGCAGTGACTTTTGCCTCTGTGGCAACAGGAATGTCCGCTGTGCCGGCTGTAACTATCGGCAAAATGCTTTTAGAGCAAGGCAACTTTTTTTGCTCAAGGATAATCGTTCTGGCAAGTTTTTCGTATTGCGCTTTGGGATATTTCTTTGTTGCTGCGAGCGCTTCAAAAACCTCCGGTTCAGCTCTCGTCGCAAGAACATTATTGCCTTTCGCTGCTTGACTCTCAAATATCTTAATGATTTGTTCAGCAGTCTTGCCAGGGCAGTAAATGACCTCTGGAAATCCTTGACGGATTTGACGATGATGATCTACTCGCGCAAAACCCAAATCTTCAAATGGCAAATGCCGCAGTTTCTCAACAGCATCTTCGACGTCCAGTTCGCCTGCCTTGACCCGCTCTAAAAGTTCTTTTAGCTGCTCAGCTCGGATAATTAACCTGCCTTAATTCGTAGTTTGTGTCTCGTGATTCGTGACTCAATTCACGATTTTTCAGCCGGTAGACTATGGCTCGAGAGATAAATCTGCGAAAAGTCCGGCCTTATATTTATGATTCGCCAGAGAGGCTACCATAACCGCATTGTCTGTGCAACACCGTTTTGAAATGTAAAGAGCGGCTTTCTTTTATCCGTGGATGCCATGATACTTACTTCTATCAAGAGCTTCGCGCACTTGTGTTAGTGATCATCAACAAGCTGTTAGCCGTCATGCTGTGCCGTGCGCGATAGACAGCAAGGCAAGGCTACGGTTAAAACACTCGCACAGAGACCACTACTGGCAGGCAACCTTCGTGAACATGGTTGATTGAGTGTGAAATCGGCCTTCTGACCACAATGTGAAAGGTAGCTTTTGAGTGTGAAACAAGATAAAATCAAGATAGGAACTTTTTAACTAAAAATAGCAAAGGAAGTAAGAGGCAATGTAACTCGGCAAACACGCTGTCAATGAAGAATCCCTTTTTGTGAATAAGAGCAGTGTTTCGCCAAACCCTCAAGTGCGGTATCCATCTGGGCACTCTGTTGAGGTAATCAAGGTAGGCATCTCCATACTTCTTGAGTAGGTTGGATTCCTCATAACGAACAGTGAGGCTGTACACAACCATACACCAAACAAGCATGACCGGAACAAACCAAACCAATTCACTTATCATTACAAGCCCCACAAGTAGCAGCGTATTCCCAACGTAGATGGGGTTGCGACAGTACATATATGGCCCGGTAGTTGTTAGGACTGTCTTAACTTTCAGACGATAGCGCAGATGAATCTGCGCCCATATTCTGAGAAACCAACCAACACAAAATACAAGACCACCAAGCCCAAAAATATAAACTTCATACTCAGTTTTATTCCACGTGCAGAGTAAGGCAAAAATCACCGCTGGTGCCATCAAAAATCCGCGAGCCTTATATATGCCTTTCAATGTCTATCTCCATCTAAGTTTCGCTGGTTATCATCACCATAACAATATATGCACCTCCGTCAAAAATCACAAATCCAAAGTCGAATTTTTACTTTTTCTTCATATCTTCGAAATAAACGATGTACACCTTCCCCTCCCAGCGATTGTTCGAATATGCCGCGTCTTCCTTCCATTCGCACCCATAATACAGCCAGGCCCAAAAAGACTCCTCGGTCACGCGGAAGGCTTCGGCTCAAGTGATAATTCCGCAAACAGCCCCCCCCTGTACTTATGATACGCCAGCGCCGCCACCATTACAGCATTATCCGTGCAGTATTTCTTCGGCGCTGTCAGAAGCTTTAACGGAGGTCTTGCTGACTCACACATCTGCCGCAGTGTTGACCTCAATTCGCTGTTGGCCGCCACACCGCCGCCGAGCAGGACTGTCTTTGCGCCGATTTTTTTAGCAGCCCGTTGCGTCTTTTTTACAAGAACGTTGATCACAGCCGCCTGAAATGAGGCAGCGATATCAGCTATCTCCTGTTCGTTCATCACATCGACTTTGTCTTCGCCTTTCATGTCCTGTCCGCGACAGTAGTATAACACAGCGGTTTTGACGCCACTGAAAGAAAAGTCTAACGAGTCTCGACTAAGCATAGACCGCGGAAATTTTATGGCGTTCGGATCGCCATTTTTAGCAATCTTTTCGATGCTCGGCCCACCAGGATATGACAGCTTCAGGATTGTAGCGACCTTGTCAAACGCCTCGCCCGCTGCATCGTCAATTGTGGCTCCCAAAAGGCGCGGCTCCAGTGGCGAACGGTAATCATACAAACTTGTGTGCCCCCCTGAAACAATAAGCGCAGCAGCTGGAAGTTCTATGTTATTATTTTCCAGCAAAGCGGATTGCAGATGTGCATGTAAGTGGTTGATCGCAATCAGAGGTTTGTCCCACATAAAGGCAAGTGTCTTGGCGGCTGTGACACCAACAACTAATGCAATCGTTAAACCAGGCTGATTCGCAACCGCAATCGCATCAATATCTTTTTTACCGACTTGGGCCTTTTCCATTGCATCGCTTATTACGGGGTAGATATTTTCAATATGTGCACGTGAGGCAATTTCCGGCACAACTCCGCCATATTTTTCGTGGAGTTTTGTTTGCGAAGCTATTATGGAGGATTTGATGATCTGTCCATCTTTAACCACCGCTGCTGCAGTCTCATCGCAACTGGTTTCAATACCAAGAATGTTTGTTGAATTGCCTTGTGCTTGCATATCTCTCGATGTTAGCAAAGTAGACTCGGTCTGTCAATTTTCACAAGCCTGCCTTGTGTTTCTCCTTCACGTCGCCTTGCCGCCACGCGCCGAGTTATACCAATTGTGATTAAAATTTGCGCTTATGTCATTTCGACCGAAGCCCCTGTTCTTGCTTTCGCAAGAAAGCACTGGGGCGTAGTGGAGAAATCTGTTCAAATAAATTTCTCGACTCGCCTACGGCTCGCTCGAAATGACACGAATAAGCGCATTAATTATTCACAATTGGTATTAGATCGCAAAGGCACCTTTTTGAGTGTTGATCTGGTCAGCAGAAATATCTGCTTACAAATACTTTTACAGACATGCAGAAATGAGAACCTGACAGCTATAAGCTTGGGTAATTCAAAATCTGCACATACACACTGCGAAAAGTCATCACCTAAGATTTTAATTTCTTCGATTTCCGAATAGCCCAGTCCCAGTTGTCTTGCTGTTTTAATAATTGGTAGGTCTTTGGGCTTGATATTGACCAATTTACAGCAAACAGTCTCGCAGGCGAATGGATCGGTTCCGCTGATTAGCCACCCTAATGGCCGAGTCCTGCCGCGAATCGGACCCTGACCATCCATCACTTCAATACCATCGATAATTGTAAGGGCAGGTTTCATGTACTGGTATACATCTATAAGCAGTTCACAAAAATCCTCCGCCTTTTTTCCTCTTCGAAAGTGCCAAAGGGCCTTTCGCTTGCCGCTAACACAGCCAAACATATTTTTGACTGCGAATGTCGCTACCAATTGCTGATGGGATTTGAATTTTGGCAGATTTATAATGATATCTGCATCGAGGGCTACCGTACTTATTCCGATTTTAGTATTTTTTCTCCCTATGTGGCAACTCCTTGGCTTATTCAGTTGCCTTATTGGAATGGATAACTTTTTAAGGGATTCTTCTAACCTCAGTGCTCTTGCGCAGGTATATACATTGCTCCAGGCTGGTGAATCCCCGACAAAGGGCTTTGCCCCGAAGTCTTTTAGAATCCTTGCAACTTCAAGAATTACAGCAGGATGTGTCTGAGTAGCATATCTGTGCGACCTTGGAGCAATAAAATTGGGTTTAAGCAAAACGGTATCACCCCGCTTGATGAATTTACCGGCACCTCCGAGGAGTTCGAATTGCTTGGCGACCGCATCAGCGACCTTGCTCTGGCTGTAATCAGCACACCGAGTTAGCACAACAGTAGGATTTGGCATAAGACAGTTAGTCACCTATTCTGGTGCAGATTATCAAAAGAACTCTGAAGGCTGGTTTGTGTTCAGGCGGTTTGCGCTTGGCCTGGTCGAAGAACATATTACCTTCAGGCTTGCCGAGGAACAGACCGCACAAGGTTGACTGATCGGCCACATATTTTTGCGGTCCCAGAAGCACAAAATCGCCGGCGCCGACCTTCAGTCCAAAGGCTACGGATGTAAATAAAAACTCATGCGTTCTTGTGCGAGCCGTTATTTGAGGTGGCTCGATTGCCATAGGCATCGTAAACACCGGATAAATAAAAAGCTTGCAGATGCCTCTTGAACCGGGGATTTTCTCAGCCTTTATTCTAAAAGAGCAAATGCCTGGGCCAATAGTTACTTCTTCGGTGGAACCATCAGCTGCGGTGTAATGGACTTCTTGTTCAGTGTTCAACCCTTTGATGGTGACATCGTTTAATTGGCCGTCAGGCAGTAATAACGAAATCGTCAACACTTTTTGACTACCGATATTTATCAACGCACTCTCGACTGCATTCAACGATTGTATTTGACCAAAACGAACCGCAAACAAGTTAGCGACGAATGCCTTATAGCTGCTGAATCGCAATGGTTGGATATTCAACAGCCGCCAGACATTATCCAGATTACTGATATTCTCTGCAGGCACTTCAAAAAAGCAAACATCAAAGCCGATCATTTCCGGTTCTTGGGTGCCTGCTTTTTCACTATTGTGGGGAGGGGCTATATCTCTGATTTTTACTTGTTCCCAAATAGGTTTATTTTGTTCAGAGGCACCACAGCCTATCATGTAGCAACTGAACAGGCTAACAGCTGCAATTTTCAGAACGTCACTCATACAGATAGATTAGCCGTCGTAAAACTGACTGTCAACGCGCAGTCACAAGCAGTCGTTTAATCTGTTCGTTTGCAGCAGGCCAAACTGGTTAATTGTCTTGACCTGCTTTATCCTTTTTTCTTTAATAATACGGTTTGTTATTAAAAGAACTCGGTTTTAGAAAGGTGAAGGTTAGATGAAAATTAGTAAAAGAGCTCAAAGTGTGCCACCTTCAGCAACGATAGCGGTCACAGCCCGTGCTAAGGAATTAAAGGCCCAAGGCGTGGACGTAGTTGGTTTTGGTGCAGGTGAGCCGGATTTTGATACGCCTGATTACATCAAGGAAGCAGCTATTAAAGCGCTCAAGTCTGGCCAAACAAAGTACACCGCAGCAGCCGGCATAGTAGAGCTGCGAACCGCCATCGCTGAAAAACTTCAGAAGGATAATGGCCTCAAATACACACCTGACCAAATCATCGTCAATATTGGCGGTAAACACTCCGTCTATGAGGCAATGCAAGCTGTGCTCGACCCAGGAGATGAGGTAATTCTACCAGTGCCATATTGGGTGACATATCCTGAAACAATAAAGTTAGCTGGTGCAACTGCTAAAATTGTTCAGACCAATAAGAAGAACAGTTATAAAATGACACCTGCACAGCTTAAGAATGCTATCAACGATAAAACAGCGATGGTATTAATTAACTCACCCAACAATCCGGGTGGCTTTACGTATACGCCGGATGAGCTAAAAGACATTGCGACGGTTCTTGAAGGAACAAAGGTGATAGTAATGTCAGATGAAATCTATGAGAAGCTTATCTATGGTGACACGAAATTTGTCAGCTTTGCCTCTTTAAGCGAAGATGCCTATAATCGAACTTTGACTCTGAACGGACTCAGCAAGGCGTTTTCTATGACCGGCTGGCGACTTGGATATACGGCTGGTCCACTTGAGGTAATAAAGGCAATGGGTCGTCTGCAGTCCCATATGACTTCAAACGCGGTGACTTTCGGTCAATATTCTGCGATCACTGCCTTAAAAGAACCAGACGAAGAGGCTATCGAGAAAATGAGGGTGGAATTTGAACGACGAGGTAAGTATATGGCAGAGCGTCTTAACAGCATTGACGGCATCGAATGTCCCGAGCCGACCGGTGCTTTCTATTGTTTCCCTGATGTCTCAGCTCACTATGGCCGAAATATTAATGGTACGCAAGTAAATGGCAGCATGGACTTTGCAAAGGCGCTGCTGGAACAAGCCAATGTCGCTCTTGTTCCCGGCCTGCCGTTTGGTTGTGATAAGAACGTACGTTTGAGTTTTGCCTGCTCGCACGAGCAGATAACAAAAGGATTGGACAGATTGGAAAAATGGCTAAGCGCGTAAGGACAAAGAAGAACAAAGTCTTAATCAGCCCTCAAGCAGACAACTCGGTCACGCCTGATGATATAAAAAGTACAAACAGAACACATGCCTTGTCTGGCTGGCCCATGATATTAGCCTGGGTAGGCATGGTAATATTTACATTCCATGCCTGCACACACATGGTCGCGGCCGGAGACACTTGGGTAGCAATGGCTTGTGGCAGGCACTTTGTTAAACACGGCGTGGATACCGTTGAACCATTCAGCGCGAATTCACATAAGCCCGGTCCCACACCGGAAGAAATCAAACGCTGGCCAAAATGGGCGCAATGGATCACAGACAAGGTCGGGCTCGAGACGGTTAAGCGATGGCATCCCACCGGCTGGATCAATCAGAACTGGTTGACCCATGTGATTTTTTACTGGCTTTCAACAACTCTCGGTTCTGAAAAGAATCCTTACTTCAATGCGCTCGTTCTATGGAAGGTTGCTATTTACATATTGGCCGTGATTTGTGTTTACTACACGGGTAGAGTCTTAGGCGTCCATCCGACACTGTCGGCGGTGTTCGCATGTTTTACGATGTTCATTGGCAGGTCCTTTTTTGACGTTCGGCCCGCAGGTTTCTCGAACTTGCTTGTAGCAGTTTTCCTGTTTATCCTGGTACTAACCACATACCGTAATATTCTATATATATGGTTCATTGTTCCGTTGGCTGTTTTCTGGTGCAATGTCCATGGTGGATACATATATGAATTCATAATGCTTATACCATTCATCGGTTTGCACTTGCTAACTAACTGCACAAAGCGATGGACTGCAATCCTATACAATGTATCCGCCTGGCCATTTTTTTATTTTGTGGCTTCTAAAGGGGGACCGACTTTACCTACATTTCTGTTTTTGGCTATGTTGGTTGTCATGGACATCATGTTGATTTTCTCCAAAGACAGGCTTGTCAATATCGGTTGGAAGGGCGTTTATCATACTATTACTGCTGGCATCGTTGCTTTCTTCGCAATGGTCTTGCTTAATCCTTTTCACCTGACCAATCTCACTCATACTTTTGTCATCAGTGCCAGTAAACATGCTGAACGTTGGCGCGACATCCACGAATGGCACCCAGCGTTCGAATGGGATAATCCCGTTGGAACAGCCGTACCGTTCCTTGTAATGTTCATCCTTGCATTGGTTGCTCTTGCAACTTGGGCTGTTATTCAAATAGTGACTTCCTCGTCCTTCGCTCAGCGCAAAAAGCGTAGTGCAGGAAACGGTGAAGAATATCAACGACCAAGAATTGATCTGCCACTGACGGTCATCGCTGCGCTAACAATCTATATGGCGATTCGCTCCCGTCGATTTATTCCAGTAGCAGCCATTGCAGCCTGCCCATTTATTGCGTTATTCATCGATCAGATAGCGAGCTCTATCTCTGCAGCTCGTAATCTCAGTAAAAACAAACGCTTGTTTGTCTCACCGATGCCGCAAAATCTAAGAACATTTTTTATTCTCGCTGGTGCCGCTGCAGTCTCATTCTTCGGTACATGGTGGGGTCTCAAAATCAAGCGAGTGTATTTGGATGCTTGGCCTGCTGACCCTAAGCTCTGCTCGGTTTTTATGCGAATGACAGCCTCAGATGCAAAGCCGTTTTGCGCTGGCAAGTTCATACGAGATAACAAACTGAAAGGTATAATCTTCAACTACTGGACTGAGGGCGGCTTCATAGCCTGGGCGCAGCAGCCGGATCCGAAAACTGGGCGTACACCTCTTCAACTATTCATGGATGGTCGGGCGCAAGCCGCCTACAATCGTGAAGCTTTTGATGTATGGACGTATGTAATTACCGGAGGTCTGCCAGGTTCGGTTGGGTATGAGATAGTACAGCGTGCCAGAATGAAAGCGGGCGTAATGAGAAAGGGCGTGAATGAGATTTTAACAGCATCGGATTACGCCAAAATCGGCAAATCGATAAGCCAAGAGCTTTCCAATCGGAACGTCTGGACTGCTTTAATGCCCGCAGCTCAGTTCGATAGTATTTTTGTCAGATCTCTTGAACATGATCCTAACCAGCGTCTTGTCCTCATGAATAATAAGCAGAGACTTTTCGTTGATTGCAATACAGATCAGGGAAGAGAACTTTTCGAAGGCATAAAAAGCGGAAAAACAATCTATCCAGACGATTTTTCCAGAAACCTTATTCTTGCTCACTACTATCTGGTATATGAACGCACAGTGGAGGCGAAAAAACAAGGGCTTGATTCTGCCATTAAGGCCTTTAGGCTCAATCCATCGCCTGCTCCTATGCTGGAAATAATACTCGTCGCGGCAAGATTCGCCGAGTTGAAGCCTGATATTACCGCCTTCTGTAAGGGATATTTTGACGAATTTAGAGACAATCGAAGTGATTGGGCTAAACGACATGGCTACCGTCTAAGGTCCGAAGCTGCACGCTTAGCGTGTCTCTATTTGCAAAAGGTTGCTGAGGACCAGAGAGATAGAGAACTTGTCAGCTTCTATGCTGCTGAAAGAAAAAAATTACTGAATGAGCGACTTAGAATATCTGAAGAAAAAAGGTGGTGACCTGTGACCAGACGAAACTCGTCGGCAATTGGGGCTGATTTGAGCGTCGAGGCACCAGTTTCTATTAGCGTTTTTTTCCCCTGTTACAACGAGCAGGATAACTTGGTCCGTTTAGTCCGGCAGGCGAATACAATTCTTTCAAATCTTACCGCAGACTTCGAGATAATCATCGTCAACGATGGCAGTTCGGACGGCACAGGAAAAATTGCTGATGAGCTTGCGGTCTCCAATGACAAGATAAAAGTCGTACATCATCTAACCAACCTCGGTTATGGTGCGGCCTTGCAATCCGGGTTCAGGACAGCGAGTAAAGAACTGGTTTTCTACACAGACGGTGACGGGCAGTTTGATATAGGCGAAATGCCCCCGTTATTACCGTTAATGGAACAGTATAATATTGTCAGTTGCTATCGGACAAATCGCCGGGATAGTCTTATACGCAAGATTAACGGATGGTGCTGGACAAAGCTGGTGTGTCTGTTATTTGGCATGAAAATTCGCGACATAGATTGTGCTTTCAAATTGTACAAAAGAGAAATTTTTGATAATATTAAATTGTCAAGCACCGGGGCTCTAATCGATGCTGAAATCCTGGCTCGGGCCATTCGGAAGGGCTATCGCGTTGCTCAGAGAGGTGTGCACCATTATCCGAGGGTAGCTGGTAAGCAAACAGGAGCAAAATTTCGTGTGATTTTTCGTGCTTTTCGCGAATTGTTCAAACTGCGGAGGAAGATTCTCTCCGAGAGTTAATTGCCAGAGACAATGCAAAACCGATGGCTCGTGAAAAAATATGACGCCGGTAAAATTCAACTTATTCATTTATGGTTCGCTGCGTGACCGTAGGGTCTTCCAGTCCGTCAGTGGTTTGATCTTCACTAAAACAGCCTCAAAGGTTAATGATAAGGTGTTGTTTGCGGAGCCTGCATTTTTGCCGAACCATCGAAGAGTTAGTCCGGACAATGTCTACTATTATGCGGTGCCCGCGCAATCCTCAAGAATCGAAGGATTCGTCATCCACGACGTACCGGACAAGGCAATGGCTGAAATCGACAAGTATGAGGGCAAACGCTATATAAGAGAGACGGTGCGAGTCAACACGGCACAAGGTCCCGTCGAAGCTCAGGCATATCTGGTAAGCCACGAATCAATGCAGAAACATTTCGGTGACAGATTTCATGTAAATTTGATACATGAACTATGGCTAAGAAAGAAAATCGAAAAATTCCTCAAAAGACGTACCCGGCCGGGTGACCGAACAGCAGATGCTGAATTGGAACGTCAGGCAGAACGGGAGTTGCTCGGAACAACTGAACGTGACCTTGTTATGAGTCATTACCGTGCTGATGGCCCTAGTGATTACTATATTGAGCGAGAACTCGACCGGCCTCGGCCTACTATAAGACACCTTTATAATGATTCGAAGGCCAAACCTCACATCGAGAACTATTTGGCTTTAGTTATAAGGCAAACACTGTTGAATCAGCTTGAAGAGCAAATTCGGTCACGGTACCGTTTTGAGCTGGAGCACATGCGTATTTCGGAGAGATATTTTAAACGATCGGTGAGTTTACTTGCGGCTCTTCAGATAGTAAATGCGAATAGCGAGACAGTCGGCATGGTCGTCAAGGATTGTCTGCTAACAATGCCTTACGAAAAGCATGATTTAATTGAATATATCAAGTACGCAGTCCGTGCGGCAAAGAGTATTTTTCATGCTCCTGTTGCAGAGTCGCACTTGGAACGCATTCGCTCGAATTTGCAGCCTGGCCTGGTACCACTTGGATTTGAGCTCGAGCTAAGCAATCTGGGACCTGCAGCAGTTGAGCCGCAAAGAAGCATTCAAAAAAAAACCGATCCCATATATGACAGCTTTAAATATTTTCATGATTTTCAGTTAGATGTTTTGTCTTGGAAAGTCGGTGGATATATTGACGACCATAGCGGTTCTACCGATCAGCAGCGCCGTTCTGGTTTCCTTGAGCTTGCACCGGGACGTCTCAACATTACTGGAGAATTGTCTCGGCCGGCAACAGCAGATCCCTGGCTGCTTAACCAACTAATACATGAAATAGTCAAATTTTATGACATCCAGCCGCACAGCTTGCATCTTTCATTTCAGCTTCGCAAAAATCAGATTGGCAAACAGAAGGTTCTGCCTTTGGGTTTTGTTAAGTGTCTTCTGGTGCTCGGAGGTGGTCCCGAGTACAAGGGCACTGGTGGAATGTGGGTTTCGCGGATGGGCTATGATGAGATAACTCAATATCGACAGGGCGAAGAACTGGTTTTTGCACGCACGGGTAAGCGCAACTGGTATCTTGGGGGTGACGAGATTGCAAACAGGCCTCCGGCTCAGGCAATGACTTATGTCCAGCAATACAAATTTATTCGTCTTGAGAAAAGAGCTAACTATGAGCCTTTGATTTTCTGCCTCAAGGGCCTGCAATTAGCATATAATCCCGGTGACTTCTTGACGGCAGAACAATTAGCCAGCAACCCAAGACTGCGCCATCAATACGAAGAACTAAAACAATGGGCTACTGAGCCGACAGAGATTGGCCAGCATACAATAACCAGATTCCTCAATACGGTTCGGCAAGGATTAATGAATGAAGGACATCGTAGGCCTGCTCACAAACTGCACTATATCGAATGGGCCCTCGGTGCCGTTGATGTACAACTGCGGATGTTCAACCATCAACTGAGGAAATCAGTTAATATGTCTTAGCTCGCACTTGTACATTCGATCGATACACCTTTTTGCGCTTTAGCTTTCTTATAGCGAACTTAGATACCTCATCGTGGTCAAATGCCATATCTTTTGGCAGCCTTTCTATGTTAAACCAGCGTGCATGCGCCGCATCGTCGCCGGCCTTTAGCTTTGTTTGCTCTTTTGCAGCAGCTATACCCAGAAATACTATAGTAATCTGCCTGCCTCTTGGATCTCTGCCGCACCTACCAAATGTATGCATCTGCTCCAATCGGACGTTCTTCAGGCCTGTTTCTTCAGCCAGCTCTCTGACTACAGCGTCCTCAAGCTCCTCGTCAATCTCCACAAATCCACCAGGTAGTGCCCATTTTCCCTTGAACGGCTCTCTTCCACGCTTAATCAGAAGCAATTTAGCTTTGCCTTTAATGATGGCGAAAACAGTAGCATCAACTGTAACCATTGGCCGAGGCCAATCATAGATGTATTTGCCTTTGCGGGTCATACTAAACAAGCTCCTTTCCATAATTTTTAGGCTCATTGTTGATGATAATCACTTGATTGCTGACCATCAATTATCAATTGCTTACTTTTGTGCTTTTGCTTAAAATCTTTTCTTTATGCCAGAGGATTTCAAGAATATCCTGATAATCAAGCCGAGCGCTCTGGGTGACATAGTCCTGGCGTTGCCGGCACTTTCGGCGTTACGCCGGAACTTTCCAGATGCGAAAATCAGTTGGCTCATTAGGCCGGAATTCGCACCGCTGCTGAAGGACCATCCACATCTCGACGAAATACTCATCTTCGATCGCGTCCTTCTGGGAAAAGCTCATTTTAGCATACGTGCCTTCCGAGCCTTGATATCACTGATTCGCCGATTGCGAAAAACCCACTTCGATGCCGTTATCGACCTCCAGGGACTTTTCAGAACAGCTTCTTTAGGCTGGCTATCTGGCTGCAAGAAAAGATTCGGAATGGCAAACGCGCGAGAACTGGCGATCCTTTTCTACACATCTACAGTACCGCTGAGCAGCGAATGGATACATGTAGTTGATCATTATCTCAAGATCGTCCAGGCCATGGGAGCTTCGGAGTTACAGGTTGAGTTTGTGCTGCCACGGAACCTTGACGCTGAGGACTCGGCTGCAGAGTTGCTAAGAGGTCATGGCATTGAAGCTGACGATTACATAGTCTTTGTGCCCGGTTCAACGGACCATAACAAACGTTGGCCGACGGATCGTTTTGCGATACTGGCCGACAGGATTTCGTCACAGTTTCACCTTCCCATTATTGCAACAGGAAGCGCATTTGAGAGTGATACTATTGAGCGACTCAGAAGTCTCGCTGAGACCCGAATCATAAACCTTGCTGGACGCACTTCTCTCGCTGAGTTGGTAGCTTTGCTCAGGTCGGCAAAGCTTGTGGTGAGTAATGACACCGGCCCCGGCCATATCGCCGCAGCTTTAGGCACACCTTTGGTCATGATGTATAGCTGGTCGAATCCTGCGAGAATAGCTCCCTACGGAAGAGATGAATGTATGGTAGCACGCGAACCTTACGGCAGGGGCCTTAAGATAAAAAGCACCGACCCCAAACATAGCGTCAAGACCATAACAGTTGATGAAGTTTATCAAAAAGCATGTGAACAGCTATATTCGTAGTGCGTATTGCGTATATCGTATTGCGTATTTGCCTTTACGCAATATGCATCACGCATGCTTGTCCTGAGCACAGTCGAAGGGAGATACGAAAAGACCTCAATGAAAGGGAGAAATAAGTAAGCTGTCCCCAGATTTCTACAGATTTCACGGATTACACGGGAAAATATTGCCACGAAAGGACACGAATAAAAAAGAGAAGGGTGGCAGCCTCATCCCTTAGGGATGGGGATGGCTTGTTTCCTGTCATTCCGCACCTAATGCGGAATCCATACGAAATACATACGATGAATCTATGCCTTTTTGCCCCGGTACCTTCCGTTTTCTGTCCTCTGTCCTGTATTGCGCTTTCGCATATCATTTTTCTGATTTTGCTCTTCTTTTATGCCGATAATACGCATTGAAAGAGAAACAGCCCCCAGAGCGGAATCAACACGAGATACACTTTCTTAGCCTGCCCTGAATAAGCCGTAGCCCTGAGCGTAGTCGAAGGGGCAGTCGAAGGATACGAGATGCGATATTTGATATACGCTTCACGAGGTACTAAATACGAAATAATCAACATTTTACAGGCCATGAACAGCTATAAATTGGAAACCTTTCTTTGATTGGGATATACTATTTAATGGACAAAGAGCAATTATACTAAAAAAACAAAGTATTTGATATGGGAAAAAAGGTATCAATATTACACATTTCTGATTCACACCGAGGCAAAGACCATACTATAACAAATAGTTCCTTATTAACTTCCTTACTTAATGACATGGAAAAGTACACCAAAACTGAAGAACCGCTAATTCAGACTCCAGATATCATAATTGTATGTGGAGATATCATAAGAGGATCGACCAGCAAGGATAATTCAGATCAGGAAATTCAACAACAATATGCTGAAGCAATCGAATTCTTGAACAATTTGGCTAACGAATTTCTCGGTGGCCAAAAAGATAGAATCGTATTGGTTCCAGGAAATCATGATGTCGATTGGAAGTATTCTAAAGAGAGTATGGAGCAAATTGACAGTATGCAGATTTTTGACTCAAACAAGCAGGTAAAAGCGGAATATTTAACGCAAGCTATCAACCAACGCTCTAATATTAGGTGGTCATGGCGTGATCTTTCTTTTTACAAAGTCAAAGATCAAAGAACTTATAACAAAAGATTTGAAGCATTTACGCGTTTCTATAGTGAATTCTATAATGGAAAAAGGAGCTATTCTCTTAGTCCGGACAAACGATACGACGTTTTTGACTTCCCGGAGTTTGCAATTTCAATAGCTGGGTACAATAGCTGTTATAACACTGACCATCTAAACTTAGTAGGGGATATACATCCCGATTGTATAGCTAGTTCAAACCTACAGTTAAGAAAACTGGCGAAAAAAGGAAGGCTGTTGTTGGCTGCCTGGCATCACAACACCAAGGGATTACCATATGATGCTAACTACATGAACAACAACATACTCAAGAACTTTATAGATGCAGGTATTGAGATAGGATTTCACGGGCATCAGCATATAACTGAGGTTGTAAGAGAATATAACAATATAATTGAACAAAAAAGAATTGTTGTTTTTAGCGCAGGAGCATTGTGTGGCGAACCTAAAGAACTTCCTACTGGTCAAAACCAGCAATACAGCATTGTTGAGATAGAAGATGACGCTGACAGTAACGATCATCTGAATGTTACTCTACATACGAGAGAAAAGACATCTACGTCTTCTTTAGATAACCCGATATGGTGTCAAGCAAGTATTGACTCTACGAACGTTAGTAACTTCACTACAACTGTACCCAAGCCCCGTAAGGCAACACCGACCGCCGACCTAGTTGATATAGAAGTGTTGATGAAAGAGAAGAAATATGAAGACGCAAAGAAGAGGCTTCTAAAGAATGATTTGAGCGATCCATTCGTTCGAAAATTCCTTATGGAAAGCTTGTTACAAATCGATGACGACGATACTGTCTGCCAAGTCTTTTTTCCTCCCAAGAACAGCGAAGAGACAGTTTATTTATTGAATAGCCTATTGCAATTAAAGGACAAAGAGATGATGGATAAATATATGAAGAATCCATCAATAAAAGAAAGTAATGATCCTGCAGTCAAGGAATTGATTGCTAAAATAGAAAGATACTTGTCATGAATGATGCCAACACACATAAGCTATCTTTTCAAATTGAAGTAAAGAGAGTATTGGAAATACTCTCCAATGATATTTATGATTCGCCATATGCACTTATGAGAGAAAATATTCAGAATGCTTATGATGCTATCTTAATGCGAAGTGAGGTAATGGGTGCTACTTCATTTGAACCTAAAATTGACATAACACTCACTGACGAGGCGATTACCATTGTGGATAATGGCATTGGAATGAATATAGATATTATATGCAATAATTTTTGGAAAGCAGGATCAAGTGGAAAGAATACAGAAGTAGCTAAGCGTGCAGGAGTAATTGGAACATTTGGTATTGGTGCTATGGCAAATTTTGGTGTTTGCAAATCTATGAAAGTAATTTCACATCACTATGAAGGAAATGAAACAATTGAGACCTATGCTGAAAGAGATTTACTTTCTGTAACAGAAGATTGTATCGATTTTAAGGTTATAAGTGAACAAAGAGAACCGGGAACGACTGTAACAGCAGAATTAGATAGTAATCAGTCTCTAGATTTTGCTGGATCAAAAAGTTATTTAACTCCTTATATTCAATATATTCAAGTTCCCATTAGGATAAATGGAGAATTGTTAAGCCAAAAAAAATACATAGATATAATTCAAATACTACCGGACAGTACAATTTCTTCTAAAGCTATAGAAATTAATAAAGATGGCACTTTTTGTAACCTGAAGCTTACTGTCACTAAATCTGGGCAGGTTATAGCTAGCGTTGAGAATATTAAATATCAAAATGAAGAGGTTCACGGAGATATCATACTTGTTCAAGGAAATGGGAGTATATATGGACTTAGAAATTCCTTTGGTTTGGCTCCTATTCCCGTTCCAAGTATTTTCAATCTTGAAGGTGTTGCAAATCTTTCAATTTTACATCCAACTGCTGGTAGAGAAGCGTTGAGTCGAGAAAGTATTTCTGCTGTAACACATATTGTTAATATTATAGAAGAAGCAATTGCAGAATTTATTAGCAAACAAGATGTGGCCGACATGAATCCTTTGTTTTTGAATTATATAACAAACAGAAAAAGGTATGATTTGGCAGGTAAAATTAAAATTGAAGCCAAGCCATTTAACGAAATGGTATCCTTGGAAAAGGTATCAAAAAGCATGTATGACAGAAAAGTATATTATTATGGTGGTCGAGATACACAAACAATATTGGCTTTTGCTAATGAGAATTCCTGCCTTTTACATTTAAGTCAAAACAATCCCAGAAGGAAAATACAACATGAAATATTAAAGCAAAAAGAAATTGAAGAAGTTCCAGACAAGCCCAGTATACTTAAACATTTTGATAGATCTGAGTTAAGTATTCCCGAGGCTTCACTTGTACTTAGAATAACAAATGTATTAAACGAGGATTATTTGATTGCAGATACAAAAGTTTGTATAGCTGAAATTAGCCATAAAGTACCAAGTATAGTGGAATATAAAAATGGAACGGTGGATATTTATTTGTCACGTGAATCAGTCGCTGTACAACAAGTGTTAAAAACATATGATACTGCATATGAAATATACAGTGGATTTGTGAAAGACTTTATTAGAAATCACTTATATCAAAAGTTTTCTCAGTATGTTCCATCTTCCACGAAACAGGGAGCAGAAGCCCTGCACAAAATATTGATGAAAAACAGAGAATTATATAAGTACGAATACTCGGATTTAGGAGAGCTTGAAACATTGCTAAGCGATTATGTTTCAGGTAAAGTAGACTTTCCTGAATTACTGAAAAAATCTACTACCGTTACTCGTACACATTCCCAATCTGTTCGTATAAGTCAAGTAGGTAGTGTTGAGCAGGAAATCCCAAGCATTGTTGAACAACAAGAAGATGATCAAACAAATATTGATATTTATTTGGCTATCCCACCAATAAACCGAACTGATACCAATACAACAAAGAAGATTCTAAAAACTAATAAATCCTATCCACACTTAAATGACTTTAATATGTTTTTAGGAGTGTCAGATAGAGTTTACAAAAGACAATTGGACTTTTTCTTTGAGCCACATACAACCAAGATAATTTGGGGAATGCATAGGATAGTATACATATTTACCCATGCATCAAATAATCTGTCTTTGTATTATGATATAGAACTTAAGGAAAGGTTGACGGAGGAATCAACGGGAGGTAAGGCAATTCCGACAACAACTATAATTACACAGAATAGGATATTTATACCAATTATTCCAGAACTTCATGAGTTTTTTGATATAAAAGAAGGAACTAAAGAATTCTATGTTAGGCATGACTTGATTACAGATTTTTCTAAATAAAATATTAATGGTAATGAAGGGAACTTGTTAATTTTGAATGGGATCCCTAGGCTGCACTCGAGGCAGTCTCTACGCGGAGATTCGGGAGAGACCTACGCACCAAATCGGGGAATTAAAGGTGTCCGCCTGCAACTTCAGGTGGTACTTTTTTGACTGAAGACAGGAGACAGAATTTGATCAAGCTATTCGACTGTTTCTCAATGCCAATGCCGTAATCCCTATGGGATCCCTATCGGGAGGCATCCCCTAGCGGACCGAATACTTTTAAGATTTCCTTCTTGTTTTTCAAAGAATACCTAAGTATCTTAGGCATTATAAAGAACATAGAAAATGAAGAAGCCTGCGATAATTCGCAGAATATTAAAGGATTTGATAAGGAAACATTCTTTTCTTCACCCCATGGTAAGCCACAGGGAATTATCAAGTTAAATTTTCTGACTTTTTGTTGGATTGGTGTTTGCACAATACCTAAGTATCTTAGGTATTATTTATGTGAGAACAACACGAGATTTCATGTAGTACTTAATAACAACCGCATTAACTGACTGCGCTTCGTCTGCTTGGCACAGATGCAGTGAATTATGAATTAAAGGTGACCACCTGCCCCATAGGGGGTACTTTTTGAGAAAGAATAATGAAAGGATACCGTTATACATAGACCTAAATGGAAAAAAATATTAAGGACTTATTTTATTTATCCATATTCTGCAAAGCTTATTCTCTAGTCCAGCTCTGAATAACCAAAAATAAAAGTACTTATACGTAAAGCGCGTACGCGCTTTACGTATATTGAATGGTGATAATTAAAGGTGTCCGCCTGCACCCTCAGGTGGCACTTTTTTGGCTGGAGACAAGAGAAAGAATTCGAGCATCGAGGATCCCTTCGACTAGCGCTCAGGGCAGGCAAGAAAAGATTTTGCTTGTTTTTTAGCCGTTTTTGGGTATAATATGTATCGTAACGCGTATCGCGTATCGTGTATTTCGTAAATAAGAGTATAGCATATCAAAGTTAGCAGATACCAAAGAGTAAAATCCATCTAGAGTTCACCCCGTGAGATGTCGGCTGCACCTATCTAACGGGGTAAATTAGGGGGAGATTATTGATGGCCGCAGAATCACAAATCTTCGCCAATCAACAAAATGAGCAAAAATCCACCAAATGGTGAAGTCAGTACTACAAAATGAGGCAAATTAGAGGGGAAAATTGAAACTATTTATGCAAAACAAAGCCAATTTCCAAAAAGACCGAATTAATGTAAACTACTATTTGCAAAAGGATTATAAAGATGAACCACGCCGGTGACTTTAGGAAAATAAACCCAATCAAAGCCAATTTGGATAAGAATCAGAGGTGTCCGGTACGCTCTGTAGAAAAGCTCTTTTACAAGTTTATAGTGAGCTTGTCGAATCTATTAATAATAGTAATGTCGTGATGAATTCAACAGGGGCGAACGACTTCAACACAGCGCTTGCACAGGTCGGGATAGTCGATGTCGGCTCCGACGCTTGGCCAATAGTTCCAGCATCGCTGGCATTTGTTGTAATCGCTTTTTTGGGCAGCTACGCTTGTTTCTCCCGTCGTTTTTTGTAGTTTCACCTCACTGACAATGCAGAGCGCCGCAAACTGCTCCAGTCCGAACTCATTTAGAAGCGTGGCATCTTCATCGTTGCAGCAGATAGTGACGCTTGCCTCCTGGTTGCTTGCGATTTTTTTCTCTCGTCGCAATGCCTCCAGAACTCGCAGGACTTCATCGCGCAGTTCCATGAGCCTTTGCCATTTTGGCTGGTTTTTTTCAAGGTCAATGGAATCATCGACTTTCGGCATGAGTGATAAATGAACACTTTCGGTCTCTTGTGATCGGAATTTCATTGCAGCCCACGCTTCTTCTGCAGTGTGCACAATAATCGGTGCTAGCATTCTAACAAGACTGTCGAGGGTCTTATACATTACTGTCTGCGCACTGCGTCGGGATAAGCTCTCTGCTGTGTCGCAATACATTCTGTCCTTGAGCACATCCATATATATGCTGCTCATTTCAACCGTGCAGAAGTTATATAACAGCGAAAAAACTTTATGGAAAACAAAATTCTCGTACGCATCAATCACGCCTACAACGAGCTTTTGCAGTTGCTGCATCGCCCATTTGTCTATCTCGAACATTTTATCGTAAGGAACCGAATGCTGACTTGGATCGAAGTCATCGATGTTGCCAAGCAAATACTTCAGTGTATTCCTGATTTTTCTATAAGCATCTTGTGTTCTGCCGACCAACTCATCGTTACAGCGTATATCTTCCTGATAATTGACACTGGCGACCCACAACCGCAGAATATCTGCACCGTACTTGGCTACTTCATCCTGAGCGTTGACGTAGTTGCCAAGTGATTTGGACTGCTTCATTCCTTTCTCATCGACGGTAAAACCGTGCGTAAGGACACTTTTGAAAGGCTCTTTGCCGGTCGCTCCCAACGCAGGTAAAAGTGATAGCTGAAACCATCCTCGATGCTGATCTGAGCCTTCGAGATAAAGGTCCACAGGTACGGGCCAATTTGCCTCTTTGACGCACACGCTGTACCAGCTACATCCCGACTCGAACCAGACATCAAAGATATTTTCCTCTTTTCGCAACTCATCGAGTTTAAAACCTTCCGGCAGCAGGAAATCATCGCCGAGAATCTGCCTTGGTGAATCTGTAAACCAACTGTCTGAACCATGCTGAGCGATGTACTTGGCTACAGCAAGAACCGACTCTTTGGTAAGCAGAGCTTGCCCGGCGGGATTGACGAAAACAGGCAGCGGCAGCCCCCAGCTCCTTTGTCTGCTAATGCACCAGTCCGGCCGCGATTCCAACATTCCTTCTATTCGCTTCTGCCCCCATGTAGGAATCCACTTCACACGATTGACACTTTCCAATGCTAAGTCACGCAGACTTTTTCCAACATCAGGCAATTCTTTATCGACGCTGATGAACCATTGTTCAGTTGCTCTGAAAATCACTGGCCCTTTGCTCCTCCAGCAATGCGGATAGCTGTGCGTTATCTCACCCTTTGCAAAGAGAAGACCGTTATCATCCAGATACTTGTTAACAATGTCATCAACTTCGAGAACATTTCTGCCGCGAAGCCAGTCAGGCACTGTCTCGTCGTATCGACCGTCATCCATTACCGGTGAATACGTCGCCAAGTCGTATTTCTGCCCCGACAGATAATCCTCAAGACCGTGCCCCGGCGCAATATGAACAACACCAGTGCCATCTTCCGTCGTTACATACTCGGCCAGAATCACCATGTACGCATTTTTGTCGGTCGGATTCTTCTGTACAAACGGGTGTACATACCGCAAACCTTCGAGCTCAGTACCATGAACCTTTTTGTCAGAGATGAAGTACTGACCATCCTGCAAGCCCGCGGCAGCGACAACCGCCTCGATGCGGTCCGCAATCAAGACCGAGATATATTTCTGTCCGTTCTTTTCATACCTTATCGTCGTATAGTCCAGGTATGGATGTACCGCAACAGCCAGATTCGCTGCTAATGTCCACGGCGTTGTGGTCCATATCATAAAGCAAGCCTTAGCAGTCTCAGTCTCTGCTTGTTCCACGAGTCCGAGTTCAACCAATTTACTAACGTTATCCCTTGCAACCGGGAAATTCACGTAGATACTTGGTGATGAAACGTCTTTATACTCCAGCTCAGCCTCCGCAAGCGCTGTCTCGCACCCAATCGACCAGTGAATAGGTTTTAGTTGCTTGTATACCAATCCTTTATCAACCAGCTCCGCAAAGACCTCCAATATCCCAGCCTCATACTGTGGCTTAAACGTCAGGTAGGGATTCTCAAAATCACCGAACACGCCCAATTCCTGGAACTGCCTGCTTTGTACTTTGATATACTTGCGCGCATATTGTTTGCAGAGCTTGCGGATTTCGAGCTTACTTACCTGGTGCGCCTTTTCACCAAGCTGGTCTATTACCCTCGATTCTATAGGTAATCCGTGACAATCCCAGCCAGGAACGTAAGGGACATCGTAACCGGTCATGGTCTTGTACTTGACGACGAAATCTTTGAGAACCTTGTTTAGAACGGTTCCCATATGGATATCGCCGTTGGCGTAGGGCGGACCATCGTGCAATATGTACAAAGGCGCCCCTTGCCGAGCCTTTCGAATTTGGCCGTAAATATCCTTCTTTATCCATTCCTTGCGCATCTGAGGCTCACGCTGCACAAGGTTTGCCTTCATCGCAAAGCTCGTCTTGGGTAAATTCAACGTGTCACGATAACCTTTCTTCTTATCTTCCGACATAGCTAAAATCCTTGTTAGTATTGCGGCAAGTAAAAGCTGTATGTTAAGCCTTGGCCTGTATCATGTCAACTACGATGCCGTTCGCCGTTTGAACTCATACTTCGCACGAACGACTTAACTACGGCTCCGTATATAACGTCTTCAAATAAGGTTCAAATCCCATTTTCATCCAGAAATGACCCGCGTCCGGATTCTTCGTTGAATGCCGAACCTCGATTCGGCTCAGGTCCTTACTGCTACACCATTCACGAATGCTTCCAACAAGCTTGCGTCCAATTCCTTTGCTGCGCATATCCTTTCTAACAAAACAGTTGTTTAACTCACCGAATTTCTCGATTTTAAGAACAGGCGGGTATTTCGAGACCCTCACCTGGCAATAACCTACAATTTCACTGCCGACTTGAGCCACAACCACGCAGGCATCATCGCAGCAGATATTCTCACTGATAAATTCAGCAAATGCTTTGTCCGCATCAGCCTTTCGGCTAAAAATGGGATCGAGCGCCTTATGGTAGTCCATCAGCTCCATGCCAAGTGCCACAATCACCGGCACATCCTGCTAAGTAGCTTCTCGTATCAATACATTTGCTGTCATCAGAGTTCACTCCTAAAGCCAACATAAAAAGCCTTCCAGAATTCACTGCTCTGGAAGGCTTTCAAGCCGCTCAAAATTGCCTTTCTCAGGGCAGCTTCAATCTCTGCTCAATAATCGATATAATCATATCAGCCAGCGCAACCTCGTCGCGGACAAGCACTCTTCGCCCCGAATTTGCTGCCGACTTGATCTGATTGTCGTGTTTCATGCCATACATATCATACGCCAAAACTTTTAAATCTAAATGTTTAATATCTTATATCAGAGTAGTCGGCCAATGTCAAGTCGAAGTTTAGAAAACCTTGGGATGGAATACAACGTTTTCTTACAGCTAAAGCCACGCTGTGCACAGGTCTAAGACAATAACGAGGATATCGTCGCATCGGCCTAAAATAATATTGGGAAGACCGTGTTTTTTTGCTTGACAGTAGTGAGAATCCTGTTAAAGTTCGGCCGAATTGGTCACTGGCAATTATAAAGGAGTAGCGGTCTTTCACGGAGGATGGGTCGCGTGAGGAGGATAGGGTTAAGCCTTATTTTGGTGGTTTTTGTTGTTGTTATCGCCCGGCCAGTGTACGCATCTCTTGAGTGCGAGATGATCTACCTCGATCCTAACTCGACTAATCCCAGCGAAAGAGCAAAGGAAATTACTGTTTCCTGGTCCACTGATGATAAGCATCGACATGAGATTTTAACTTCAACATTGCATCTGATAGTTCCAGAGCAAGTTGCTATATTGGACTTTTTGGATATCTTTATGGAAAGCACAATTGAGCAATTTATGAAATATTCGAACAATGGAAATGTCATCGACGGTGATATCGACATGCTTATTAGAGAGGCTCTACAGTCGAGTGATGCAATCGATCAAAAACTCCCATATTTACATAGACACGCTCTTGTCCAAAGCCAGGCTATTGATCTTACTGGCTTGAGCAATCCGTCTGATGGAAGTTTTATCGAAGCTGTTCGCCAACTCGCTTATTCGCAGGTTATACGTGTTCGTGACTACAATCCTATTGTAGTCGATAGCGAAAAAACTGGCTTGAGCATTTTTCTCAATGGGGCTTATCGCCATCCAGCAGACTTCAGCAGGATGGGCCGATCGCTTGGATATGCTGTTGTACAGTCTTTTGTTTTGGACGGTTCTATGGACAGGATTGAGTTTGATACCATATCTGGAAACGGTTACAGCAGTGTCGATACTGTTGGGAGCGGATCGGATGCTATTAGATTCTTAGATAGAGCTTCTGACTCTATCGAGTCCTCTACTTTTCTTCTGGTCAACGACGATGCCGGTTGGTTAGTCGTAATAACATATCCAGAGTGGGACGGAAGGTATCGTTCCCAGGTTGGTATGCCCAACACGGCAGTTATGGGCAAAACCTGGAACGAGGACTTTAGCAGTAATGATAATACCGATAAAATTTGCCACATTCTTATGTATCTGGACAAACAAATCTATGTTTGGAACAGTGATAATCGTGAGACTGGCTATGATACATCTGGCAGCCCATCGTATATACCCAACAGCATCATTTATTATGTCGGTGAAGTTGAATCGATACGGCAAGGCACCAGCGACACCTTTGTCTATGTAGATGGAGGCGTAATTGCTCGAGGCGGATTTGACAACATACGTCTCTTCCATCACAAAGACGACTCTGGTTGGACGATGGGCAGATTGCAGCTTGCATTTGGATGTAGAGATTATTTTGATTTTATATGGTCTGTCGAAAATAGTGTGGCTGAGCTTAATGATTCATTGATACTAACATATAAAAGCATGGCTGCAGAGAATGAAAATTTCAATTTGAGTGGTTTTAATGATGAATCCAACCAGCTGGATGACCATTACGTGGTGAACTCTGTTGCTATGGTGCCTACTGATCTTTGGCGGGCTACTGAATTCACCTTACCGGTGGTAAATATTTGGACTAGTTGTCTCGGCGCAGCGGATCGGACAGGTTGGTGTGCTGAACAGCCTGCAGTAGTGCGCGTTCCGGAGCCTGCAGCAATTGTGCTTTTCAGCTTCAGTGTAGCTTTTATAGCAAGGTGGATCAAAAAGTCGTATAGACACGGTAAAAAAAGCTTGCTGTGAGTAAATGACCGATCCCTTATATGCCGGTCAATGTTTCGACCCTGTCAAACGGGATTTATATTCGGGGAAGTGCCGACTTTGGCAAAACTTCTTTTTATTCTAATTTAAAGAAAATCCTATTGAAATGTATATCCGGTATCGATAAAATGAGTTTTTTAAGTTCTTCATGGGAGTTTTATCGATGAAGAAAGGGATACATCCACAATATAACAAGGTAGTGGTTCACTGCGGATGCGGCAATACTTTTGAGACTCGGAGCACCGCAAAAGAAATCCACGCAGAAATATGCTCAATGTGCCATCCGTTCTTTACCGGCAAGCAAAAGTATGTAGATACTGCCGGCCGAATAGAGCGCTTCCAAAAGAAGTACGGCACAACCTACGTCAAAAAGAATAAAAATAATAAACACAAGTAGTTAACTAACTCTCAACACTACAAAATCGGGCTCCATTCCCAGAATGAATGGGATTGGAGCTCGTTGCTATTTCTGAGCGTCCGGATAAATAACGTTATATGATAGAATGATATTGTGGGTGGTTATTCATCCCAAATAGCGGATAAAAGTTATGGCCAAGCAAAACGAAAGTCTGCTTACGAAGTTAGAAGAAATCGAGCGGCGCTACGTAGAAATTGACAGGCATATTGCTGATGCGGCTACTGCTGGTAACTCTAATAAACTAATAGCTCTATCTAAAGAAAAAGGCAAACTTAAATCAATCGTTGCAAAATATCGTGAGTACAAAGATGCTGTGGCAGGCATTGAAGATGCCGAGCAGATTCTGAATGACAACACCGCTGACCAAGACTTCAGGGCATTGGCTGAAGAGGAGCTGAAACGGCTTGAGGATAAAAAAAGCGCTCTGCTTGAGGAAGTTCGTACTACGCTTGTGATGGCTGATGATGCGGCTATTAATTCAATCATAATGGAGATACGTGCAGGGACCGGCGGTGAGGAAGCCGCTTTGTTTGCGCGTGATCTATACAATATGTATACGAAATACGCTGATAATCGAGGATGGAAGGTCGAGCCGCTTCATTTTAGCACTTCAGAGAAGGGTGGTTTTCGCGAAGTAATATTTAATATCAAGGGCCATAGTGTCTGGTCGGAGCTGGGCTATGAAGGTGGCGGGCACCGTGTGCAGCGAGTTCCCGAAACAGAAGCTCAAGGCAGAATTCACACCTCTGCTGCAACGGTAGCAGTACTGCCTGAACCGAAGGAGCTGGATATTGAGATAAAACCTGAAGACGTCGTGGAGCACGTCAGCAGAGCCAGCGGTCCAGGTGGACAGAATGTCAATAAGGTCAGTAGCGCCATCAGGCTTGAACATATCCCAACTGGAATAAGTGTCAGTATGCAGGACGAGCAGAGCCAGCATAAAAATCGTGCTAAAGCCTGGCGGATTCTAAGAAGTAGAGTCTACGAACATTATGAAAGCAAGAGAAGAGAAGAACGAGATTCACGACGTAAAACTATGATCGGTTCAGGTGACAGGTCACAGAAAATCAGAACGTATAACTTCCCCCAAAATCGTGTTACCGATCACAGAATCAATCTTTCGCTTCATAGCCTTGATAAGATAACAGACGGTGATATGGAGGAACTGATTAACGCATTAAAAAATTACGACAGAGAACAAAGGCTGGAACGATTGTAAGGACAATACAGTAGTAACTATAGTCTAATTAGCTCTGAATCCAAGTTCGAGAGTCGAGCTTGATACAGAAATGCCCAATAACAAAGAGCGAATGTTTGATAGGCATCACTCGGCTGGGGATGCAACGGACGATGACATTAAGCTAATGAAAGAAGTAACACCGAAGTGTAAAATAAAGGCTGCTGGTGGAATAAAAACCGCGCAACAGGCATTTATGATGTTGAATGCGGGCGCAGAAAGAATAGGCACTTCGTCAGGCGTGCAGATAATAAAAGAATTGGAGGCAGGACGGACAAAGTGACAACAGGGACCGTTGTCCAGGCTGATAGCTCTACTCTTTGCCGATTACACTACAAGAAAGTCTGCGCCAATGTTAACTTGCCGGCTCTAAGCGAAACATTTGCCGGACTCAGATCAGTGTCAATTCTTGGCGGCAATTCAGCCAAGGCAAATGCTGACGGATTCAGTTACTGGGCTGCTGAACCTCTGGATGTATTCGAATTTTCGCCAGGAGGGAAAAATCCATTTGTAAAACTTGAACAAGCCCTCCATAAATACCGATTGGAACAAAATCCTGCAAATAGTTTTCCAAAGGGAATCTTCTGCGGAGGCTGGATTGGATACTTTAGCTATGAGCTTGGAAGGTATATTGAAAAATTGCCGGAAACAACAGCAGATGATTTAAAAATGCCAATGATTCGACTGTGCTTTTATGACCGTCTCATAGCGTATGACCATCAGAAAGACGTTTTTTGGTTAATTGCACTGCAGTTGCCGAACGAATCAGAAAAAGTTGAACGAAAATTGTCTTCTATGGAGCAACTGCTCGCTCAGGCCAAACGAACCAATCTGCTACGTCCTATGAGTGCTGATCTTGAGAACATAGATTTCTCACAGATTCGATGCAACATGGACAAACCTTACTATGTTCAGATGCTTCGGAAGATAAAACGCTACATTTATGATGGTGACGTTTATCAGATTAATTTCTCACAGCGATTTGAATGTGATTACAATGCAAGGCCGATAGATCTTTATCATTGGCAGAATTACTACAACGCAAGCGGTTATGCAGCTTACATCGACAATGGAAGCCATCATATAGTAAGTGCCTCACCTGAAATGTTCATAACATTAGTCGGTGATTTTCTCCGGACCAAACCCATCAAGGGTACAAGGCGCCGGCTTTGCGGGAATGAACAAAACCATGCTTTCGCAAAAAGAGCCAATGTGAAGAATTTTAATGCGCTTCTGCATAGCGAAAAGGAAAAGGCTGAACTAAATATGATAATCGATCTCGAACGCAACGATGTGGCCAGAATCTGTAAGCCGGGAACACGCAATGTAATTCAACCGAGAACGATCGAGGCATATCCTTCAGTCTTTCACGCCGTGGCAACTGTTGGCGGACGGATTCGCAGTAACGTTACTTTCTGTGATATTATTAAGGCGATGTTTCCTGGCGGCTCAATTACCGGTGCTCCGAAAATCCGCGCGATGGAGATAATTGATGAGACCGAACCGACAACGAGAGGTGTTTACACAGGAAGCATCGGATATATTGGTCTGGATGGCAATGTTTGTTTGAATATTGCCATACGGACTATTATTATCAAGGGGCAAAAGGCCTTCGCACAAACCGGCGGCGGCATAGTCGCAGACTCGGACCCAGAGGCCGAATGGGAGGAGACAATTATAAAAGCCAGAGCACTATTGGCAGGAATAAGCAGCGTACAGCGGATAGCGGGTAGCGTACAGTTATGAGAACAAAGTCGTTTAAGGACCTCATAGTTTGGCAGAAAAGCTACGAATTGGTGTTAGAAATATATAAACTAACGAAAGACTTTCCAAAACTGAAGTCTATGGTTTATCTCAGCAAATGAGAAGAGCAGCCGTGTCTATATCCTCTAATATAGCCGAAGGCTACGGCAGAAAACACAAAGCAGAATACGATCAGTTTTTAGCTGTTGCGTATGGTTCATTGTTGGAATTAGAAACGCAATACTTATTAGCGAAAGATCTGAAATATATCGGCAAGGACCAGGCCGTGGAGAAACTTTTAAAAGAAGTTGACAGTATGCTTTACAGAATGCTTCATCCTGTACGCTAAACGCTGTACGCTAAACGCTAAATATAATGGAAAAGGTTTTTCTAAATGACAGACTCGTCGACATTAACAGGGCCCATATATCCGTGACTGATAGTGGATTTTTGTATGGAGCGGGGCTTTTTGAGACGATGCGGGCTCATAATGGTGTGGTCTTTTGTTTGAAAGACCATTTGGACCGTTTGTTTTTCAGTGCGAACAGCCTTTCGATAGACAATCCGTATGACAGAACATATCTATCCAGAGCTATATACAAGGTACTCCAGGCTAACAAACTAAGCGATGCGAGGCTTCGCTTGACGTTGACAGGCGGGCCAATGGCTGAAGACGAGCAACAGCGGAAGCCGACGCTTCTCATTGCGGCCGTGAAGTTCCAGCCTTATACATCGGAGTACTATAAGAAGGGCGTTATGGTTGTATTGTGTCCATACAGACAAAATGTAAGTGAGCCGATATATGGTCACAAAACAACAAGTTATTTTTCACGCATGCTGGCGTTGAAATGGGCACATCAGAAAAAGGCCGCTGAAGCGTTGTGGTTTACTGTGGATAATCGTCTGGCTGAGGGATGTATAAGCAACGTGTTTCTGGTGAAAGATTCAGCGTTACTTACGCCCCCAATTAGAACGCCGCTGCTTGCAGGCGTGGCGAGAAAAAGTGTATGCGAGATTGCAGTAAAAAGCAGCATAGAATTAGTCGAAAAGGACCTGTACATAAATGATTTATTGCAGGCGGATGAAATATTCCTAACGAATGTGATAATGCAGGTTATGCCTGTGACTTCCGTAGAGAAACACACAGTAGGCGAAGGTAAGGTGGGTCGGGTTACAAAGACTCTACAAGACAAGTTTGCAGAATTGATTGAATATGAATGCAGAGCAGATAGATGAAAGTTAAAGATGTTGCAACAGCTATCACACAGATAGCGCCGCTTGGGCTGGCGCAACCGTGGGACAATGTTGGATTGCTCGTTGGCAATCCTGACAAGAATGTGAACAGGATTTTACTGACGATTGACGTAACAAAAGCTGTGATTGCTGAGGCAAAAAAGACTCGGGCGGAGCTTATCATAAGTTATCATCCTGTTATCTGGGATGGTCTGAAAAATGTTACCACGGTAGGACCGGGTGATATCGTGTATGAATTGATTCGCAGCGGGATTGCGGTCTTTTCCATACACACTGCGCTGGATGCAGCGGCAGGGGGGGTAAATGATGGCCTTGCTGAGATGGTTGGAATTATCAATGGCAAGCCCATTGGTGATTATGTTGATTATCCGGGTGGCGACGAATATAAACTTGTGGTTTTTGTGCCGATTGAAGCAGTGAGCAAAGTTGCTGACGCATTGTTTTCGGTCGGTGCCGGCGCGATCGGTAACTACAGCAATTGCAGTTTTCAAACTGCCGGCACTGGGACATTTTTACCGTTAGATGGTGCAAGACCTGCTATCGGTAAAAAAGGGAGATTCGAAAAGGTGCCGGAAGTAAGATTTGAAACTATTGTTCCGGCAGAGCGACTTAACGCGGTGGTAGCTGTGATGAAAAGAGCACATCCGTATGAAACCCCGGCGTTCGATATTTACAGCCTCCACAAGCCCGACAGCAAGTATGGGCTTGGCAGAATTGGAAAGCTCGCAAAACCGGCGAAGGTCGGTGAGATAATAGCACGAATTAAAAAGCAAACCGGCGCAAAGGCTATAGGTCTTGTGGGCGACAAGAGGGGAATAGTGGAAACAGCGGCAGTCTGTGCAGGCTCATGTGGCAAGATTATCAATCAGGTTATCGCAGCGGGAGCGGACCTATATGTGACGGGTGAGCTGAAGCATCACCAGGCATTGGCAGCACAGGAGGCAGACCTAACGTGTATATGCCTTAGCCATACGATTTCCGAACGGTTTATATTGAAAAAACTGGCAAAACAATTGCAAAAAATGCTAAAAGCGGTGACAATCACAATAAGCAGGAAAGATACTGATCCATTTAAGTGGAAGAATATATGACAGACGAACAGAAGGAAGTATCAATCGAGGTAGGGATGGAGCAGAAAGATGGATTCGAAGAAGAATCGAAGGTTCAGTATACCGAAGAAAATGGTAGCGAAGGTGAGCTTAGCGATGAGAATGAGCCAACGCTTGAGTCGGTTATAGAAGCGGTTTTATTTGCCAGCGATGAGCCAGTTTCAGAGTCACATCTGGCTGGTCTTGTCGAGAGCGGTGTCAGACAGATTCGCAAGTGCATCGGCAATCTGAATGAGAGATATCGTGTGAACAATAATGCCTTTAGGATCGAGCAGATTGCCGGCGGTTATCAGATGCTTACGCTGAGCTGTTATAACCACTGGCTCAAGAGGTTAATCCGCATCCGAAGCGATAGCAAGCTCAGTCCTGCAGCACTGGAGACACTCGCAGTAATCGCATATAGACAGCCTGTTTTGCGGGCTGATATCGAGGCCATAAGGGGTGTTGCGGTTGGGGAGGTACTTCGAGGACTCATGTATAAGGGATTGGTCAAGATTGTCGGAAGAGCTGAAGTTGTGGGAAGGCCAATGCTCTACGGCACGACAAAAAGATTCCTTGAAGTCTTCGGCCTAAATTCACTCAAAGACCTGCCGAAGGTTGAAGAACTCAAAAAGCCTCCTTCTTAATCAGAATAATCGCAGACCCTACCGATCCCGTGCCAGCCGCTCGGGTGAAAGCGTAGGCCGGTTGAGCTCAAACGTTGGAGGATACGATGCTTAGAGAGTCTATTCTGTTGACTGTTCTGGTCACAATGGGTCTCGCGTGTCGGCCAAAATCGGAAGGCTCCTCCTGGTCCGAGCCAGTAAATGGCATTCAAGCAAGACTCACCGTGGTTAAGTCGGAGGTCATCAACGATACACCGATTATCTCAACCTATCTGGCACTTAGGAACGTATCGGACATGGCGAATCCGATTCGAATAGATTGGGCCGGTGCTGAAATTACCTTCGCCGTTATTAATGAGGCAGGGAACCCCATTCCCCGTGCAATGGGCCCTTCTTATAACGGTTGTTATGCGCCCTTGAGTGAAATAGTGCTTCCTCATGATAGCACTCTTACGTTCAACATCTCACGGCGAGGTCTTGGAATACCAGCTGGCAAAGCTGCCTTGATTGATTTGGGAATACCAGACTGCTGGATACTGGAAAAGACGGGGCGCGAAAAGTACTTTCTTATGGGGACTCTAAACATCACCGATAAAGGGGACAGAGGCAGCGAATACGAGAGGTCTTGGAAGGGAAGAATTGAGATTCCCAAAATACGGATTCCCTTGGGTTGAAACGGTACTATAACTATTAGCTCCAACCGACGCCGGATAGCACCATAGCTGCTGAGATCAAACATTTATCCTGCCACAAGTGCCTTTTACTCCTTTTTCACGTAAAGCGTTTGGCTGGGGAAGGCAAACTCGATTTGTTCAGCTTCAAATCGTTTCATTATTTCCAGATTCACCCGTTCGTTCACTTCGTGGTATACCCAATAGTCAGCCGGTCTGACCCAGTAGCTCATATATATATTCAGCGACCAGTCGTTGAAGTCACTAAAGTAAACCCTGGTTGGTTTTTCAGAATCTGTGTTTATTTCCGGCACCTTGGCCAAAATCTCTTTTATAATCTCGACGGCCCTTTTGGCTTTTTTATGGCCTGAGTCATAAGTGATCGTAATATTTGAAGTCCTGCGAATGTAGGGGCGTTTGCCAAGATTCTCAACGGCGGAATTGGCAATCACACTATTTGGTATCGTCACAAGGTGTCCCTGCAGCGTGCGTATCCTCGTGCTTCTAATACCCACTTCCTCCACAGGTCCCAGGTGCTCTCCAATCTTTACAAGCTCACCCATCTGAAATGGTCGGTCGGTAAAAATGGTAATCGAGCCAAAGAAATTGGCGATTGTCTCCCTTGCTGCAAGAGCGATTGCGATACCGCCTACGCCGGCACTTAACAGCAGCGACTTCACTCTGCCTGGACCCAGGATGTGCTCGCTGATAAGAAGTAACGCTATTATTGCGATTGTCACTCGCAGCGCTTTACGGACAATGGGAACAAGCATATCGTCCAGCTTGGTTTCGGTTTTGCCAACAAGGCGATTGAGATAGAACTCCACCACGTCAACAAGGCGATATAGTGCATAGGCTGCAGCGATGGCGACAATGACGCGGGCAATCGTCGTCCATCCGGCACCTATGATAAGACGTATACCTTCTTCATCGTGAAAGAACAGAGGGAGCTTGGCAAAAAAGAGCCCCATCGCAAAGACGGCCACGTATGTGGGATTAGCCAAGGCCTTCAGCATCAGCGACAGCGGATTTTCTGTTTTTTTTCCCGCCATTCGCTGGGCATATTTGTTAATGGCGAACTGGATGATTCGACCAGCCATCATTGCGACAATTATCGCGAGCAACACAAGGCCGAATCGCCAAATATGGTTTCCTCTGACAAGCTCGTAGTCTAAAATCCCGGACCACAATGTGCTTGAAGCCATTGCCGAAGCTGTTTCACTCATCATGTTTACCTCCCTGGAAAAAGCTGCATCTACCGCATCCTCATCAGCCCACTCTACTTCATTACGGTAGTAGATGAGAATTATATTACTGTAAGGTTCAATAATCAGCAATCATTTATCAATAACCCCCTTGTTAGTTTTTATGCGATTTTTATTTTAAAGTCGGTGTCAGCCGAGCAACAATCTTCCGAAGAAGTACTCTTGATTGGCGTAGCAGGGGGCCGCAGAATCGAGGTATCTGTGGTCGATGACTCGTCATGAATGGCAGAATATATAATTTTCCAAGGGGGAAATGCTTTATCTGGTATAATAGAGATGTGTAGATTTTCAGGTTTATAGAGAAATACCATGTTAAGTAAACGTGTTTTTTTATTTTCTTTAGCTTTAGTCGTAGGTCTGGCAACAGCTCCAGTTGATGCAGGATTGATAGCATTATACGAGCTCAATGGCAACGCTATTGATAGCTTCGGTACCAATCACGGTACCGAAAAAGGTAATCCATACTATGTGCCCGGTGTGTTTGGGCAGGCAATATTGCTGAATGGCCAGGGCGACTACGTAGATTGTGGGAATGATTCGGTCTTTGATATTACCGATGAGATTACGGTTGCGGCCTGGGTGAATATCACGAGTGTCCCCAGTGACTGGCTGGCTATTGTCTCCAAGGGTGACAGCGCATGGAGGATTTCAACCTACCAGGATGAAAGACGATTCCATTTCGCCGTTTGTGGTTCTCCTTGGGTGAATCTTGTCGACGGAAATATTAATGTGTCGGCTGGCGAATGGCACCACGTCTGTGGAAAGTATGATGGTGAAGTGATCCGTTTATATGTGGATGGGGCGCTTGACGCAACGAAGGCTTCTTCCGAGGATATACCTACCAATAGCTACAACGTATATATCGGAGAAAATGCGCAAGATAAAGGACGATACTGGAACGGCCTGATTGACGACGTGGCTGTCTTCGATTATGCGCTAAACTATGGCGAGATCATCCAGCTAAGGGACCTGGGTGGTGCTTCGTTCATTTTGCCATGTGGAGGAGAATCACTGGCGGGCGATATTAATGTGGACTGTAAGGTTGACCTACTTGATTATTCGTTATTAGCTGAAGATTGGCTGAATGAAGGAACGCTTTTACAAGGTGATATTTACGAGGACAACAAGGTTGATTCGCTTGATTTACTGCTATTAGTTGGTGATTGGCTGACGTACATTAACCTGCCGCCGAAGGTTTATGCTGGTAGTGACCAGGTGGTCGCCTTGATGGGAGAAGCTAGTAGTGCGGAGGTGGGTCTGGATGGCACTATTATTGACGATGGTCTGCCATATCTGACAGGGACGGTTACGATTTTGTGGGAGGCAGTAGATGGGCCGAGTACGGTAACGTTCGATGATGAATCGTTTGAAGATAGCACCGCTACCTTTTACGAGGCCGGAACTTATGTTCTGCGGCTTACAGCAAACGATGGTGAGCTCTCTGTTAGCGATGAAATTACGATTGTTATCTTACGGATAGGAAATTTTGCTGAACGAGTTTCGGCTTTAGTGTCGTCGATGACACTGGAAGAGAAAATATCGCAGACGGGAAATAGTTCACCTGCAATTACTCGTTTGGGTATACCGGCATATGGGTGGTGGAATGAAGCTTTGCATGGAGTAGTTTCCTCTGGCTGTACGGCGTTTCCACAAGCGATAGCATTGGCCAGTACGTGGGACCCGAATCTAATATTCAAAGTAGCTACTGTTATTTCCGATGAAGCGAGAATCAAGAATAATACAACCGGTAAAGGACTGACTTACTGGAGCCCCACGATAAATATAGCCAGGGACCCAAGATGGGGCAGAAACGAAGAAAGCTACGGCGAAGACCCATATTTAGTCTCTCGGATAGGTGTGGCCTTTGTTAAGGGTATGCAAGGTGACGACCCTGTTTATTTGAAGACGGTATCAACTCCTAAACATTTTATAGCTAATAATACTGAATATAATCGGCATTCAAGCTCATCGAATGTTGGTGACAGGGACCTAAGAGAATATTATATGCCAGGTTTTAAGGCCTGCGTTATGGAGGGCAAAGCGCAGTCTGTAATGGGGGCATATAATGCGCTAAATGGAGTGCCATGCTGCGGTAATTATACGCTTTTAACCGAGGTGCTTCGAAATGAATGGGGCTTTGACGGATATGTAGTCTCTGACTGTGGTGCTATTAGCGATATTTATGCTAATCATCATTATGTTACAACTGCAGAGAGGGCGGCAGCATTGGGGGTTCTTTCCGGGTGCGACCTTAATTGTGGCAGCGTATATCAAGATCATTTATTGCAGGCGGTTCAGCAGGGATTACTTTCAGAAGCTGATATTAATAAAGCAGTTACTCGATTGTTTATGGCGAGGTTTCGGTTGGGTGAATTTGACCCAACGGATGTTGTACCTTACACATCTATACCTGATTCACGCCTTGATTGCCAGGCACACCGGGAGCTGGCTCTCGAAACGGCGCATAAATCAATTGTTCTGTTGAAGAATAACGGCCTATTACCACTGGATGTAAAGAATATAAATTCCATCGCGGTCATTGGACCAAATGCAAATCGATGCGTATTTGGTGGTTATAGCGGCACGCCTAATATCCAAGTAGATCCGCTTGAAGGTATACAGAGGAAAGTGGCTGGTCAGGGTATCACGGTTTCTTATGCACAGGGCTGCGAGATTCAAGGGGAGCTAAATGTGGCACCAATTCCATCTGATTACTTGATACCGGAAGGTTCTCCCGGAGAGAATGGTCTGAGGGGAGAGTATTTTAATAATAAGAATCTATTGGGATCACCGTCGTTGGTTAGGATCGACAACCAGGTCGATTTCAACTGGGGCCAGGATTCGCCGGATCCAGCTATCAACAGCGACGAGTTTTCAGTTCGCTGGATGGGCAAGTTAGTGCCGCCCGAAACTAAGGCCTATGAGTTAGCAGTAACTACAGATGATGGTGTTCGTCTTTATTTAGATGGGGAATTGCTTATTAACGAATGGCATGACCATGCGACGACTACATATTATGCCTTTGCGGACCTTCAGGCTGGCCAACATTATGATATTTTAATGAAGTTCTATGAAAATAGTCTTCATGCAGAGATGCACTTGCAATGGGACCATTTAAGTGAGGGCTTTGCTGAAGCGGTCGATATAGCATCAAGTTCTGATGTAGCAGTTGTTGTTGTGGGCACAGATTTGACCGTGGCCAGTGAGGGGCGCGACCGAACTGACATAGATTTACCCGGTGTTCAGGAAGATTTGATCAAAGCAGTTTACAATGTGAATCCCAATACAATAGTAGTATTAATAAATGGATCACCCGTAGCTATTAACTGGACACAGGCGAACGTGCCGGCAATTATAGAGGCGTGGTATCCCGGCCAGGCTGGTGGTACTGCCATCGCTGACATCTTGTTTGGTGATTACAATCCTGGGGGTAGGTTGCCTATGACATTCTATGCGTCTGTCGAGCAGTTGCCGAGCTTTAACAATTATTACGTTATTAATGCAGGCAGAACATATATGTACTTTGAAGAACAGCCACTATATCCATTCGGACATGGATTAAGCTATACGGAATTTAGCTATAGCAATCTTCAGATAGAGCCAAACACGATAACTTCTGATGGAACAGTTAATATTAGTGTAGATGTACAAAATGTTGGTGGCCGCGAAGGCGATGAGGTTGTTCAATTATATATTCATGATACTGTTGCTAGTGTAGAAAGACCCATCAAGGAACTAAAGAGGTTCGAAAGAATTAACTTGCAGGCAGGGCAAACAAAAATGGTTGCATTTACCTTACCGGCTGAGGAATTAGCTTTTTATGATGTTGCTACGTCAGGTTTTGTCGTAGAACCGGGGACATTTGAGCTAATGATAGGTAGTTCTTCAGAGGATATAAGGTTAAATGATGTGATTGTGGTTGAACCTCCTTCACCACCTCCTCCTTAAGAAAGTAAGCAGTTCTGATCGAATATCGATTACTTGGAATTGTGTTTTAATGGATCTGCTGGGTTTATTTTAGTTCGACAGACCAGTATGCGTGGTCGAGGAATTGCTTCCAACTACGGTAGCGTTGGTGACTCAGGTGTATGTGGAGAAGCGGATTGTGTTTTGGCTTTATTGGTTTTTGAATAAGAGTTAGTCCAGCCTGTTTGGGCGTTCGGCCACCTTTTTTGGCATTGCAGTTCGTGCAGGCGCAGACCACATTTTGCCATACTGATTTACCGCCCAAAGCTCGGGGAATGATATGGTCAAGAGATAGTTCACTTGTTGGATAACGTTTTCCACAGTATTGGCACCTGTTTCTGTCACGAGCAAAAAGATTTCGGCGGTTGAACTTGACATCGCTTTGTGGCAGTCGGTCATAAAACAGCAGCCGAATAATCCGCGGCACAGCAATGTAAAAATTTACCGTGGATACCCAATCGTGTCCATCCGGCTCAAACATTCGTCTGAGCTGGCTTATTTCGCACCAGCTCTCGAAGTCATAATTGGAATATCCGCCCTGCTCAAAGGAGACTACTTCGGCAAGTTCACGAAACAGCAAGGAAAATGCCCGTCGCGCCCCAATAATGCGCACAGCCATGTAGTGCTTGTTCAACACAAGCACGTTACAATCCAACCCAGATTTTGGCTCACCAGTAATTATCATCGAAAGCCCCGCTAAGTAGGCATCAAACCTTCCATCATATAGTAGCAAGTAATTACGATTGTTATCATTTCTCTGGAACTATGTTGGGTACGCTTAGGCATGAGAAGAGCAGAAGTTTTATGTGATCTCCTCCTGTACATAAAACGACAAAGCCGTTTCAAGAGCTTTTATCGGCACTTGAAGCTGATTTTTGAATGACATTTTCGGCCCGTGGCCCCTTCTCGCCCTCAACAATATCGAAACTAACTGGATCGCCCTCAACAAGAGTCCTGTATCCATCACCTGTTATATCTGAGTAGTGCACAAAAACATCACGACCGTCATCAGCAGCGATAAACCCATAACCTTTCCTTGGGTTGAACCACTTAACTTTTCCTTCTGACATATAAAACTCCTTTTAACCAACTTTTATCAACAACTCTCCCTCACGCACAACTTGTTGCTGAAGCTAAAAGTTGTGGCTGAGGAATTCAGCTTACCTTTTACTGTAGGTTACGGTTTGTTGCTGACATCAACTTGTTGCTTCCGCTGACTCTCTGGTAGGCGCACTGAGCTGCTCTCTCATCAGCCTGCCCATCTTAAACTTAACTGTACGCTTCGCCGCCACCTCAACGCGTTCAAGAGTTTTGGGATTTTGGGCTACTCTTGCGGCTCTCGTTCGAGTCTCAAAAACGCCAAAGTCCCGGAACTCTAAACGGTTGTTGTTCACACATAGTTCCTTCGTTATCTCGTCAAGGAATGCTTGAATGATCCGCTTGACCGAGACTCTTTTGGCTTGCGTACGCTCTGCAATCCGGTCAATAAGTTCTTTTTTTGTAATTGTCGCCATAGACTACCTCACCTCAGCAAAAAACAAAGGAACAACTATAGGTATGACCACCCTCCGCAGTCAAATGTCCGTCGAATTTGCCCGTTTGGCAATACAACAAAACAATCAAAAACCTCAGAAAAAGATTCCATCGACGAACTATCATCTTAGCAGTATCTTTTAGCATCAAGGGTCCAACGGCTATCGTGAAAAACAAATCAGCAATTTAAAGCTCCTGAACTACTGCAAGCCACTATATAGCAAAGACTTCGATACGGCAAGCAATTTTTCCACAAAAAAACCGCGGATTCCAAAAATATCGCTGTATATTTCCAAACACGAACGAAGAAGAAAACTACGTTTGTTTGAATTTCTTGTCGCTAAATCGCCCAGTTGAGCACCAATCCTGAAAGAACTGGTGGGGCCAACGAACGCTCCGTCCGGAGTGATTGGTCGTAAAACCTTTGCATAAAAGAAGTTATCTAAAATTATTTCAATATAGCTTGGGAATTTCCGAAAGTGATTATCGCTGTGTTTAACGCACTGCCATAGTGTGTAGAAGAATTTTGCTATGAGCAGTAAAAAGATGAGGATTCTGTTGGGCTAGCCTTGTGAGAAAAGACACTTTTGCAGTGTGGGCAAACGGGAGACATTGCTAAAGCAGTTTAGCTGCGCTGGCAACCGCATGTCACAGTGTGACTATCCACAAAGTTTATTATATCTGTATTGGTCTAAACGAAGAAATGTATAATAATTTTGTTAGCTTGACACCCCAATAGCAGAAACTTAGAATCGGGCTCCTATACTGAATAATAGTCACAAAGAGGTGAATGGTGCAAATAAAATTACGGTTTCTTGGAGCCGCTCAGAATGTTACAGGTTCACGACACCTTTTGGAGGTAAATGGCACCAGAATTCTTGTCGATTGTGGGCTCTACCAGGAACGAGACCTCAAGGCAAGAAACTGGGAGTCATTTGATATCCCGCCTGGAAGTATAGATGCTGTTCTTTTAACTCACGCTCACTTGGACCATTGTGGTCTGCTGCCAAAATTAGTTCGGGAAGGATTCAAAGGCAAAATATACTGCACTGCCGCTACGTCTGAGATAGCGAGAATCATATTGCTCGATGCAGCAAAGCTGCAGGAAGAAGATGCTGAGTACAAGCGCAAAAGGCATGAGCGCGAAGGGCGCAAAGGTCCATATCCAGAAGTCCCGCTTTATACAATAGCCGATGCTGAGGAATGTTTTCCACTCTTTTCGCCTGTGACGTATAGGAAACCTGTGGCGATTGGAAACGGTATTGAGGCTATTTTTTGTGATGCAGGTCACGTCCTGGGGTCTTCTATAATAAAGGTTAAGGTTCAGCAAAATGGCCAGGAAAGGAGCATTTTATTCTCAGGCGATGTCGGTCGGCCTCATAAACCCATAGTCCGCGATCCCACGCTCGTTGATGAAGCGGATTATATGCTCGTTGAGTCTACATACGGTGACAGAGTCCACCAAGGGCCGGAAGATACGAAAAATGAAATCGCTGAAGTAGTTAACTCAACCAAGCGAGCCGGCGGAAATATTATCGTGCCAAGTTTTGCACTCGAACGGTCACAGGAGGTTTTGTTTTATGTAAATGACTTGCTGCTCGAAGATAAAATACCTCACATAATGGTCTTTCTGGATAGCCCTATGGCTACAAGTATCACGAAGGTTTTCCAGCATCATCCCGAACTGTTCGACAAAGAAATGACCGAACATTTGCGAAGACATGAGTCACCTTTCAGCTTCCCGGGCCTGAAAATGGTAGAGATGACCAAAGAGTCAAAGGCAATCAACCTTATCAAGGGAACTATAATGGTAATAGCAGGCTCTGGGATGTGCACCGGTGGGAGAGTTAAGCACCACTTGGTCAACAATATAACCAGACCCGAGAGCACGATAATGTTCGTTGGTTACCAGGCGCTCGGTACACTTGGCAGGCGAATTGTCGATGGCGAAAAGCAGGTCAGAATCTTGGGGCAGGAATATCCTGTCAATGCAAGGATAGCTAAAGTAAATGGCTTTTCATCCCACGCCGACAAAGATGAGCTCATCCAATGGTTAAGTGGCTTGAAGCGACCGCCGAAAAAGCTATTTGTCGTGCACGGTGAGGCCGAAAGTGCGCTGCATTTCGCCGATTATGTCAGACAAAAACTCGGCTGGGACGTCGATGTTCCGGGCTACCAGGATGAGGCTATTCTTGCATGAGCATATTAGGAGCACCTTTTAGGATATTTTGTGCGTAATGAGCTGGTCACGGCACAAATACAGTTGGTGAGCCTTTATTTATGGTGCCGGCTCCATTCGGGACCACAACGGTGTCTCCAAGCCCGGCTACCGGCCTATTTCCGTTATTCAGCCTTAACATCACTGATTTGATGTTCATGTTCGTGTTCGCTTCGAGCGTCATGTTCAGATTCGCTTTAATAAAGACATTACCAACAGAATCTACTTCAATTTTTGCCCCGTTGGCAGATAGAACATATTTTCCATCCTTGGATTTTGTAAAGCCTATTATGTCACCGGCAGATGCACCGCCCGGTGGCAACGATTGCAGGGCTTTGACTTTTGCCTCGAGCTGAGCAATCTTTTTCTCAAGCAGAGAAACCCGCTTCTGCAATGTGGCACTGCTGTCCTGCGAGACATCGGTCGGTTTGGCTTCTTTCGTGTCCTTTTGTTCTTGTTTTGGTGCAACTTCTGCCTCACGTTTGCTCTTCAATCGAGAGAGCATCTCTCGCAAAGAAGGTTGTTTTTGTTCGCTGCCTGTTTGATTTGCATCGTTATTCGTTTCTGCAAAACAAAGGTCCGCACAACACAATAGCACAGTTAGAATCATAACTTTTCTCATTTTGGACCTCCTTTTTCAGCTATTCCGTAAATCGCAGAGGATATCCCAATACGCTCCCCGCGCACCTTTTTGAATTGCCTCTACAAGCTCGGTATTATCGTTGTAATTGTGGTCAGTCTTGGTAGATCCAACCGTGACTTCATCAGTGACTTCCTCCATTGGCTCAAAGAATCTTTGGTCACTGTCGATAAGCTCTCTCACTAATTTTGCCGGCCGCTGCCCCAGAGACTCGGATATGTAAAACGTCGGCTTAAAAAAGTCAACAGGACCGTTGTACCTGTAGTGGATATTGGGATTTTTTTCTAAGGGTCCTTCACCTGCCACGATAGTTGCCATCTCAGTATCGGGGTAGATTCTGATTCCAAGAGGCACACCAACACAATCCGGCCCAATTTGTTTTATGAAATCGATGGTCTCAGCAACTGTCTCAGGCGTCTCACCTGGACCTCCAAGAAGTAAATCTATCATTACTCGGATGTCATTGTCCTTGCACAAGCGTACAGCTATAGCAAGGTCATCTTTACGATGCCGCTGGCGATATTTTTCCAACATTTTGGGACAGGCAGAATCACCAGTGAAATCGATACCGACGCAGCCGGCCTTTCTCATCATTGCAGCAAGCTCTGCATCAAAGGGCACTATAGCCATGTAAGTATACCATTGCAGATTCTCTGCAATTGAGCGTCTAATAAACTCCTCACAAACAGCATAGGCATGACTACGGGGAATATTGAACTCGGAATCACACAGATGGACAACGTCTATTTTTTGCGCAATAAGCGATTCAGCCTCGTCGGCAACTTCAGCAGGATCCCGCAATCTCAACGCTGTCCCCTTGGCCAATGGGTCAGCGCAATAAATACATCGCTGATTGCAGCCGCGTTTCGTTTCTAAGCCGCACTGGCCGCCCTTGTTAAAATATGCTCGATTATCAATCACGTCTCGTCTTATCGGCAACGATAGTGGCTCCGGCCAAGCCGGTGGGTTACTGTGAATGTCATTGTTATCTCGCCAAATTAGTCCTGCTATACTCCCAAAGTTTTTCGCTCCCCGTAGCTCCTTATAAAGCCTAACTATAGCCTGTTCGCCATCACCACGTATTCCAAAATCGCTGTCGGTATATTTAACAATTCGCTGAGCAAAAATTGAAAAGCCAGTTCCACCGACGACAATCGGCGCATCTGTCAGGTTGTGTATTTTCTGGATCGTCCCAGCCAAATCAGGGACAAACCACTCGGCACTCGGCCAGAAGCAGTCGTCAACATTGCGGAAGGAAATCCCCACCAGTTCCGGGCTGTGACTGGAGAAGTATTCCTGCAGCGCAGTATCCGTATCATCAATCAAGCATAGGTCAACCAAATCCGATTCGATTCCAGCGTCTCTGGAATAGCCGGCAATATAATCCAGACCAATCGGTCCAATCGGAGGAACCATTTTGTTCGCGTTAATCAGTGTTAGCATACGCTCACAAGGTCCTGCATTTTTTTCTAACTTAAAGACATCGGTTCATCGGGACGACTATGTCTTCGGTAAACCGTGACTCCTTTGCAGCCTAGCTCATACGCCAACCTGAATGCTTTATCGATAGCACTGGCGCTGGCCTTTTCATTAAAATTTATCGTTTTACTCACCGCTGCATCGCAATGTTTTTGAAATGCGGCCTGCATCCTGACGTGCCATTCTGGCTTCATATCATAGGCGCACCGAAAGACTCTGCGCACAGCAAGTGGCAGCTCGGCTATTTTCTGAATGCTGCCGATCTTGGCAATCTTTTGCTCGAGTTTTTTGCTGTATAAACCTGCCGCTTCGGCTACCTGCTTAAATACGGGATTTACAAACAGCATTTTGCCGCCGTCTGGCTTTTGGCGGAAAAACACGAGTGAGTATACAGGCTCAATTCCACCTGAACAGTCTGCGATAATACTTATCGTCCCTGTTGGTGCGACACACGTAATCGAAGCGTTTCGCACGCACATATTTCTTTTCACTCGCCAGATGCTGATGTTCCAGTTTGGAAACGGCCCGCGCATATGGGCAAGTTCGCTGCTCGCTTCGCGAGCTTTTTCATTTACAAACTTCATTACCTCTTCGCCAAACTTCACCGCCTGCTGCGAATCGTATGGTATACCGAGCAGAAACAGACAATCCGCAAAGCCCATAACACCCAGTCCTATCTTGCGATTTGCCTGCGCCAGACGTGCGGTATTTATGGCCGGATAATTGCACACATCGATAGTATCGTCCAGAAAACGCACGGCTATCTTGACCGTCGCGGCAAGTTCCGCCCAATCAACTTCAGCTTTGTTGTCGGTAATTTTTACGAATTTGGTAAGATTGATGCTGCCCAAAGTGCACGCCTCATACGCGAGCAGGGGCTGTTCACCACATGGATTTGTGGCTTCTATCGGCCCGAGTGTCGGAATGGGATTATCACGGTTGATGCTGTCGATGAAAACTACTCCCGGCTCGCCGGTCTTATGCGCACATTTGACAATCATCTTCCAGATGTCACCAATCGTGTAAAAATCTCGTCCTCGTTTGGCAGGCATTTTCTTCTTGTCACCCAAAGCCCATAAATCGCCTATTGAGTAGTCTGTGATACCAATACACCGTGGCAGCAAATACTGCTGCTTTGTTCGAGGATTTCTGACAATGTGTAAAGAAGCAGGGGACTTTTTCAGCATTCTCATCCAATCATCACCGATTTTTACGGAAATGTTGAAATTCGTAAAGGCTTTCACGTTTTGTTTAGCATGTAGGAATTTTAAGATATCGGGGTGCTCAACGCTCATCATGCCCATATTTGCGCCACGATTGAAAGAGCCTCGCTGAAGCGCATCGGTTGTATCATAAAAAACACGCCAGAAACTTACTGGTCCTGACGTTTTGCCGTCACCTGAGGCAATGCGGTCACCTGTGGGCCTGAGCTTATCGAATGAAAACCCTGTTCCTCCGCCTGCTTTTTGTATCAGGGCAGTCTGTTTGACCGTTTCAAATATTGCTTCGGTGCTGTCTTCGATTGGCAGCACGAAGCAGGCACTGAGTGTGCCGCTTCGCCCGGCATTCATAAGAGCAGGGGAGTTCGGCAGAAACTTCAGCGACGCCATCAGATTGTAAAACCTTTTGTGCCACTGCCTGATTTCGTCTTTGTTTACACCATATTTAGCTTCAGCCTCGGCAATTACTGATGCCACTCTACTAAAAAGCTGAGCAGGAGTCTCGATGCACTTGCCGTCTTCATCGCGAATCAGATATTTACTCTGCAGAATCTCTACAGCGCTCTGGCTAAGGGTCGGCACGTTACCAGGCACGGTATAAATATGAGGCTTTTGCATAGAGATTTGGAATCTCACAAAGCTTTGATGAAACTATCGCTTTTTTAACCACCTGATACGAAAGGCATCTCTAATTCTCTCGGTGAATCGAATTCCCATACGCTGAGTGCTTGCCTTGAACTCGGTATTCTTCAGGTCATTGGTGTCTGGCCTACGTACAGAACCACCAAACACCGACAAAATAAATCCAGCAATGGAACCAAGAAATGAACTTATTTTAGTGTGAACAGCCATACTTGTGACCTGTCGCTCGTGTCCCGTGTCATGGGTCACGGATTACTTAAAGTCATCTCTGGACCGCCAACTTCACAGAAGCTAACAGTTCTTCGCCGGTTCTGCTTTCATATTCGAATTTGCCGAATAATTGATGCCTCTCGAGAATCTCCGGTGCTTGGTCATAATATCTTTGTACTGCACCTGCGCTGCCTTCAGCAGCTCCGGTGGTCTTGTATCGGCCCTCTAAAAGCCACGAGCTTACTTCGTCGTCATACTCATCTGGATATATCATTGCGACCACAAACTTCTCATCAGAGTATTTTGTAAGATGCACTTTAGCCCGGCAGGGCGGTGCAGTTTGCACAGCTAAGTTGATAAGCTGCTTGAAATCCTTTGTAGCTGTCCCAAGGTCGTTTGAGTAAAAGAACATTCCTGCTTCTAGCTGGAAGGTTTGTGTCGGCACGCCTTTTAGTTCGAGTTTGCCGTCGGGATAGGCCCTGTGGATTTTATAGACCTTGCCATCCTTGTATTTTTCGCTCTCCAGCAGCTCCGCCACCTCCTGGGCAGTGAATCCCACGCCCACGTGCTCACCGAAGTCGAAAATATACAGGCCAATATATTTGTCAGGTTTTTCTAATTTCGGTAGCTTCATAGGTCGATATTATACCTGCGGACATTGACGATTGCACGCGATTTTTGTTCTGCAACAATCCTCTTCGAAAGACTCAGAATTACTTGATATTATTGCGTAATGCGTATCAAATACTGTGTTAACCGGCGGTGAAATCGCCGGCTATATAGTGGGCTGCTGACAACAAGTTCTTGACACACTGATTGATGCATGCGAAGAAGATTTGGATACCAAGTTAAATTGCAAAAGGGGGGAAAACGACGTGTTGGTGAATCCCCCCCAGTAAACTGGGGGGGCTAAATAGAGGGCACTAACAGCCCACTTTTAATCTTGCGAATTTTCGTTTGCCGACCTGCAAGACCATTCCATCTTCCGGCGTAATTTGAGCATTCGGGTCATCTAACTTTTCGCCGTTCACACATACAGCAGACTGCGCAATCATCCGCTTCGCTTCACCGCCTGTCTCGACAAGTTTGCACACAAGCAGTAGCTGCTTAACGGAAACAGGCTCAGCAGACACCTGTATTTGTGGCATATCGTCGGGCAGTTGGCCCTGGGCGAAAACCTTCTCAAATTGAGCGGCAGCAGCCTCAGCAGCCTTCTTATCATAGAATAGAGTAACGATTGTTTTAGCAAGCAGAACTTTTGCCTGCTTCGGATGAGTTTCGTCCGGATTGACAAGGTCAGCTATTTTTTTGGCCAGCATATCCGTCAGGAGAGTAAAATAATTGTCCATCATATCATCGGAGATGCTCATTATTTTGCCGAACATATCATTTGGCTCATCGGTTACACCGACATAGTTGCCAAGCGATTTGCTCATCTTGTCTTTGCCGTCAAGGCCAACAAGAATCGGCATAGTAATAACAACTTGTGGTTTTTGTCCGTATGCTTTTTGAATGTCTCTACCAACGAGGTTATTGAAGGTCTGGTCGGTGCCGCCCAGCTCAACGTCGCTTTTTACCATAACCGAATCGTAGCCCTGCATCAATGGATACAAAAATTCGTGCGTATATACATCCTGGTCAGCCTGTAGGCGCTGCTTGAAGCTATCTCGTTGAAGCATTTGCGCAACGGTCTTTTTGGCTGCAAGTTGCATCAGCTCCATCAGCGTCAGTTTTCCCAGCCATTCGCTGTTGTATTTTATTTCCAGCTTCTCTTTGGAAGTATCGAGGATTTTGCCCGCCTGCTCGAAATAGGTCTTTGCGTTCTCTTCGATCTGTTCGGATGAGAGTATTGGTCGGGTAGTACTTTGGCCAGTGGGATCGCCAACCCGAGCTGTATAGTCACCGATGATAAGCACTGCCTTGTGCCCAAGGTCCTGAAAATGCCGCATCTTCCTAAGCACCACTGTATGGCCGAGGTGTATGTCAGGACTGGTTGGATCAAGGCCGAGCTTGACCCGCAGTTGGCTGTTTGTCTTTGCTGCCCTTGTGAGCTTCTCTGCTAATTCTGCTTCGGTATAAATCTCAACTGTCCCACGCTTAAGCAGTTCAATTTGTCTTGTCACATTTTCGGCCATATCGTCTTCTCTGTAAGAAATACTCGGCTGGATTATAAGGGACATGTCGAGGTCAGGCAAGAACAAGCTCAGCAAATAGAAAATGGATAGATCTGGCTATATTATCTTTACGTTGTTTTTTTATTGGTATTTTGTCTTTTGGTAGATGCCATTGCGATTGCATACAGGATGACGGCAACGAGGAAAAAAAGGACACAGATATCCTCAATTCTGTTTTTGTCAGCATATTTTTGTACGACTCTCCACAGCTTTATCGTCTTATTAGGCCAGAACACGTTGACATCGAAGTGATATGCTCCATCGATAAGGATGTGCAGCCAAACGCCGAGGATGCCGGAGATGACCATTTTCTTAAAACTGGTTTCGTAAGGCAAACTGAATAGACCCATCAATTTCTTGAAGTAGTGCCGGAACGGATATGCCAGCATTGCCAGGAGTACTCCCACAACAGCCCCGCCCAGAAGCGTATGGCAGTATCGGTGTGCTGGATGGCCAAGGTCGAAGATCATAATAACCAAGACCTCGATGTCCACCGCTACGTTGGCAAGGACAAAGATCGGAATATCGAGCCATCGTCTCAAGGCCAGGGCAATGGCACAACTCGGACCAAAATGATAGGGCGTAAAGGGCATCTTGAACTTAACCTCGAAGGTAAATCTGATTACTTGGGCGCTAAATACCCCGCTTTCTGCAAGTAATTCTGAACATAATCCCGAACTGCATCTTCGAGTGGGGTGGTTTGTTTGTTATAGCCGACTTTGCGAAGCTTGGCCATATCGGCCTGAGTAAAGTACTGATATTGATTTCGAAT
>CAZFLY010000014.1:43033-52438 GCA_964519995.1 uncultured Pirellulales bacterium | reverse complement strand
ACGAACTAACTTCAGATTGAAAAGGTATAGCCATATTTCCAGCCTTTGCCGCTGGTATCTTCCTCATATCCCTGGGCCGTCATTCTCCTTTCCCATTGCCGGGCAGCCGTCTCGGAAGTGAATTGCTGCATAATTCTGAAGTCGCGAGGGTTTCCATGTTCCAGTTTTCTTCTTTTCGGCTCATCCGTAAGTCCTGCATACCTCATAACAACCTCTAAAAAAATAGGTGACTGAAAAACTCAGAACTAAAAATGGTGTCACCAGATTTATGCCAGATTTATGGTCCAACCAGTTGTTAGGCACGAAAGCATGCCTTCCTTTGCCATACCTACAAGCTCTTCAACGATGTCACGATTAGAACCGTACGTTCCTTCGAGAACTCCTTGAAGGAATCAAACCCGAGGTTGGTGAGATCGGGGATTAAGTGCCTTTTACGGAATGCAGCATCTCGCGTCTGAATCCAATTGTCAAAAGGTGTGGCGTTCTTCGACAAGTTCTCTGAGTCAGTGAGCAACTGAAGATTGGCGAGGATGTTGTACTTCGACATGTAGGATTGAATCTTCACATCGTCGTAACCTCGCTTCTTCAAAGCCCGCAACTGGAACTCAGACTTAGGGAAGATATGGTCCTCGTGGAAAACTGCATCCTTCCAATCACGATCGGGATATAGCAATGACAAGACCAGATTTGTGTATCGGCCTTGGTAGCCATATCCTAGGATGCGGTCGATTTCCGCCTCATCGAGTCGCGGCTCAATTCCGAGCGATTTGTAGAGGAGATCAGTTGGGAACGGCGTCGTCGGGCCGCAGGTTTTCAACAATTCCCGCAACCGAGTCAAAGTAGTATCAGACGAACCGCCGAATGCGTTCTTGAGAGTTGAGAAGATGAACCACTTGCGGATAGCAGCCTGGGCATCGGCGTCTTCGGCTTTAGAGGACGTATCGAATGACGAATTACCACGTTTCATGATGTAGAGAGCAATCGGTAGCAGTGCCAAGGGAGCCACGACGTTCTTGGCGTTAAAACCAAAACGGGAGATAAGCCGCACTGTTGCTGACAGAGACTCCTTGATCTTCTCCCAATTCCCTTCGATGGTGCGAAGGTTCTTCCTCGTGAAGTTCTTGACTTTGTATTGGATGGGCAGGTTCTCACTAAGGTACAGACATGCTTTCAGTACGAAGTCCTTACCAAAACCGTATCCATTGCCGAGCTCGTTGAGTGAATCAGTGAAGTCGTGGATTTCACTGCGTGCATCCAGCGTCTCCCACTTCGCAGTTGCTGTCGCGAGCAGAAGATCAGAGTATTCGAGGGGCTGCCCCGCCGAATTCGCTCGGACGAACTCTTGCAACACTTTTTCGTAATCCTGTGAATTCTCCTGGTAGTAGTTGCCTACGAGCGTCGTGTGGATACGATTGTGCAATCGACCGATCAGCTTATTGGCATTTTCGCGCTGGTCTTCTGATAACGCCGCCAGTCGCTGCTTCATATCCGACTTCGCATCCTCGGCGTCCTCGAAATCTAGAATCCGCCCCACCAAGTACCAAAGCTGTGGCTCTTCGCCGTTCGGATCGGCACTTTCTCGAAATGCGAAGCCGTAGGTCAACTCTTCAGGATTATCCTCATTAGGCACGGCTGGCTTCAGCAGATTCAGGTAGAAACGTGTCTCTCGCCAACGACGATAGCGGAAGTAACGGTATTTCCCCCGAAGGCCGATGAGGAGCGAAGTAATGCGCTGTTGGCCATCCAAGACGAGCTTGATGTCTTTCGTGATTCCGGCCATGTTTGCAGGCGGATTGTGCGGGAACTCTTCGTCGAAATCTCGAATGAACTCGTAGACAGGCCACTCCTCTTTGTTCTCTTGCTCCAGTAGCCAAAATAGAAACGAGCCAATGGGAAAGTCAGCCATGATCGAATCAAAAAGCCGTTCAATACGATCCGTGCCCCATACCAACTCTCGCTGTATAGCCGGGAGATAGATGTCACGATTTACCTGCCAGATTATGTCGCTGACTCGAATTGGGATGTATTCCATTCTGTCTCTCTCCTATACGTGCCTAACAATAATTAGATTGATCCGCATAAGATGCGGAGTTTCGTTTTCCTATCCATATAAAACGCCTAGGCAACCTGGCCTTTCAATGCCACAATAATATCCAAATCTTCCTCGAATAACAATCATTTGAAGTGTTTTTTACGAATGATGCTTGAGGCACATAAAATTTGTTGCCAAATCCACCAAAATCCAAAAATATATTCTAATAATAATAAACCGGACCCCAACGTTTCGGAGCCCGGTTTTGTATGCTTAAGCAATAGTTGAATTTGATGATTTATTAGAAGCGTCTTCCTCCACCACCGCCTCCTCTTGGGCCTCTGTCACCAGAGCGACCACCGCCACCATAACCACCTCGACCTCCGCCTCCGCCGCCATAACCACCTCGTCCTCCGCCGCCACCACGGTCGGTCCTCGGCTTTGCCTCGTTGACGCTAACGGCTTTGCCTTTAATGTCTTTGCCGTTCATGCCAGTAATAGCCGCTGTGGCCTCGTTCTTTGAAGGCATCTCGACAAAGCCGAATCCTCTCGATTCACCGCTAAACTTGTCCGTTATAACATTGGCGGATTCGACCTGGCCAAATGCTCCAAAAGCCTGACGTAAATCGTCGCCGGTAACGTCAGAGGACAAATTGCCTACATAAATGTTCATTCCAATCTCCTTTCAAGAAAAATAGATTACACCGGACTCCCGATGTTTATTTAATTCCTTTACCATGCTTTGGCGGGTTCGTATGATGCTATCTGGGGACCATTCAATCAAACCGTAAAGCTACAGTATAGTACTCTACTTAACTTATTATTGTACATAATTATTTATTATTATTCCAAAAACATCTCGACCTGTACAAAACCGGTCAGCCTTACCTTGAATCCAGGAAAAAATGAAAATGGAAAGATAAAGTTAACCGACATTTCCCATATTAATCCGCCATAGGCGGATAAAACGCCTGGCTACGCAACCAGGCCTTCCGATTTCATAATAATATCAAAATCTTCCTTGAATTACAATAATCCCGGATTTCTTATTTTATATTTTAAGGCCTGACCCTCTATTTCCCCGGTATGGTGTCCCCAGATTTAAACTGTTAAAGCGAAAATTCACTTTTGTGTACTTGAATCCAATCTGCAAACTCATTGCATTCATATGCTCCAGCCAAAACTAATGCCGTATTGTCAGTTTCGATTCCTTGCAGCATAACGCTCATTCCATATTTATATTTATTTTCATACATATTGGGAAAATCAGGATGCGCCTTCTGTAGATACAACGGTTGTACCTTATTTGCTTCAGCAATCGCAAGCCTTAGAAGGTCTGCAAATTTGGCCTTTAGGTCTGGTGGTAATTTAGAAACATCCCCAACTTTATCTACAATCATTAATGCTTCATCGAAAGCCTTTTTTGAATTACGGTAATGGTTATCATCAGGTGAATCATAACGATTAACAGGAGTAGAAGAAAATACAGAATATGGCCATACAACGGATTTTGCAGTTGCCACCACTTCGCCAAAGAAGAGCCATTTTACGAAGCCGTGTGTCTTTGCATAGTTCCAATTGTAATAAGGCGCAAAGACTATGAAAGCCACCATCATATAGAAACCAATTATGCCAATGAAGATATTCTGCCAAAAGTTTTTCATTGGATACCTCTCCTTCTTGGGTATAACATTTTTTTATATTGATCCGCATGACATCCGAAATACCATTGCGCCACTCGTTCGACCTCGAGGCTCTCGACAGGCCATATAAGCCGCCTGCGAAACTTTAGTTCGGCTCGGGTGTAATCCATTTCTTATGACTCGGGGAATATCAATGAAAACTATGAGCGCAATATAGCACTCGCCGGACGGAAATCAATCGCGAATTTGATAATTCTCCCACAATCTTTGGGACAGTTATTTTTCTCTTGACAGACTTTGTCTCAGCAATATAATTAGGATAAGCGTTTAATATTGAAAGAAGGGAGAAGTTGCGAGAATTTGCCTTTTGTTTCCTGTTGAGCGTTTTCACACAAAGATCTGTTGTTCAATGATTCGGACATGGTCATGGCGTAACAGCAGCATTGCTGTGAGGTTCTCAATAGTGTGGGCGAAGAAAGACTCTGGACGGTGGCAATTTGAGGCTAAATCTGGTATGTTCGTAAAAGAGAGGGTTTTAATAGTGTAGATAAGCGTCTTCTCTTAGCAATCTAAAATATGACTTTTTGAGAAGGAAATGAGAAGAGAAATTGTTTGAATGATTTATGGGTGACAGTAAGCTTCAAAAAGGAGGGGTGGTCATGCGCACGAAACTATTGACTTACATATGTTCTGTATTTGTCGTTGTATCGCTGGGAGGCGATATAGCCAGGGCGGCCAAGTGGAACGAAAAGATATATAATAAAAGCCCACATGGGGCATACGACCTTACGTTCATCCTGCGAGGACGAAAAAAGATTTCGGTGATCTGTAGTAACAAGGGGACCTTCAAGCCTTCAGTCTCCTATGTTACATACCAGGGTCAGCCCTGCACAAAGGTTACTTGGACTGCAAACCCTCCGTCAAACTACATTCGACCTGGTGGGTTTGGTCATTTTGGAATAGCCGATCCGAGCTGCTGTGCCGAAAGGATTAACACAGCATACTGGACAGACCTTCAGGGCAACCGTATTCATGGCAGTGTCGTTTTCAAGCCCAGCAAGAAAAAAATCTTCAAGCAGATCATCCAGAATCAGAAGGAAGTGACGGTGCGATTCATCAACGAGATTCACGATCCATGCGCTGTACAACGTGATATAACACTCACAAACATCCGATATAGAATCTACGACGAAGAGATTCCTCTTGATGCACTTAACGAGGAGAACTCTGAGTTGAATGACTCATTGCTTCTGGCCCACGCTGGCCCCTTAGTAGTTCCACCTGATGAAACAGTAGATGTAAAGCTGCCTGAGTATGCCGAGCCTGGCCAATGGATCGTTGTGCGATTTGAGAACACCGCGCCAGAAGTCGGCGACTCCAGCGCCACAGTAGTCACTGACTGGATGGAATTCCTCGTGGAGCAACCTCCGCCGGGTTACTATACGGGCAAGAGTGTTTATAACTTTGGCCCAGAGGCTTACGGACTAACGATCTTAGTAGAGCCAGCCATAAGAGTGATTGAGCACGTAGACGACGGCTTCGACCAGTTTAGCGCACAAAACATTGGGACCAGACGAACTAAACTGCAATGGTCTGAGCGGCCTGCGCCCCCACTGGCTCTGCCAACCTCAGATATGGCTCACGTTGTCTGGGTAGCGGACAAGCCGCACAAAGTCGTGGACGCATGGTGGACAGATGGAATCGGAGGGCGTATCCCCTCCAGTATCATTTACAATCTGACAACCGAAGGTTTCTACAACCGGGGTCAGTACCGTATTAAATTCACAAATACAACTCAGCCTACGGACCCTGCTATTTTACCTGCACCAATACATCTTAGTTATATTACGTACAATATTGAGAGGAAAGAGGGCATCTTATCTAAACACCTGAACTATGAGAACCGAGAGCTTATGGCTGCCTTAGAACTAATCGAAGCTGGCCCAATAACCCTTGCCCCGGGGGAAGCGATTGAGCTGCAAATACCAGAATCGGTGCAACTAAGTGACTGGGTTAATGTTGTCTCCATGAGCACTGTGGCAAGCTCGCCGACTATCAGCCAGGTAATCGACTTCGTCCAAGTACAGGCTGCGCTTAGAGCTGACTTTAACTATGACGGGATTGTGGATTTCAAAGACCTTGCCGTGCTGGCCCGTGAGTGGCTGCAACTGTCTCCCCCGTAGGACATTGGCCCTTTGATGAGGGGCAAGGGACAAACAGTCACTGATATAGGTATCGGCGATAACGACTGTGACTTAGTCGGTGATCTGATGTGGGTAGCAGGCAAGGTTGGAACATATGCACTTGATTTCGTCGGCGATGGAGATTATATCAAAACCGCAGATATTACAAATGACTTGGATTTTGCTCCAAATTCTTTCTCTGTATCAGCATGGATAAATGCAAGAGAAGTTACTGAGGGCGGGAGAACCATTTTAGAATATAATCGCGCCGGTGATAACTGGTTTGGTATCTGGCTGAGTGGCGAATGTAGATTTCACTTTAGAGTCGGAGCGAGCACAAAGAATTCCAATCAAGAGCTGAACGCTAATGAGTGGTATCTGCTGACCGATACTTTTGACTCGGCAATCAAGGACATGTGTATATATATCAATGGTCAGTTTGACAGTTCATCAAGCCAAAGTATCGGTTTCAGTTCTCCTGCTGCTTCAAAACTGACGATAGGTGTCGTCGGGCAGGAGGATGCTGAGTATTACGATGGCAAGATCGATGATATCCGCATCTACGATGTTGCGTTGAGCATGAGGCAGGTGAAAGCCCTATTTGACGGTTATTAGAGGTCCAATGCTCGTAGTATCCTCCCTTGGTGGTTTGTACTTTGGCGCAGGAGAAACACTTGACTCAACGAGTTTATGGTCAATCCTGATTGATGACGTTCGTATCTACAACCGGACTATAAGCCCATAGGCAAACAGTCGCGTGTCTTCCGTGCCCCGTAGCCCGAGAGATGGATAAAAAAGCTCTGCGAGTTCGGAGTTCTCAGCGGTGAGAAATAAGGGTTAGATGGTTACCGTTAGGTACTGTGAATCGTTGGTAAACCGTATTGCGCCTTCATAAATCGCAGGCACGAGCATACAGTCTCCTGCCTTGAATTCTACGGGCTCCACATTCGCTGAGAGAATTGTTCCGGAGCCGGCCAGAATAATGATTGTTTTCATTTTGCCCGCGGATAGAAATACTTCACAGCCTTTTGCTTGATGACCTTTATCCACCTTGAAGTATTTGCTATCGACTAATCGGCCCATGGTTGTTACGGCAAGCTCATCGGAGGAGGCACCAAAGTGAATGCTCTCCAGAGCTTCTTGGATATGTAGTTCTCTATGCTTACCGGTGTTATCAACTCTGTTGAAATCGAACACGCGATATGTAGTATCCGAGGGTGTTTGAATCTCTGCTATTAGCAGGCCTGGGCCGATGCTGTGTGGTGTGCCAGCAGGCAGGAAATGGCACTGGCCAGCTTGGACGGACACTCGTGCGAGCAGCTCTGCAACTGTGCCTTTTTCTATAGCTTGAGCAAAATCTTCCTTTTTTACATTTTCTTTCAGGCCTTTGTAAATTACGGCTCCTGGAGCTGCGTCCACAATATACCAACACTCTGTCTTGGGTTGACCTTTGCCGAGTCGGGCGCATGTTTCAGGATCCGGGTGAACCTGAACGCTTAACATGTCTTCTGCGTCGAGAAACTTTATCAGCAGAGGGAAGGGTAGTACAAAGTTCTCTTTGCCTGATATTTGCTTTGAATGGTTTTTGATTGCCTCGCTGAGTGTCTGGCCTGCCAATTCGCCATTTCTGATAACAGATTTGTCGTCCGGCAAATCGGCCAATTCCCAACTTTCGCCAATCTTCTCAAACGGTGGGATGTCTTTGTTAAAAAAATCCCGCAGTTTTTGGCCACCCCAGATGCGCCGTTTGTATATTGGTTCAAATTTCAACGGATAAGGTTGCATGGCCGTATAGTAGCGATTAGATAGGTTTGTGTCCATAAAAGGAAAGTAAGAAAAAAAAGTTATTGGTGCTTAAAATAAGCTGTGCTGCTGCATGTTTGGAGGACAGTTGAGAGAAGCAGAAATTTAAAAATGCAGGTTTTTTTCTTGACTTTCATGAAAGATTTGTCTATCCTCTCTATAGACAAAATGGATAAGGAGCCTGTTATGAAGCTAACTACGAAAACCGAGTATTCCCTTTTATCGCTAATATATATTGCGCGCTATCAGAAAAAAGGTTTTATCAAGATCGAGGAAATTTGTTCGCACTGCGATATCTCGAAAAAGTATCTGGAGTTGCTCTTTACTATACTCAAGCAGAGCGGATATCTGAAAACCCGCAGAGGAAGTTCTGGCGGCTATGCGCTTGCCAAACCGCCATCAAAGATAACCATCGCGGAAATAATAAGGCTGATGGATGGCGCCTTGGCGCCGACTGAGTCGGTCAGCAAATATTTTCACTCGGACACACCTCTTTCGAGAGAGAAGAAGGTTGTCAAGGTGTTCAAAGAAATAAGGGACTACATCTCAGACAGATTGGAAGCGTTGAAGCTTTCGGACTTAGTTTGATTTTGTCATCGCAAATTTTGAGATTGCTGTATTCGAGTGAGGAACAAGATCATGTTGGAATGGTGGCAAATGCTACTAATACCTGTGATTGCATTTTTGTGCGAGTATATGGATTCAACGTTGGGAATGGGATATGGAACAACGCTGACGCCGGTGTTTATGCTCATGGGCTTAGCTCCTATGCAGATCGTTCCCGTCATCCTGCTATCCGAACTTATTACAGGAGTTCTTGCAGGGTTCTTTCATCATCGGGAGGGAAACGTTGACCTAAAGCCGAAGACGGCTGATATATTCAAGATCAAAAATGCGCTCAGCCCGCTCGTTTACATTGATAGTTTCAGAAGAACGGTTCCACGACATTTGAAGGTGGCGTTGCTCTTGAGTGTGTGCAGTCTTGTCGGCACAGTGGCGGCAGTTTTTATTGCGCTGAACACACCTAAATTTTGGCTGAAAATGTATATCGGTTGCCTTGTTTTGGCGATGGGCATAATCATTCTTGTTTGTATCAACAGGAAGTTCAAGTTTTCCTGGAAGAAGATCACATTGTTGGGGATTGTCGCTTCTTTTAATAAGGGAATGAGCGGTGGCGGTTACGGACCGGTTGTAACCGGTGGGCAGGTCTTGTCCGGAGTGGATGGGAGAAGTGCTGTGGGAATCACATCGTTGGCTGAGGGACTGACGTGTCTGGTCGGAGTTATCGCCTACATACTTATTTCAAGGAGTGCTCTTGACTGGAGGTTGGCTCCGTGGGTTATTGTGGGTGCTGTATTGTCTGTGCCTCTTTCGGCCAAGAGCGTAAAAATAATCAGTGAACGAAAACTGAAATTTGCCATCGCCATTCTTACAACTGCTTTGGGATTATTCACGATTGTCAGAACTTTGAGACAGATGTGAAAAGAACCGAAAAGGCAATTTAAATTCAGTCTTTCCTTTGGGGGCGGATCAATTCGTAATAAGCGGAAAGAATCTTCACTTTGTGAAGTTTCGTTGTTTACAATATAAAGCAGCTATTATTAATTCGCTTCCCAGGAATAATGCAACAGACGGTCCGATTGAGAAATCAAAATAGTATGCAAATAAAAGGCCTGCAACAGAGGCTACTGCAATTGCTGTCCAGATTATTAGCATGCGTGTTCCCCAGTGGGATGAAAACAAA
>CAZFLY010000014.1:0-42933 GCA_964519995.1 uncultured Pirellulales bacterium | reverse complement strand
TGCAATTGCTGTCCAGATTATTAGCATGCGTGTTCCCCAGTGGGATGAAAACAAAGCTGATATTGTAGCAGGTATGATAAGGTAGGCAAATACCACAACGATACCTGCGGCTTGAACAGCACGTGTGATGACAACACCAAGCAGCATGTAAAAGACAAAATCCCACAAAACCGTCTTGAGGCCTTCAGCCTCGGCCTGCTGGTAATTATTTGATAATCTCATCAACGGCCTTCGGAAAAGATAAAAGCAGAAGCCTACTGCCGAGAAAACGAACAGACTTAAGATAATATCCCTCCAGCTTGTCCATAGAAGACTGCCGGACAATATCTGCTGGATATGTATGTGGCCTCCTGGTGCAATACCAACCAGGAATAGAGCAGCCGCAGCAGCAATGGCATAAGAAATACCTATAATCACCTCAAGTGAAATTTGTATTATTTTCTTTCGTGCCATAGCGTAAAATGCGGCAACACAAAAAACCGCGACCATTGAACAGACATAAGAAAGCACAGAGTCTGTGTGTACTGCAAAAGCAGAATGAGCCACAATAGCACCTACCGCAGCAACCTGAGCTAGGGCAATATCAATGAATATGATCTCCCTTTTAAGTACGTGAATGCCAAAATAGCCCAAGATTGTGCCCATAATCACACAAGCAAGGAAAGGTAGTCCAAGAATTTGAATCAACTGTAGCATTTCTCATATCCTTTGCGGCGGAAAGAGTTGGTGTGGTTAACAAAGCCGCGAATAACTATCGCACAAATAAACACCAATCCCAAACACAATACCAGGGTAGGCCCATACGGCAAATCAAGATAATATGATCCTGCCAAACCGATTACACACGGTACAAATCCAGCAATCCAGCCGACGATAACAGCCAGAATCCATTTTTTAGTGAACATGGCGGCAATGGCTGCAGGAATCATAAGAAATACATACGCCAGCAATACCCCTGCAATGGGAACAATCAGTACAGTGATGATTCCCTGAGTTGTGAAGAACAAAAAGTCCCAGAGTCTTTCACTTTTCAACAAATGCGGATTTTCCACAAGAGCAATGAATTTATGGCGAAATTTATAATGAAACAATAGCAGGATAATATAAACGAAAACCGTTATGCCAACCAACGGCCAGGTTACCCATAGCATCGAGCCTGATAAGGTCTTCGTTAGGTAATTAGCTCCGCCTTGCAGTTTGTCACCCAATAGAAGACAACCAACCAAAGCCAGCATATAAAGTATTCCAATGACCGCTTCGCGGGGTATATCTCTGGCCTTGGGCTTGACGACAGCAAGTAAAATTGCGCCAAAAAGGACTGCTGCCATCGCCAATAAATATGAAATTGCTGAGCCGTATCGTATCCCCAGTCCTACTCCCACAAGTGCCCCCAAAGCCGCCAACTGGTCCAGTGCCAGGTCGGAAAATATCAGTGTACGTCTGATGATGTGAAGGCCAAGGTAGGTATGCAGGATTAAGACTACGGCTATCAAGCTGATTTGAAGCAGGCAAAATCTCATTGCTTCCGACATAACGTTCTCTCTTTCAAGGTTATTTTTTTTCTATAAGGTCTTTGTCTTTGGCTGCTTTCAACAATCCGTCGATCCAGTAATCGACGAGTTTAAAATAGCTGTCGGTGTCGGAGACGCCACCCACATATATTGGAACGATAACCGCTTCCGCGTTTACTCTGCTGGCTACTGTTCGTATTTTCTGCTCATCGAAGTAATTAGCGGCGAGGATAATACGAACATCTCTCTGCCTCATGACATTAACAAGCTCGGTTACATGTTTCGGTGAGGGTGGTATTCCGGGCTTGGGTTCGACGGTTCCGACTTCTTCTAAGCCGAAAAGCTTAACAAAGTAAATCCAGTTCTTGTGATAGGTAACAATGGGTGTTCCCCTTAATGGAAGCATCTTTTTCATCCAGCCTCCCAGATATTCGATTAAGGGCTTGTCTTCAAAGTTCTGTTCTTTTAAGAAGGGTATAAGTTTATCCTGCTCAGCGAGGCTGCATAAGGTATCGCCTCCAAGCATTTCAACAAGTTCAGGGCCAAAAAGGTGTTCATCGAATCCTTTCTGCAGTTTTAATAAATTTTGCTGATAAAACTCTTTTCCGGCTGGATCGTTCTTTATCAATCCAATGGTCACGTTAGCTGCGGCAATCTTCATATTGATAGGACTGCAGGTAACGTGAGGATTGCCGTAAATATGCAGGCCACCTTCAATCCTTGATATTACCGTAGGTTTTTCCAGGAGTTTCATTCCATAAGTCGCGGCAACATAGCCATTTTGGCCGCTACGAATCTTGCTGTTGCCTGAATTGTCGATGACGGTTTGCAGCCATAACTCAAGGTCCAGGCCGGTCGCGATCAAGACATCAGCTTTTCGCAAGGCCGTAGCAAATGACGGCTTTGGGCGAATGAAATGAGCATCCTGATCTCCCCCGACAATAGCCTTGACGGAAACTCTGCTGCCGCCAATTTCTTTGGCAAGAAAGGCGTAGTCAGGCAGTGTAGTTACAACATACAGATTAGGCTTTTGATTGTTTTTTTGCTCATTAGCGAACAGGGAAGTTGTAGTTAATATAGTAATTCCAAAAATTATTAGCATCTTTTTCATAACTGATATGCTCCTTCTTACTTAGTAGCGCTCGTGCTTATGCGGACCAGCGGCGAATACGGCCTGTAGCCATATAACGTGTTTAGGATTTTCTATTCCCTTGCCGTTGCTATAATCGTATTCACCTCGAAACTTTACGAACGGGCTTTGCCACCAGGTAATATATGGGCCGATTTGCCACAGATAAGGATTATCCACAGTTACAGCCAGCGGTGACAGTGAAAGCGGATCAGAAAGATGTGCATAGCCCTTGGTGTCAGGCACAAAAAAATCACCCCTGATACCAATATCAATTGTACGCGAAATTTTGCTTTGCAAGTAGCTGTATAGTCCCCAGGCGCTGATATTGTCAGAGCCTGAACCATCCGGTGCCAGAAGTTTTTTATTTAACCAATAAGCTTCGCTTCGCCATTCTACATTTCGGTAACGCATTTTTTCAGTCGGCTCCCACATGACCGACAAATCTGCTCCCAATACAGTCGTCATTTGATTGCTGTTTTGCTTAGTACCATCTTGAACGTCCCATTCATCATTCCAGCCTAAAAGGCCGGTCAGGCCCCACTCTAAATAAGTATCTTTTGATAGGTCTCGGTAGTTCTTGTAGTGTGCAAGAAGGCTGGGTCTGTTACGTGCGTTATTGCCAAACAAGCGAGTGTTTGAGCCATCTGTAACCTGAAAGGTTAGTTGTTGTGACGCATCACCTGCAGGCGGCATCATCCAGTCAAGAGATAAGCCGCTTTGATTCAGGCCCCCATTACCGAATATCTGGCGAAGAGCCAGTGGGAAATCTACCTGGTCTAAACCATGCTTGTGCCAGCGGTTGACCACACCGAATTGCTGGCGAAACTTCCCTAACGTTAAATTAAGATTATCCAAAATACCGTACAAGGTTATATATCCCTCGCCAAGTTTAGTATCATTTTCAGTTACCGGTATCGCTGCCTTAAATCGGGTGTATGGGTCCAGCCATGACTCAACATGGATGCCCAAGGTTCGAAAATCAAAATCACTGCTCTCATTGCTTGTTGTATCCTGTCTTGAAGAGAAGAGAAAATCCCCCGTAACACTGATTTCCGGGTTCAAAGCTTGAAGGCCGAGACCACCCGATTTGAAAACTGTTTCTTCGGGTTTTTCCTCAGCTTCCATTTTTTCGGTAGCCTTTGTCTTTGCCAATTGACGCAGAGAAGTAAGTTCATCCTGGACCTTTTGTTTGGTAGTCGCAGCGGAAAGTTCGTCTATTTGTTTTTTTAGAGCATTGATTTCAGCCTCATGTTTTTTCTGCATCTCGATAATTTGCTGCTGAAGCTCCAGAATTTTAGCATTTAATTGCTCGTCGTTGTTGATCTTGTCTTTTTCTTCTGCGGCTGAAATATTAGATGCACTGATGATGAGCATTGCTAAAGTAATAAGAATCCTTTTCATTATTACAATCCTTAGTACATGACTAAAGGCGCAAACAGATGGAGAGAATCTATTTGCTTGTTATCAAGCCATAAATGCCTTGGTGCTGTTTTGTTTTAACGTGTCAATGGAGGAGAGCGAGGACCAAGATGTGTGATATTTAACGGTGATGGAACGAATTGACGAACAAGGTCAAGGATATATTCTGTATTATTTGCTTTTTCGATTTTGGGTTCTTCATTAGTTATGCTGATTTTGTCGATATTGCTCAGCAGAATCTGGCAAATAGAACAATTCTCAGCGTGGTGTTTATCCAAATGGTTTTGAATGAATAAATGATATGTCAAAGCCAGCCCTGTGACCATCGCCAAAAAGCAAATCATTGCAGTTATCAAAAGACTTTTTCGAACCAAATTCAGCAAATTATAGCTCTCCTACGAACATTATTTATCCTTACTTAAGCACACGCGGGACACAGACCTTCCAGGCGGACCTGCTGGCGGTGAATAACAAATCCCTTGTGTGGGCTTTTTAGCATAGGTAGTGACATTCCGGTAAAGCAGTGTGTATCTCCGCAATTCGTGCATGTGAAATGTGGATGGCATTGTGTCTCGGTGCAGTTATCGGCCAACTCGAAGTGCCAGGCTCTCTTGCCTGTGTAGGCCTTATGGACAATACCTGCCTTTAGCAGACATTCTAGAGTGCGATAAATGGTGACTTTATCAAAGCGCTGCTTGCCCAGCTTGAGGGTAATTTGGTCCTGTCGTAATGGTTTAATTGCCTTAAGTAATACTTTAAGTACCGCAATTCTACCTTTTGTGCGATAAAGCTTTGCGGCTTTGAGCATTTCCTGAGCTTTCGAGTCTAAATCGTATTTCATATTTTTTTACCCGAGTACAAATACTCAATGGTGAGCAACTGCGCCATCTATCTCTGATTTGACAAATAGTAATGGAAACACAATGTCACTGAAGCAGCAAGGCAGCAAAACAGCCAGGAATAGAAACCCGAAGCTGCCGATGACTTTCAGTGCCGACAAGTAGCCTCCCATTGCCATAATGATATGGAATGAGGAAGCCCAGGTACTAAGCAGGACGTGTCCTGCATGCGGGAATTTTGTCTTTGGGCGAAAGTATGCGATCAATGAACCGGCAACAGCAGCAGGCAGTACTATGTACCAGCCCTCGATGAAACCTATGTGGGCATTCTCCATAAAACTGCTGGGTCCGTGACTATGAAGATGAATATGCATCCCCAAAATCCACTCACCAATATAGGGAATTATAGAATCGCTTAGCGTTGATATCCCAATTGAACCAATAATGCCGATTGCTAACACTACATAGAGAGAACGTTTCCTGCTGTGAAGCTTAAACATTGAGGCTGTCACCACAGCGCTCAAAAGAACGTGTGCAGGGTGGAACACATAGAATATCCTATAGCTTGTCTCGTATTTGATGTTCTTGAACAGTAGCATGCACACTATACCTGTCAAAGCTCCGAACAAGGTGAAAGGGGAATGGACCTCTAACTCAGCCAGTATTATTGAGAATTTTTTTAGCATTGATATTCTATGCCTTTGAATACTAACAGAACGATTTTATGAGCAGCGGAACATTATAAAAGAATGTAAATGAATTTGCAACTAAGTTGCAAATTTTTTGATAGGTATGCAGGCCGAGGCTACAAGGTATTAGAAAGGCATTGCGGATTTGATGCAAGATCGGTAAATTATTGCTGAGCCAAAGGTTCAGGACTATGCAGGATTACACCCGAACGTTGTTGGTGTTTGCTGTCTGGTCGCAGAATAAATAATCAAAACCTGCGGTAAAACCGCAGGCTAAATACTTAGCCCCACGTTTCACGTGGGATTCTCACTAACAAATTCAAATATGACAGACTACTAGGACGAAACACGATGAAGATTCTAACTTCCATAGAACAATTCGGACAGATAAAGAAGGGCTGTGTCCTGACAATCGGCAATTTTGATGGCGTGCACCTCGGCCACCAGGAGATTCTTAGGACTGCGCGTGCCGTAGCTTCAGAGAAAGGTGCCGAATTAGTGGTTATGACATTTGAACCACATCCGGTAGCTGTTTTGTATCCGGACAAAGCACCTCTTGTATTGACGACTTTGCCCCTCAAGATGAATCTTTTACGTAACTACGCTGATGATTGTCTTATAGTCCTCGAAGACAATAAGCGATTGCTTGGCCTTGCGCCGGAGGATTTTATTGATAGGTTTTTAATGGAGACACTAGAGCCTTCAGTTGTTGTCGAGGGTGAGGATTTCAACTTCGGAGCCGATAGACAAGGGAACATCGATACGCTCAGACAATTCGGAGCAGACAAAGGCTTTGAGGTTGTTGTTGTGTCTGCCAAACAAATTACGCTTCCGACCGGTCAAATGATCAAAGTATCGAGCACAATTATTCGGTATATGCTCGAAAGCGGCCATGTTTCTGATGCGGCTGTTGCACTATCCCGGCCGTACAAGCTCGTCGGCAGAATCATCCCTGGCAAAGGCAGAGGCAAGCAACTGGGTTTTCCGACACTGAATATGCAAAAACCGAGTCAGATAATCCCGGCAGAAGGCGTTTATGCCGGTTTCGTTGAGGTGGCAGAATCTGAAGAGAACCTGCTGCGAAAACAAGACAACATGCCTGCTGTATTTAGTATCGGCCAGGCCAGGACATTCGGCGACGAACACCCATTGCTGATTGAGGCGCACATGCTGGTTAAGCAGGTTGGTGATATGACCGATAATTGGATTGCGATGGATTTTTTCCGGCGTCTGCGCAGCCAACACAAGTTCAATTCGCCGGAGGCACTTGCAAAGCAGATCGCAAAGGACTGTGAACAGGCAAGAGGCATACTGACAGAGAATGGCTCGCAGTCTGGCATGTGCAGTTGATTAACTATACGCCGGTTGCTGGTTTGGCAGAATAATAGCATGGCGTCTGCAAAGTCACTGAGAGTCTACTGGAAATCCCTGAAGGCGAGATTCAAATTCTTACTCGTCCTGGTTGGTTTTCTGGCAGCGGTTATCACTGTATCGGGATTTACTGCCAGTGCGATAAAGTGGTTCCAGGGTGATTGGAAGAAGAGCGAGTTTTATATATGGCTCATTGAACAGCATAGGGAAGTCGTTCTGTTGATGGTGATTCATGTTGGAGCAGCGGGACTGATTTTACGGCGTTGTTGGTCAGTGTTGAGAAGGAGAAAAAAGCCCAGCCTATGGTCCTGTATTCTGTTGGGCTTCGGTGCGCAGATTTTACTTTCGCTGCCGGCTGGCATCTGGCAGGCTGTCAACGGCTGGTCGTATTTGCCAATAATCGGTACACCCATGTGGTCCAGAATCTTGACGCCGTGGACGAATTGGCCTTTCAATGCGGGGGGATATACAGTCAACTGCGTGTACAATTGGACAGTGGGGTTTTGGAAGTGGGCGCTTGGCGATCGCTTATCGGTTGTCTTGGGGAACACACCCTATTACGCATTGCTAATGGTTGTACAGGCATCGGTTCTTGCGGTAGTGTTCGCTATGCGGTATAAGAAGCGAAGGAGCTTAGTGCATTGGGTGCCAGTGGGGATAGGGATTTTGTTTCTTATCAATTCGCTGGCGAATGTCGGCCGCTCTTGGACCGGGCCGTAGAAAATTTCCGCTCCCTCACGGTCGCAGCTCTGTTGGGAAAACAACGGAATGGAGTATCCTATTGCGTATCTTATAACGTTTACAACCTATGGGATGTGGCTGCACGGCGATCGGAGAGGCAGTGTCGATAAGCAACACAATCGTTATGGCAGTGCTTACATAGCCTCTGAACCAGCCCTGCATCAAAGGGAACAGAAACTCATTCAAAATCCGCCGTTCGCATTGGAGCAAAGCCAACGCGACTCGGTTATGGAAGCGATTCTGCAGGTGTGCAGATTTCGAGGCTGGTTTGTACACGCGGTTCACGTCAGAAGCAATCATGTCCATATTGTAGTATCCGGCAGCGAAAAGCCGGAGAAGATGATGGTTGGTTTTAAGGCTTATGCTACCAGGGCGATAAGAGCAGCCAATAACAGTAAAACGATAATCAAGAAATACTGGACACGGCATGGCAGTACAAAATACCTTTGGACAACAGAAAGCCTTGCATCGGCAATCAGATATGTTAAAAATGAACAGGGTAAAATGATGTCGTTCACTCAGAGCCCCGAACGTTAGTGAGGGGTAAACATAATAAACAGATATGATAAGCGACACTGATTTTGAAAAAGCGGTAAAGTTGGTCAATACATCCAGCAATGTCCTTATTACCACACATTCAAGGCCAGATGGTGATGCCTGTGGTTGCGTGGTTGCGATGCATGATACCCTGACTGCACTGGGTAAAAACGCAAAGATTCTTATGCTCTCACCAATTCCACAGTGGTATCAATTTATCTTTGCTCAAAAAGCGTCCGTGCTTGGTGAGGACATTAGTTCTGAACAGCTAAGAGCAGAGCGGTTAGGTGAATTTGATTTGATTATAATTGTTGATACCAACAGTCATAGTCAATTGGATGAATTTGACGAGTACCTCAAACAGGTCGGAAAGCCTGTCCTTGTGATAGACCATCATGTTACCTCCGATGGTCTGGGGGACATAGAGTTAATAGATTCGGCTGCTGCTGCGACGGGTCTGATTATACTTGATTTGCTGAAATTTGCCGGTTGGCCAGTAACTAAGAGGATTGCAGAGACTCTTTTTGTTGCGATTTCCACTGATACAGGCTGGTTTCAATTCAGAAACACTGATAGCAGGGTGTATCGCGGTTGCGCTGAGCTAATCGAGATTGGGGCAGAGCCCGTTAAACTTTACGAGAAACTGTACAAGAATTTCTCATACCCACGGTTCAAACTGATGACTGCTATGCTGAACACGCTCGAATTGCATCTTGATGACCAATATGCGAGCCAGCACATATTGCTAAGCGACTTCGATAGGACCGGTGCCATGTACGAGGATACGGAGAATCTTATAAATGAGTGTCATCGTATAAAGACGGTCAAGGTATCAGCTCTGTTCATTCAGTTAAAAGACGGGCGAATCAGGTGCTCGCTTCGCAGCAAAGGCGCCGTTAATGTTAACGAGATTGCCGCGAAGTTCGGTGGCGGCGGCCACAAAATGGCAGCGGGGGCTTATCTGCCGGGACCTGTGGAAAACGCAAAGCAGATTATCCTCGATCTGGTTGCAGAAAAGCTATCTTGAGTTATGCCCCGATACTTTCGCTCTTAGATAAGCATCAGAGCCTGGTTTTCAAACAATCCTTCATGAAGCAGCAGTCGGTGTGGGGACATTGGCCATTTGACCTGCCATAACACGGTGTGCAGCCTTCTGCTATCTGAATGGCGTGAATGAGTTCGGCTTTTTTCATTTTGCCGGGTATTATTCCAAGCCCTTTTGCTTTTTGCTTAATATCGGACATTGTCATCGGTTTATTTGTGACCGCTGTTGCAGGCATTGTTTTATCTCCTTTCTAATCTACGCTGCGGTTTTTCCCGTTATAAACTTATCGCACAGTAAGCCTAAATTCGCATTGCTCTTAATGCCGACTATTGCTCAGGCATCCCGCTGAATATATATATTCGAACATTTACTCGGAAAAACTGCTCAAAAAGTTCTGTTTTTCCCTTGTTTTTTTTGTGTTGGAAGATGTTGGTGATTTCCTATGTGATTACGCGAGGTTTTTTCGGTCGTGTTTTTTCATTCCTATCAGTTATTATTGAGTTTTCGTAATAACAACAATGTCTCCCTTATACCTTTCGAATGAGCATTAACGGGCAGGAATTCCCTGGCCGGAAAATCTGATCATCCCCTGAGAAGGGCTCAAAAAGTAATGCCGTGTATAGGTTTTGACATGTAACCAGTTAAGAATAACTCAAAAGGCTAAGGACCTTATGCCAAAGATCACCAGACCAAATCTTCTTGGCTCGAAAATAATGCATAAGCTAACTAACAGCTACTTCAATCAGACGGCGAATGCATTTACGAGGACACAACGGACTATCATCGAGCTTAGTAGACACCGAAAGCTCAAGTTCTTTTTTTAAGAAGTTTGTCTCAAAGCTACTGCGACAGATAAGCTCTGTCAGTCCAGAAATAATTTGTTTTAGTCATTTCACCCTGCATGTGAATGACGTGGACGTTAGCTGCAGTGGGCTTGAAAGTTTGAGTCATGCTTATAAAGTTAATCTTGACATGCTGCAGCCAGAATCCATAGAAAGTCTGACTTCACAGCGCTTTTCCATATACCGCCAGGGCCTTAAATGGGTTAAAGTGTTTTGCCCTGGCGAAGTGGCAGAAGGCAATCGAAAAATGGTATCATTTTAAGTGGTCTATCAAGTACTAAAACAAATTTTGTTTTACCTTCCAAAGATTAGCGGCCTGCCGGATAAAGCTGACCCGACAGTTGAATCTGGTAGAGAACTGACGAAAGATTTTTTGAAGAATTTTAATATTCCCGTGTCGGTTTATAGGCCGAGGAATTCTCCGATAATTTCAAGTTTAAGTACTTTGCTATCAGCTGGTTATGGCAGTTATTTGTTTCTAAGGGTTCTTTTTGTCGGAAAGTGTTTTTTCAAAAAATCATCTACTTCGCAGAACATGTATACGGAAAAAATAATCTATTTTTTTAGTGAAATGACCAATGAGGGTAAAAATTCCATTGGGCAGAGGGCATTTTTGTATAATTTTATTATATAGAGAAACTTGTGCACTACGTAAAAATAGTTGATTTATTAAGAATCAGCCGTTAAAATGAAGTTTTGAAAATTCACGATTTCGTTGGAAAAAGGCTGGTAGGGCATTTTTTTCTAGCGGGTAGTTTCTAAGGTCTTTTTTGCTTCTTTGGCGAATATTATCAGTGCATTTAATGATTACAATGTCTGGCAAATCCATAATAGGTAAGGGGCAAATATAATGCAAACAAAGAAAGGTTTTACATTAATAGAGCTATTAGTAGTAATTGCTGTTATTTCTGTTCTAATGGCAATTCTTATGCCGGCCCTTAATAAAGCAAGGGAGCTTGGTCAGGGCGCAGCATGTAAAGGCAATATCAAGACCTATACACTTGCAGTTCAAATGTACGTCCAGGATAACGACGATTGCTTTTGTGACCCGGATCTCTGCTATTTTACACAGATGGAACCCTATCCGATAGAGTCGGGAATTTCAGGAAACCATTTGCACTTTCGCTGGTGCAACGGAGACTTGAATCTCAGAAGTCATCCGGAATATGGTGGGACTCTGTTCCCATATATGAAGGATGCGAGGGCCTTTATCTGTCCGACGTTTGCTCGCCTGGCCTTAAGAGGTTCTGAAGACCAATTCTTTTTGGCCGGTGGCAACAGTGTTAGGAACTATCAGCCCTGGTATAATTACACAATGAACGCATATCTTGGCCCAACAAGTACACCACGAGGTGGAGGGCTTAAAGGTATTAGAGTGGAAAGACTGTCCCAGGTAAGACATCCAGCGACGACATTTTCCTTCACTGAGGAAAGTGCGTTGGTTGATACGGATTATAACTACTCTGGGCTCAATGACACATTCATGCTTCCGGGCGACAAGACTATGGCTGAGGGTTGGATGAGCAGCGTCGGAAATAATCCATGGCTTATCGAACCTGGGCCAAATGGGGTTGGTCAATTCTACGATGTTATTGCTGGTTTTCACCATGCTCCATCGGGAGACAAATTAGCCGGTAGGGGCCATTGCGCCTTTCTTGATGGTCATGTTGGCGCGCATTCACGTTTGGAGACGTTTCCATTGGCTTGGCCGCGCTGATTGTGCGACTTTTGCACGATTGCCTCTAAGCGCTTTGTGTAGGCAAAATCTCTTTGGAGACTTCCGATTCAGCGGGTGTTTTTGAAGGCATTTCAGAGTTTAACTCAGCTTTCTGCGGAATTGTCTGTAATCGATGCTGAGCTTCTTGATTTTATAGCCAATGATTCGAGCTGTTGTACCCATGTCGCGTGCTGAGGCTGCTATATTTCCATTGCAGCGTTTCAGAGCATCTACAAGTATATCGCGCTCAAACAGGTTCAACCTTTCATCAAGTGAGCCGGTGCCGATAGTATCGGATGCGTCAGAAGTCTGTAAACTCGGCGGCAGGTGGTGGCCATGTATGACGCCATCGGTGCTCAAAAGCACGGCTCTTTCAATGCAGTTTTCCAGTTCTCTAACGTTGCCAGGCCAATGGTAAGCTACCATCATATTGATTGCAGGTGTACTGATGCGTCTGACGTCCTTATTCATCTTCTTTGAGTACTGCTCAATAAGCGACCGCCACTATTTATATTATAGGCGATCTTGGGATATAAAGTTTGTAAATGTTTTGTAAAAAAGATTGTCCTTCTGTATCTTTCTTCATTAAAACCCAATTGTCAATATCGCTTTTTAAGTTAACCGGATTGAAGATTTAATAGCCTTTTTTGAAAATTTATAAAGAATTTTGCTTGCAGATGTGTAAAAAAGCAATCATCCCCGCGCACCTACGCCGACATCACCAAAGCCGCCCGCGACCTCGCCTACCATCCCCAAACCGCCATCCAAGCCAGCCTAAAAAATTTCACCCCCTAGCTGAAACAGCAAACACAATCCCAATAGCAAATATTCAATAGTAAATCTAGGTAATTGTGAGGAGGCCGCATCACATCCGAATCCTAAATCTCAAAATGTTTTGTTAATAGCCCTCCGGTCTATTGCCTCTGCCAGCGAAAATAGCCTGGGCTTCCATCCCCCCAGTATCCATCCACGTAAAAGTCATAACGACTTCCAGATATGATGCCGTTCATCCCTCCAACTGCTTCCAAAATGAAATCGTTTCTTGTTGAGTCGAAGGACCAAGTCCCCGTTGCTGTTGCATAAAGGTATCCATCGTAGAATTCCTCTTCATAGAAGGTGCCATCACTTGCAAGTGTTATATTCATGTACCAGGATGGCGTGATATTTTCAGTGACATACCAATCACCATCCAAGGTGGTCTCATCGATACCTGATGCTCCGGCGGTGAGCGTCCGAACTATCGTTGTGATCGGCTGCACGAAACCAACGTAGTAAACCTCATAGTAGTCCGGCTCCTCCCATGTGGATATGGAACCAGATATCTCGCCTAACTTCCCTACAGTGTCGAAGACAAGGGTCACAGGTTTAGAGAATATCCTGATGAGATAGAGATAGAAGTCAGTCTCAGCGTCCAGTTGTTCAGGTGTGCGTCTGCCGCCGTACTCGCCGTTTTGACGGATGTACTCGGCAAATGCACGATCGGCTTCGCCCTCCGCCGAGTCAGATGTCTCCTCGTGATATCTCGGGACATCGCTATCCACGTACATTGTGATTGAGTGAAAGCTATTGTGAGGGTAGATCTTCATTGTAGTATCGTAGATTCCAACCGGATCCTGAAGAATGAAGACTTCGAATAAGTCCGAATCCAGGAACTGGACCTGAATACCCGAGAGTGCAGTGATGTTCACGTTCGTTACATAGACCTGAACATCCTCTCCAGTACCGTTGTCGATAAAATACGCCCGTCCGGATGTGTCGGTGGTATCATTATGTACAACAAGACCTTCGAGTCCTTGGCCGCCACCGGATGGCTCCGCTATCGTGAAGTAGCCGTCACTATAGTCGCCCAACGAGTAATCCCCTGAGTGCGACATCCTGATTCGGAAGTCGGAATCCGGTTCTTGGATATCTGGAATCGTCCAAGTGTAGCTCCCAACGTTTGCTATGTTTGAGCCGAGCGTCCGGTTCAAGTTCACACCTTTGTATAGTTCGATTTTCACGGTCGATATGTTCCCCGCGGAACTCCATCTGATCGTTTGCGGCTGTCCTTTCTCCCAATTCTCGCCCCCATTTGGCGAGATTATTTTAATGAAATCTTCCACCTCTTCCGAGATTGTGAAGTAGCCATTACTCCAGTCATATATCGATGAGTTAGAGGCGTCATAAATCTTGATTTTATAGTCGGACCTAGGGCTCTGGTCTTGGGAGAGGTAGATCACAACCGACCCATCATTGTCTGTGCCCCAAGGGGTGATGGAATAGTCGAATTGTGAACCCTTATAAAGGTCAACTATCACTTCGGAAATGTTTCCGGTGGAAGTCCACTTTATTTCAAACCTGCCTCCCTGAGTGAAGGTTTCGCCCCCATTGGGCGAGGTTACTGTGATGGAGTCAGTAGGAACCGGGGTAGCTGTGAAATTGACATTGTTCCAACTCGGGGGTATTGTTATCTCTCTAGATGGCGGCGAGAAGGTGTAAGCCTTATTTGCTAAACTTTCTATAGGCTTTACACTGTAAGTTCTGCTACCCAAACCTCCAAGGTAGTAATATCCCGACGAACTGGTCGTCGACGAGCGCCAGAGACCCGCACTGGTGAAAGCGCCAATTCCCACCCCGCTCACAGGAGAACTACCGGACGTCTTCACGTATCCAGAAATGTAATAAGATGTCGATGTGGGGGAAGGGGAACTGCTACCGCTTCCTCCTCCGCTTCCTCCGCCTCCGCAGCTATACAGCACTATTGCAAGTCCAATCAGAGTAAAAGTCACAATAAAATAACTGAATCGCTTAATAATATGTCCCTCTCTCGTATTCATTCGATCTCAAATGTACCCGAACCCAGCACTGCAAATCTGTCTTTAGGATCACAAATCTCGAGTCGATATATGCCTCGAGGCCAGCCATCCTCGAGGTGAAGCCAGACGTAGTTTGAACCTGCCCCCGGATGAATCGGTTCGCATTCTTGAAAGAGGACTTTATTTGAGGCATCGCGCCAAATTGCCATAACATGGCTTAGCCTCTTTGCTGGTCCTCTGTTTTCAAAAATCCCGTATATCGTAGCTGTTTGCTCAGGAAAACTAGGAGCTGTTGCAACGATTTGCCCATATTCATCCAGTTCGTTAGAGAAGCCCACGTAGATCGGAGCTAGGCCGACTGTGCCTGTTGGTTCGTAAGTGCCTTCGTCTCCTCGTCCATAAGTGTTGTCGTAGTTGCCTAAGAAGGCGACATAGCCCCCAGAGACAGTACTTTTGGCCTCATGCCCATTCGTTTCTTTTTCGTTTCCTCGGAGTGAGTGATACCATCCAATTAGAAATTGTTTCAACTGAAACTTCTTACAGGGTATGATTTGGGCCGGGATCCTTCCATGAGCCCATGCGAATTCTGCGACATCCTCCCGATCGAAGTTATCGATTACGAAATCTGCGAAAGAATCAATATCCTCCCGGGATATCTGATCAAGCTCACTGGTGTCGCCTGTGTCCATGAAGCTGGCCAACCTGGCCGCGGTCCGAATATTTGCTTCCTTCTCTCGTCGGTCATCGTCCCGTTCTATTGTTTCTTGTTCCCCTTCTACCTGTTTGAGATATCTGTCGACAACCTTGGATTCATGCTTTTGTGACGGGACTGACGTTGTTGTGTGCTCGTGTGTTTCATCCGAAACTGGCAGCTCAACTATTGTTGAACGACTTGATCTTTTATCACCAGCTTCCTGTTTCTCAGATTTCTGCTTCTCAAAGGATGCTGGTAATTCCTCCACAACTTGCGGTATACTGAGAATCCAAATTAGTAAGGCAAGACCTACTACAACTGTACTAGCCAGAAATAGACCTGTTCTATGCATCACAGCGGGATCCCTCCTAGGATTCTCATCTTACACTAATGCTCATATCAAGCGCATTATTAAGTTTATCATTGTTCCCATAAATGCCAAGGTCTATATTACCTATGTTGACAATTTCGCTTGCAAATAAAGGGGCATACTTCACGAATCACGCGCGAAAATTTTGCTAAAAATTCCGCTATCCGCCCTTGACTTTTCGACCCTCATTTTTGGGCTGATTTTGAGGGGTGGTCAGATTTGGTAAAAAAGTGCGTAATTTCTGTCAATTTTTGTTAAAAAAGCGCGCATTTCTGCTCTAAAAGTGCAAAAAAATACCCATTTTTGAACTTGCCCCCTTTTGCACTTAAGCACTTATCACTTAAGGGATTATGAAGATTTTTAGCGAAATTCCCACCTAACCAAGTGTCCAATCACTACCCCTAAAAACCCTGTTTTTGGCCCAAAAATAAAGATTGGGCCCCAAAATCTCTCCCAAATTTTCCGCCAAAAACCAATTTTTTTAAAAATTTGCCTCAAAAAATAATGCTAAGTCTTAAGCTATGAGAAAATAAAATCTTATAATGATGAGCGAGGCTAATAGCATTAGAAATATTGCTAATTATATAATATCCCCTTATTATATGTATTAAGGAAACTCGTGTGCCAATTCCGCTGAAGTGCCGTATACTATTAACGAGCTGTATCAAGGATTAGGTTGGCAATAACCGAATTATTTGCAGGATTGTTGATGAATCAGAAAGTGAAAGACAACGGGCTATACGAAGCTCGGCGTGAACACGACGCCTGCGGAATCGGTGCAGTCGTAAATATAAACGGAAAACTAGATCACTCTATCATCGAGTACGGCAAACAAATACTCGTCAACCTCCGTCACCGTGGCGCTGCCAGTGCCGATGAAACAACCGGTGACGGTGCCGGCATTCTATTCCAGATTCCGCACGAGTTTTTCGCTGCCGAATTGGGTAGGCTGTCATTACCACGCCCCGACCGCTACGGCGTGGGTATGGTCTTTGGCCCGAAAGGCGAAAAACTCCGCACCGAATGCGACAGGATACTTGAGGATGCCTTAGCCCACTACAAAATGAAAGTTCTCGGCTGGCGCAATGTTCCAACTTCCAAGGACTGCCTTGGTGAAATTGCCTTAGCCGCTGAGCCTTCAATAAAACAAATCTTCATCGATGGAGTAGGCCTAAGTGACGAAGCCCTGGAGATACGCCTCTATCTTGCACGAAGACGCGCCGAAAAACTTGTCCGACAAAAGTTCGGAGATGTCGCCCAGGATTTTTATATCACCAGCTTGTCGTCCAGAACAGTATGCTACAAAGGCATGTTCATGGCCTGGCAGCTTTTCGCCTACTATCCAGACCTTGCTGATGAGCGTGTCACTTCAGCTCTGGCTATTGTGCACCAACGTTACAGTACAAATACTTTCCCGAACTGGCAGCTTGCTCAGCCGTTCCGCTGTATCGCTCACAACGGCGAGATTAATACCCTCTCGGGAAACCGTAATTACATGCGTGCCCGCGAGACTGAAATGGCAAATGAGTTATTCGGCCAGAACATCGATGATCTTGTCCCTGTTCTTACCGAGGGCGCAAGCGACTCAGCCTGTTTCGATAACCTTCTTGAGTTGTTCGTCCGCGCAGGACGGACAATGCCCCATGCAATGATGATGATGATTCCCGAGGCGTTCGGCCCCAAATATCACATCAGCACAGATAAGCGTGCCTTTTACGAATATCACGCAGCTATTATGGAACCGTGGGATGGTCCGGCTGCGATGGTCTTCACCGACGGCAAGTTACTCGGTGGAATGCTCGACCGAAACGGCTTACGTCCCTGCCGATATTTAGTCACAACAGATAACCTCGCAATAATAGCAAGCGAAACAGGCGTGGTCGAATTTCCACCCGAAAAAATCCGTCGCAAAGGCCGTCTCCGCCCCGGCAGGATGTTCCTGGTCGATACAGCCGAGGGCCGAATCATCTCCGACAATGAGATAAAGAGCAAAATCGCCCGACAAAAGCCTTACCGCAGATGGCTCGATGAAAACAGAATCGAGTTGCGGGGCCTTTTTGATTCGCCCAAGCTCGTCAAGAGTGACCCGCAGACGATATCGCAGCGAATGCGCACCTTTGGCTACACCTCTGAAGAACTCAAAATGATCCTGACGCCAATGGCAATCAATGGCCAGGAACCTGTTGGCTCCATGGGTAACGACACGCCGCTTGCGGTACTCTCCGACAGGCCTAAGCTGCTGTTCGACTATTTCAAACAGCTCTTCGCCCAGGTGACAAATCCGGCCATCGACCCCTTGCGCGAAGGTTTGGTCATGAGTCTGATGGTCTTCACCGGCAGAAAGCAAAATCTTCTTGCAGAAACACCACAGCACTGCAGACGGTTGAAACTGCCGCATCCTGTCCTGACCAACGAAGACATCAAGCGGCTGCGCTCTGTTCAGCGTGATGACTTCAGAGTCGCCACTGTCTCGGCCCTGTTCAACGCCGACACACACAATCCAGGCGGTGAGCTTGCTCGCGCGCTTGATGAACTTGTCGAATCGGCAGCAGATACCATCCGAAAAGGTGTGTCACTTGTTATCATAAGCGACCGCGATGTCTCGCCGACCAATGCGCCTATACCATCATTGTTAGCAACCGCTGCGGTGCATCACGGTCTGCTCAATCGTCGCCTGCGCAACAAAGTCGGCATCATCGTTGAAAGTGGTGAACCAAGAGAGGTAATGCACTTTTGCCTTCTCTGCGGTTATGGTGCCAACGCAATTAATCCATACCTGGCGTTTGAGACCCTTGATGAGCTTAATCGCGAAGGCGACCTCGGTGTTGCACTTGAGCCTGTACAGATAGCAGACAACTACATCGCCGCCGTCAAAAAAGGCATCCTCAAGACAATGAGCAAGATGGGAATCTCCACTCTCCGAAGCTACACCGGTGCCCAGCTATTCGAGGCCATTGGTCTCAATCGCGACGTCATAGACAGATGCTTCGCCGGCACTAGTTCTCGTATCGCAGGTATAGGTCTGAATGAACTTGCCGAAGAAATCCTTGCACGCCATCGCTCTACATTCCAGCAGCGCCCCGCTGGGGCGCTCGATCTTGACTTTGGTGGAGAGTATCATTTCAGACATCACGGCCAGCGGCATCTCTGGAATCCGACAACCGTCGCACGTCTTCAGCACGCCGTCAAAAATGATGATCCCTTTGCTTACGCCGATTACGTAAAAGCTGTCAACGAACAGTCAAAGGCCCTTTGCACTCTTCGTGGCCTCTTCGAGTTCATACTTGGCGACCCTATCCCTTTGGAAGAGGTCGAGCCTGCATCAGAAATCGTTAAAAGATTCTGTACAGGCGCGATGAGTCACGGCTCTATCAGCAAAGAAGCCCATGAATGTATAGCGATTGCAATGAACCGCATCGGTGCCATGAGCAATACCGGCGAAGGCGGCGAAGACCCCGCTCGCTATACCCTTGACCCAAGTGGTGATTCCAAAAATTGCGCGATCAAACAAGTCGCCAGTGCCCGCTTCGGCGTCACCATAAACTATCTTGCCCACGCTAAAGAGCTGCAGATAAAAATCGCGCAGGGTGCCAAGCCAGGCGAGGGTGGCCAGCTCCCTGGTCATAAAGTCACTGATGAAATCGCAAAGCTGCGTTATTCAACGCCTGGTGTGACGCTTATTTCGCCGCCGCCGCATCACGATATCTACTCGATTGAGGACCTGGCACAGCTCATTTATGATTTGAAGTGCAGCAATCCCGGCGTTAAGGTCTCGGTCAAGCTCGTCGCCGAAGTCGGCGTCGGAACCATCGCCGCAGGCGTCGCAAAGGGCAACGCTGATGAGGTCCTTATAAGCGGCCACGACGGCGGCACCGGCGCAAGCCCGCTTTCATCCATCAAACACGCAGGCTGCCCATGGGAGCTTGGCCTTGCTGAAACCCAGCAGGTGCTCGTTATGAACAACCTGCGAGGCCGAATCCGCGTCCAGGTTGATGGCCAGATGAAAACCGGCAGAGATGTCGTCATTGGTGCAATGCTCGGTGCGGACCGGTTCGGCTTTGGCACTGCGGCTTTGGTTACACTCGGTTGTACTCTGCTTCGTAAATGTCACGAGGGCGCCTGCGCCTTTGGTATTGCTACCCAGGACCCGGAGCTGCGTAAACGCTTTGCCGGCAAACCGGAATACCTTCAGCGTTTTATGTTTTTTGTCGCCGAGGAGGTTCGACAGATAATGGCACAACTTGGCTTCACAAGATTCGAAGACATGATCGGACGAGTTGACAAACTAAAAATCCAGCCCGCGATCGAGCACTACAAGGCAAAGGGTCTGGATTTCTCAGCCATCTTCCAACAGCCGGATGTCTCCGATAACAGACCGGTCCGCCTTTGCGAAGAACAGCTCGATCGAATAAAGGACCATATCGACTGGCAGATTCTGGAGAAAGTCTCTGTTGCTATAGACAAGAAAAAACCGGTTGCTATCGAGATGCCCATTCACAACACCGACCGCACGGTCGGAACCATTTTGAGCAATCGCATAGTCACAAAATACGGCCCACAGGGCCTGCCGGACAGCACTATTACGATCACCTTCACAGGCTCCGCCGGCCAGAGCTTTGGCGCATTTCTCGCGCCTGGCGTGACATTGCAACTTGTCGGCGAAAGTAACGACTATCTCGGCAAGGGACTTTCCGGCGGCAGGATAGTTGTCCAGACGCCCCCGGGCTCAACGTTCATACCGCACGAAAATATTATTGTCGGTAACACACTGCTTTACGGCGCAACAAGCGGCGAGGTTTTTATCAACGGCATGGCCGGTGAAAGATTTGCCGTGCGAAACAGCGGTGCCACTGCAGTCGTCGAAGGTGTTGGTGACCACGGCTGCGAATATATGACAGGCGGAATCGTGGTTGTGATCGGGCAGACCGGCTGCAACTTCGCCGCAGGTATGAGCGGCGGAATCGCATACGTGCTCGATAAAATGCAGCTTTTCGATACGCTTTGCAACCTCGATATGGTCGAGCTCGAAACCGTCTGGCAGGATTCGGACAAGCAAACTCTGCGCAGCTTGCTCGAACAACATCACAAACAAACCGGTAGTATTCGTTCTGGGCAGATTTTGGATAACTGGCCGGACATGATCGGCAAATTCGTCAAGGTTGTCCCGATTGACTATCGTAAGGCCCTTGAGAAAATGCGTGCCGCCGAGCACCGTGACACCGAAACAACCCCAGCAACCGAAGAGGTCTTCTATGGGTGAGATTAGAGGCTTCACAAAATATAAACGTCAGGAGATCGGGCATCGGCCTGTGGCCGAGCGCATCCACGATTTTAACGAAATTGAGCTGCCGCTGACACCCAACGAAATTCGGCAGCAGGCTGCACGCTGTATGGACTGCGGTATACCTTTTTGTCACGGTGCTGGTTGTCCCCTGGCAAATTCCATACCCGATTTCAATGAGCTGATCTACAAGGGCAAGTGGGAAAGAGCCTGTCAACTACTACACGCGACCAACAACTTCCCGGAAATCACCGGTCGAGTCTGCCCCGCCCCCTGCGAAACGGCGTGCACCCTCGCTGTAAACGATGAGCCTGTCTTGATAAGACATATTGAATACCAGATAGTTGAACGAGGTTTCGAACATGGCTGGATAAAGCCGATGCCGCCAAAGGAAAAATCCGGCAAACGTGTTGCCGTGATAGGTTCGGGTCCCGCAGGTTTGGCTGCGGCGCAGCAGTTGGCCCGGGCCGGACATGATGTAGTGGTTTTTGAAAAAGGCGAGCGTCTTGGAGGCATGCTACGCTATGGAATTCCAGACTTCAAACTCGACAAATCGATCATCAATCGCAGACTTGAGCAGCTTACCGCTGAGGGCGTAGAGTTTCAAACAGGCGTAGATGTGGGAGTTGATATCTCCGCTCGTTATCTACATAAAATGTTCGACTGCACGTGCCTTGCGATGGGCGCACGTCAGGCGAGAAAGCTCTCTGTTGTCGGAAGCGACTACGATAATATCCTGTTCGCCATGGACTATTTGACTGTCCAAAATAAGCTCTGCTCGGGTGAGCTGATTGACGAGCCTCGAATCGTAACCGCCAAAGACAAGATTGTTGCTGTGATAGGCGGCGGTGATACGGGAAGCGATTGCGTCGGAACGGCACGGCGACAAGACGCAAAAAAGATATATCAATTGGAGATATTACCTAAGCCGCCTGACGCTCGTCCACCCGACACTCCCTGGCCTATGTGGCCCAGGATAATGCGAACCAGCTCATCGCACGAAGAAGGCTGCGAGCGAATGTGGTTGGTCATGACCAAGAAGTTCTCCGGCTATGAAACCAGAGTCGGCAAGCTCCACGCATGCAAGGTCGAATGGATCAAGGACCGCAAAGGTTGGAAGATAAAGGAACTGCCCGGCACCGAATTCGTGCTCGACGTCGATATTGTGCTTTTGGCGATGGGGTTTTTGCACGTTGAGCACGAAGGTTTGGTCCGCGAACTTGGTCTTCAGCTTGACGACGTGGGTAATGTTGTGGTAAACAACTGCCAGACCAACCAGCCCTGGGTATTCGCCGCAGGCGACACCATTAGCGGGGCTTCTTTGGTGGTAAGGGCTATCAACAGTGGCAGGGAAGCTGCCGCAGCTATCGACCAGTGGTTGCGCTAGAACATGGAGGATACCGCGGCGAATGCCTCCAGCAAGAAATCCCCTAAGGGGCTAAAAGACTATCTATGCCAAAACGCAAAGACATCAAAAAGATCCTTATCATAGGCTCAGGACCAATCGTCATAGGCCAGGCCTGCGAATTTGACTACTCCGGCACCCAGGCCTGCAAAGTCCTCAAGCGAGAAGGTTACAAGGTCGTTCTGGTCAACAGCAATCCCGCCACCATAATGACCGACCCGCAGCTTGCTGATCGCACCTATATCGAGCCTATCACTCCTGAAATCGTCGAAAAAGTCATTCGTAAGGAAAAACCCGACAGCCTGCTGCCGACCCTCGGTGGTCAGACAGGCCTAAATACTGCCGTGGCACTGGCCGAAAATGGTGTGCTTAAAAAATACGGCGTTCGCCTTCTTGGTGCAAACCTTCAAGCGATAAAACGAGCCGAGGAGCGTGACAAATTCAAGAAGATCATCACCGATATCGGTCTGCAGGTTCCACGCAGCGGCTACGCTCACTCCTGGCAGGAGGCCCAGGAAATCGTCAAATTTGTCGGCTTTCCCACTATTATCCGTCCGTCATATACCCTTGGCGGAAGTGGTGGTAACGTCGCCTATAATACAGAGGAATACGAAAAATATATACATTGGGGACTTGCGATAAGCCCAAAACATCAGGTTCTCGTCGAGGAGTCTGTTATTGGCTGGAAGGAATATGAACTCGAGGTAATGCGCGACAAAAAAGATAATGTTGTTATCGTGTGTCCCATCGAAAATCTCGACCCAATGGGTATACACACCGGCGACAGTATCACAATCGCGCCCGCGCAGACCCTCACCGACAAAGAATATCAGATAATGCGCGACGCAGCGCTGAAGATTATCCGTGCGATTGGTGTCGAGACGGGCGGCTCCAATATCCAGTTCGCTGTTCACCCCGACACGGGCAAGCTCTACGTTATCGAAATGAATCCGCGCGTCTCGCGAAGCTCTGCCCTTGCATCCAAAGCAACAGGTTTTCCCATCGCAAAGATTGCCTCGCTTCTTGCTGTTGGCTACACGCTCGATGAAATACCAAACGACATCACAAAGAAGACTCCCGCCTGCTTCGAGCCGACAATAGACTATTGCGTGGTCAAGTGGCCACGTTTCACGTTCGAGAAATTTCCGCAGACGAATCCGTATCTTACCGTCCAGATGAAATCGGTCGGCGAAGCGATGTCAATCGGCAGAACATTCAAAGAGTCACTGCAAAAGGCAATTCGCTCCCTTGAAATCGATCGCTATTCTCTTAACGCAAAGCACATCGAGAAAAGACTGACACTGCCAAAGCTAAAAGCCAAACTTCGTACCAACTGCTGGGACAAGATATGGTACGTAGCTGAGGCCCTAAGAAGAAAAGTGACCACACGTGAAATTTACGAGCTTACAAAAATTGACCCGTGGTTCCTTGACAATATCAATGACATTGTCAGGCTCGAAAATAAGCTTCGCGCGACAAGCATGGAAAAAGTCACCAAGCCTCTGATGCGCCAGGCCAAGGAGTATGGTTTTGCCGACAAATATCTTGCCGGATTATGGAAGACCGATGAGCTGAAAGTCAGAAAACGCCGACAGTCATTCGGCATCGAACCGGTCTACAAAATGGTTGATACCTGCGGTGCCGAATTCGAAGCAGCGACGCCATACTTCTATTCTACCTACGAGACCGAGTGTGAAGCCAACCCGACGAGTCGTAGAAAAGTAGCGATCCTCGGCAGCGGTCCCAACCGTATCGGCCAGGGCATCGAGTTCGATTACTGCTGCGTTCATGCTGCATTTGCCCTGCGTGAAATTGACATCGAATCCATAATGGTAAATTGCAACCCCGAAACCGTCAGCACCGACTACGACACCTCCGATAGACTCTACTTCGAGCCGCTTACCTTCGAGGACGTGATGTCCATCGTTGAAAAAGAAAAGCCCGATGGCGTCATCGTACAATTCGGCGGCCAGACGCCACTCAAACTTGCCGTACCGCTGGAAAAGGCCGGTGTCAAAATCATCGGCACAAGCCCCGACAGCATCGACCTCGCAGAAGATAGAAAGCGATTCAACAAGCTCGTTGCAAAACTTGGCCTGCGCCAGCCGGAAAGCGGCACGGCGACCAACTACGAGCAAACCCTCAAAGTAGCCCGCAAGCTCGGCTATCCACTGCTTGTGCGTCCGTCTTTTGTGCTTGGTGGCAGGGCTATGGAAATTGTTTACGATGAAGCGGCTCTCAAAGCGTGCGTACACGAGGCAATCGAGGCTTCAGGCGAACATCCGATCTTGATAGACAAGTTCCTTGACGACGCAACTGAGCTTGATGTTGATGCCATAAGTGACGGCAAGACTGTTGTCATAGGTGGCATCATGGAGCACATTGAAGAAGCGGGCGTGCACTCCGGCGATAGCGCCTGTTCTCTGCCGCCGGTATCAATAAAGAAAAAATTTCTTAACGAAATCATAGATCAAACAAAACTGCTTGCCCTTAAGTTGAAGGTCAAAGGCCTAATTAACATTCAGTACGCAGTAAAAGACGACCAGGTTTATATACTCGAAGTCAATCCACGTGCTTCGAGAACTATTCCATTTGTAAGTAAGGCAATCGGCGTGCCGCTGGCTAAGCTCGCTGCAAAGGTAATGACAGGAATGTCACTTGAGCAGCTTGGCTTCACAAGGCAAATCGTCCCGGAATATTTCGCGGTAAAGGAAGCGGTCTTTCCGTTCGTGAAGTTCCCTGGCACAGATGTTTTGCTGGGGCCCGAAATGCTCTCTACCGGCGAAGTGATGGGTTTATCCGATGACTTTGGCGTCGCGTACGCAAAATCACAAATGGCTGCTGGCAATACATTGCCCACCTGCGGCACTGTGCTCTTTAGCGTTCGTGATATGGACAAAGTTAGAGTTGTACCTCTGGTACGAAGAATGCACGAGATGGGCTTTAAGATCGTCGCAACTAAAGGTACCTGTATCGAGCTTATCAAGAACAATGTTCCCTCTGAGTTCGTACTGAAAATGTCCGAAGGCAGACCCAACATTGTTGATGCGATAATCAACGGTAAGGTTGACTTGATTATAAACACAGCGTTCGGTAAGCAATCGATCGTCGATTCGTTTTCGATCCGACGAAACGCGCTGGATAGACAAGTTCCTTATGTTACAACAATAAGAGGAGCCGAAGCAGTCGTAAAAGCCGTCGAGGCCATTAGACAAAGAAAGATCGACGTAAAACCCATTCAGACATACTATCGAAAGCAGGTTTTATAATATATGAAAGCAATCTTACTACTTGAGGACGGCACAGTTTTCGAAGGCAAATCCTTCGGCGATGAAGGTACGCAGTGCGGCGAGGTCGTATTCAACACGAGTATGACCGGCTATCAGGAAATACTAACCGACCCGTCGTATTACGAGCAGATAATAACAATGACCTATCCTCTGATAGGCAACTACGGTACCAACAACGAGGATATGGAATCGCGAGGAATCTTCGCACGAGGCTTTATCGTCAAGGAGAACTGCGAATACCCCAGCAACTGGCGAAGCGGCGCAAGCCTTACAAAGTACCTCAAAGACAATGGCATCGTCGGCCTTGAGGGCATCGACACTCGCAAACTCGTAAAACACATCCGTGAAAAAGGTGCGATGCGGGGCATAATCTCATCAACAGAAACCAATATTAAGAAACTCACGGAACAGCTTGATACCTATCCTGGTCTTGTCGGTCGTGACATAGTTAAAGATGTCACAATCAAAAAATCCTATCCATGGAAGGATGGCGTAATAGATATCTTCGCCGAGAAACAGGCTACACCCAAAGCAAAGTTCAAGGTTATTGCTATTGACTACGGCATGAAGCGCAATATCCTGAGGCTTCTGTGCTCTCACGGTTGTGATGTCACGGTGGTTCCTGCTCAGATACCTGCAAAGAAAGTTCTTTCTCACAAACCTGATGGTGTCTTTCTCAGTAATGGACCGGGTGACCCTGCCGCGGTGACCTATGCAGTTGAGACTGTTCGTGAACTGCTTGGCAAGGTGGCTATCTTTGGAATATGTCTCGGTCATCAAATTCTTGGTCTTGCACTGGGCGGGACAACGTACAAGCTTAAATTTGGCCATCGCGGTGCAAACCATCCCGTTAAAAATCTAAAGACCGGACAAATAGAAATCACGAGCCAGAATCATGGTTTTTGTATCGATCTGAATTCTTTGAAGGATAAGGAAATCGAGCTGACACACCTTAACTTAAACGACAACACGCTCGAAGGTATACGCTGTCGCAAACTGCGTGCGTTTTCAGTCCAGTACCATCCGGAAGCCTCACCCGGCCCACACGACTCGAACTACCTTTTTGATGATTTCTTGACAATGATGAGTCGTGGTTAGTATAGACTTATATAGAAGGGGGATTTCCCAAATAGAAGTTGCGAATCCAACGCTAATTTGATAGTATAGAGCCTATGGAATGGATTTAATTGAGTTTTGACCATTAATAAGGAAGAACCCAATGGGTGAAAGCAAAAAGGATACTCTGAGAGTCAATTTTGATAAAAAATTGAAGTTGGAATTTCACGGTACAAAGGTGACAAGCGATGCTGGTTTGCTGGCCTACCGAGAACTGGACGAAGCGTTGGGATTAACAACTATGATTGGATCAGATTTTTGTGACAACCGCAAAGGCAGGAACACTCAGCACAATGTTATTGCTTTGCTGAGACAGTCAATATATGACAGATTAGCAGGTTATGAAGATACCAATGGTGCGGAGCGTTTGTCTGTTGACCCTGCCATGCGTCAGGTTGTAGGCGGCAGAGCTAAGGAGCGTACCGCTGCTTCAACCAGCCTGATGGGTAGATTTGAAACAGAGATACTTACACAACCACAAAACCTTGAACTATTGATGGGCATTCCAGGATGAAGATTTTGATATAATCGTAGAAAAGAAAGGCTTGATTGTGTAGTCAGGCATTTAATATGGGAAATCCCAGTTTAAGATTATAATGAAGAAAAAATGAAAAAGACATATTTAACGGTAATCATGGTGCTGATGTTACTTCTAAGCCAAACGGTAGAGTCGGCAACCGTGAACATTGATTTAAACACTACGCACCAGACTATCAGGGGCTTTGGCGGTATGAATTTCCCCAGATGGATTGGCACTTTAACTAATGCTCAGGTCGATACGGCTTTTGGCAACGGTCCCGGTCAGATCGGCTTTACAATCATGCGTATCGATGTTCCACCCCGCAGCTACCAGTGGAGCGGCGAAGTTTCTGCTGCAGTAAGAGCGAAAAGCCATGGGGCGATTATCCTTGCAACTCCGTGGTCGCCTCCGGCATCTATGAAAACTAACGGCAGTCTAATAAGGGGTGAACTTAAGACTGATTCGTATGATGATTATGCAGACTATTTAAGTGATTTTGCTAATTATATGTCATCAAACGGAGCATCTTTGTATGCCATCTCCATTCAGAACGAACCCGATTGGTTGCCGGATTATGAATCGTGTGGATGGAGTCCATTACAAATGCGAACTTTCCTTAATAATAATGCATCAGTTATTCCAACCAAGGTACTTGCTCCTGAAACATGTCATTACAAATCAGATTATGTGAGCGCTGTTGCTTCTTCACCTGAGTGTGACATCATAGGTGTCCATCTTTACGGAGGAAGAATTATTTACTATTCAGGAAAAGAATATTGGCAGACCGAACACCTTGTGCTCGACACTAACTACCCGGCCGTTCTTGCAACAGGCAAGGAAATACACGATTGTATGACTGCTAATATGAGTGCATACATATGGTGGTATATAAGAAGATTCTACGGCCCAATGGACGAAAGCGGAAATATCACCAAACGCGGTTATGTTATGAGCCAATACGCTAAATTCGTCCGTCCGGGATACACCAGGGTAAGTGCGACAGCCAGCCCTTCTTTTCGTGTTTATGTAACTGCGTATAAAAGCGGCGACACTCTGGTTATTGTTGCTATAAACCAGAACTCGTCTTCCAGAAGCGTGACGTTTTCGCTGTCTGGTGGCAGCGTCAGCAGTTATACAAAGTATGTAACATCAAGCAGTGATAATGTAAGTAACCAAGGCTGGGTTGGTAGTACTAATACCTTGGCTGCGAATAGTATAAACACTTTTGTTGGTACTATTAGCAGCGGTATTCCCGGTGACCTCAATGAGGACTTGAAGGTTGACTTTATAGATTTTGCGATACTCGGTCAGGGCTGGCAGACAACTTACAGTATATATACATTGGCCGATATCGCCGATAACTGGCTATATGGATGTTCATATCCTGAAAACTCTATGGGTTACATTGGGTGTTCGATGGCTGAGAACGTCGCGAATGGGTATCGGGCGGTCGGCGGAAGGCGTATGTGGGGTGGATACGGTACTGGAGGCCTGGTTGTTCAGAACTGGACCGATACCAATTCCAGTGCCTGGCAGAAATTTGATCAGCAAGTGGCTCAATACGGACAACCGAGCGCTGTGTGGATTCAGATTTATATCTTCTCATAGTGGGGCGCTACGTATGACGAAGTGAAACAGATGATCGCCAACGCACGCCAGCATGCAGCGGACGGTGCGACAATTTACATTACCGGTCAGCCGCTCTACCCCGAGGGCAACGAGTGTATTTTGGCAGGAGCTGACGGTCCCCAGCTCACTGACGACCTGGCGCAACAGGCGGGCAATGATCCGTCGCAGAACGTGATATACTCCGGTATATTCACACTCCGCAACTCAGAGGTCGCGGACGGCTGTCACGCCAACTCGGCGGGAGAGACAGCGCTCGGAAACCAGGCAGTAGACAAGTTTGGCAGGTAAGTAATCCGGATTAGCGAAGTAAAGTCATAGATAAAAAAGCGTGGCCCGGAGGTGGGCCACGCTTTTTTTAACTCTGTTCATTAGATAATAAAAGTTTTATCCCATATAAATTATTTGACATAGAAGCTTGTCCTTATTGCGAATTCATGGGCTTCTGCTGTCATTTCTGTAGACTCTGAAATGAATCGTTCACGCTGGGGACCGAAGATACTTTGTCGAGAAATACGGATATTTTTAATCTCTGAATGGATTTTAGCCGATAATATATTGTTGAGGCATAAGAACATGCCCTAAATGGGGGTTTTTGTCTGGCAAGCCGGACAAAACCAAACGAAAAACTTTGATCGAGCTGACAACCGGGAGTCTTTATTGGCATTCATTTTGGTAGCCTAACAATAGATGAGGGGGCAGCGATTTTTTGAGCCCAGGCGGGGAAACAGGACTCAAAGGTACCCCATTTGTGGTCCTCGCCGTTACAGATAGCCCCCGGGTGAGATACTTGGGGGCTACATGAAGTAAATCCTCAACTACGGTTGAGGAGCATATATCTGTGCGTGAACAGCGTAATGGCAAGCATGTACTAAAATAAACATGTGAGTCAATAGGCTGAAAAGTAAACTTACTGTGTGGAGTGTCAACGGCCGATTGCGCTGAACTATAAAGTGTGGAGGGAGAAATCTGTCATTTCGCACCTCACTTTGAATATTGCTCTCTTGTCAGTGGTCTGTTCTTCTGATTTACTATCAGCATGGATGGTGCTCTGTTCAACTTGGCGGGCAAAACCTCTGTTGTTACCGGAGGCAGCAGAGGTATCGGTTTTGCCATTGCGAAAGGGCTGGCTGAGCATGGCGCAAATGTTGTGCTTGTAGCGCGAAACAAGAAGCGTCTGAATGAGGCCAAACGACAGATCGAAGCTCCTGCCGGCACTACAGTATGGACTTTTCCCTTCGACCTCGAAAATATAAATCAGATAGTAGGTCTTTTCGAGGAGATTGTTGCCCAGACAAAAGGAGTCGATATTTTGGTCAATTGCGCAGGCACTATGGTTCGAGGACCAAGCGAAGAGATTGATCTTTCAAGCTGGAACAAAATTATTAAAGTTAATCTGACAGCAGTGCTGGTGATGTCGCAGAATTTTTGCAGGCACTGCAAGGCTGCTGGCAAGCCTGGCAAGATCGTCAATATTGGCTCGTTGATGTGTCACGTTACCCGGCCCACAATAGCTGCCTATGCGAGCAGCAAGGGTGGCTTACTTATGCTGACAAAAACACTGGCCGTCGAGTGGGCAAAATACAATATCAATGTCAACGCGATTGGACCAGGTTATATAAAGACGGAGTTGACCGCACCGCTTCAGGTGGACACAGACTTCAATAAGTGGATTCTTTCGAAGACGCCTCTTGGCAGGTGGGGACAGCCTGAGGACCTTGTTGGAGCAGCCCTTTTACTTGCTTCGCCGGCGGGCGATTTTATTACCGGCCAAATAATCTATGTAGATGGAGGCTGGCTTGCTCTCTTGTAGTCTGAGGACGATTCATGCGAGGTCGTACTTGCAGTCAGGTGATATGAGTATGAGCGAGGCAAAGGTCAGGATTTTACCCGCCTTCGCAGAAAGCCACGGGCTATGCCCGTGGGGCTCCACAAGAAGGGGGCTGCGCTGATTGGGTTAACTACCCGGCATCTAAGTTTATTAAAGAGATGGAGCCGGTTCTATTTCGGTTACAAATACGTCAAACTCCGGGCCGAACTGGCGGAAATAGTACAGTGAATAAGCCCGTTTGAAAACAACCAGGGGCAGCATTAAAACAACGCCGATATATGGTATCGCCAGAATGCAGGCGGCGCAGCAGCAGGTAACGCATGCTGCTGCCATTATAATGGCGCCGATAGATATTGATATAACGATTTGAAAAAGGATATACAGCACGAACCTTGCTTTATTTGCGGAAAGCAGAGCAAGGAGTTTTCGCCAGGCATCTACGCACTTCGCTGTTCGCAGATACATAATAGGCACTACGAAATCTGTTGTGAATTTCAGCACCAATATAAACACCGCGACCAGCGTGATGAATATCAGAGTACTTACAAGTATAGCTGTTACTGAAAAGATGTTTGGAACGACCTTGTTTATTAGAGAAAGTGCAAGCAAAAAGATGAGCATACAGAAAAGAGCCACCACTAGCAGGCTAATGATGCCGACGACTATTCTAAAAAGAAATAAGCTGTTGGCATGTGCGCGAAATTTTGACCAGGGGATTTTGACCTCAGACTTGTTTTCGGCGACGCAATGCAGAAACATGAACTTTCCTCGGCTGCTGAGCCAGGTGATTACAAGCCACAGTACCATCAAGGCGATTACTCCAAAGACAATCAAAGGAATGATCCAGTGCAGATTGCCCAGGATGTATTCTTTTGCCTGGTAAAGGGCCTCGTCGAGCGGAACACCATGTGGGCCTTGTCTGCCGAAGTTTAGGTTGGATCCGCCTCCTTTGTTCAGATGTGCAAGCCAGGCACAGAAACCGATCACGAACCATTTTTTCAGATCAAAAGGGCTGAACAAAACTGTTTTGACTCTGTTAAAGGCTGGACTGATTGGGTCCAGAACGCTAACAGAATCCGGCCGAATGGTCATAGTATAAGACCTCCAAGGTAGATAAGCCAATTAAGTAAGACTGCGAAAGCAAGCAGCATCGCTAGACTCAGATTCAGTCTCACAACATTAATGTTTATCTTTCCAGGATAAATACTAAGTGCGTAAATTCTATAAGGAACCTGAAGACAAATAAAGGCGAAAATCGCTGGTCCGATTCGGTGAGAGTTAATACTTTTGGTGAAATTACCGTGTGCAAACCACACCAGAGAGCGTGTCAGACCACACAAAGAGCATTTTATGCCTAAGGTCTTAAACATGAAACAATGTATTGGCCATTTGAGTTCGAACAAATATAGCGTGTCATCATTAACTTGGAAAGCCAGTGAGGCCGCCAAAATCACGATGCACACGATAAGTATTGTTATGTGGTGCACTTTCTACGCCTCGGAAAGCTTCATGATGAGCACGAATCGTTTGCGATAACATTATGTTTCTCGCAACCGACGGTTTACGCTGGAGTTTGTTGTTTCAGCCGGCGTATTTCCTTCCGGATGGGCCAGTCTGCCAAGCCGAGGAAGAAAAACATAATAATGTTGGCAATCGGCACGAGCATCAAAAGTCCCAGTGCCCAGCTATAGCCGGCCTTTGAGAATATCTTGCAGAAGATGAATATCTTGATAGCGAGGATAATGAAACTCACAAAAACTGTAAAAGCAATAAGAAGGGCTACAAACACCGGCGCTGGCCCGGAACCGTCACAGAAACAAACTGATTCCATGCTTTACCTTTCTATTAGTTAGGTAGTCTATCTTTACGTTGAATTTTTTACTTGCGGCAGGCTTGTAGTATAACGACTAAACTTTCAGCTGCAAGTGGAATTCAGCCGCAATATTAGTTGATCCATTCATTCCGGGTGGCATGCTCAAGTGGAGCGGCTCGACTGAGCTCGCCGAGGTCTTGGGGATGGCCAATGGAGCAAGGCGATCTATTCGCTGAGCTTGACGGCTGTGCCGTAAACTAAAAGTTCAGCGGCACTTCCCACAACACTCGTAGTCATATAGCGAATATTGATTATGGCATCGGCCTGCATCTCTCGAGCCTGGGCGATCATCCTATTAGTAGCTACTTGACGAGCCTTTCCCATCATCTCTGTGTATTCAGTCAATTCGCCGCCAAGGATCAGTCTGACTATGGCGGATAGATCTTTGCCAATCCAAATAGCAAATACCGTATGGCCCTGGACCAGGCTGAGAATCTCACGTGTCTGGCGGTCGGGCACTGCATCGGAATTCAATAGCAAAACTCCTGCTTCAGACTCAGTAGGTAGTGGTGCCTCTGGCGATGTCTTGATTATCTTTTGTTCGAGAGCCAGTGTCAGCAGTACTACAAGGATACCGCCCAGAAGGCAGAAGACTGCTATCCGCAGCCACCAAGGCACGACCGGGTCATCGGCAACCATCACGTGCCATGGTAACCCGGCAAATACGACAACGAACAGCCCCAAGACAAACGCCAGCGAGCCAATTTGTCGAAGTGTTTTCATAGCATCTCCTTTCCTTGATTTCTTGCGCTCAGCATAGTCCAATGAAAAATAACCTAACGCAGCGCCAAAGGTGACAAACCATCTTAGCCAATATAGCCACTCAGGGTATGCCTTTGAACTCTCAAGTAAAATTGCATCAGGTTTAAAATACAGCTCAATCCCTTGCATCGAGATGCCAATAATTGTGATTGTTCCCAAGATGATTTTCAGTTTGGCTTTGAAGTTCATCTATTTTCTTTGTTGTGTCCTAACATGCGAAATCAGCGACTCTGGCGAGCGTTAGCAAGTCTGTGTGCAGCTGCTGGTTCGGACAATTTCGTATCGCGTATATCGTATTGCATATCTCGTCGGTTGCTAATCCAGATGGTTGTGGTGTGCTGAGCACACCCTACCAATTCTCTCCAATCGGATCCAGGGTGTTAATCCCGTTTCTGCCGGTGTTAGTATGGTCAGTATTTTTTTTACGAAAGGCAAGGAAAAATCCAGGTGGAGTACTGTCTGTGCCGACCTCGCCAACCGAGAGAAGCATAGTGAAATAGATAATCAGTTGGGGTTTTTTTCAAATGTGCATAAGCCCTTTACTTTGTCCGTGGACTCAAATACTGGAAAAACTCCGAATCACTCGGCAAAACAACTGTTGTATCCTGCCCCAGTGACTTCTCGTATGTCTCCAATGTCCTGACAAATGCGTAAAACTCCGGGTCTTTCTCAAAGGCCTCTGCATATACCTTGATTGCCTCGGCATCGCCCTCGCCCTTTAGTTTCTCAGCCTGCCTGTAACTCTCCGCAAGCAGGATGGTCCTTTCCTTATCAGTAGTGGCTTGAATCTTTACCGCCTCTTCCTCGCCCTCGGAACGATATTTTTTAGCGATCCTCTGTCGCTCCGCTTTCATCCTCGCATACACCGAGTGAGCAACCTCAGCCGGCAAAACAGCACGCTTTATACGCACATCTATCACCTCAATCCCATATTCGCGAGCCTTGATGCCACACTGCTGGCCTACCTTTTCCATTAGCGCCGCGCGATTGATCGAGACAACTTCCGTAAGCGTATGCCGTGCAAGTTCTTCACGTATCTCTGAAAAGACTATATCATCCAGCCTCGCGTGTGCTCCGAATACATTGCGTACTGTTTGATAAAGCTTCAGCGGATCTACTATCTTCCACCGGGCATAATTATCAATAACAAGGTGTTTCTTGTCGCTGGTGATGATTTTCGCCGCTGCCGCATCATATTCAAGGACCCTGTCTTCAAACTTGTGCGCACTTTGAAGGAAAGGAACCTTGAAGTGCAAACCCGGCTCGGTGACGGTTCTTACGTATTTACCCAACTGCGTAACAATCGCCTGCTCCTTCTCGTCCACCGTAAACATCGACCCAGCTAACAAAACCACAATTACTACAAGCAAAATAATCGCAATGATAATTTTCCAACTCATTCTTCACCTCCTTTACTTCGACTGCGCTCAGTACTGGTTTCAAGAGGCAGAAACTGTAACAGGCTTCCGCTAACCTCAGGGTCAATCACGAATTTGCGAATGCCCGGCAGAATCCGCTCCATGGTTTCCAAGTACAGCCTCTTGCGGGTTATATCTTTTGCTTTTGCGTACTCTTTCAGAACCGCCAGGAATCTGTCGGTGTCGCCCTGGGCGCGTTTGGTGCGCTGGGCCTTATATGCCTCGGCCTCTCTGATTATTTTCTCGGCCTGCCCCCTGGCCTTGGGCAGCACATCCTCACGATAACCATCAGCCTCCTTGATCAATCGTTCTTTATCTTCTTTTGCACTTACGACATCGCTAAAAGCTGAGGCTACTTCCTTCGGAGGACGAACCGTTTGCAGCTTTACTTCCACCACTCTGATCCCACTGTCATACCCATCTATTATTTGCTGCAAAAGCTCACGGATATCAATCTCAATCTGTAGCTTCTCACCTATTAGGACATCATCAATCGGCCTTTGACCTACTACCTGCCTCAAAGCCACCTCAGCGGCGTCCATAAGCGCGCCTTGTGGCGTTTCGAGATCCCGCACATTGAACAAGAATTTCTCCGGATCACTGACCTGGTACTGTATTATTATCTGCGCATCGACTATCTGCTCATCACCTGTCAGCATTAGTGATTCTTCTGGTACAAATCTATATTGTGCAGGTGGTCCAGAATTAACTGTTCTGAAGCCGATTTCGATTCGCCTGACCTGCTTTACCTTCACCTTATTGACCCTCTCAACCGGCCGGGGCAAACAGTAGTGCGGACCTGGCTGCGTCACTCTGACCGTCCTGCCGAACCTCCGCACAACCCCCTGTTCGTCCGGCCTGACAATGTATATTCCCGACAAAAGCCACAGCACCACTACTGCAGGTATTATCCACTTCAGCCAAGCCAAATTGAACTTGAAGTCCGGACCGAACGGCAACCTGATTTCTCTATTTTCCAACTGACTGTCATAACCTATCCTTGCCATAATCGCACCTTACCAAGTAAATATGTCAGATCAAACTCATTTCGACTATAGTACCAATTATAGCCTGGCTCATAGTAGCGTCAACTAATACATTCCGGCATTTTCCATTTAACGCTAATTTAGCTCTGCCGCCGTATCCGCCACTACCTTAGTAATAGACTTTCTGCAGGTCATAGAAAATATATGCGTTTTTTCAAAGAAGAACCGCTGCTATTCTGCGAAGTTGCGCTTCGCTACGAAGCACGAGGACCATAAGGGAGCGTTGAGTACCTGTGGATTTTTCGATTTCTGAACCAATTCTAATTCTCTCCTCATCCAGTCAACAATTATCTTGACAGCTGGGCATAAGAGCATATAATGTTATATTATGTACAGTTCGCTGGAGGCAGGAAGCAACAACGGAGCAAATGCAGCTTTATCAGTCAAATTTAACGAATTTTGCCCGTAAATATCGGTGCGCTCAGTGTGCACTATAAAAATATCAACAGTTTCCTGCTGGGATTTATCCCGCACTTGATGTGGGACGGGGACAATCTTTGGAAGGGTAGAAAAATGAGAACAAGAAAAATGTTAGCAATTATGTTTTTGGCTTTGGGCCTGATGGTTTGTTCAGCCAGGGTCACCGAGGCGGTGCCGATGGGCACAGCGTTTAGCTATCAGGGCCGGCTCATAGACGCTAACGCCGTAGCGGATGGCTTCTATGACCTTCAGTTCAAACTATTCGATGATCCTAATATCGTTATTGGCAATCAAATCGGTAGCGATGTTAACGTGCCGGATATTGATGTCATCGATGGCTACTTTACGGTGCCATTGGATTTCGGTAGTGTGTTTGATGGCAACGCTGTCTGGTTAGAGATTGGCATTCGGCCGGGCGATATGAACGACCCCAACGTATATACCTTCCTGGAGCCGCGGCAGGAGATAACGCCGACGCCTTATGCGATTTATGCAAAGACGGCCGGTGGTATTAACATGCCTGAGGGTGCTGGAGAAGGTTTTATTTTGACCTCGGATACCGATGGGCTTGCCAGTTGGCGTAGTAGCGCCGACCATTCACATCATTACCTTGATGCATCAGATGGTTCTCCAACCAAGGCATTGTATGTGGATACCATTGGCGAAGTCGGCATTGGAACGAGGTATCCCAATTCAAAATTGGACGTTTATGGTCAAGTCAGGATTAGGGATGGTACACAAGGAGATGGTAAAGTCCTTACATCCAATAGTACAGGTTTTGCCAGTTGGCAGAATCCGCCGAGTGAGATAGATCCCGTTTACGGTGCGAGTCCTGCGGCTGGAATATTCGCTGGGCACATCAGCAATTGGAACGCTGCCTTTGGCTGGGGAAATCACTCCACAGCGGGTTATTTAACGAGCGAGACAGACCCGACCGTTTTAGCTTCGGTGAAGGATGGGATAACCTGGAGCGAAGTTTCCAGCCGTCCTGCCGGATTAGATGATGGAGATGATGTTGGTATAACAAGTGAGACAGACCCAACAGTTTTAGCTTCGGTGAAGGATGGAGTTAGCTGGAGCGAGATTTCTAGCCGTCCTGCTGGACTGGATGATGGAGATGATGTTGGTATAACAAGTGAGACAGACCCGACCGTTTTAGCTTCGGTGAAGGATGGGATAACCTGGAGCGAGGTTTCCAGCCGTCCTGCTGGACTGGATGATGGAGATGATGTTGGCATTGGTGATATAACAGCGGTGAATGCTGGCACAGGCTTAAATGGCGGCGGTACATCAGGGGGTGTTACGCTGAATGTTAACGTGCCGCTTGAGCTTAGCGCGTCCAGTTCTTCCGCGATTATCAAGGCCACCAATTCCGGCGGCGGCACCGGCGTGTATGGCTACAGCGACAGCGGCTACGCCGCCGTGCATGGCGAGAGCTCCAACAGCAAGGGCGTGTATGGCTTTAGCGAAAACAGCTACGGCGTGTATGGCATAAGCGGTAGCAGTTACGCGGGATACTTCGTGGGCGATGTCTATGTAACAAAAAATGTCTCTGCATTATCCTTCACTGATAGAACACCTTATCCCGAAGACGTGGCAACAGCGTATGAAGCTGTAATGTCAATGGAGAGGTTGCCCGAGGCAGAATATGATCAATCTGATAAAGAGCATCAATTAAACCACTCTAAGTTGAGCGATTTTGTGCGGTCTGAGAATGGAAGCCGTGATTTGTCGGCTACAGTATCTGCACATAATGAAGTCCTTAAAGACTTAATTATAAGAGTTGGAGAGCAGGAGCGATTAATCGAGAAGCAGAATAAGCAAATCGTACATCTTGTTGAGACCTTGGAAAGAACCATACAGCAACAGCAGTTTGGTCCCGCAAAGGAGGTACACCAATGAGAGAGATTGCTCAAAACTCGTTTATTAGCTTGCTGGCAGCATGTTTTCTAATGGCTGGTTCGGCCTTGGGCCAATACGAGATTAGCTGGTATACGATTGACGGCGGCGGGGGGACGAGTAGTGGTGGGCCATACGAACTAACCGGCACTATCGGTCAGACGGACGCCGACTGGAGCAAAGGCGACGGATATGAGCTGTTAGGCGGTTTTTGGCCTGGCGGGCCTTTGTGCATTGTTGAATTTGATGACTTCGCGAGATTATCTGAACTATGGCTTCACACTGGAAGCGGATTAGCCGGCGACCTTGATGGAGATAACGATGTTGACTTTGATGACTTAAAGGAGTTTACCGGTTACTGGCTTGGCTGTTGTCCGGCTGATTGGCAGTTGAAGTAAAAATAGCGCATAGCGTGATGCGTTCAAGACGCCATAGTGAAACTGCGTTGCTAAATATTTTGGTTGTCTCAAGAATATTCGATCTCAACTGTATGAGGTAGTTCTTTCAGCGGGCAGGCGGAGCATTGAGCTTTCGGCTTGCAGAATTCTTTGCCGAGCTTTACCAGCAAGGCGTGGTATTCATTGAAAAGCTGTACATCTTCCGCTAAGTTCGATTGGAACAGCTCTCGTAGTTGTTCGTAATCTGCATCCGGATCGATCAATTGGTGGCGCACGGCAATTCGTGCGGTATATGCATCGACGACGAAGACAGGTCTTTTGAAGGCATATAGTAAGATTGAATCCGCTGTCTCTGGGCCAATACCTTTGATCACCAAAAGTTCTGTCCTTAGTTGTTCGGTGTGGACATTTTTAAGATTTACCATCTTGCCATCATAATTGGCGAACAGCCAATCCACGAAGTTCTTGAGTCGCTTCGCTTTGAGCCGATAGTAGCCTGCAGGCCTGATTAGTTCCGCGAGTTCAGATATATCGGTGCTGCGTATTTGCTCAGGATTTAATAGCTTGACTGTTTTCAGGTTGGTTATTGCTTTTTCTACGTTACTCCAGTTTGTGTTTTGGGTGAGTATTGCTCCCGTTATTATTTCAAATTGTGTATCGCCGGGCCACCAGTGCTGAGGGCCGAACCGACTTAAGAGTAATTCATAGATTTCGGTTAATTGCTCTCTTATCATTTTGCGTATATACAAAAACAGGTAATTCTTGACTATTGTAATTTCGGTTTTTTTGCAGTAGACTCTGCAAAATTGAATCGTCAAGGTCAACGATTTTTTGCAAACGAAAAATTAAAACTTTAGAGGTCGTCATTTACAACTGCAAATGTGATGAAGGATAAATACAGATATAGTACGAGTCAGTTGTTCAATTTTGCGCAGGATTCGTATCTTGAACGAACGAGCCGACCAATTTATGCTGTTATCTTTCTGTTGCCGTTTATAGTCCTGTATGAGTTAGGGACTATTCTGATAAACACAGATGTTTTGAACCAATCTCAAATCCGTATTGTGGCATTCGTTTGGCTGCAGAATTTTCTAGAATATATCGGTTCAGGCAGCAGATTGGCCTGGGTGGCACCTCCCTTGGTTGTTATGGTGATTCTAATATCGCTGCAAGTTGCATCCCGCAAACGATGGTGGTTTAGTCTGGGAGATTTTTTACCCATGACGATTGAGTGCATCTTGCTTGCAGCACCGTTGATTGTGCTGAGTTTGTTCCTAAATAGTCCTGCACAGACGCCGAGTGGCAATGACCAGATTGCCTCTCAGGCTGTGCAGATAAGGCTGGAGGCAGTTCCTGATTGCTTGTTGACTCTCGCTGATTCCTTGTTGTTGGCAAATAGTACGCCCGTCAGCGATATGAAACCTTCTCTGATGGCCAATATTGTTACTGGTATTGGAGCTGGTATATACGAAGAGCTTGTGTTTCGGTTGATTCTGATATGTCTTTTGATGGTGCTATTTCAAGATGTGCTTGGCTTCACACATAAGAACGCAATTGTACTATCGGTTCTATTATCAGCAGCATTTTTCAGTGCGCATCACCATATTGCCTTGGTCAACGGACAACTTGACCAGGGTAGTCCGTTTAGCTGGACAGAATTTGGATTTCGGACAATTGCAGGAATTTATTTTGCTATCGTCTTTGCAATTCGTGGCTTCGGAATTACAGCGGGGACTCATGCCTTTTACGACATTATTGCTACTATTATTAATGCGATTTTTTTTCAGCGATGAAAGACGAAAATAGGTGACCGGTTTCTGATTTTTTCCAAAAAAACTTAGCTTCTATTACTTGTTTAGTTTGCTTAGCTTGCAAAACAATCGTCCTATAAGTGGCCGAATCCGCGTTATCAGTACTGATATTGGTCTTGAATAAACGATGCTATTTTTGTACAATATCTTTTGACTTAAAGATGTATGGTTGGGGATTTTTTATGGATTCGCCACAAATCAACGTAACCGTTGAGCAATTGACTTTTAGCCTATACCAAAGACCTTTACATCCTGAGCTTTTCCAGGTTTATGCCAGTCGTCAGTTGAGAACTGAAAAATATGAAGCGCTTATTTGGGTAACTGGCTGTACACATGTTGTTAGTGTCTTTGCCGGTGACGCGTGCCTTGCTGAAGTGGTAAGCGCACCTGGTCAACCGCTTCCGCAGCGAGGATTGGTAGAGCGTTTCCAGTTTCGTGGTCCGCGAACTCACAAGTGCACCTTGAGCCGGGGTGTCAGCTATATGACGGATTTTCAGGTTGAGAAGATGAGCTCCAATTTGTATCGGCAGAGCCATAAGGACCTTGAGAGTTTTGCTCACAATCGTGGTATATTTGTGAAATTTCCTGACCTGGAAATCGACAACCTCCAGCCGTTCTGTTACATTGATTTTGAGGCCAGACGCAGTGAGTTGCATATTCACACGTTTGCTGCCTATCCCGACCAGGTGACAATGATCAAAACGCAATCTCTTTTCGACTTTCAATAATATATAGTCACGCTGAATACTGCGCGTCCTGTTGATTATCACTGCGGATTTAAGGAATCTGTGGCTAGTAGTAAGCAGTTAACGTGTAATGAGAAACTGGCTATATGACGGACACCAGATACCGATCGTACATTATTCCTAACACTGCTGCCTGACACTGCCATTTTGCTCCGCAATCAGACAGCTATTTGTCTTTGATTTTCTGCTCTTGTCCAACCCTGTAGGTTGTTCCCTTAACCTTATCCTCGATTAAATATCCCTCTGGAAAAGGCACCGTGAAAACACTCTCATCAAAGTTGGGATCATTTGCAACGACATTAGAAGCTCGGTAGACAAAACGTCGCCAAGCTTTTACAGGCTTAGAAGGCCTTGTCCTTGATACGAAAGATGCTTCTATCGGCCACCATACGCCTGGCGTCACCTCTTTCAATTTGGTGACTTCCATGAACGTTACAAGCTCTTCATGACCATCTTGATATATGGCGATGGATTTGTTCCCACGCAGTGCAAACCCATGAGACGGGTCAAGCCAATAGCTGGAGTGGTACAGTTTTGACCTGATTTTTATGCACTCTACACCTTGAAATTCTTCGACTGTGAATTCAAGCTCAGATGCAGCCTCAGAGTTTGCATCGCTACCCAACTCAAAAATTTTAGAAAATGAATATATTTCATCGTTGAAAAGATTTAGTGAAAAAGCTGCCCCAGTGAAGCGCTCGCACCACCCAGTTCTCAAACTCCTGGGAGCACCATGAAGAAGATCTCCCTTCTTGAGAGCGAATGTTTTTCCAGGTCGCCCAGATGTATGGTTAACTATTCTCCCATACTGTCCATTAAAGCCAAAAGATGAGCTTGATTCTCCATATGGAACAACACTTTGTTGACCTTCAAAGACCTGCCTGTGCACATCTACTCTTGCCTTGCCTTCAGGTTTCCCATCGAACCACGCGGTAGACGAAACGTAAATCGGAGTTCGCTCCCAAGGCTCACAAGGGTCAAATAAAGATGTTTTTGTCTCAACCCATGCCTCTGATTCAATCTTTATGTTGAAGAGACTATCCTCCACAGCTTTAATCACAGTTGCGATCTCTTTGAGTTCTTCAACCGATAAATTTGATTTCGGTTCATTCCCTTGAACAAGCACCGTTATACTAGTCAAGATAAAAAAGACTACCAACTGTAAAGTGAATTTTATATACGAACGACGTATCTTTGACGTATGGTTCAATCGTCGTTTACTTGGCAATGCTCTATTAAACATAAGTATGCTCCTTTGTTTCACAATGGAAAAAGATAATTCAAACATACCTTTTTCGTTTAACTATAGAGCCTTCAGTTCAGCAAGAATGTTAATCGCATTTATAATATTCGCCAACACCTACCGGACCGTAAGGGTTGTTATCATCACATACACAACCGTAAAACCACTGGAATCTGCATGTATCCGCAGTCATCATGACACAATAGCCAGCCAACGATCGATCACAAAAGGGGGCGCAAGAAGCACAGGCGGCACTCGAGCCATGCAGGGTTTCAGTCACGTGCCAGCGGCATTGATTACCTTCATGGCCTGGAACACACCTATGATCATCTGGAGAAATTTGCTGGCATGGCGCGTTTACTGGCCACTCCCAATCACAAGACTCACCATCTGGATCGCATTTCTCTACACAGTTGCCATCATCACAGCACTCGGTAGCCGAATCACAGCATTCTTCACCATTACAACAAAATGTATTCTCTTGTAGACAACATCCGGCCCAAAACCAGGTTAATGTGCTGAAGACAATACAGGTTTTCTCGGCAG
>CAZFLY010000013.1:0-53312 GCA_964519995.1 uncultured Pirellulales bacterium | reverse complement strand
TGATGGAATACAGAACCTGGATACAGAATTTTCCGATGGTCTGCAGAATAAATGTAGTAGAACCCGATTCAATGGAAATGGTATATGCGATGGCGGTCGAAAAGCTGGCGCAGATAGAAGTCCCGGAAAGGGCCCATTTCGTAAGAAGTATATATCTCGAGCTTGCCCGAGTCGCTTCCCATCTATTCGGCTTGTGGGCTTATGCCAACATGCTCGGCTTTGATACTGTGGCTCAGTGGGCAATGTATCACCGAGACCTTATTTTGGATCTGTTTGAAGAACTTACTGGCGGCAGAGTATATCACATCTACATTTGGCCGGGCGGTGTAAGACGCGATTTCCCACCGGGATTTAAAGATAAAATTGTAAATACGCTGCATTCCATAGGCGGCTGTGTGCCAGATTATGATGCTACCTTCTTTATTAACCGCTTATTCTACGAAAGAGCAAAAGGCATTGGCCAGTTAACCCAGGAGCAAGCAAAACAATGGGGCGCAACGGGACAAACCTTAAGGGCAACTGGGATGAAATTTGATATCAGAAAGGTTGAACCTTACGCAGCCTACGATAAGGTGGACTGGGATGTTCCTGTAAGAGAAGATGGCGATGCCTATTCAAGACTTTGGGTTATAAGAGACGAGATGATCGAAAGCGTTCATATGATATTCAAACTGCTTGATGCGATGCCTGCTGGGCCAGTTTATAATAGAATACCCAATCCTTTCAAGTGGAAAATACCCAAAGGAGAAACTTACGTCCGGGTCGAATCTTCACGGGGAGAGTTAGGTCTTTACTTAGTCAGCAACGGCGGCGATAAGCCTTACAGGGTACACTTTAGAACTCCCTCCTATCCAAATGGCTTAATCGTTTTGGAAAAATTATTAGAAAATACCAGTATTGCTGATGTCGGAAATATAATGATAAGTTTATATGTAGTTGCTCCGGAGATAGACAGATGAAGGTTAGAATCAATGCCAATATATTTTTATTGGGCATTGTCAGTTTTTTGAATGATTTAAGCAGCGAAATGATAATGCCAATTTTGCCAATGTTTATCACAGCACTAGGTGGCACTGGTTTGGTTGTTGGGTTAATCGGGGGATTAAGGGACAGTATTTCAAGTATCCTAAAAGTTCTTTGTGGTTTTTTGTCTGACAAAACAGGGAAAAGGAAAATATTTGTTTTTTCTGGGTACTTAACTTCATCTGTTTTCAAGTTATTCTTGGCTTTCTCCAAAATATGGCAGCATATTTTAGTTTTTGCGGGTCTGGAAAGAGTAGGCAAGGGTTTAAGAACTGCGCCAAGAGACGCTATTATTGCAGATTCTATGCCAAAAGAAAGGGGCAAAGGGTTCGGAATTCATAGAGCTTTGGATACTTCTGGAGCAATTGCAGGATCAATTGTTGTTTTTCTTCTATTCTGGTTTTTGAGATTTGATTTTAAGTCAATTATATTCTTTGCTGCAATCATTGCATTTTTTTCTTTAATTCCATTACATTTTGTAAAAGAAGGGAAAAGAGAGCCACAACACATAACTCTAAAAATAGGTCTAAAAAAACTTCCGAAATCTCTTAAGCTATTCATCCTGATTTCTGATATATTCGCATTGGCAAATTTCAGTTATATGTTTTTCATTCTTAGAGCACGAGAATTCTTTACAGGTAAATTATCAATCGGAGCGCCAATCCTCCTATATATCTTATTCAACATTTTTTATGCTGTATTTGCTATTCCCTTTGGCACTCTTTCTGACAAAATAGGAAGGAAAAAAGTTATCGTTTTTGGTTACTTGCTATTTTCATTAACCTCTCTTGGTTTCGCCTTTTTCAATTCTCTAATATCCTTTATAGTCTTATTTGCTCTTTATGGTATAGTCTATGCGATAATTGACGGAAACCAACGGGCTTATGTGTCTGATTTGTCTTCGGAAGAGTTAAGAGCAACAGCTTTAGGAACATTTCATACTACAATAGGTTTAATAACACTGCCAGCTAGTTTAATAGCCGGATTTTTATGGCAAATTAATCCAAATATAACTTTTATTTACGGCACTGTAGTTAGTATTGTTTCAGTTGTTTTATTCATTACTTTTAGAAAATATTTCAAAGATTCAAGGAATGTAAGCTTTTATAAAGGAAATAAAAAATAGCATTTTTAAAGAGGAAAAGGCAAGAGAATGAAAAAGGGAAGTATACTAAGCCCATTCAAGGCAGTTAATTATTTGTTCAAAAAGCCGCGAACCTTGAGGTATCCTTTTGAGCCAAAAGAGCCGGCACTTAGATATCGAGGTTTCCATCTTAACGACTGGGAAAAATGCACAGGCTGTGGTAATTGCGCTGATATATGTCCAAACGAAGCTATCACCATGGTGGAGATACCTGAGATAGAACCAAAGCCCGGCGAGAAAAATGAGCGTCCCAAACTTGATTATGGCAGATGCTGCTTTTGTGGCTTATGTGTGGACATTTGCCCCGCTGGTTCCTTTAGACTATCCAGGGACTATTTCCATATACACTTCGATACGAATACTTTTACCTTCCTGCCCAAGGATGAAAAAACTGATAAAGAGCATTTCCTCGGCTCTGGACAGTATTCCATACTTAAAGCAAGCCTTGCCCACCGCAAAGAAAACTACGAAGGATTTGTCCCTGACCTTGAGTATTCCTTATTTGCACCACAGCGCGTGTCTATGCCAGAGGTTCAACCTGAGGAAAGAAAACTATCCTTCGTGGAGCAGGTGATAGGCTATAACAAAAAAGAAGCCAAAAAGGAAGCTTCTCGATGCCTGGAATGTAAGCTATGCGAGGAAGCCTGCCCGGCACATCTGAAGATTTCAGATTATATTAAGGCCATTTATGAGGATAAACCCGATGAATCTTTAAGAAAAATATTTGAGGATAATCCGATCCCTTCTATCTGTGGAAGGGTATGTATGAAATATTGCGAAGCAGCTTGCTCACTAAGTATTAGAGGGGAAGCAGTAGCTATAAGGTGGCTGAAGAGGTTCGTTGCGGATTCTATTAAAGACTACAAAACTGCATTGGAACTTAAACCAGCTGAACCTACCGGCAAGAAAGTTGCTGTCATAGGCGCAGGCCCAAGTGGTTTATCTGTAGCTTATTTTCTTGCCTTGAAAGGTTATAAGGTAGTTATTTTTGACTCTTTGCCCGGCGGTGGGGGCATGATGCGAATTGGACCGCCACCTTACAGGTTGCCCGTTGAGGCGATAGATAAAGATGTAAACTACATTGCTTCTTTGGGAGTTGAATTTAGATTTAATACCACAATAGGCAAAGACACTTTTTTTGAAGATATTCTAAAAGAATACGATGCAATCTATCTTGGTATAGGAACAACTGTGAGTCGTTCCACAAAGGTCAAAAACATTGACAAAGCTCATTTAGCACTTCCGTTTCTGGAACAGAACAAGATCGGCTCAGGAACAAAAGTGGGCAAAGGAATAATCGTTATCGGCGGTGGAAATGTGGCTATGGACGTAGCCAGGGAAGCACTTCGTTTGCAGCATATGCAATATCCCGGCCAGAACGTGATAACTAAAACGGTTTCTCTGGAAGACTGGGACGAGCTGCCCGCAACAGAGGATGAAATTGAAGAAGCGAAGGCAGAAGGAATTCAATTTAATCCCGGGTGGGGACCAAAAGAAGTTAAAGTTGAAGATGGCAGAATAAAAGGACTTTCATGTGTGAAAGTTAAATCGGTATTTGACGAACAAGGCAGATTCAGCCCCACTTTTTACGAAGAAAAGCAGATGTGCCTGGAGGGGGACATGATAATCGAGGCCATTGGTCAGGCTCCTGACTTTTCGTTTCTGCCAAAAGAGTTCTTTGAAAAACTTGGGTTTACGCCGCAAAGAAAAGTAAAGGTTGACGAAAATGGTATGACCACAATTTCCAAAGTATTTGCCGGTGGCGATATAGTAAATCAAAACTTAGATGCAGTCACTGCCATTGCCGATGCTAAGATAGCAGCAGAAGGAATTCATGGAATGCTCTGTAAGAGATAAGGAGTCATTGCCAATGGAAGTTCTGGTTAAGTATGAAAACGGATTCCGTTTGTCGACTATGTGCAAAGGATATACTGTTACAACGTGACGCGGTGAGGATAGCAATCAAGAGCGAGATGGAATGTGGCCAGCTTAGCCCTTTGAGGCTTCGATTGGGATGTGCATTGGTGGCTATATTGCCAAGTTCTGCAAAGAGCAAGATATTCCATACTGAGCCGCCGCATAGAAACCAGTCCATCAGATACAACAGCATCAGGTGCCAAGACATCGCTCACGTCCAGAATCGATGCTAAAATCCGCCTGGGAGCAAAATTGTCTCATTTTCGGCCAAAAACCGCGTTCTAAGCCATTATGCATACTTGTGTTATGCTCAGAGAAAAGGACTTCGAATCCAAAGGTTACAGGTTCAAGTCCTGCCGGGCGCGTTTTTCCCTAACATGCTTTCCTTTCCAACAAGTTACTCCAAAGTCCACGTCTGCTTACTCGTCAAACGGCACTATGAGCTTAAATTTTCCCGTCCTCGGATCGCTCGCTATCTGCCTAACTACCTGAGTTTCAAACCGAACTACTTTATCAAGCCGCCTTGCCCGAAGAATGTCCCACATCTTTCTATGAATGCGTGATGCAACATCGTGCTCACCATCGTTTACTACTACCTTCATAAGAAGTCGGTTTGGTCGGACTTGAATGAGCTGGAATTTCTCAAGACCAGGGACAAAAAAATCCGCAATTGTAGAGGGATGAATACACTCCCTCCGGCCATCAGTCCTTTCGAACCATAGCATTTCTTCCGATCTTCCCACGAAATCCTTCATCAATACAAATGGTCGGCCGCATAGACACTTTTCATCGTCCAGCACAATCTTGTCACTCATCCGGTAGCGTATCAGAGGCTGAGTATAGTTATAGAGATTAGTCAAAATCAGCCAGCCGGAAGAACCAACAGCAACATCTTTGCCATCACCATCGACAACTTCCAGGCAGTGCCAGTCATCAAATAAGTGAAAACCCTGGTGGCTATCACAAGATGCACCTATCACAATGGATTCGCACGCAGCGTACAAATCCACCGGCTGTACACCAAATGCGCTTACTATGGCCTGCTTCATCTCACAGGTAAGCGGTTCAGCGGAACTTATTACTTTTCGCGGCCTGATATTTATACTGCCTTTAATCTGCTGTTGAGCCAGTAAATAGAGACCCGAGGCATAGCCTGTCAAGAAATCGGGTTGAAAGTCGTTTATGACTCTAACCATTTCCTCCAACGGACAGTCGATCGGAACAGCCAACTGTTTGAAAAACAGGTTCGGGGCAGCCTGACATAGGGTCGCCCCGCCATAATGGCCGCCTAATTTTACAACGAAAGCGTGCCTCACTCTAAATGGATGAATTTTCAGACCAAGCACCCGTGTGGCAATCAGAGCTCTGGCCAAATTCCACTCATTCGAACTATAAAGGAAAATGCCAATTGTCCCAGTCGAGCCAGAGGTATGTATCACTTGATATCGGCCACGATATTTCTTGCCCACAGTTGAAGGGTCGCTGATGAATCTTTCCACATCTTTTCTCTTGATGGACGAATTGCAAACAAGGTCATCAAAGTTGTCCATCACGATTTCCTTGTCGATGGGAGGTATGTCCCTTAGACCGATTTGGTCAATATTATCGATTGTTATGCCATGTCTACGGTAGTAGTTCTGATAGAACCGCGACCTTGTAAGGACATATTTCAGCAGCCTCCGAAGGCGTCTCTTTCGCAACGCCTCGATCTGACCACGATCCAAGCGTTCCGCTTTCCGCAGCCAATACATTTTGCCGGCTATTTTGAGTACGGACATGTTAATTAGACATCCTCAGCTATAATTTTCCAAGCAATCCGCCAACAGTATATGATGAATAAATTGCGGCGTTGGCAGCCTGATGGGTTTCCTGGCTGTCGACTCCGACTACTTTCCAACCAATCGGCATCATTCCGGCGAAGGACTTTGAAGCCTCTATGCCGAGTTGTCCGTGCGGTAACAGGCAAGCGGCCTGCACAGTGCCACCCAGCGGCAGGGAAATCGGTGAGCTATAAACAGTCGAGTGGGTCGTCGGCATGGTGCCATCAACGGTATAAACCATCTTTAAGCCGCCGGCGTTGCTGATGGTCACCTTGCCGTTGGCGTCACGATCTGAAATCACAGGAGGCAAAAAACCCACGGGCTGCTTAAAAAGTCCCATTTCAGCCAGCGTCGGTTCCAGGCGTGAACCGGTGATGCGGATACGCACCTGGCTGGTGGTCACGGGCGACTTCAGCCGTATCAGCCGTTTGTGCCCGACGGTCGTCAGTTCGTCTGACGCGACATGTTCTGCCGTGACCCACGCCGACCCGTTCCATGTTTCAATGGCAAAGGATTCGATTCTCTGGCCCCGATGATCTAGCGCTTCCTGCAACGAAACAACATCAAAGGTGACAGCCGCCTGAAGCGTCAACGTCAAAGCCGCGTTGGCATGGCCCGGCGCGGCCTCCCACCAGGTGTCGAGGTTTCCGTCCAATGCCAGCGACGCGCTGTTGGCAGGGTTGGACGTGCCGGCAGTGAGCTTGCCGCCGACGGCGAGGTCTGTGGCGAATGTATCCTTGACCACCCTCGCCATCAGGCTCAAGGCTTCAAGCTGATCATCCGGAATCAGACCACGCGTGTCTGGAGACAGGTTCAAAATGAGGTTCCCGTTACGACCAATCGACGAGTAATAGATATCCACCAACTGCGAGACGCTTCTGGGACGTTTGTTGGGCGCCCAGAACCATTGGCCGTCGCGGAGAATGGTGACATTTGTTTCCGTCGGATACCACCAGAGATACGAACCGGGCGTCAGTTTGGCACGGCTGCCGAGATCCCCGGCTGTCATGTCCGGCCAAATGAAGTTGTCGGGCGATGTAGGCAGAGGAATGACACTCCATTCCGTGGTGCGTCCGTAACCGCTTTCACTGCCGACCCAACGCACATCCGGCCCTTTGCCGAAAATAACCGCACCGGGCTGCAAGTGGTGGATCAAATCATACCACGCGGCATAGTTGTAGGTCTCTTTGACGCTGGGATCCGGATTGGCACCGTCAAACCAGACTTCGGCGATCGGTCCGTATTCGGTCAGCAATTCGTAAAGCTGGTTCAGGAAATAGCGGTTATAGTCGTTCACCGCATAGGTATAACTCCCAAAGCCTTCGGACGGCGTGCGTCCTGCAGTGGGATTCGTCTTGAAGCCGGCCGGATCGATGGGAATGGTGGAAGGAACGTCACTGCTGCCGTCACCATAGTAACCGGCTGGATTCTTTGGATTTGTCTTTAACTGGTAGAGGTCCGCAGGTGACAGGTAGACACCCAGCTTGAGACCGTACTTGCGTGCGGCGTCGGCAACCGCTCGTACCACGTCGCCTTTGCCGTCCAACCAGGGACTCGATGCGACCGAATGCTGCGTGTAGCGAGTGGGCCACAGACACAATCCATCGTGGTGCTTGCAAACGAGCACAATCATCTTGCCGCCGGCCTCTTTCATCGCGCGGACCCATTGGTCGGCATCAAACAACGAAGGATTGAACTCCGAGGGATCTTCACGACCACTGCCCCACTCAACGCCTCTGAATGTGTTCACGCCGTAGTGAAGGAAAAAGGTCCACTCCAGGCGCATCCAGTCGGATTGATTGGGGCGGGGCAGAACCTTGGCCGCTTTTTCGGCAATGACGGCATCAGAATCGCCATCGGCAATCACCTGTAGTGTGGCATACGGAATCGGGCCGTGCGCTGTGGCTTCCGGAGAATGGATATTGTCTCCAACGGCGTTGACATCCGTTGACGCGGGTGGCAGTGGTAGATTGGCCGCGGTGGTGAGCGACACTTGGGTTGATTCCAAGCCCGGTGATGTCGCGGTTAGGGTAATGGGGCCGGGTTTGGAGGTGGACTGCACGATGACTTGTGCCAGGCCGTTGAAAGCGGAACGGCTGCTGGCCTTGTCGGGTTCGTGGCTGCTGGGGTCGCCATTGCCCACGCCGATGATCTTGCCCGGACCGGTCATTGTGAAGGTGATTGTGTTGTCTGCGACCGGAACAACACGGCCTTGTGCGTCGAGAACCGCAACATTTACGACGGCGAGATCGGCGTTGTCCGCGCCAAGCACGGAGCGGTCGAGGATTAGACGTATGGCAGCGGGAGCACCCGTGGTTTCAACCACGGCCTCGATCGGCCGGCCATTGTGCATGCCTTTGGCCACGAGTCTGCCGGGTGCATGGTTGACTTTCCATTCGAGATGATGATAGGGTGTCACGGTTTGCCTGCCTTGGGAAACGTCATTGAGAAAAAGCTCCACTTCCTGGCAGTTGCTATGAACCCACACGGAAATCTCCTGGCCTTCCCTGCCCGGCCAATTCCAATGCGGGAAGAGATGCAATACCGGTTTGTCCGTCCACCAAGCCTTATAATAGTAGTAACTGTCCTTGGGAAATCCGCAGATGTCCATGAAGCCGTAGTGCGAGTTGATGACCGGCCATTCGAAAGGCCGCGGCTCGCCCTTGTAATCAAAGCCACTCCACACGAAGCCGCCTGCCATGAACTCGTTCGTCGCGACGGGCGGCCACGCATTTCCCACGGTCTGCCCTCCCGGCCCGGCGTTGATGCTGTAGACGGAAACGTAGCCACGCTCCCGGTCGCCCCAATAATTGTCCCAGTGGTTTGTCCCGTAGAAGCCGCGCGTGCCTACCTCGCTGGCAATCTCGCTGGCGACGATCGGATTCGTGGAACATTGGGCGTGAACGGTTTCATAGACTTCGGGATGATAGTTGATGCCGATCACGTCCAGCACACTGAGAAACCCTTCCGGGTTGGTGAAGCCGCCGTTCATCGCCGCGGTGACCTGTCGCGTTGGGTCGAGTTCGTGAACGCGTTGTTTCATGGCCCGCGCCATGGCGGCAGCTTCCGGCGAACCCTGGATCCATTGCTCGTTGCACAGCGACCAGAGAATAATGCTCGGATGATTGCGGTCGCGCATCACGAGGGCGGTGAGATCGCGATGTTCCACGGCTGGGGTGTTTTTCGGCGTCTGATCCGCGTAGGTATCGCCGAGATGACGGTTCTCGGCAATGACGAGAAAGCCCATGCGGTCACAGTCATCGAGCAGGACGGGCGCGACGGGATTGTGAGAAAGGCGGATGGCGTTACAGCCCATCTCCTTCAACCGTTCGAGCCGCCATTCAAAGAGCCGGTCGGGCATCGCCACCCCGACGCCGGCGTGGTCCTGGTGCATATTGACACCCTGAATCTTGACGTGCTTGCCATTCAGGAAAAAACCGTGGTCGGCATCGAAACGAATGTGCCGCACGCCGAAGTTAGTTGTCAACCGATCGACGACTTTGCCGGACACGCTGATCGTACTGCGCAATTGGTATAGGTAAGGATTTTCCAGCGACCAGAGGCTGGCCCTGGCCAACGGAATATGCTGCGTGGCTTTTGACCCAGCCCCGGCCGCATGCGTCTGAACCGTTGACTCGGCGGCGACCTGTCGGCCGTTGGTGTCAAGAATCTCGCTCAAGACGGTTGCCGTGACAGCGGCGCCGCCGGCGTTGGTTACATCGGTGGTCACCGTGACCGTCGCATCCGCTTGGATGCCGTCACCCGGGTCGGCTACCGCCAGTGCGACAAAGACCCCGTCCGGCGCGATGTGGACCGGATCGAGCATCACCAGTCTTACGTGACGATAGATACCGCCGCCCTCGTACCACCAGCCGTCGTAGCGTGGATCGACGCGCACCACCAAGATGTTCCTGCCGCCGTAGTCCGCCGCGTCCGTAATGTCGAAACGTGATCTGGTGTAGCCGCTGTACTGACTGCCGATGTCCTGACCGTTGAGCCAGTAGCGGCTGTTGCTGAACACGCCGTCGAACTCCAGCCACAATCGCTGGCCCTTCGCGTCGGCCGGAATGGAAATCGTCTTGCGATACACGGCGGGCTGCACCGGCAGGAAGCCGTGAAGCGGATACCAACTGGTGTCCATGCCCGGATACACGAAAGGATTCGTCCGATCAAACGTGCCTTCGACCACATAATCATGCGGCACATCCACACGCCGCCACTCGTGATCATCGTAACCGGGAGCGATGGCGTCGGTCACGTCTCCGAGGTGAAACCGCCAGCCTTGATCCAGCGAAACCGTTTTGCGTGGCGAATCGGCGGCCAGTGCGGAGAAACTCAACCCGATCCACAGGGTCATGAGCGAGCCGCAGGTGGCGGCGAAACGACTTGGATGGAAGATAAAGTGTGTCATTACAGTGAGTGCCTTTCAAGAAATAATTAAGTATGGTTTCCCCAGAACTCCCTCGTCACTGCTTAGGCGAGTCTGCCGTTGTTTTCAGGTCGCGATCGAGGACCGCACCGTCAAAATTGAAAATACCCACACCCGAGCGTGGTTGTCAATAAAATTCTCCAGGAGGCGCACAAACACTGTCTGAACCTAATCCGACAGCATTGAAAGTCTATATATGTGGGGGTGTTTACTGGACTTGGCGCTGAGAGGATACAGTATCCGGTCCGTGGCTCGGTTGCAATTGACAATCCTATCGGCTATTGCTAATGGATGTTACTTTATTCTGCAATAATAAACTTTTTTAGCTTATTGTGTTAATTGCCAGCTTGATAGAACGTAATTCATTCTATCGACTGTGTTATATTAGAAATAACCTCAATAATGGGTCTTCGCAAGGATAACTTTATTGACTGTGCGACTCTCAATATGTTAAAATAGATAGGTCGGCTTAATACGGTGTTGTCTTTCGCAGATGGGGATGCTGTACTTATAAACTCGCTTCAAGGGGATGGCTCAACAGTAAAAAAGTAAGGATAGGATATGCCCGACTTCATGAAGACTTCTTTGCTCATCCTGACATTGGCTCTGGCCTGGGCTGGTTCTGTAGGGGCCGATTGTCCCGTTGGCGACCTGGACAGCGACTGCAAAGTCGACCTAAAAGATCTCGAAATTTTTGCTCGACAATGGTTGGACGCAGGCTGCTCCGGTTCCGACTGCGCCGACCTCGATGCTACCAACGGCATTGATGTTGTTGACTTTGCCCTGCTTGCTGACAACTGGCTTAAACAGGGCCATCAGCTAACACTTCTGATAAACGAGTTTATGGCCAAAAATGATGGTTTCATCAAGGACTCTCATGGCGATTACGAAGACTGGATAGAAATCTATAACTACGGGAACGACGCTATTGATATAAGCGGCATGTATTTGACGGATGACCTGTCTGTTCCCACAAAATGGCATGTCCCCGATGATAACCCCCTCGTAACAACAATCCCATCTCACGGTTTCCTATTGATTTGGGCTGATAACGAGACTGATGAAGGAACACTGCATGCAAATTTCAAACTCAGCACCGACGGCGAACAAATCGGCCTGTACGACGCCGATGAAAATCTCATAGATAGCATCACCTTTGACCCACAGCAGACAGATATATCCTATGGCCGATCGCCCGATGGCAGCGATAACTGGCGTTTCTTTAACTCTCCTACTCCCGGAACGCCCAACACACGGGAACCTGCTAACGTCATCATCAGCGAGATTATGTACCACCCTTATCATCGGCTCTACGAGCCGGAGAATACAGGACAGGAGTACATCGAGTTATTCAACAAAGGCACTGAATCGGTCAGCCTCTTCAATTGGCGATTCAGTGATGGTGTTGACTTTGTTTTTCCGGACATAACACTGGGAGCCGGAGAGTACCTTGCGGTAGCCGCAGATGTGAACACCTTCACAACAAAGCACCCAGAAGTAACCAACGTGGTAGGCGGCTGGGATGGCCGGCTCAAAAACTCCGGCGAAGTGATTGAACTGGTCGATGCCATGGGTGTAAGGATTGATAGAATTCACTATGCCGACGAGGGTGACTGGGCGGTGCGTGAACTCGGACCGAGTGACTACAACCACCGCGGCTGGCTCTGGTCGGACGACCACGACGGCGGTGGCAAATCACTGGAGTTAATCAATCCCGCTATCCCCAATGAATACGGCCAGAACTGGACGGCAAGCGATTCTAATGACGGCACGCCGGGTGCCACTAACTCGGTTTCTGCGAACGACATTGCACCATTAATTCTGAATGTGAAGCACTTGCCTATCATCCCAGGGTCCAATGACGTGGTGACAGTGACGGCCCGTATTATCGACGAGCACATCAGCAGTGTTACAGTTGGGCTGCACTATCGAATTGACAGCTCCGTATATGAATCTAAAAACATCTATCCGCACTATAATGCAAATGACTACAACTACATGGAAATGTTCGATGACGGCCAGCACGATGATGGTGACGCAGGTGACGGAGTATATAGTGCCCAGATACCTGCTCAGCCAGACAGCATAATAGTCGAGTTCTATGTCGAAGCAAGTGACGCTGGGACCAATTCACGCACCTGGCCTGCTCTGAGCACTATAGATGGCGCATCCGAGCAGGTAACAAACGCTCTTTACCAGGTGGATGATTCGTTTGACCCAGAGGCAGAGTGGCTGCCCGGCAGCCAGCCGGTCTATTATCTCATCATGACCGAGATGGAGCGCGGCAGGTTGGCCTATATCGGAACTCAGAGTTATGACGGCCATTCACATGCCCAGATGAACGGCACGTTCATAAGCATTGACGGTGTCAATACGAAGCTACGCTACAATGTTGGAATCCGCAACCGCGGCGAAGGTACTCGTAACATGCCACCTAATAATTATCGAGTAAATTTTCGTAACGATGATCCATGGAAGGATGTTAGAGCAATCAACATCAACAGCAAGTATCCTTACCTTCAGTTAACCGGCAGCGCAATCTTCCGCATGGCAGGCTTGCTTGCTGCCAATGCTACTGCAGTACAAGTGAGGGTCAACGGCGAGAACTTAACCGAATCCGGGCAAAGGATGTACGGTTCGTACGTTTGTTTGGAAGTGTACGACAGTGATTGGGCCGAGCGTCACATCCCCAACGATAGCAACGGGAATATGTACGAGGCTTCACACTATCCCTGGACGGCGGATCTGAGCTATCTGGGCACTAATGCGGCTGACTATGTCGAAGCAGGTTACTACAAACTGACCAATGAGGCACAGAACGACTGGACCGACCTGTTTGATTTGACAAATGTGCTGGGCAACGAGCCGGACGTCACTTATGTAGATGAGGTTAACCGCGTTCTTAATGTCCAGCAGTGGCTACGTTGGTTCGCCGTTAATTCGTTGATCGGCAATAATGAGAACGGCTTGGGCACCGGTGTAGGCGACGACTACCGGATGTACCGTGGGGTGGAGGACCCACGTTTTGTACTGTTGATCCATGATCTTGATACCGTTCTTTATGTGGCTCACGATATTCCCAGCACGAACCTGTCAATATTCTACGTTGCCGATCGTGGCTACTTGCCGGTCATGGCGCGCTTCCTGAAGCATCCTGCATTTGTAAGCGAATACTATGCTCAATTTGCGGACTTAATCGAAACTGTGTTTTCGCCGGAACAATTAAACCCGCTACTCGACCAGCTTTTGGGTGACTGGATTCCGCAACCAATGATCGACGAAATGAAGCAGAAGATTGCTGAGCGCGCTACCAACGTAATGCAACAAATCCCGCTGACCTTCTCCATCAGCAGCTATTTGCCAACCTCAAACGGCTTTTATTATACAGTCACAAACCTGGCCTCTCTACACGGTCGGGCTAATGCTATCGAGACCCGCTCGGTGTTGGTGAACGGTCAATTGGCCGATTGGTCACCGTTGGACGGGGTATGGTCCATCGACGAAACCATCGCATTGAATCCCGGCATCAACCGTATCATTGTTGAGACATTCGACGAGCCCAACGGAGCCGGCAAAAGGTTGGAGCATGGTTTCATTGACGTCTCGTACGATGATGGTGACGTCTCGGAAGTTTCCGGCACGCTCATGACTGACACGATTCTGGATGCCGCATCCGGCCCATGGCAGATTGTTGACAATACAACTATCCCTACCGGCGTGACGCTTACGATAGAGCCGGGAACAACGCTGTTCTTCGCCAACGGTAAAGGCATTACCATCAATGGCCGGCTTATTGCCGAGGGTGCTAAGTACGAGCGCATCCGGCTGACACGCACTGCCGGTACGGACTCGAGCTGGAAGGGTCTGGCTTTTGTAAATTCACTCAATGATAGCCGAATGTGCTACGCCGATATGGAGTACGGTGACGGCCAGAACGAGTCCATCTTAATTGACCATTCGCAGCTTCTGATCGACAATATGACCTGGGCCGGAACTGAAAAAACTGTCCTTGAAGTGTCACATCCCTCTCTGATTGTCCGCAACTCCTTCCTGCCCGGCATCGCAACAAGCGAAGTTGTCCACGGTCTGTACATCGAGGGTGACGAGTACCTGATCATGGAGTCAAATACCTTTGGCATCTGCAGTGCCGGCGGGGAAGACGTTCTTGATTTCTCAGGGGCTAAACGCCCGGGACCGGTTTTTCAGGCATACAATAATGTTTTTCTCGGTGGTGGCGATGACGGACTTGACATTGACGGCACCGATGCCCACATTGAAGGCAATCTGTTTATGAATTTCCACTGGGACGGCCAGCGTGCCACCACTTCACAGGCAATTGCGACAGGCGAAAGGCTTGGCGGTCTGACTTCGAACATCACTGTCGTACGGAATATCTTTTTCGACGTGGACCACGCGGTGCTGCTGAAGGAAGACTGCTTCCTACATGCCCAGAACAACGTTTTTGTGGGCGCTACGGACGCAGTGATTCAGTTTAATGAAGTCGATGGAACCAATGTCCTCGGGCCAGGCAAGGGGGCTTACCTTGACGGCAACATCTTTTGGGATAACAATGACCTATTCAAGCACCTTGCCGATGCCACCGAAGGAGCGGTGGTCAATCGGTCGATTGTTCCTGAAGAATTCCTTGACTTTGGCACAGGTAACCTCGATGCTGATCCACTGTTCATAGACTACGAAGGTAATTTTCATCTAAAACCCATGTCGCCGGCTATCGGTGCAGGACCCTGCGGACTGGATATGGGCGCCAATGCACCCAGTGGAGCTGCAATCTGCGGTGAGCCCTCCAAGGTAACGTACCATACCAGCGCCAAATTAACTGTGGGTGGGCCAGGTATCACCCATTACAAGTACAGCCTCAATGATCCCAATGAACCGTATAGCGAAGAGCTGCCGATAGATGTGCCTATCGAGCTTACGGATCTGCTTGATGGCCAATCTTATACCGTTTACGTTCTTGGTATGAATTCTGCAGGCGGTTGGCAAAGTACACCTGCAGCATCACGCACCTGGACTATAGATACTTCCTACTGGCGACTGGTTATTAGTGAAGTTCTTGCTGCAAACACTACCGTCGAGCATGAAGGGACTTTGCCTGACTTGATTGAGCTTTACTATGATGGGCCTGCCCCAATACAGTTATCCAGAATGAGCATAACCGATGATCCTGGCAATCCAACGAGATTTGTTTTCCCCTTCGGCCTCACTATTGACCCCGGTGAATATCTCGTGCTTTATGCTGATGCCGATACAACTACCCCCGGCATCCACTTGGGCTTTGCACTTGATGGCGATGGCGACGCCGTCTATCTATATGACAGGCGCGGCATATTGGTTGATTCAGTCGAGTTCGGTCTGCAGCTACCTGATCTATCTATAGGCAGAGTCGGCTATGACGGCCGTTGGCGTCTTGCCGTTCCGACCTTCGGACAAAGCAACATTGCTGAGCCTTTGGGTGACCCAGGCAGGCTAAAGGTCAATGAGTGGCTCGCTCGAGGTGAAGTCTTATTTGCTGATGATTTTATCGAGCTGTATAATCCTCAAGCCTCGCCTGTTGACCTGAGTGGTTTGTACTTGACTGACAATCCAATAACACAGCCCAACAAGTGCCGGCTCGGCCCACTAAGCTTTATTGCGGGCAAGGGCTACGCCGTGTTTACAGCCGACGGTCAAAATCTACCGGGCCATGTAGGTTTTAGACTATCAGTCGAGGGGGACATGATTGGTCTATTTGATGCAGAAATCAAAGAGATTGACAAAGTACTTTTCGGTCCGCAGTCTTCCGACGTCTCTCAGGGTAGTGCGCCCGACGGATCAACCAACTTCGAGTTCTTTGAGCTGCCTACTCCTGGTACTGCCAATCCCGAAGAAACCACTATTTTTACAGAGGCCAATCTGATTGTCATCGATGATGTCTGGTCGTATGAGCAAACAGATACGGCTCTGCCCGCAAACTGGCACGATCCGAACTACAACGATTCATCATGGCCGAGCGGCCCAGCACTGTTGTATGCGGAAGATTCCGATCTGCCGGGACCCAAGAATACGACACTCACTCTCGGCGCTGCTACATATTATTTTAGAAAACATTTTTATCTGGATGCCCAACCCAATGATGTTACTAAATTTTATCTTGCCCCTGTCATCGATGACGGAGTTGTATTCTACCTTAACGGCCAGGAAGTTCTTCGCCTTGGCATGTCTAATGGTGCCATCGAACACACTATAAGAGCCAACCGTACCGTGGACAACGCTGTCTTCGAAGGCCCGTTTTCAATTCCACCAAGCGGATTGATCCAAGGGGATAATGTTGTTGCTGTCGAAGTACATCAAAGTAGTGACACCAGTAGTGATATCGTCTTCGGTCTAAGGCTCGATGCGGTTATAACTTCAACAATCGGCCTCGGCTCTTATGATCAGGCATATGCACTGTTAGATGGTCTGCGTATTACCGAACTGATGTACCACGATCCTGATGGCAATGATTATGATTTTGTTGAACTACAAAATATTGGTAATGTGACGCTCGATTTAACAGGCGTACGCCTCGCTGGAGGTATCGATTATACATTCCCGGCAATATTACTTGAGCCAGGCGAGCTTACGGTAGTCGTTGCCGACATCCTGGCTTTTCAATCAAAATACGACTCAGATATCAATATTGCCGGCGAATATTCCGGCCACCTCAGTAATGGCGGTGAGCGTATAATCCTCAAGCTTGCAGCGCCGTTAGAGGCAGCTATCCTACGATTTTCGTACGACGATGCATGGTACCCGACAACCGACGGCGGCGGCGATGCACTGGCGATTCTCGATGTAACTGCAGAACCTGTGGCCTGGAATAATCCCGAGAACTGGTATCCGAACGACCCTACCCCGGGCAGGCCATGAAGGCCCATTTGCCTGGTCCAAACACAAACTACCGACAATAACAAAAAGTGTCGTTGCCGCTTGCCAGCAATACAAGGCGTTATATTCTATCCTTCGCTTAGCTCCTCACACAGTTCCAATTGTGCCCATATCTCTTGCCGGTCCGAGGACCCTATCAAATAAACCTTTGCCCCTGTTTCTCTACACTTTTGACAAAATTCCTCCCACTGTTGTCTATATCTTTCGTAGAAGTTCCTTTTGTACCGCGGTTGTTGCGCCAGAGATTCTATCTCATCGGGATTCCAGTATGTTATGACTATATTCTTATCCCTAAGCAAAAAGTCGGCGCATACCGTCTTATCATCTATCCTCAAAACTCGACATATCTCAAAATCAGCCATGTTATTGCTTTTAAGATAATCGCAAATTATATCCTTTCCATCGCTTTGTCTCATACTTCTGATTTTTGCTCGCGACTTTCTTAGCTGTCTTGCCCGTTCGTTGCGATTCGACACTGCTGATTGACAATTGTTTTCCACACTATCAGGCAAATTGCAGGACTCACAATCTTCAGTACGAGAACAGTGGCATTTGCTCTGGTCAACGAAACCACAATGCCCACAACAAGATGCACAAACACCGCTGCCACGATAAATATAGAAAGGACAATATCCATAGTCGGAAATCAGACCGGAGTGTTTGTAGCTGAAAGCGTAAGGAGAGTAATTCACCCAGTAAGGAACCAAGCCAGTACGGCCCGACATATACGCATACGGCGAATAATACACTGTGCCAGGAACTAAGCCGCAACTATCGTAGCTGAAGGCATACGGCGAGTAGCGTGTACGATAACGAAGGGGAACACGGTCACTTTGGAAGCCCTTGACTGCGCACGGCGCAACAGTCAACAGTACAATTGATAGAACTGAAATCCTTTTCATTTCTGATCTCCTTTTTTTAAAATTAGGGTTTCCTATGGAATCTCTACTGCTACAATCACCTCCTTTCTAAGAGCAATGCTTTACTGCCTGCATAAGACCGAAGACCTTCTACGCCTCCCTTAACAGACAGTTTTTGTTTACAGCTTCACCTTAGTTAGTATTGCAGCTTTTCACCGCCCTGCCCATTTATGAAGTGTTGCTAATCAGGCTAATATTACTTTTGCTTGCGAGGTTAAAGAACCTCATTCGCTCTGCCACAACGGCCCAGCAAGCTCAGTAAATGACCTTTATTAGCTTCAACAAGTAATGTTATCGGTCGTTATGGTAATTCATCAACAAAAATCTCCAATCTCAATAATAATTTTTTTATATGTCTTGGATGCCAATGAAATTTTCTGGAGTTGATGTCTCCAAGCAAAGTTCTGCCCTCACACAGTCAGCGATACACCTGAGGTAGCTGCGGCAACTGCCTTGCCGGGGAATCCAAAGGCTTCTCTTTCTGTGTTGTAAGTTATTCTTAGACGAAAGGATATAAGAAATGCAGACGCCAAGTTACACAATTGCATAGGCCGACAGATAGCCTGGATAATTTTAACCAGATTAAATTTATCACGGCCACCCTCCTACAGGAGCGCTTATCCAATATACAATTTTCCGTTTAACACTTTTTTCTTGTATAAAATGTACTTGACAGACCTTTCACGAAAAGGACAATTTCACAATAGTTTTTTGGAAACCAAATGAGAGGGAACATATCCCATCGAAAGGAAGCGAAAATGAAATCAACAAAAAAACTCTTAGCCACACAGGTCATCTTTCTGTATACCGTGATTGTCATTCTCGACTTTAGTTATGTACAAGGTGCCAACGCAAGACAATCCAGTTATGCACCGGTCGTGATCACCGAAGATTTTGAATCCACTATGGCCAGGATGAAAGCTGCAAAACCAGAGGTAATGAAACGTCAGATGGACTTACTCAATGAAAGATATGACCTATCCAACAGGCCAGCCAAAGGTTTCACAATGTCCGGCGGAAAACCGATCCAGGAAGGAGTCCGCGTGAAACTGCCGCAGGGAATGACCTGGGAAAAACTTGCTGAGATGACGCCGGAAGAAATTCGCGAAAAGAACTTATTTCCGAAAGGCTTTCTGCCGCTGCCTCACCCTAATCATAGCGAAGGCGGCATGGTTTTTCCGAAGATGGCAATAGACGAGATTAAAAAGCAGGAAGGCAGAGATTTGACCCGTTTTGATCTCGATTTTGATCTTCCTGAGCATTTTCTGCCAGAATATCCTGCGCCTATATACTTAACCACACGTCCGGACCTTGGCGATGTTTCTCAGGGCAAAGTCGTAACTATCGAAAATTACTACGAGCTTTTCAACGGAATCCTGAATCCAAAACAGCTTGAGGGACTGCGATTGTTAGTGACTCCATTTCCGCAACAGCAGTTCAATCAAACGGAAGACCGCCGTAGCGTACGTCCGAGCAGAGGGGTAACTTGCTTCGACTGCCACGCTAACGGCCATACCGCAGCACCAACACATTTAGTAGGTGATATCCGACCCCAGCAGTTTCGCCATCGACTCGATACACCACCTCTGCGAGGAGTCAACATCCAACGACTGTTCGGCTCACAACGAGCCCTGAAAAGTGTAGAAGATTTTACCGAGTTTGAACAGCGAGCAGCCTACTTTGACGGCGATCCGGTTATCGCCACCAAAAAAGGAGTGAATATCCTCGATCGCGGAAGCCAGGTCCACTTCATGGCCGAGTTCCAGTCACTTTTGGACTTCCCGCCGGCTCCGAAGCTGGATATCTTCGGCAAGCTTGGTCCAGGTAAGGCTACCGTGGCTGAGTTGCGCGGCCAGGACATATTTTTCGGAAAAGGTAAGTGTGGTACTTGCCATACACCGCCTTACTACACTGATAATCTGATGCATAACCTAAAAGTCGAGCGGTTCTACAAACCTCAAATGATAAACGGCAGATACGCCTCCGCAGATGGACCAATTAAGAATTTCCCACTTAGGGGTATAAAGGATTCGCCGCCATATCTACATGACGGACGACTACTCACTCTGGAAGATACGGTGGAGTTCTTCAACTTGATATCTGAAACTAAACTCACGGAGCAGGAAAAAAAGGACCTGGTCGAATTTATGCGTGCGCTTTAGGTAATCTGGCTGAGTTTCAGATTGCATAGCTGTGCAGGCCTGGGAAAAACTTCGAGAGATTTACCCAGAGCAGTGTTATTATGATAACTGCCATACCGACAACGGCCCAGGCGCTATTAATACGGGGGTGCTTTTTTCCAAACATGTAGCGAAAGTGAAAATATCCCACGTAGACAAGCCATGATGCGAGCGACCATAGTTCCTTCGGATCCCATCCCCAATAATCGCCCCAGGCGAGCTTCCCCCAACAACTGCCGAGTACAAGGCCGAGCGTAAGCAGTGGAAAGCCAACGCAAACCATGCGGTAAGTTGCCTGCTCGGGATTCAGCAGGTTTTCGTTTGCGCTTGGCGTTATTCCTGCGAGCTGTAAGATTGCTTGAGAGGCTGCCTTTGCCATAAAGATATACGACAGTGCATAGACAGCAACATGTGGCACAAACAGAGGGCTTTGAAGAGCAGGAGGCAATTGCCGCAGCTCGGCACTAAAGACAAAGCCAGCAGGGAAAAGCACGATAGCTGCAATCAGCATATCCGCCCATTGACCACCAACACGCAGAAAACGCCGACATAACAAGGAGACCGGATAGCAAATCGCCCCAAGACACAAAAACACCTCAAAGAGATTCTGAAGCGGCATATGGCCAACATTGTGCCAGCGATATGCATAAGCTCCTGCGGCAACGATAAAACCGAAAGCAAACAGAAACTGTCCGGCTTTCTGCCGACGTAAGATGGTTTCCGTGAAGGCTGACAGATACGCGGCTATTGCAACGTAAATCAATAAGCCCTGGATTGTGTATTTAATTTCCATCTATAAACTTTTAGCCTTTATCGCGGCAAATATGTCCCTTAACCAAAAATGCCAGAAAACGCCGCCGCAAAGCAAAAGATAGCCAAGATAGACAGCGTTAAGGCCCGTGTCGGAGACAACCATCAGAACGGTATACTGGCCGGCTTGGTCATCGTATGAATATTGATAGAAATGGTATCCCCCGTAGTAAAGGGGGTGATTCACTTCGATATCTTTTTCGACAACGACTTTGTCATCCTCGATTATTTGTAGCTCACTGACATAGTCGCGAATTGGTCTATAGTATCGCAGAACAGGTTCAACATCGCGGTGAATATGTCCCGGCGATAGCGCAAAAACATATCTGGTCTTTGTCTGGCCGGTCGGTGTTATAATCTGAACCTCAAGAGCAGGATTATCGCCGGGGCCTGTATCGTCATAAGGAACATTTCCATCCTCCTCGATTCTAATTTTGAAATTCTCAAAGGCCCGCACAATTTTCAACGCACCCAGGTCGTCACCAAGGAAATACTCTTTGCCGATTTCAGCGACGAATCTGAACGTTTTTCCCTTGCGGCTTTGGACCAGCAAGTAACCAGGCTTATAATAATCAATTCGAAAGTCTTTGAGTTTGATACGGAAAGGCAATTTTCTGACCTGCTCAGTACCTTCTAATGTGACGCGGTCTTCATAGGACTGTTCAAAGACTACCATTTGGCCTTTCGGGACTCTATCTATTCCAAAGAGCTTTTTCTGCAACTCGTGCCCGGCTTCCGAGCTCCAAACAGCACCTGCAAGAACAAGAAGGCAACCTGCGTGAATCAGTAACAGAGCCGGCACAGAAATAAATTTGCGAAATATAACCATGCCAACAATCAACAGCAGAATAAAGGCTATCCAGTAGACAGCTAAAGGCAGAGAATTGAAAAACTGCTGAGCTCGTTCAGGGCCGATGAACGCCCCGTAAATAGACAGAAAAATCAGGGCAATGATCAACGCTAAGGCGGCCCACATTACGCTGCGTCTAAACATGCTCATGGCGTTTGTTGACTTAACTCTTGTCGGCGGGTCTTTTTGCATAAAACAAAAGGCTCATATTCGCTAACAATTATTACAAAATGAGACCTATTTGCAAAGGAATTTGCCAGCACAAGGCAACCGAACATTTCAGCAGTGACCCGCCAGGTTGGACTGACCTATAAGATTTGAGCTAAGACAATGCAAGGTACCTGGCACATCCATATCTGTCCCAGTATCAACGTGGTGAGCAAAAGATGTGCGGTCAGAGTAAGTTTATTTGAGAACCAGCCAGCAGTGAAAGAAATTCCCTGAGGGTTATCCCACGATCCTGGGGGGCAATTACCTGCTTTTCTTTGACTTGTTGCCATCGATGGGATAGACTCTAAAGTATGAATTACATATTCGATATAGAAAGTATTTCACAGCATATAGTCAAGTATGGTGTTGATGTGCGGCCGCCCATCGTGCCGGAGCAGGAAAAAACAAAGCTGCAAGACTATTGCAACTGGCTCATAGAGCAGTTCCCAGAGGTCTTCGAGACGCTGCTGTCAGGACCAAAGCAACTGCAGATACAAAGAACCTTCGAACTCGCCGACGGCAAACGTATACAGATACCAACATTCGTCCTCACTACACGAGGGCCGGTCTTTACCTTCCCACAACGAATGTACATCAACCAAGTTCATGACCTTGAGATAACTCAGCATGGCAAAATCTTTCGCAAAGCAATAGAAGAACTAAGAGCCATCTTCGCAGATAGAAGAGTTCCGCGTGTTGGTGTCGTCAACGAATTTGTCTTTGACACGGGCCAGGTTAACTCTCTTGAAATAATCACCAGCAATCTTAAAAGTGATCTCTGGAGACAAAGAGCAAAGAACCTTCGTATAATAATTGAGGTACCAACCGAGGATAAGAACATCAACCTCGAAATAAAGCCTACGTACCTGAAGCATACAGTCAATGGTAAAGTTCACACTGAAGATATACGGTTTGGTATAATAGTAAATGTAGATATTAATAATCGCCAAATCAGGGAAAGTCTCACCAGGGCCGAGATAACCGATATTTGCGCATTCGCCGATGATTATATCCCGGAGGAACTAATTAGATTCCTCAACAACGAGGATTAGGTTGCTCCCTTATTGTCAGTTCAACATCGTCCCGAACAACTGTAATTGCAAGTAAAGTACTACGCCCAACATACCGAATGATTCATATCAGAATCACGGTCTTTCACAGTAGAAACCTTGACGGGTAGCTCTGCAATGTACCTTGTCCGATAATAACGTGGGTAATCAATCCCGATAAAAAGCAGAGATATGTTAACTGGCTAAATAAGCGCAAAAAATAAAACAGGGCCGAGGTGCGGAGGGAGAGGAAAAGCGAGATAACCTCAGCCCTGTTAAGTGCTCCGAAAAATATTATATCAAAAAGCTCTAAAAAGCTATACTCTGCTGCTCAAAAAATGTTCGCAACCCGCGAAAAATCCGCTACGACAAATATTAACCCGCCAGCAATAAATGTCGTTAACCAAAGTCTATACAAGAATTTGGCTTCCAATTCAAATATAATTTTACTATAATTTTAGGACAGATGCAAGAATAATCCTGGAAAAAACAGAAAATTTTTTTGAGGGCCTTCAATGCTAACTGACAATATCCTCGAACTTATTGGCAACACGCCGTTGTTGCAACTGAAAGGCGAACGAGTCTTTGCCAAAGCTGAATTCCTCAACCCTGGCGGCAGCATCAAAGATCGTGTCGCCTTGGCAATGCTTGAGGCGGCCCAACGGGATGGTAAGCTCAAGGAAGACTCTATCATTGTCGAACCCTCCAGCGGAAACACTGGAATAGGCCTAGCCTTGGTCGGCAGATTGATGAGATATCGTGTGCGAATCGTGATGCCGGAAGGCATGAGTGAAGAACGAAAAAAGCTGATAAAGGCCTTGGGGGCTGAACTGGTTCTTATCCCCGATGAAGAAGGTCTGGCCGGTGCCGTGCGCATGGTTGAGAAGATGGCTGCAGAAGACAACAGAATCTTTGTGCCACAGCAGTTTGAAAATCCGGAAAACCCACGGGTTCACTATGAACAAACTGCACGTGAACTCTGGCGACAGATGGGCGGAAATGTTGATTGCTTCGTGGCCGGTGTCGGAAGTGGCGGAACTCTACAAGGCGTTGGAACGTTCCTCAAAGAACATAAAAAAGACATCAAGATCGTGGCCGTGGAGCCGGAAAATCGTTCCGCCCTTCTCGGTCACGAACCAGGCCTACACCAAATACAAGGAATAGGCGATGGCTTTGTCCCAGACATACTCGATGTTTCACTTGTCGATGATGTTGTTGAGGTCTCCGACGACAACGCCATCCAAACCACACGCCAGCTAAGTATGGACTTTGGCCTGCTGGTTGGCATCAGCTCCGGAGCCAATGTCTGGGCCGCAAGGAAGCTCGCTAAGACCATCCCGGGCAATATTGCCACTGTACTGCCAGACAGAGCTGAGCGATATTTCAGCACAGCACTGCTATAATCGCTCCAAATGTACCCGCTGGTATACAACGAAGACCTGTGAAAATAGTTTTCAAATCGTTTTCACGGTGAATTTATCGAGTATAATTGCTGTAGTAGTTGAGCAAAGGTGGTTCTTATGAGCACTTCCAGAGTAGATCTCACGGTCACAAAGCAGAAACCTCTGGTGTATGAGAGGAGATAGGAAGATGTCTGACGGCAAAAGGTTGCTGGCAATGACGTTGCTGTTGGCTTGTCTATTCGGTCTGGTTAGCTGCGGCAAAAAGGCTCAGCAGGAAAAAGAGCAAGCTATTGCCGAAGCTAACAAGCTGCGAAGTGAATTGCAAAAACTCAAGGCCGTTCTTCGACAAACCCAAGATGAGAGAGACCAACTGCATGAGAGTATGTCGGATGCCCTCGAAGACCTGGCCAACACTAAGCTTAAACTCGCTGCAGCTATGCAGGCCCAGCAGCAGTTTCATAATCAGCTCGTTACTCAAGACAGAAAACTCCCCAGTGGTACGACCGAGAATAGAGATGCAGAGGTAACAATTGACGAACTCAGGGCTCAATTGCAAGAAAAAGATGCCCTAATCCACGAACTCGAGCAACTCAACAGCCAATTGCAGAATACTATCCAGCAGCTTCAAGACCAGCTCGCACAGACCGAGCAACAACTCTACGAACAGATTGAGGAACCGAACGAGAGCCAAGAAGCCGAAGAAACGGAGCAAACCGAAGATACATACGATTCATCATACTGACAATTCGTGGGTTAACTACACCTAAAACCGAGCCCGCCACCGCACCTAACCTGACAAAAAAAGTGGGCTGAGGTAAGGAGGAAGGAAAAACCTCAGCCCTTTGCAATCCATTATTAATATATACAGCCAATTTTAAGTTGTGTTCGTCAAATCGAATCTCCAGCGGCGGAGATTCTCTGAAAGTTCTCTTGGGCAGAATGTGGGTCAGAATTTCGTGAAAGTCATATGGTACTCTGCTCTCATGGCTTACGAAAAAGCCCCGCTGGGGCAAGAGTCCATACAGATACGTTAGCACAGAGTCGGTTCTGCGGATGAACTATGGGATTCCGATGCCATCGACAAGCTTATCTCAAGTATAAGCTGTGCCATTCTTGACGAAACGTTACTATTGGACTATCCTATCAAAGCTATATGACCGCTATTTAGTAGACAGAGATGATGCAAGGCGATGACCCAGCACAGAATTATAATCGGCGATTCACGAGGCATGACGGAGTTAGCGGATGAGTCCATACATCTTGTGATCACATCGCCACCATATTGGCAGCTAAAGGACTATGGTCCAGAAGAGCAGATCGGCTACAACGACACCTACCAGGATTATATCAATAATCTAAATTTGGTCTGGATGGAATGTCATCGCGTGCTTTATAAAGGCTGTCGTCTCTGCATCAATATCGGCGACCAGTTTGCCCGTGCGGTTTACTATGGAAGATACAAGGTTATTCCAATCCGCACGGAGATCATCAAATTCTGTGAAACAATCGGCTTCGACTATATGGGGGCGATTATCTGGCAGAAAGTTACCACCTGCAATACGACCGGCGGAGCAACAATAATGGGCTCTTTTCCGTATCCAAGAAATGGAATTGTCAAGCTCGACTATGAGTTCATCCTGATATTTAAAAAATTAGGAAATCCTCCGAAGGTCTCGAAAGAAATAAAAGAACAGTCGAAGCTTTCGCTTGAAGAATGGAACGAATATTTCTACGGCCACTGGAACTTCAGCGGCGAAAAACAGAACAACCACCTTGCGCCATTTCCTGAAGAACTCCCCCAAAGACTGATTAAGATGTTTAGCTTCTTAGGCGATACTGTGCTGGATCCATTTCTTGGTAGCGGCACAACATCGGTCGCCGCGTTGAAGCTGGGTCGAAATTCGATCGGCTATGAAATAAATGAGCAATTCCTGCCCATTGTAAAACAACGGCTCTCCGAGGGTACTGATATGTTCACTCAGAATGGCGAGATTAAGGTTGTAAAACAGCGCTCGGAACAAGCCGACTTTGCAAAAGAGATAGAGAAGTTGCCGTATGTTTTTCACGACCCAGTGGTTTTCAATCGCAAAGTTGATCCCAAACGATTGCGGTTTGGCTCAAAAATCGACGGAACCGAAAAGACCAACGAGCGGTACTACACGGTCAAAAAAGTCCTGTCGCCTTCGGAATTGATACTCGACACCAACGCGAAAATACACTTGATAGGGGTAAAGCCCAATGGCCGACGAGATGAAGCTGTCAGATTCCTCAGAAAACTGGCCAAAAACCAAAAGGTTTCGCTCAAATTTGACATAGTCAAACACGACCGGCAGAATAATTTACTTTGCTACGTGTACCTCAAGAACAAAACATTTGTAAATGCGCGTCTAATTAAAAGTGGCTTGGTGGATGTGGACATCTCATCCCAGTACAAGATGAAAGATAAATTCCTTTCTTTGGCTTCTCAGCAGACGAGAGAGTGATGAAAATAAAACTCAGCAATGAACAAATACGAGCCTATTTGGAGATTAAACCGATTGAGTTTCCCAAGTATACAACCCAGCTCATCAATCTGGCAAACCAAAATGTTCAAGGAACAAGACCAAAGGTCGTTGGTCAGTTAAGCAAGCTCTTTCAGCATTTCACCGGCAAAACTCTGGATGAATGGCAAGACTGGTATTTACAGCAGAAACCAGAAGCTATCAGAACAGCAACCGAAAAGATACTCCAAATGCTGGATAACCTTAGAGAGGCGATCGGAAAAATCGACAGAGAAATAGTCGAGGCCTGGGTAAAAGACCTGGTTATAATCAAAACCTTCATGGGCTTAAGATTCCAGGAAGCTATACTCAAGAAAGGGGCTGAAATCAAAGGTGCAAGTTACCGTTTTTCAGACTTCACAGAAGAATCAAAGGGCATTGACGGATACATTGGGAACGTTGCCGTTTCCATAAAGCCCGAGACCTATCGATCCAAGTCCGCTCTGCAAGAGGATATAACGGCTAAAATCATATACTATCAAAAAGTAAAAGACGGCATTCGTATTGATTATGGAGATATTTTGGAATAAGAAAGAAAAAGACCCCGCAGTAAACTGCGGGGCTAAGTAAATATTTAGCGCCCCAATTTATTGGGGGGTTGTATTTGAAAGGCTTGGAAAAATAATTATGCTCAAACGAACGCACAATTGTGGACAGCTTAGGCTAAGTGATGCGGGCAAAAAAGTAACACTGGCTGGGTGGGTTCAATCCTACCGCGACCACGGTAACTTGGTCTTTTTCGACCTTCGCGACAGAGAAGGTCTAACCCAATTGGTCTTCAATCCTGAAACTCAACCGCAAGTCCATAAACTGGCACGAACGGTACGCTGCGAATGGGTCGTCACCGCCAAAGGCACTATCAGGCCACGCGGCAAAGGTCTGGAAAATCCGAAACTGCCGACCGGCCAAATCGAGGTTCTCATCGAAGAGTTCGAAATCCTCAATACCGCTAAAACTCCGCCCTTTGAAATCAGCGAGGCAGAAAAAACCAATGAAGAAAGCCGACTTATCCACAGATACATCGATCTGCGCAGGCCCCAAATGCAACATAAACTGCACACTCGGCATCGCGTCACAATGGCTGTGCGGGAGTTTTTCGACAAGCTGGGCTTCTGGGAAATCGAAACACCGATGCTTGCTAAAAGCACGCCCGAAGGCGCAAGAGACTTTCTCGTGCCCAGCAGGCTAACACCAAACTGTTTCTACGCCCTTCCGCAGTCGCCGCAGTTATTCAAGCAGATATTAATGATAAGCGGCGTCGACAAATATTTTCAGATCGTTCGCTGCTTTCGCGATGAAGACCCACGCGCCGACAGGCAGGCTGAATTTACACAGATCGACGTCGAGATGAGCTTCGTTGACACCAACGACGTCATCGGCGTTCATGAAAACATGGTCGCGCGAATCTGGAACCGAATTCTCGAAATAACTGTTCCGACTCCGATGAAACGGCTCTCGTACAGCCAGGCAATGGCAGATTACGGCACCGACAGGCCGGACCTTCGCTTCGACATGAAGCTAAAAGACATCTGCGACATCGCAAAGCAAAGCACGTTCAACGTTTTCACATCCACCATTGAGGCGGGCGGCATTGTAAAAGGGCTTTGCGCACCCGCAGGAGAAAAATACTCCAGAAGTGACATAGAAAAAACACTCACCAAATTTGTCGGCGATTATGGCGCAAAGGGCCTCAGTTGGGCCAGACTAAAAAACGAAAACGACAAACTCACATTCATCGGCGGTCTTGGCAAGTACTTCAGCCCCACGCTCCAGCAACAGCTCATCGAACGCTTCGAGGCAAAAGACGGCGACCTGTTGCTATTCGTCGCTGACCAACAGGAGATCGTCAACAAAGCTTTAGCTCCACTTCGATGCAGGCTGGGTCGCGAACTGAAACTTTATGACCCTAACAGCTTTGAGTTTGTCTGGATACTCGAATTTCCCCTGTTTGAGTGGAACGAAGACGAAAAACGCTATGATTCGCTGCATCACCCGTTCACCGCGCCGGTTCCGGAAGACCTGAATAAGCTCGACAGCGACCCCGGCAACATCCGCTCGCAGGCTTACGATATTGTTGTCAATGGCTCAGAAATCGGAGGCGGCAGTATTCGTATTCATCAGCCCAAGGTCCAGCAAAAGGTCTTTGACCTGCTGAATATCTCCAGGCAGCAAGCCAAGCAGCGATTTGGCTTTTTCTTAAAAGCCCTCGAATATGGTGCTCCGCCGCACGGCGGAATTGCGTTTGGCCTTGACCGAATTGTTATGCTGCTTACCGGCACAGACAATATTCGTGACGTTATCGCTTTTCCGAAAACTCAGCGAGGCCAGTGCTTGCTCACCGATGCTCCGAGCGAGGCTGATCAAAAACAACTCGATGAACTGAACCTGCGAACACAAAAACATTCACATGTAGCACCAGCTAAACCTGATGAGAGAAATCAATGAAACGAAGTGCCTAATATGTTAGAAATCAGCGTGATTAGGCAGACCTGCTATCCAGCAGGGGCAGGAAATTGTATCTTTATGATCGAGGAGCCAATATCATGTTAGTTGACATGCAGGGCGGGCAAAATCTCTTCTGGCTGCTGGGCGCAGCGGTATTGCTTGGCTTGATAGGCCATCATGTAATCCCCAAAGTGCTGCTGTGGTCTACCAAACAGACTGAAAGCATTTTAGGCAAGTCGTTTGTCAAGCATTGTTATGGCCCTTTGCATTGGATAATTATACTTTTAATAGTTCGGCTGCTTTTGAAAATGCCGGTACTACAAATCGAATCTCCCGACTTTATCAACCACTTACTGAGCCTGCTGTTGATTGGTCTGGTCTCATGGCTTTCGATTAAGACAACTTACGTTCTTGAAGACTATGTGCTGCACCGTTTTGTTGTGGACACAAAAGACAACCTAAGAGCACGAAAGATTCATACCCAGCTAAGAGTGCTCAAGCGAATAGTAATCGCGGTTGTAGGCATCATTGCGATGGGAACGATGCTTATGACCTTCGAGAGGGTCCGCCAGTTGGGAGCCACGATTTTAGCCTCAGCAGGCATCATCGGCATCGTCGTTGGAATGGCGGCCCAGAAGACAATTGGTACTTTCATAGCCGGACTTCAAATTGCCTTTACTCAGCCGATCCGCGTAGATGATGTAGTCATTGTTGAAAACGAATGGGGCAGGATCGAGGAGATAACCCTGACATACGTTGTAGTTAAAATCTGGGACCTGAGGCGCCTGATGGTGCCTATAACATACTTTATCGAAAGACCGTTTCAAAACTGGACCCGGGTAACTGCCGACATCCTGGGTACTGTATTTATCTATGTCGACTATACAGTACCCGTAGAGGAAATTAGAAAGGCTCTACAACAGATACTGCAAGAATCTGAACTTTGGGACAAAAAGGTTTGCGTTCTGCAGGTTACTAATACAACTGAGCGTACAGTCGAGCTAAGGGCTCTGGTCAGCGCCGCTGATGCCTCGACTGCATGGGCTTTACGCTGCGAGGTTAGAGAAAAAATAATCGAGTTTGTGCAAAGGAACTATCCACATGCTCTACCGAAGCTAAGAGCCGAGCTAAACCAGCTAAAACAGTAGCGCCGCTCGCTTTTTTGCGTAGAAAGCATTTGTTTATGCGAATTAATTTCAGCAATATCCGAGGCAAGCTATTGAGGACACTGAGACTCCAGCCGCTTTCACTGGAAAGAAAGTATCAGCTTACTTTTGGTGTAGCCGTTGTTCTTACCCTGGTGCTGGCGCTACTTCTGCCGTACGTCTGGATGCGGCAACTAACGAAAAAGGGCTTGCTGGATATGAACAAGACAAAGGCAGAGACGCTACTGCTGCGTATGCACTTTCAGATAGACAGTGCCATCCAGGGCACGCTGCCGGTGTTGGACTATACCGGCTCCATCATGGACGTAAACAAGCCTGAGATACGCTGGATTCGCTTCAGCAGAAACAACCAGACAGGCCCTTCACAACTGAGCGATATCCAAAGACAGATGATCAAGTCGTTAAAAGCCGACGAAGCTATCGATGAGAAAATCGTGCTATCCAGAAATAACGACACCTTGCAGAGCGATTATGTGCGAATCTTCAAGGCAACCGAGAGCTGTGTTGGCTGTCACAATCCACAGGGCTCAGCAACGGCATTTTCACTCAATGAGCCGATAGGCGCAGTGGTTATCCAATCATTGGGTATTGGTGGTGAATTGCGTAAGACGGTCTTTATGAACCGGGTCTGGATAATCGTTGCTGGTCTTATCGCCGGCACCGGCGCCATAGTCGTGTTCTACTGGATTACCCAACGAGTTATCCTTCGACCCATTCGGCAACTGCGAGCCATCGCAAATAACGTCGCTGAGGGCAATCTCGACATACGCAGTTCCATCACCACCGGAGACGAATATGAAAAGCTCGCCGAGGCCTTCAACCACATGCTCGATAACCTCCAGGCCGCCCAGGAAAAACTCCGCCAGGCAAACAAACAGCTCGATGCCAAGATTGCAGAGCTCTCGGAGCGAAACATAGAACTATTCAAGGCCAACAAAATCAAAAGCGAATTCTTGGCTAATATGTCCCACGAGTTCAGAACGCCGCTTAACGCTATACTTGGTTTCGCTCAGGTACTCAGAGAAAAACCGGACCTATTGAAAAAAGAAGAGGGCCGACGCTACGCTGAGAACATAATTACCAGTGGAAACAGTCTTCTGAATATGATTAATGACCTGTTGGACTTAGCTAAAACTCAGGCTGGCAAAATGGAATTGCATATAGAAGAAGCCTCACTACCGCAACTTTGCGAAGTAGTGGTCTCATCTTTTTCTCTGTTAACAAAGAAAAAGAAGATCAAAGTACGGCTCAAAATTGAACCTGATATTCCGGTTCTTTCTACAGATGCCGGCAAGGTCCAGCAAATACTGTACAACTTCCTCAGTAACGCTGTAAAATTCACACCGCAGCAAGGCAGAATTGAGATTCGAGCCAATATGCTCAACGAAAGGACAGCCCGCATCGCCGTTAGTGACACCGGGTACGGCATCGCCGAAGTGGACAAGACAAAAATATTTGAGAAATTCCGTCAGGTTGACAGTTCGCTTACGCGCGAATCTGCCGGTTTCGGCTTGGGACTTGCCATCAGCAAGGAACTGGCGATTATGTTGGCGGGTGACATCGGCCTGGAAAGTGAACAAGGTAAAGGTACAACCTTCTGGCTTGACATCCCAACCACACTGACTAAAGAAACGAAACAAATATAATTTTGCAAACACAAAGCAAATTCAGGCGACGACAGTCCAAGACGTGACACCACTCAAATAGTTGAGACACCCTGCATATCCCTCTCAGAACAGCATGTTGAGAAAAGGGCGCATACTCATTACAATGTGCAAAACGCAAGTAATAAAAGCACCAATAACAATTAAGATTGGATGCTAAAAACGAGCATGAGCGGTACTACTTTTATCAAGACAACCAACCTGAGCAAAGTCTACTCATCTGGAAGGATTGAGGTTGTGGCCTTGAAGGATGTGAATCTGACCATTGCAGAGGGCACATTTCTTGGGGTAACGGGGCCGTCCGGCTCTGGTAAATCTACCCTGGTGAACTTACTGGGCGGGCTGGACACGCCTTCCTCAGGGATCATTGAAGTTCAGGACAAACCCATCTCGGAATTGAACAAGGAAGAACTGGCCCTATACCGGCGTCACCAGGTCGGAATGATCTTTCAATCGTTCAATTTGATTTCTTCCTACACTGCTCTGGAAAATGTTGCCTTTCCGTTGCTCTTTGCCGGCGTGCCCAAAAAACAAAGAAATCAACGCGCAGCAGAAATGCTGGAAACGGTAGGGCTGTATCCACGTAGAGGGCACCGTCCATCTGAGCTGTCAGGCGGCGAACAACAACGCGTGGCTATCGCCCGTGCTATTATCAATCAACCTAAAATCCTTCTCGCCGATGAACCTACCGGTAACCTCGACAGCAAAACCTCGAGGCAGGTGGTTCAGATGCTGGCCGAGTTAAACAAAAACCATGGCCTAACCGTGACTATGATTTCGCATGAAGAGGCCCTGCTAAGAGAATACGCAAACGATATTGTTCGGCTCCACGATGGGAAAATCATCGACAGGTAGAGGATAAATGAAAACCTCCGATTACATTGAGCAATCCATTGCCAATTTATGGAAAAAGAAGCTGCGCACATTTCTCACAACATTCGGCGTGGTTATAGGGATAGGGGCCTTGGTTTCGATGTTTTCCTTCGGCCAAGGCATCCAGAAGAATGTTACCGAGAGGTTCAGAGAACTTGGTCTTTTCAATTATATCAATGTATTTTCAGGATCCGAACAAGGCTCAACTGAACAACCCGAACCAAATAAGATAACTCTGCTGGACGACGAACTTATCGAACAAATTACTCAGATGGAGGGTGTCGAGTCCGCCTTTCCTGAGATACGCTTCCCTGCCATGATTCGCTTCAAAGACCAGGAAGATTTCACACTAATTCAGGCGCTGCCGGCTACTGTTTACCAGTCAGACTTAATAAAACTTTGTGCGGGAACAGTCTATGACAGCGATGAACCTAATTCTCTTATCATAAGTGACGCTCTATTACGTTCTTTGAAAATCGAAGACCCGCATGTGGCAATCGGTCAACAAATTGAGGTCGCAACGCTAATAATTGATATAGGGCTTTTTAATCCTGCGGCAATCGCATCCGTTTTACAAGGCCAGACCATGCCTTTTGCCAGACAAAGCTACACTTTCACTATCGTCGGCGTCATCGAACGTGGCGAGTTCGGTGGACCTACACCGCTGCGCAGTGACGTCTATATCCCGATTGGCGCCTCGGAAAAAATGAAGAAACTTTCACTGACAAGTATTTGGGATTTCTTCCAGCCAACGGGTCATAAGCAGGGTTATTCAATGGTCGGCGTAAGAGTCTCTTCAATCAAATATATTGATCCCGTCAAGAAGCAGCTTGAGGAATTGGGCCTAAAGACCTTTGCTTTTATAGACGAGCTGCAGGAACTCAAGAAAGTCTTCCTGCTGATGGACATGTTCCTCTTTGCCATTGGCATGATTGCCATAACCGTTGCATCTTTGGGAATAATTAACACAATGGTGATGTCAATTCTAGAAAGATACAGGGAAATCGGTATTATGAAAGCAGTCGGAGCCAGTGACAGAGATGTGAAAAAGATATTTCTTTTTGAATCGGCAACAATAGGCTTTTTAGGCGGCGTTTTCGGCCTTGCTCTGGGATGGGCCGTTAGCGTCCTGATCAACAGTGTTGTGAACTGCTTTCTGGGCGGGAGGGGCGTTCCGTACATAGACTATTTTAGCTTTCCATGGTGGTTATGCCTGGGAGCAATTGCATTTTCCATCCTGGTAAGCCTGGCAGCCGGCGTCTATCCTGCACTTCGTGCAGCACGGGTCGATCCTGTTGTCGCATTGCGACATGATTAATAGGGAGCAGATTATGTTTAAGATAATTTTAGGGTCTTTACTCGTTTCGATCTGCATCACATCAGGAGCTTTTACCGAACAGACACATCCGTTCTCGGTGCATGACTTGCTGACGATGGACCGTATTTCCGATCCTCAAGTTTCACCGGATGGGAACTGGATCGTCTTTGTGCTGCAGCAAATCGACCTTGAAGCCAACGTAGGACGAAAAGATCTTTGGCTCGTCCGCATAGATGGTACGGCCCTGCGGCAATTAACCACGCATCCAGAAGATGATTCGAATCCACGCTGGGCACCGGATTGTAAAACAGTTCTTTTCGTATCGAGCCGATCGAGCTCGTCACAAATCTGGCGCATCAAAATAGACGGCGGTGAGGCCGAGCAAGTTACCGATTTGCCACTCGATGTGGCAAATCTTATCGTGTCCCCGGAGGGTAATTACATCGCTTTTACAGTGGAGGTCTTTCCCGACTGCAACAACATCGAGTGTACAAAACAAAGACTCGAACAAATGGAAAAGAAAAAATCCAGTGGACGAATCTACGACCGCATTTTCGTTCGACACTGGGATACATGGAAGGATGGACGCCGTTCACATCTTTTTGTTATGCCCACTGCTTGTGACGATGCTGTTGACGTAATGTGTAGCATGGACGCTGATACGCCATCTAAACCATTTGGCGGCCCCGAAGAGATAACATTCACGCCGGACAACAAAGGCATAATTTTCACCGCCCGCGATGTCGGACCAAACGAACCCTGGTCTACAGACTTCGATCTTTACTATGCGCCCGTCGATGGGTCAGAGCCGCCGAAATGCCTCACTGAGCAGAACGAGGCTTGGGACACGAATCCAGTCTTTTCGCCGGATGGAAAAACCCTTGCTTACCTCGCTATGGCAAGGCCCGGCTATGAATCCGACCGCTTAAGAATTATTCTGCATCCCTGGCCTAAAGGCAAACCACGCATCCTGACCGAGCACTGGGATCGCAGCCCATCAACTTTTTGCTGGTCTGCAGACAACAAAACTATCTACGCCGTGGCAGCGAACATAGGTCAGAGGTCTCTCTTTGCCATCGACGTCAGAACCGGTAACATCCAGACAATTGCGAAATTGGGACGTGTAAGTTCACCTCGCACAGTGGGCAACAGAATCGTATTTGGCCTGCGTAACATGCAATCGCCGGTCGAGTTGTACTCGATCAAGCCCGATGGTAGCGACCTGATAAAAATCACAGACATAAACGCGGATAAACTCGCCGTTGTTCGCATGGGCCATTACGAACAGTTCAGCTTTCCAGGCTTCAACGATGAGACCGTCTATTGTTACGTCGTAAAACCTGTGGATTTTAAGCCGGATAAAAAATACCCAATTGCTTTTCTGATTCATGGCGGTCCTCAGGGCTCATTTGGCAACACGTTCCATTATCGCTGGAACCCACAGGTTTATGCTGGGGCGGGCTACGCTGCGATAATGGTTGACTTCCATGGCTCAATTGGCTACGGTCAGGACTTCTGCGACTCTATCCGCGACGACTGGGGCGGAAAACCGCTGGAAGATCTCAAGAAAGGTTTGACAGCAGCACTGGAGCGTTACCCCTGGATGGATGGCGACAGGGTAGCGGCATTGGGGGCATCTTTCGGCGGCTATATGATTAACTGGATTGCAGGCAACTGGCCCGACCGGTTCCGCTGTTTAGTCAATCACGATGGCAGCCTCGATGAACGGATGTCCTATTTTGACACTGAAGAGCTATGGTTTCCTGAGTGGGACCATATCGGCACGCCCTGGGACAACATGCAAAGCTACGAAAAGCACAATCCAGTAAACTTTGTCAAAAACTGGAAAACGCCGATGCTGGTCATTCATGGAGCTCTGGATTTTCGCGTGCCTGAGACGCAGGGCTTAGGGACATTCAATGCTCTACAAAGGCTTGGTATTCCAAGCAGACTACTTTATTTCCCTGATGAGAACCACTGGGTACTAAAGCCCCACAACTGTATTCAATGGCACGAGACAGTTCTCGCCTGGCTCGACCAGTGGCTAAAACAGTGAAACTCCCCGGACCAGAAGTAGGGGCTTCTCTCAACAAATAAGGAAGATTATTTTTCTAAGGCATTAATCTCCGACTAAATGTCGGAGCATTCTGCCAGTTTTTTATTAAAGGTCTTTATTCGGAAATGAATAATGCAGGGCTCACGGAGAAATGTTTTGCCAAAATCATAATATGGCGCGTACTTAGCTTTCGCTTACGATTTAAGATTTTAGAGCCGAACTGCCTTTGATTCAAAAGGCGCCCTAAATCAGAACCATTCATACCGTTCTCATCTAAAAGAAATTTCAATATTTCTATAGGGTCTCCCTTAGGAATGGGGAAATGCTTCTCTTCATATGCCTTAATATTGTTGGCAAGTGATTCCAAATAGAACTGCTGGAGTCGAGTTAGGTCCTTCCTTGCCGCAAGTTTCTGTGCCACAGCTAAAGATTGTTTATATTCAACTTTCGTATGGATAGGCAATAACAACAGCAGATATTCTTGCAGTTCTAAAAAATTGTCCGGCAGATCACTAGATGCCAATTCTTTAATTTCGGCTACTGTGGTACTCATAATTTATTTTTCCAACTTTCTTTATCATACTCTTCGTGCGTTAATGCAACTTGTATCACTACCAATTCTCCCATATAGTTAACTGCTGTTACCAGCCTATATCTATTCCCTGAAATATTAAATATAACGTATTTACTATTTCCTTTGTGAACCAAATCAGCTGTATTGAAAGTCCGTTTTACATCATTCCATTTATGCCACTGGGCGCCCTCGACGACATCAACCCAACGCCGCAATGGATTTTGGGCCTGCGGATGCTGCTGCCAAAAATCCTTTAGCAATCCTTTACCTATCATCTCCACGAGTACATTATGTACTCAGTTTGACGAAAAGACAAGAGAAATATAGGATTTCTTCAATATCTTTTTGGTAGGCGCATACAATCCTTTTATTTTCAAGGGTTTAAATTGGCCGTAAATTCAGCTTTTTAAGTCTCAAAAACAATTCCTGACTTATTTTAGCACACTTCAACCGTTATCGCCGGCAGAAACCAAATCTTTTCATTTATTTTCAGCTGCACTCACCAAAATGTTCAAGTAATAGGTTTGTTCGACATACTATGCAGCGGCTTGGCATTGACAGCAGAATGCTTTATTTTCCTGATGAAAACCACTGGGTGCTCAAGCCTCATAACTGAATCCTGTGGCACGAAACGGTCCTTGCCTGGCTCGACCAGTGACTGAATGAGCCCATGTCACCGCAGCCTAAGCAATAAAGATTTTTCATTGCAGGCTGATCAACAGCCTTGAACATATTCAGCCTGCCGTTTTACAGCAGGTTGCCTTCTGTCATTTCTGTACAAACAGGAATCCAAAACATGACCGATCATTGCGCATAGAACCCGTTATTTCATCCGATATAGCTGGCTTCTATTAAAAAACATCTATTTATAGGACTTTTTTCTTGACATCTTTGATGGACTTCCGATACACTTTCGCCTAAATGAGTTAAGCGAATCTATGGATGGAGGGGAGAAAGCGGAGACTATTCCATCTCAAGCTTTTCCCCATAAAAATTGTTTAATCTAAACACGGATTAAAAAGGGCCATGCTCAGTCTGGCTGCTCAAGTATAGAAAACATAAGGGTAAAATCGCGCTTTATTGCAAAGAAACCTTTTCATAGCAAAGATCGCGATGATAAGGACACAAATGCACCCAACGACTTAGGCTGAATTACTAAATATATAAAACATTGTTAAACACGTTACTTTTCTGCTGAAGCTATCACAGCTTAGATGAATTGAAAACCGTCAGCACAAAATGACTACCGCAGTGAAAAGGAAAAGGAAAAAATGAAGACTTACAGAATATTTGTTATGGTATTCCCAACGATTCTCCTGGCAGTAGTTTCATCAGTTGCCTCCGCGACGATGATGTACTGGGCAGACGAAGACACCGCTAAGATTTCGCGGGCCAATGTTGATGGAAGTAATGTCAAAGATCTGGTCACAGACGTCTATTCGTATGGTATTGCGATCCATCCGGCTGCTGGCAAAATGTATTGGACAGACGTTACAGACATAGGTGCTGGTAAGATTCGGCGGGCCGACCTAAATGGCAGCAACGCCGAAGACTTAGCTGTTGCGGTTACATGCCCGTTGGGTATCGATCTTAATCGCTATGGTGAGAAGATGTACTGGGTGGATTGCTGCACCCAGAAGATACAGCAGGCAGACCTGAATGGCTCCAATATCAAAGAAACGGTAACCAGTGGACTATCTTTGCCCTGGGATATCGCTGTGGACGGTCGGAGCGACAAAGTGTACTGGACTGATATTGATTCTGGCAATATCCTCCGGGCCAATCTTGACGGCAGCAGTCTTGAAGCCATAGTTACTAGTGCTTGGGCAATTAGTATTGCTCTCGACCCAACCGCTGGAAAGATGTACTGGACAAACGGCGATACCGGCAGAATACAAAGAGCCAATCTGGACGGTGGTAACCTCGATGACTTAGTCACCGGTTTACAATCACCATGGGGCATCGCCGTTGATATAGCTGGTGGTAAGATATACTGGACAGACTATGATGCCGCCAAAATCCAACGTGCCAATCTCGATGGCAGCAACGTTGAAGACGTGGTCACAACTGGCCTGGTTAATCCCACTGCAATTGCAATTCCCGAACCTGTAACGATTGTGATGCTTGGCCTTGGCGGATTGACCGCGTTGAGACAACGCAGGGCATGAGCCGTGGTTCGTGACTCGTATTTCGTATTGCGTCGAGCGTATCGCGCACAAAACCTGCGTTTGCAGTAACAACATATTAAAAAACAAGGGATGTGAGTATATCGCTCACAACTTTTTTATTAGCTTCAGGTAAAATCGTCGATTATTTTCTCGTATAATGGAATCCACCGATTACAAACTCTTGTAACTCCCTGTGATATGCAAGATAGTAAATACGAGATGCGATACGAGACTAAAGACATAAAACACAGAGCGTTTGAATTGGGCTTCGACTTGGTCGGCATAACGAATGCGTCGCCGATAGATGTGGAACAGATCACATTATTGCACAATTGGCTCGAATCCGGCTACGCCGGGCAAATGGACTATTTGCGTAAGAACTTCGAGAAGCGGGTCAACCCCGCGAGACTTCTAAAAGGTGCATGGTCTGTGATTGTTGTCGGCCTAAATTATTCGCCGCCCAAGCGAAAAGCAAAGCAAGCAGAGCCTACCGTGCCAACAGGCAGTGTGGCTAATTATGCCCAATATGAGGATTACCACGGGTTCATAAAGAAACGTCTGCGCAAACTTATTGATTTTATCCGTTCGGTTACTTCCACTGATAATGAGTTCAGAATTTGTGTCGATTCGGCACCGCTGGCCGAGCGAGCCTTAGCCGTTAGAGCAGGTTTAGGCTTTATTGGCAAAAATCACATGTTAATCAATCCCGGACTCGGGCCACAGATATTTCTTGCCGAAATAGTTACAACGTTAAGACTACAGCCTGATGAGCCTATCAAAGGCAATTGTACAAACTGCCATAAGTGCATAGATGCCTGCCCGACAGGTGCCCTTAGCCGCGATGGCCAATTCAATGCCAATAGATGTATCAGCTATCTGACTATCGAGCACAAAGGCCAAATAGACCCAGAGCAGGCACTAAAAATCAACAATCGTATCTTTGGATGTGACGAATGTGTATTGGCCTGCCCCCATTTGCAAAAGGCCCCCGTACGCGCCAATAAGCAGTTGAGATTTTATGCTGAAAGGGCCCAACTTGACCTGCACCGAATCTTGAACATGACCGCATCGGCGTTTAATGGCGAGTTTTTCGATTCTCCAATCAGGCGTTTAGGTCTTGACCGATTGAAGCGAAACGCCCGCGTCTGCCTGGCCAATCTTAAAGCTGAAAACCAAGTTCAGTAATCACGCAGCTTTGCGTGTTCAGGCTGAACCAAGCACATAAAGTTGTTGCTCAACAAAAGGCCCTGAGTTATTGTATGCTGCGAACAGCAATCTTTAGTAGTGCAAATTCTTAATCTGTATTGACTCTGACGTACACGTAGCAGTTAGGGGAAAGTAACGATCTGATGGCAGAGCAGGACGACAAGATAAAAGAGCTATGGCAAGAGATTGAGCATCTGATTGAAGCCCAGGATTCAACTGCTTTGAGACAACTGCTCGGCGAACAGCGAAGTAGCGATATAGCCGAGGTCGTTGAGTTCGTGGATGATGAGCAGAGAGGGGTGATATTTGATGTGCTGGCCAAGCCTATGGCCGCAGAGGTTTTGGAGAAGGTCAATGAGGCTACACGGGCGACACTATTTGAGCTGCTGCAAGAGAATGAAATCAAAGATATTGTCTCAGAGCTCGACTATGATGACGCGGCGGATTTGTTGGCGGAACTGCCGGAAGAGATAATGCAGAAGGTCCTCGGCAGCCTTGCACGAGAGGATTCTCAGGAAATTCGCAAGCTGATGACTTACTCGGAGGACTCCGCAGGCGGCATCATGGACCCAATTATTATAAGTGTCCATGAAGACGCCACGGTTGCTGAGGCTATCAGCAAAATCCGAGCTGCTGAGATAGACGAGGATTTCTACTCCGTTTATGTTACGAATAAAACCGGCCGATTTCTGGGGGACGTGCGGATAAGATTTCTGCTGACCAAGCCGGAAGATACTAAGATAGAAAAGCTGATAGATCCTGATACTATCCATGTAACGACCAATACTGACCAGGAGGAGGTACGAAACATATTCAGCAAAAATGACCTCATCGTTGTGCCAGTCCTGGACAAAAACCATAATCTTATCGGCCGAATCACTGCCGACCGCGTCATCGAGGTCGCGGAGGAGGAAGCTGCAGAGGACTTATACGCGATGGCCGGTACCGACGCAGATGAACTGGACAAATTTTCCGCTTTTCATGCTGCGCGGATTCGCATGACATGGCTTTTACCATGTTTGATTGGCACAGCTATCACGGCGATGGTAATGACATTCTTCAGGACGCACAACCAAATGGTGTTTGTGGTCGCAGCTGCGTTTGTGCCAATGATCGCAGCGATCAGTGGCAACGCAGGTCTCCAAACCTCCGCCATTGTTGTCTCCGGATTGGCGACCGGTCACCTTGCAGCGCTGAAGTTCAGCCAGGTTTTTACGCGTGAGGTACGAGTTGCGCTTTTGGTGGCCCTGAGCTGTAGTATATTGGGAGGATTGGCCTGCGCACTGTTAATTTACTCCAAGGCAGCAGAAAAAACGATAGAACCAGTTCGGCTGATCTTTGCGTTTGGAACGGCAATGTTCTCAGCAATAATGGTCGCGACAACACTCGGTTTGCTGCTGCCGTTTCTATTCCGCCGTATTGGCATAGAGCCTGCAATAAGTTCCGGCCCCCTTGTAACGACCGCAAATGATTCAATAAGTGTAGCAATCTATATGTCACTTGCAGTGATATTGACATCGTAATAACAAACCGGAAGCCGACTTGACTCAACATCCGGGCCGCCTTGGGACTTCGATCAAGCTGGATGTGCAGAGCATCGAAAGGGGCGACAGTCAACATAATACAAAACGAAAACCGATGCTTAGTGCGCTTCTGCAGATGAGACAGTCAGTTGCACACGTGTAGGCTTCTATTGTGCCAGTGCCGCGAATTCGTAGTTGGCCTGTTCTCCGGGTTTGAAGGGCAGTGGCTCGGCAAACTGAATCGCAACACGGCGTTGAAAGTTATTCACGTGGTCAACTCTATATACGTAACCCAAACGAGTGAAGTCCGCCAAATCGAAGGACTCATCTGGTCCGTAACGCGGAACACTGAAGCGTGCGGTTATGTGCTGACCTAGAGAGGGACAACTGCCATTGGCGTAACAAGTGAACGCCGCAGCAGCACTCGAAATATCAGCCATTTGGCCCTGTGAAAGTTCTCCGCCGAAGTCCTCTGCGAACCAGACGGGCCAGAAATAGCACAGTCTTTGCTCTCGTCTTCGTTCAGAATTAGTGTCCATTTTCAACCCCTTGGTAACCTCCGAAGCCTTTTGTGCCGTCTGTACTTAATTCGACAGATTCGAGGGGTGTCTTTATGATGCACTGATGCAGGAAATATGAGCAGCTAAGTTGCTTAACCTATGAACGTGCTTTTTGCTCAGCAATCAAGGCAGAGCTAACCAAATTTTTTTAAATGTCTTTTGAGATTTAACAGATATATTCCCATAATCATCGGATGGCTGTTCAAACGGAGTGAGCGAATCGAGTCTTAGTTATAATGTCATAATGTTGCGTACAAGTCCGACAAATTCATCACCTCGCTGTTGATAGTTGTCAAACATGTCATAACTCGCACAAGCTGGGCTTAGCAAAACCACGTCTCCGCTTTCTGAAAGTCTATGGGCTGACTCGACGGCTTCGGCTAATGAAGGCACGATTTCGATCTTCACTCGGCTTCGGAGGCAGGTTTTGATTGCTTTTGCGATTTTCTGGGCGGTCTGGCCAAGCAAAATAGCGGCTTTGGCACTTTGCGCGATTTTTCGGCCAAGTTCATCAAACATTATGTTTTTATCGTAGCCTCCTGCAATAATGATCCGAGGCTGCTCGAAAGCATCCAAGGCAGCAATAGCGCTGTGCGGTGTCGTGGCCTTGGAGTCGTTGTACCAGCGCACACCATTTATCTCTGCAATGAACTCAAGCCGATGCGATAGCGCCCGAAAATCCACCAATGCGTCCTTTATACAGTCCTCATCAATGCCAAGATATTTTGCTATGGCAATAGCAGCAGCAAGATTTGAAAGATTTGCTCGACCGGGCAAGCCGAAGTTACTTTGAATTTTTTTGCTTATCTCGCTGATTAAAAATTTGATGCAGACTCTACCTGCTTGTTCGCTGTACTTCCCAAACCATTGGCTGGCAATTTCGTCTTCCGAATTGAAAATCGAGACGGCGGGTGATTTTACATCGCACTTTTGAAATTTGAAGATGTTCTCTTTGGCAGTGCAATAATTCTCGAAGGTTCCGTACCGGTCAAGATGGTTCGGTGTGAGATTTGTCAGAAGCGCGATATGAGGTGCCTTTTTTATTTCAGCCAACTGTTCGATTTGAAAACTTGACAACTCCAGTACGACCAGATCATCCGGGCTGATTTTGTCCAGCAAGGTCAATAATGGCTGATTGCCAATATTGCCGCTTAGCCAAACGTTTTCGTATCTCGTATCTCGTATCTCGTATCTCGCCTTTTTTAGTAGATGTGCTGTCAGTGCGGCTGTAGTACTCTTGCCGTTAGCACCAGTGATGCCAATTATCCTTGCAGGGCATAGCTCAAAAAAGATGCCTATCTGTGACATGATTGACTTTTTATGCTGACGGGCCAGTTGAAGATATTCGTTATCTGGTGCAACTGCCGGATTAACGATGATTATATCAGTCTGCTCAAAGTCGAGCGCACAGTGAGAGCCAAGGTGAAATTCTATATCCGGAAATTCATCGAGTTGACTTATCGAACCGCTCAGCTTTTGCTTTGTCAGCAAATCTGTTACTATTACTTTTGCACCTGCGTTTGCAGCAAATTTAGAGACATCCACTCCACCGCCGAACCGTCCCAAACCCATTACGAGAACTTTCTTGCCTCCGAAAAAAGCCTTGTTCATATCCGGGCCTGCATTGCTTTTGCCAGATCGACCTTTGCATCAATGACCGCCTGCTCGATACACTTCTTCCAGTCATCGCCAAACTGGCCCTTGTACTGAGGCTTTTCGTACGCGTAGATTATCGAGCGAGAAGCATTTATAAGTGCGCCAGTACCGTCCGACTTGCAGAACCGCAAACAGTCCGCTGCGGAAGCCCCTTGGGAGCCGTAGCCAGGCACGAGAAACCAAATCTTGTCATAACATTGTCGAAGGGCAGTTGTCACCTCGGGTGCTGTACCACCAACGACCATTCCAATGTTACTGTAGCCGCGCTTGCCAACCCGTTCAGGTTTGTCTGCGATTTGGCCGACAATCTCAGCGACCTTCTCATACATTTTCTGTCCATTTGCGTCTGCGAAATCCTGAATTGCGGCCGCAGAAGGATTGCTCGTACGGACTAAAACGAACACGCCTTTACCCTGTTCGTCGGCAATCTTTGCAAAAGGCTCGATGCCATCAGCTCCGGTGTAACCATTGACCGTTATAGCATCGGGAGCAAGAGTATCTTCAAGCCCAGTAAGCTCAGGATTCTCCAGATGAGCCATAGCGTATGCCTCAGCAGTATGGCTGATGTCACCACGTTTCACATCGCCGATGATTTCCAGGCCAAGTCCATCGGCCTCACTAATGAGCGCATAATAAGCCTCAAGACCCTCCCAAAGATACTTCTCAAAAAAGGCGATATTAATTTTCACTGCCGGTACGATCGGAGCAACAATTCGCATGACACGCGTACAGAAATCAAAAATCGCATCCACCGCAGCAGCGACGTCGAATTCATCATTCATCTGGCTATGACTCGTTATCGCTGATGGCAACCGACTGTAAACAGGGTCCAAGCCCACAATCAAACAAGTCTTTTTTCTCTCAACAGCTCCGCAGAGCCGATCGGCGAAGTGACTTGCCATCTATCAACCGACCTTCCTTTCCTTTTAAGGATATTAACAAAACTCGATAATCTCTTGAATGAAAAACTTTCTACCTAAAGCATTAATCACTATAATCACGTAAGCGGCTTCAGGCAAGACATAAATGGTTCTTCAAAATAGCAACTGCAAATTGAAAGCACGCAAAAAGAAAAAATATATAAAGCTCACTATCTGGCTCGTAATAGATATAGCTGTAGCAGCAGCAGTTTTCACACTACTACTGCATAAGCCAACTCGTTATGCACCATTGGACTCTGCCGGTACCGAACAGCAAGGCCGAGTTAACCGGTATCTGACGTATCTGTCATCGGAACTGTACAATGGCGTTCAACTTGGTGAGCCATTCGAGCTTGTAATTATCGAACAGGGCGTGAACAAAACAATAGCGAACTGGTCGGCCGAATCCGAAGGTATTAGTTTTTACGCACCCGCGGTGCTTTTTATGCCGGGCAGTATTGTGTTAATGGGAACAGCTAATGTGAAAGGTGCTGAGTTTGTCGCAACTATTGTTATTGAGCCAATGATTGATGAGAAAGGACTCTTGAACCTGCATGTGGCCAAAATGAAGGTTGGGGCAATGAATATTACCCCTCTTGCTAAATTAGTCGCCGAGAAAATGTATCAGAGATGGCTTGAAGAGGTATCTGTTGATGCAGAGGACCTGCGAACGCAGATTACTGCGTCGCTACTCAGTGAACGGTCATTCGAGCCGGTATTTAAGGTCGATGATAGAAAAGTACGATTGGAAAAAATAGTCGTAACAAAGGGCAAGTTAACCGCACGATTGATTCCGGCTTCGTAACGTATTTCTAATATTGCATTGCGCGACAGATTACGCTCTACCAGGAGTTACTCAATAACAGGCTAATCGACCGTCCCCACAAATTCAAAAGGCCATGAGCTAATTTCTCATGGCCTTCTTGATTCTCTGTTTTTGTGGTTACTTTTATAAAGTTCTACGTCTACGAAGCCGGTTGGCAAGTCCGATACCGCTACAAAGAAGTAATAAAGTAGCAGGTTCTGGAATGCAAAGGGTATCCACAACAACGTAATCTACTGAAGGAGTGACCTGACACCAAGGGACACTGTTGATACTGAGGTTTATAGTTTCAGATGCCGGATTAGGACTTATGCGAAAGCCAATAATAGCTGACGCCCAGCCCTGTCCCGGATTGCTCTCGGGACCCAACAATTGTTCTACTGTGTACTCGATATCTTCAAGACCTTCAGGAATAACCGAAAACTCTACAAGAGTTCCTTTATAAGATAGCTCCAACCAAATTTCTTTATATGCCAAAGGATCTTCGTTGTTTGGAATTTGGAGCGATAGGTCAAGCGGACCGTAACATCCAGACCATCCATCAAAATTTCCATCCCAGTATGAATCCAACTCGTCAATTGTAATCATGGATTCACCATAGGGATTATCACCGTAGTCGGGCTTTGCTGGATTGGCATTTGTATAGAAATCAAAAACCTGCCAAGTGCTGCCTTCATCTCCCCTGTTCCATGACATTTTTGCTTCTGCTATATAAGCGGGCAGATAATCTGGATTTGTGTTAGACATTACGGTGTTGACCAAAACAATCAGCCAACATAATGCTGCAACAATTAGTATCCTTCTCATCTATCCTACCTCCTTTCTCTATTTTGTGTATTATATCTATCTTTATATTTATTTCAAACTCTTTTTTCCATTTTTTAAAATATTTTTTGATCCGTGTTTCCTGACTACGCAACCATTTATATGAAAAGATACAAATTGAAAGACACAACAGGAACTACATTGAGCAAATTGAAGGAGGACTTGTGAACGTAAACTGTTTATGTAACAATAGTTAGCGTTAATAGCTGTGAAAATGCCAATATTACATTTAAAGAACCGATAATATTACTAAAAATATATAGGTATTATAGGTATTAAACAATAATCTATAAAATGTGATGCTTAATAAGGTTAAAATTGGGATTTTTAACACAAAATGCTAATCTCGGCCTCTGATCCTCCGTCTCGCAGATACTCTGACATCACCCTACGTTTGTTTAGCTACTTAATAAGCATTACATGCATTCCGGATATGTTGTGATGTAGAATAGTATTACCTAACCTTATTGTGGGCCGCCAATCTCTTGATTACGGGTCAGTACGAAGATTGGATACACGGACAACCACCTCGATTGTTGGGAAAACTTTGCGAACGATAAAAATCTATCCGATCATCCTTAAGAATTTATAATATGCTACTGATATTGACGTATAGGCCATTATTAGCATTAAAAGAATGGTTTTCTGCTATATTTCGGAGCAAAAATTGTACAAATTCGTCGAAAAAGTTATTGCCCTTATCGTCTCTGACGATTAGTATAATGATTTTATCTATAAGGATTAATGGCTGCCAAAGCATAATTTTGGGCTAAAGAGGTGTATAATATACTTTTGATGGGACTAATGAACAGTGCAGCAGGTTAGACGAACAACTGATCTGCACGGCTATGTTGTTGAGCGGATGGCGGCTTGTAAATCGATGTTTCTGCTTCAGCGTCGCGAGACGAACGAGGCTTATGGTTGGATTTTAGTTTTGCAGCCTTGTCAAGAAAAGGACTTTTCGGAGGTGGTTGATGTAATGTAAGGACAGGCTACAAGCTCGTTTTATTTCGCATGCTTTTGAAGTGGAGACTATTTAGGTTTCCACTTTTTTTTCTCCGGCGCCGATTTTGGCGTCGAGTCGTAAAAAGATAAAAAAGGTGCTGGCTCAGAAAGATAAAAGAATATGAATCAGGAATTATTGAGAATTGTAGACAACATAGCGCGCGACAAGAATATCGATAAGGAGTCGATATTCACCGATCTCGAAGAGGCTATGGTCTCGGCAGTTAGAAAGCATTTTGGAGAACTGGATAGTGAAATAGTAGTGCATATTGACAGAAAAACGGGACAGGTCAGCACCTTTAAGGACAACGAACAAATAGATATCAAACAGCTCGGGCGTATTCCCGCTCAGACAGCCAAACAGGTAATGATTCAGAAAATAAAAGCAGATGAAAGAGAAAGTATCTACACCGAGTTTGTGCAGCGGAAAAACCAAATGATAAGCGGCTCAGTTGTTCGCTACGAAGGCGGTACCCTGATTATTAACCTGGACCGTTGGACCGAAGGCTTTATGCCAAAAAGCGAACAGATAACCGGCCAGACACATAGACCTGGTGAGAGAATTCGCTGCCTCATTCTCGATGTAAAAGAGTCCTTAAGCCAAGTCAAGATTATTCTCTCACGAACACATCCTGACTTTATTCGCAGATTGTTCGAGTCAGAAGTGCCGGAGATTACAGAGGGAATCATCGAAATACGAGTGCTCGCACGGGAAGCGGGCTATCGAACCAAGGTCGCAGTTGCCTCACTCGACGACAAAGTCGATCCCGTGGGGGCCTGCGTAGGTGTACGCGGCAGCAGAATTAAAAACATCGTTGATGAACTTGGTGGAGAAAAAATTGATATCGTCCGCTGGAACGACTCATCACAGGTACTTGTGACCAATGCCCTAATGCCGGCAAAGGTTAGTGAAATAGCCCTGTGTTTCGAGCTGGGCCGAGCAACAGTTGTTGTAGAAGAAGATCAGCTCAGCCTCGCTATCGGCAAGCACGGGCAAAACGTTCGGCTGGCAGCAAGACTGTCCGGTTGGGACATCGATATACTCACGCCTGATGAGTACAATCAGGGCATTGAACGGCTGGCAAATTGTGTTAAAAGTGTCGAAGGTGCCGATGAAATAATCGTTGATAAGTTGATAGCACTGGGTGTCATATCTGTGTTGGACCTGGATGACATAAGTGCAGAACCACTTATTAGTGAACTGAAGATAGAACCCGACCTGGCTGAGCGAATAGTCGAAGCAGCAAGCAAAGAGGCCAAAGCTCAAGCTACTGAGGCAGAACAAAAACAGGCGGAAAAGGAACTAGCTCAGCAGACAAACCAGATTAGCGATGAACTGGAAAGCTAAGGCTCGGAGGTTTTTTTGGCTGCTACAAGAGTTTACATATTGGCAAAAGAGTTGGGTGTAAAAAGCTCAGCTATCGTCAAGAAATGCCAGGGTGAAGGCCTGGACGTTAAGAATCATATGTCCGCGATCTCCGCCGGCTTGGCAGCTACCATTCGAGAATGGTTCAGCGAAGGAGAGAATATCACAACCGTCGAGAGAACCAAGAAGGTGGATTTGAAAAAGGTCCGACTCAAACCGAAGCGAAAAAAAGCAGCCAAAGCTAAGAAAACAGAGGTCGAGTCCTCTAAGATCGCTGAGCCCATAGAAACTTCACAGAAACAGCCTCTTGTTGCGGAAGCTGACAAAGGCGATCAGAAACCACTAACGGTAGTGGTTTTGGAACCTGGTAAGGAACCAGCCGAGGCTGAAGTAGCCTTAGAGCAACAGCAACCGCCAGAAGAAAAAATCGTCGTGAAACGCCAAAAAACCAAGCCAGAACCGATACTACCTGCTGGACCGATTCTTGAAAAGCCCAAGCCAGCAAAACTAAGTGGGCCAACTGTCATCCGAGTTGAGGCACCAGAACCCTTACGACGGCCGAAACCAAGGCCAAGACCCCGGTTCGACGCACCGGTTACCGAGCCGTTAATGTACAGCAAAGATGAGAACCAGGGACAAGCTCTTGATGCGGGTAAAGACAAAAAGCGATTCCTAAAAGGACAGAAAGACAGGACGCATGGGCGCCGGCGACAAGACGAAGAGGCTGAACCAACAAAGAAGTCAAGGTTTAGAAGCAAATGGCGGCAGAGAGATATTGAAGAAAGACAAGCAAGACTAAACGCCGCCGGTGGCGAGGGTCTTCGGTCAAGGCCAGCGAGAACGATCGCCACAAAAGCCAAACGTGACGCTGCTGTACGTGCCAGACCCCAAAAAGCCGTTGTGTACGAGCCAATCACAGTCAAAGACCTATCCGCTGCCCTGGCAGTCAAATCATCAAATATAGTCAGCAAACTGATGGAGCACCAGATTATGGCCACCGCCAACCAGATTATTAGCAACGACATTGCCGAACTGATTGCTCTAGAGTTTGATATGGAGCTGATAATCGAATACAAGAAATCAATTGAGGAGCAAATACGAGAAGAGTTCGAGAAGCGCGAGAGAAAATATCTCAAGAAACGAGCAGTGGTTGCTGCAATGCTTGGACATGTTGACCATGGCAAAACGAGCCTATTAGATAAGATTCGATCGACCCGCGTAGCTGCTGGAGAGGCTGGCGGTATCACACAGCATATTGGTGCCTCCCAGGTTAGCTGGGACACCAAGACGGTGACATTTATAGACACGCCGGGACACGAGGCTTTCACAGCAATGCGGGCAAGAGGCGCCAACATGACTGATGTGGTCGTTCTAACAGTCGCTGCTGATGATGGAGTGATGCCACAGACAGTCGAAGCCATAGCACACAGTAAAGCAGCAGGAGTGCCCATCATCGTAGCTCTAAATAAAATCGATTTGCCCGGCTGTGACATAAATCGCATTTATTCGCAGTTGGCTGAACATGACTTGACACCCACTGAATGGGGTGGAAATACGGAGTTAGTAAAGACCAGCGCAGTTACTGGTGAAGGCATAGATGATTTACTTGAATGTCTCGACTATGTAGCTGAACTACTCGAATTAAAAGCTGATGATACAATACCTGCAACAGGATGGGTCGTCGAGGCAAAGCTGTCACCACAACAAGGCCCAGTAGCAACATTGTTGATCAAAGAAGGTCAACTCAGCAAAGGCGATATCATACTGGCCGGCTGTGCTTATAGCAGAGTCAAAATGTTAAGGAACAGCTACGGCAAAAGTATAAAAACTGCTACCAGCTCAATGCCGGTGGAGGTCATGGGCCTTAGCGATGTCCCCCAAGCGGGCGACAGATTCTACTGTTTAGCCGATATAAACCGAGCCAAGGCCGCTGCTGAAGAAAATAAGACATTATCAAGAGAAACTTCCCTTGCTGAGCGAACCCAGGTGACTCTCGACAATTTATTCAGTCAGATTGAGGCGGGCAATGCCAAGGAACTGAATATAATCATCCGCGCCGATGTGCAAGGTTCCGTTGATGTCCTAACCAAATACTTGTCTGACCTCAGCACTAATGAAGTTAAGGTGAATATTCTGCATGCAGCGCCAGGCGGAATCACTGAAGGAGATGTTCTACTTGCCGAGGCATCAAACGCCATCATAATTGGCTTCAACGTCGTTGCTGACGAATACGGTGCTAAGCTTGCCGAGGCTAAAGGCATCGAGATAAGGCTTTATAATATCATCTACCGTATAACCGAAGACCTAGAAAAATCCATGGTAGGCCTACTCGAGCCAGAAGAGACAGAAAAGAGCCTTGGCAGAACTACAGTCAGAGCCACATTCAAGGTTTCACGTATTGGAACCGTAGCAGGCTGCTATGTTAGCAGTGGCATAGTAAACAAAAACGCAAAGGTGCGATTGATCCGTGACAATATCGTGCTTAGAGATGGTCTGAATATAGAGTCCTTAAAACACTTCAAAGATGACGTCCGCGAGGTCAAGACAGGACTCGAGTGCGGCATTAAAATAGAAGGATTTGATGATGTTAAAGTTGACGACATTCTCGACTTCTACGAAATTGTTGAGGTAGCCAGAACGCTTTAGTTGTTAAACGTCTTTTGCGCTGAGTACGCAGTTTTTTTTAATAATCCAATTCTCGAATCGCAAACGATCAGATTATGATGCCGACACGAAGACAGGAGAAAGTTGCTCGTGTGGTCATGAAAGCAGTCAGCGACGCAATTACCAACCATCTTAGCGACCCGCGTATAGAGGGTCTCGTTAGTGTCACCCGAGTAGAGATGTCTGCTGATTTGCGTAGCGCAGATGTGTACCTTAGTATTCTGGGCAAAAGTGATGCTGACCAAAACAAGACCTTTGCTGCTATTACACATGCCCGGAGCAAAATCCAGTCACTGCTGGCAGGCAAAATGCAGAGTAAATTTTGCCCCATTTTGCAATTTCACAAGGATGAAAAATTTAAAAAGACATTGGAAACTATGAAGCTGATTGACAGCGCAATGAGCGAGTTAGAAAAAGACCATGCAGGTGATATTACTGATTTGCCGACACAAAACCAATGAACCTAACTGTTCTACCATACGTCGCTCGTTTGCGTTGCCCTTTATGGTTAGCCCTCATATTGTGAGAGGCAGCTTTCATGAAGAATAGCAGAGAATATTCCAAAAAGGTGCAAAAGCTATATCGTAAGCTTAAGCGCGGAAGTTCTAAGGTTCAAGCGGTTGTTTACGAAGAGCCAACAGATGCATTAGTCTACGCGACCATAAGCGAAAACACCAATGACCCGGCAGCCCATTCCGCACAGAGGCGATTTGCTGAGCATTTTATTGATCTGAACGACCTGCGGGTCTCTAGGCCCGAAGAGATTATTGAGGTCCTTGGTGAAGATGCGCCTGAGAATAAAGAAATAGCTGCGAACCTTTTAAAGATCCTGAAAGCTATATTCAACACATATCACACTGTCAGTTTAAAAGCCTTAAGCAAGATTGGCAAGCGCCCAGTTAAACAGGCTCTTGAGAAGTTAGACGGCACCAGCCGTTTTGCAGTTAATTACTGTATGTTGACAGCCTTTCAAGGGCATGCCATACCTTTCACCAGAAAAATGATAGAGTATTTAAAAAACAACGAGCTAACCGATCCCGATGCCAATGAACAGGAAATAGAAGGTTTTTTAACAAGACAGATTTCAGCCAAAAACGGCTACGAGTTCTACTTCCTTTTGAGACAAGAAAGTGAATCATCTCGAGCAAAGCGAAAGACAAAGATTAAGACAAAAACCAAAAAGCTGACCAAAGCAAGAAAGAAGACTAAATAATCGAACTCTATAGTAGTCAACTTTCGCACTTTTTAGGCGGCTGGTTTTAATGATTTATCAATACA
>CAZFLY010000012.1:0-53861 GCA_964519995.1 uncultured Pirellulales bacterium | reverse complement strand
AGTTACCAAAATTTTGATGTCGCCGTTTATTGCCGGGCCCAGGAAGTGCAACAGATGAACGACCCGAATTGGCTCAAAGACCGCTGGGACATAATTGCCCAGCAAGTGAAAGTGGACAAGGTCTATCTTGAGACTCATCGCGATACAGTTCTGGTCGATGAGAAAACAATCACCAAGGCCCGTAATTTTTTCGAAAGCAGAGGTATCAAAGTCGCCGGTGGCATTACCTATACCGTCAGGGAGAGTAACCGCTTCGAGACGTTCTGCTACACCAGGCCCGAACACCGGCAAAAGGCCAGGGAAATTGCCGAGTACACAGCCCGGCTCTTCGATGAAGTCATCTTAGACGACTTCTTCTTCACCAACTGCAAGTGCGAATCATGTATCAAGGCCAAAGGTAACAAAAGCTGGACTCGTTTTCGGCTGGACCTGATGGAGGAAGCTGCGAGAGACCTTGTGGTCAAGCCGGCCAAGGCAGTCAATCCAAAAGTCACGATGGTCATCAAGTATCCTAACTGGTACGAACATTTCCAAGGTCTCGGTTATAACCTCGAAGCCGAGCCAAAAATATTCGACAGAATCTACACGGGCACGGAAACCAGAGACCCTGTTTACACTGACCAGCACCTGCAGCAATATCAGAGCTATCTGATTTTCCGATTCCTCGAAAATATAAAGCCGGGCGGCAATGGCGGCGGCTGGGTCGATACGGGAGCAATATGGTATATGGACCGCTATGCAGAACAGCTATGGCTTACCCTCTTCGCTAAGGCCCCTGAGATTACGCTCTTTGACTTCAGCCGGATGCTACAGCCCATCCGTCAGGAGCTCCGCGCCGACTGGCACGGCACACAAACAAGCTTCGACTTTGACCAAATGATGCAACCCATCAAGCAGCAAGACGGTACGTTGGTAACGCCGACCACAATGGCCCGACCCGCCGGATATGCTCTCGAACTGATTGACGTCTTTCTCGGCAAACTTGGTAAGCCCATCGGAGTCAAAAGCTACAAGCCCTATCATTCGACAGGAGAAGACTTCCTGCACAACTACCTCGGCATGTGCGGTATTCCGATAGATCTTGTGCCTGAGTTCCCCACCGATGCGAATATGATATTCCTGGCCGAATCAGCAAAGTTTGATGATACCATCGTGGACAAGATCAAGGGCCAATTAATGAACGGCAAGACAGTCGTTATTACATCCGGTCTACTAAGAGCACTTCAAGGAAGGGGAATCGAAGACATTGTCGAGCTCAGATGCACCGACAGAAAAGACATTACTAATAAGTTCTGGCAACGCCGCGCTTTCTGGGGTCGCCGCGGCACCGTTCATGAGTCCTCCTCCAAAATCGTCATTCCCCAGATAAAATACCTTACCAACGATTCCTGGGAGGAAATCTCCTGTTTGACCAACGGCATCGGCTATCCCATCCTTCACTCAGCCGATTATGCGAACAGCAAGCTCTATGTTCTGACCATCCCGGACAACTTCGGAGATCTATACAACCTGCCAGCCGAGGTGCTGACACAAATCAAAGAAGTGCTAATGCGAGATCTCTACGTCTGCGTGGATAGCACCAGCCAGGTAGCTCTGTTTGTCTACGACAACGACACATTTATTGTGGAGTCATTCCTGCCGGATAGTGTTGACATTAGAATTGTCACCGACAGGCGAATCAGTAAGCTCCGTGACGTGTTATCCGGCGAAGCAATTTCCGGTCAGGAACTCCCCGGTCGACGCATGTGGGGCCAGGCAGCAAGCGCTGACAAGGTCGTTTTTAATACACAGGTCAAACCGCATTCTTATCGTGTGTTTCAGTGCGAATAGTAAGACTTGTCAGAGTCAACAAAGTGTGATGATAATGCAATGGCAGCTCACAGTCATATAAAGGGATGTCACTATGAGTAGAAGAAGAATCACTCGGCGTCAATTCATTAAGAGCACGGCTGCTTTGGCCGGCACAACCTTCTTATCATCCTATACTATTGAATCCTTAGCCAAAGGAGCCGAGCTAACGGCTGCGGATCAGGTCACCCTGGGCAAGACAGGATTGAAGCTGAGCAGGCTTGGTATCGGTGCAGGCACCAGGAGTGGCAGAATTCAGCGAGCTCTGGGTACTGAGGGATTTAACCGTCTAATACGTTATGCGTATGACCAGGGGATAACGTATATAGACACGGCTGAAAATTACAAAACCCACACTTGGATTCGTGAGGCAATCAAGGGTCTTAACCGGGAGAAGCTGTTCATTATGACGAAGATGCCCGGGCTACCTGAGAAGCCGCTGGAGGTGCTCGATCGCTACCGTACGGAGTTAGGTGTAGAATACATAGACAGCCTGCTAATCCACTGCAGGCTCGGTAGTAATTGGGACGACAGATGCAAACATCTGATGGACGCCTTCGAAGAGGCCAAGGCCAAAAAGATCATACTCTCCCACGGTGTATCGTGCCATTCACTACCTGCTTTGACTAACGCCGCCCAATTGGATTGGGTTGACGTTAATTTAGTGCGGATCAATCCGCAGGGTACCCAAATTGATACCCCAGTCGTGAACTGGAATGTCAAAAGCAATGCTTCTCATTTGCCTGCGGTGCTGGAGCAAATCAAGGTCATGCGCCAGAACCGCCATGGCGTCATCGGCATGAAAATCATTGGTGAAGGTAAGTTCACAAAGCCTGAGGACCGCGAGAAGTCCATACGCTTCACCATGCAGTCCGATTTGGTGGACGCGATTGTGATTGGCTTCAAGAGCACTACGGAAATCGATGAGGCTATCCTGAATATCAATCGTGCACTCGCGGAAACCGCGGAAATCAATGAGGCCATACTGTCTATCAATCACGCCCTCTCCCAAATCGCGTAAAAGCGCAATTCAGCAACGCTGTTGGGTACACCAGGTGCTGCTGCAATGCCACGTAGGGTAGCAGCCTTGAAGTCTCTGACTCTCCTATGCGTCACGCACAACGTGTGGCTCACAACACAATGCGTAAGACAACCTTGACAGGGTGCTATGGGCTTGTCGAGGAAGCAGCAGAATCCGGTGAAGACGGAGCCTCGGTAGGCGCCGGAGCCGGAGCTTTTTTCTCTACCTTTTTGCCGGTCACCTCGCTGGTACCTCTTTCTGTACTCATTTGCCCTTTGAGGGTCTTGCCATCCAGCTTACCTTTGAAGTCCATCTGGAAGGTTCTATCTGCCCAGCCTAACTCAAGGCTAAAAGTTAGCTGGTCGCCTTCGAGTTTAATATTCTTCATGGGGATCTCACCGCCAAATGATTCGTATCTACCGGTCAGGTCTCCAAAAATTTTCATCATACTCGTACGCGTACCCCGTTCGGAGGTTGTCGTAAGTTCCCACTCTCCGACAAGGTCCGCGCCCACGCGCCGGCCATTGGCCTGCCACTGGCCCATTTCGTTCTCGAACATTCCAATCAGCTTGTGGCCTGCGACAACACCTTCATAATACGTTTCAAACTCGAAATCGTTGATTTTGCTCTTTCGAGTGAAGGTGAGCTCTCCATCCTGGAATTTGACATTGGAGATTACGTGCTCGCCTTCCTCTTCTTTCCACTCACCTGCCAATGTACCATCGGGCTTCTCAGAAATTGATAGCCTGGCATTAATTTCTCGATCACCAACAGTAAAGTTAATGTCCCATTGACCTAAGACAGGGCACTTGGGTTTGGGACGTTCGCCGTTGGCGGAAAACTCACCCCGCATATTGGACATTTTGCCTATAAGCTTGCCGTCCTTCAAAATTCCTTCATAGTCCGTTACGAACTCTCTATCGCCCCTTGTGACTATGCGAACAAATGTAAGCTTTCCGTCCTGGAATTCGACATTGGACAACTCATCCCGGCCCCACTTGCCGGTGAGAGTACCGTCAGGCTTTTTGGAAATAGATAACGTGGCGAAGCTCTGCCGGCCGTTGAAGTCCATAGTGATTTCCCAATCACCCGTGATTTCATCGGCCGACCAGACTAGCGATGTCTGTACCAATAACAGTAGACAGATAAGAATAGCAGTCTTAGCCCTTGTTTTGTGAATTAACATCTGATTCATGGCAAAACTCCCCAAAAAATAGATTTGTTAATTAGTCCCTGCTCCATTATGCAGCAGTGGTACGTCCACAAGAATACTGCAAAGCAATGTAAAAAACAACTGTTCCCTCATAAAAATTTCGCAAATTAAGATGCGTGTAACCTGCCGAACGGGGCGTCTTTTTTGATCGGGCAACTTCGACAGATGAGACCGATGGCAATTCACAACGACAGGAACCTGCCTAACTTAGAAAACCGACTTCGGCTGTGAATCATGCTAATTTCGAGGCTGGAGCGAGAAAATTTCTTTGCTTGCCAATATATCACCCATTAAAATATCATCAATTCAGTGGGGCGCTAAAAAACAGCACAAGTGAAAGGAGTCGCGGGATGCCAAAAAAGAAAAAGACCGCAAAAAGGAAAAAGCTCGTCAAGGGACTATGGACAGGAAGAGAGGTCGGCCTGCTAAAAAAACTTTTCCCGAATAATCCTACAGCTGCAATAGCTACAAAACTCGGCCGACCAACCGAAGCGGTAAAGAAAAAAGCCTCGCGGATGGGACTTCGAAAATCAAAACGCTACTTAAAATCGCTCGGCAGAACATAGAAAAAAAGAACATCTGCAGCTCAACCGTGCGAAAGTACGTACGGAACTTAGTCTCCTGACTCTAAGTATATACATGAAGAGATGGGCGGGTCAATCCGCGCACCCTTGTACAACTTCACCCCACAGTTGGAAAACTAATAACCACCTCCTTGACACTTGCTGTCCCTATTTGTATCCTTGCATCGACAGTTTCGTATGTTATTTTTTGCCTTGAAGCATCGGAGTCTAACGTGAGAGTTCTTTCTGGAATCCAGCCATCAGGTCGACTTCATATAGGCAACTTTTTCGGTGCAATGCGCCAACACCTGCAACTGCAGTCGGAACACGACTGTTTTTATTTTATTGCTGACTTCCACGCTCTTACCAGCAATCCATGCCCGGCCGATGTTGCTCGGCACACCTTGGACGTCGCGATGGACTACCTGGCCCTGGGCCTCGATCACGAAAAGACAGTCTTCTGGCGACAATCCGATGTGCCCGAGGTGACTGAATTAACCTGGCTTCTCTCTTGCGTGACGCCAATGGGCCTATTGCAGCGATGTGTCAGCTTCAAGGAAAAAGTCGCACAGGGTCTCAGCCCCAATCACGGCCTGTTTGCCTATCCAGTTCTGCAAGCGGCAGATATCTTGATTTACAAATCGGATATGGTCCCCGTGGGCGCCGATCAGAAGCAGCATATTGAGGTAACTCGCGACATTGCAGTGCGTTTCAACAGCAGTTACGGCGAAGTCTTCGCCATACCCAAGGAATATATTATTGAATCGGTGGCGGTTGTACCCGGAACTGATGGCCAAAAAATGAGCAAGAGCTACGGCAATACAATCGAGATGTTCGAGCCTGAAGAAGACGTTAGAAAAAAAATCATGAAAATAGTTACCGACTCCACACCAGTTGAAATGCCAAAAGATCCCGACAACTGCAACGTCTTTGCCCTCTTGAAATTATTTGCCTCACAAGAAGAATTAACTGAGTGGGAAAACAAATACCGCACAGGTGGTGTTGGCTACGGTGAGGCTAAAAAACGCCTCGCTGATCTGATGATAGAATACTTTAGCCCATTCCGAGCAAAAAGGGCAGAACTTGAAAGCAACATTGATTATGTCAAAAGCGTCCTTGCAAAGGGAGCTAAGCGCGCAAAAGCTATAGCTGTGCAAACCTTAACTGAAGCCCGGAAGGCTGTTGGTTTGGAAATGTAAGCATGTCCGAGAAGCTTGTTACAATTGCACGATTCGCCGACAATATAGATGCTGAACTGGCAAAGCAATTGCTCGAGGATTTCGGTATCAAAGCGGTTGTGACCGGGCAAAATGTTGGGAATGTATACTCCGGTATTGCGGGCCTAATTGACATCGAGCTGCAGACTCTTGAAAGCCAGGCTGAACAGGCACGGGAGATTTTGGAATCTAATCAAAGACAGGATTAGTGCGTGGCTGATTATCGTGTAAATCTTGAAATGTTCGCCGGTCCGCTGGACCTGCTTCTGTATCTGGTCCGGAAAGAGGAGGTGGATATCTATGACATTCCCATAGCCAAAATAGCCGACCAGTATCTGCATTACATCGAAATGCTTAAAAGGCTCGACATCGACCTGGCAGGTGACTTTTTAGTTATGGCCGCTACGTTAATGGAAATAAAGTCGGCGATGCTGCTGCCGAAAGCAGAATCCGATCAACTACAGGACGCTGACATAACAGATCCCCGCACAGAACTTATCCGTCAGCTTCTTGAATACAAGAGGTTTAAAGATGCTGCCAATTTGCTTAACGCCGCTGCCGACAGACAACGTGAACGTTTTGCCCGTCCGGATAGTGTAATTGATCGATTGAAACCCGATTCGGAACCACAGCTTGATATCGAGCAGATAAGTATCTGGGACCTGCTCGAAGCCTTCGACTCAATATGTAAGGCTACCGGCTCCGTCAGTCAGACAGGCCACATAAAGGACGACACACCGATTGATCTATATCAAATAGAGATATTGCACCGCCTACAGACTGAGGGTCCTATGACTCTTGAACGTTTGTTCGAGTCCAGGCCGACTCGCGCTGCAATGATAGGGTTGTTTTTAGGCCTTCTGGAGCTGCTCAGAGAAGCACTCGTCAGGGCTGAGCAGCCTGAAACAACCAACCAGATATATTTGCGACCTTTAACAGCAGAACCAGCTGAGCAAGTTATACAAAAGGTCATGCTCGCTGCTGATGAAGGCGACGACGGCGATACAACCTCGTCCAAGACACAACGACAAGTGCCCATTCCAATCACCGAAATCCTACCAACGGACAAACCAGCGGCTTCACCGCACAGCAAGCATAAATCACAGCCCCTCGATCAACAAACAATAGATTAGTATTTGACACATTCCCTGCTGGCCCATAAAATGTCCATCATTCAATGATAGGGTTTAGAGGGAGCATTTTGCTACGTTTTCCGAAGTACGTTGAGTCAGTTCGTACTCGGTGCTATAATCCTGATTTTGCGTGCAATTTTTGTGATTACTCCGCAAAAAGGAAGTGGAGAAAGGATAGAACAATGACTGGTAACGTAATAGAGCTGACCGACCCTGCCTTCGATGAGGTTGTTCACAACTCTGATGGACCTGTGCTGGTGGATTTCTGGGCTCCATGGTGTGGACCGTGTATAATGATGGCACCTATCGTGAGAGAAATCGCTGCTGAATATGCAGACAGGGCCAAAGTGTGTAAGGTTAACACCGATGAGGCTCGTGATAGCGCGATAGAGTTCGGCATAAATGCAATACCAACAACAATCCTATTCAAAGATGGTCAAATACAAAAGAAATGGGTGGGCTTGACCAGCAAGAAGGATCTCATAACTGCGATTGACGAATTGCTTTGATGCGCTACAACCAAACTTTGTACTTAGTCCCAGATGATATCAGGATTATTCTTTCGGCAGGCGACCGTGGCAGTACTACTATTATGCCATGACTTCGAGGAGCCAGTCGTTGGATAAACAAAAATAATGTCACACAAAATTGTGTCTAAAAAAAGGCTTTCAGAGGACGTCTTTACTGCTGAGATAGAAGCACCTCTTATAGCATCGGCCAGAAAGCCAGGTCAATTTGTCATTATCAGTATAAACAATGAATATAGCGAGCGCATCCCTCTAACAATTGCCGATGCTGATCCTGAAAGAGGGATTATCCGCTTGATCTGGCAGCGAGTCGGCAAAACCACCGCTGAACTTGCCGATCTTCAAGAAGGTGACGAAATTACCAATATATCCGGGCCACTTGGTAGACCTACGCACGTAGAAAATTTTGGCACTGTTGTTTGTGTCGGCGGAGGCATCGGAAATGCGCCTTTATTGCCTATCACAAAGGCTCTAAAAAAAGCCGGCAATAAAATCATCAGCATTCTTGGTGCAAGAAACAAGGAGTTGCTTATCCTTGAAGATGAATTCGCACAGACAAGTGATGAGCTTATTATTACTACAGATGATGGTTCTTATGGAAGAAAAGCCCTGGTGACTGAACCGCTTAGAGAGATCTGCCAACGCAGTCCAAAACCCAATCGGGCCTTTGTAATAGGTCCTGCAATAATGATGAAATTCTGCTGTCAGATAACGAAACAATTTGATGTCCCAACTGTGGTTTCTCTCAATACCATTATGGTTGATGGTACAGGTATGTGTGGCGGCTGCCGAGTTGAAGTGGACGGCAAGCCCAAGTTCGTCTGCGTTGATGGGCCGGAATTTGACGGCCACAAAGTGAACTTCGACCTGATGATGAAACGGCTCGACGCTTACAAAGACCAGGAGCAAAAAGCCTACGAACAACATAAGAAACACCGCTGTAAAATAGGTTTAGACTAAGTGACTGATTACTGATTATTTGTTGATATGACGGAGAAGGAACAAGAAAAACTCCTAAAAGAGCTTCTGCAAAAGCACAAGACCGGGAAACTCACACCCTCAGAGAGATTCAAAATCCCGCCTCAAGATATGCAGGAGCAGGACCCAATCGCCAGAAGAAAAAACGTCAATGAGGTAGCGCTTGGTTACCCGGAAACGAACGCTCGCATGGAGGCTTTACGCTGTCTTCAATGCAAGAATGCTCCATGTGTTAAAGGCTGTCCGGTACGAATCAGGATAAAGGACTTCATCGCCGCCATAGTAGATGGCGAGTACGCAAAGGCGCTGGCAATCATAAAAGAAAACTCGCTTTTACCTGCTGTCTGTGGACGTGTGTGTCCCCAGGAAGTTCAGTGCCAACAAACGTGCACAGTCGGCTTAAAATTCAAAGACCCCACCAAGTCCGTTTCGATTGGCCGACTTGAAAGGTTTGTTGCTGACCTCGACCAGGACAATGAAAGCGTCCCTGCCGTTGCAGCCGAAACTGGAATGAAAGTTGCTATCGTTGGCTCAGGTCCTGGAGGCATCGTTGTAGCCGCGGATGCCAGAAGAGTAGGCCACGATGTCACCATTTTTGAGGCCTTTCACAAAACTGGTGGCGTTATGGTCTATGGAATCCCTGAATTTCGACTACCCAAGGCCATCGTACAAAGAGAAATCGATGTTCTCGAGGAAATGGGTGTTGAGATCATCACTAATTTTATTGTCGGTCGCACAAGAACCATAGAGCAATTGATGAAAGAAGGCGGCTTCAATGCGGTTTACATCGGAGTTGGGGCGGGCCTGCCGAGTTTTATGGGGATCGAAGGCGAATCGCTTGTCGGTGTATACAGCGCCAATGAGTATTTGACACGTGCAAATCTTATGAGGGCATACGATTTTGGTAAAGGCGCTGATACGCCAATTGCTCGTTCGAGGAAAGTCGCCGTTGTTGGGGGTGGAAATGTCGCGATGGATTCAGCAAGGACAGCCGTTAGGCTCGGTGCAGAGAAAGTCTATCTGCTGTACCGAAGGACGGAAAAGGAAATGCCAGCCAGAGTCGAAGAAGTACACCACGCAAAGGAAGAAGGTATTGATTTTCACATACTGCAGAGCCCAAAGCGAATCATAGGAGACGAAAACAGCCACGTCATTGCCGTCGAATGTCTAAAATACCAGCTTGGCGAACCGGATGACTCGGGTCGACGAAGGCCAGTTCCTATCCAAGGTTCGGAATTTAGAATCGACCTCGATACCGTGATCATAGCGATCGGAAACATCGCTAATCCACTCATCCGTCAGACCACGCCCAGACTGGAGTTCAATAAATGGGGCAACATAGTCGTTGATGAAAAATGCAAGACCTCGATGGAAGGCGTCTATGCCGGGGGAGATATTGTTCTCGGCGCGGCAACTGTAATCCTGGCGATGGGCCAGGGCCGGATAGCTGCTGCGGCCATAAACGAATACCTCGCGGAAAAGAAAAAGAGCCTCGCTCGCTGAATGCGCATCGGCTCATCTGAACCTGTCTGTCTTACAGCTCCATTATCTTAGCGCTTGACAATTCCGTACCAGTCCAATATTATCCATGCCCTTACTACCACAAAGAACATATTTAACCATGTATACAGCCACTGTGACACGGCTCAAAAAGGTAAGTTCGAAACGGGTAACGATGGAAATTAAGCCATTCAAAGCATTTAGGTTTGACACTAACGTGATCGGCGACGCAGGCAAGTGCGTCGCTCCTCCTTTCGACGTGATCGGTCCAGAACAGCAGCAGCAACTATATGAGAAGAGCGAATATAACATCGTGCGCGTAATTAAAGGAAAAATAACTCCCACAGACAACGGACAAGATAATCCCTACACACGAGCCGCTACTTATCTGAATAACTGGATAGAGCAAGGTGCTCTTAAGCAGGACAGCACCGAAGCTATTTATGCCTATATTCAGGATTTCGAATTGGCTGGTGCAGAATTTCAGCGATTGAGTTTTATCGCCTTATGCAGGCTTGAGGAATTCGGAAAGACGGTCAGGCCCCATGAACAGGTCTTCGAAAAACCGATGGCGGATAGGCTCAACCTCAAAAGAGCAACCCGTGCGAGGGCCGGCCTTGTCTTTATGCTCTACGAAGATAAACAGAACATCGCAGACAAAATCATTGAAAGGGTCACGGCCCAAGAGCCGCTCATTGACTTTGTCGACAATGATAACGTTCGACATCGCCTCTTTGCAGTAACTGTGAAGTGTGACATAGATACAATCGTGAAAATGATGAGCGAAAAAAGTTGTATCATCGCCGACGGACATCACCGTTACTCAACAGGCCTGACTTACTCAAAAGAAAACTCAAATCCTGCAGCCAAGTATCAGATGTTCGCCTTTTCCAATATTTGTCAGAAAGGCCTGGTTGTTCTCGCAACTCACCGCCTTGTCGGCAATCTCAATAACTTTGACATCAAAAAAATAGTTGCAGAACTCAGCCGAAATTTTGAAGTTTTTAAATATGCGTTTGATGAGAATCTCCAGACTAAAACCGACGCAAGACAGAATATGCTTGCGCAGATGAAGGCGGAACACTACAAGGGCAAAAACGCCTTCGGAATTTACGGGGCAAATAGCGCGTTTTATATAGCTGTTCTGAGGGATAATCGAGTAATGGATGAAGCTGAACCGCATATGAGTGCAGCATATCGAGGGCTCGATGTTTCTGTTCTGCACAAACTGATCTTGGAGCAAATTCTGTGCATAGGCAAGGAGCAAGTGTCTAAAGATGAAGCCATAGAATACGTAAAAGATACTCCCAACGCGATTGACGAGATGATCTCGCACGTGGAAGCCGGACGAAAACAGGTGGCGTTCTTTATGAATCCCGTAAAAATGCAGCAACTTATAATGGTCACAGATGCCGGCGAAAGGATGCCGCAAAAGTCCACATATTTCTATCCTAAAATGTACTCGGGCCTAACGATTCAAAAGTTGTGATTTCCATGGAGATAACAAATGACAGACTGGAAAAACCCGCCAAGACTGTTTATTCCTGGACCAGTTAAAGTCAACGAAGATGTACTTGCCCAACTTGCCCGCCCAACATTGGGGCATCGAGGCAAAGAATACGCGCAACTGCAGGCTGAAACAATTGATATGCTCAAGAATATTCTGTTCACTGAACAGAATGTTTATCTATTCACTTCGTCCGGCTCTGGGGGCTGGGAGGCCTCTATCCGCAACTGCGTGGCACCGGATGAGACCGTTCTTTGCACCTGCTGTGGTGCATTCAGCGATAAATGGGCGGACGTCGCAAAAAGCTGCGGCGCTAATGTCGAGGTGCTGAAAGTTGAGTGGGGCCAGCCTACTTTGCCGGAAATGATCGACGAAAAACTTGCGACCGGCAAATTTTCCGCCATTACCCTCGTCCACAACGAGACGAGCACCGGCCTGACTAATCCGATCGAAGACATCAGTCGAATGATGAAAGAAAAGTATCCTGACGTCTTGGTCTTTGTAGATTCGGTCAGCGGCATGGTAGGGCTGCCAATCAAGTTCGACGAGCTTGGCTGGGACACTGCCTTCGCATCTGTGCAGAAAGCCTTCGCAATCCCGCCGGGTCTTGCGGTTGTTGCAGTCAGCAAACGTGCACTCGAAAAAAGTAAGAGCATCCCAAACAGGGGCTACTACTTTGACCTCCAACAATTCGCAAAGAGAGCAGAGCAAAACCAAACTCCAACCACTCCCGTTATTCCTCACATTATGGCCCTGAACTATCAGTGCCAGAAACTACTCAAGGAAGGAATGGAAAACGTTTGGCAACGACACAAAGATATGGGTGATTTCGTCAGAACATGGGCAAAAGAGAAATTCGAGCTGTTCTGCGAAGAAAAATACGCCTCAAATACCCTCACGACTATCAAGAACACTCGCGGCATCAATGTTGCCGATACAATAAAAGCCATTCAGCAAAAGCACAATACCATTTTTGGAAACGGCTACGGCAAACTTAAAGAACAAACCTTCCGCATCGCTCACATGGGTGACATTACCCTTGTTGACCTGAAAGAGCTGCTCGGCTGGATCGACGAAGAAATCGATTAGCTCCCAGGTTTCACCTGGGGGTTTTAGCTCAAGTTCCACCTGGGGACTTGCTTGCTCCAGTGTCGCCTCCTGGTTGTAGATGCTGTGGAAATTGGGTTTGATTGGCTTTGTTTTGTGGGCGACTAAAGGCAGATTTATTTTTATAATCCTTTGTTGAAACAGAGCTTGCGCTAATTCCGGCTTTTTTGAAATTGGCTTTGTTTTGCATAATTAGTGTCAATTTTCCCCTCTAATTTGCCTCATTTTGTTGTATTGGCTTTGCCATTTGTCGGATTTTTGCTCATTTTGCTGATTGGCGAAGATACCTATGGCACAAGTTTGTGATTCTGCGGCCATCAATAATCTCCCCCTAATTTACCCCGTTAGATAGGCGTAGCCGACCACCGTGATATAAGAAAAACAATATAACACGCGGTAAACATCTCACGGGGTGAACTCTAGATGGATTTTACTCTTCGGTATCTGCTAACTAAGATATGCTATACTCTTATTTACGCAATACACGATACGCGATACGCGTTTCGATACATATTATACCCAAAAATAGCTTAAAAAACAAGCAAAATCTTTTCTTGCCTGCCCTGAATAAGCCGTAGCCCTGAGCGTAGTCGAAGGGGCAGTCGAAGGGATCCTCAATGCTCGAATTCTTTCTCTTGTCTCCAGCCAAAAAAGTGCCACCTGAGGGTGCAGGCGGACACCTTTAATTATCACCATTCAATATACGTAAAGCGCGTACGCGCTTTACGTATAAGTATTTTTGTTTTTGGTTATTCAACGCTGGACTCGAGAATAAGCTTGGCAGAATATGGATAAATAAAATAAGTCCTTATTATTTTTTTCCATTTAGGTCTATGTATAACGGTATCCTTTCATTATTCTCTCTCAAAAAGTACCCCCTATGGGGCAGGTGGACACTTTTAATTCTAACTGATACCTGCTTTTGCACGAAGTAACTCAAAAAGCCCACCATCCGAGAAGCGGCCCAGATGGTGGAATCGCCTCGGGAGATGGGACTCAAACCCATGACCCTCATGTTCAGTCGCCGCCTCGATCCAGAAACATACTGGAGACATAATGCTCTACCTACTGAGCTACTCCCTCAGTCAAAAATCTGGTCATGGTTGACCTCCTTTCTGACCGAATGGACGATCTTCGACAAGAATCCTAACATAATGACATACAAAATAATTCCCAATGATTTTATGCAGCCATTATACTAATATCAACAGAATTTGGTTGCCCTTAAAGTTGGAAACACCAGCTCAAAATATACTATGAAAAGCGCACCCCCAACTCTCGCAGCATTTGAAACGTGTCACCATAATTCACGCCAAATGCATCACAAACATTCGGGATCGGAACTTTTCTTCTTGCATCGGTTGCCGGAAGTTCATGGGTAACGACCTTAAGCCCTTTGCACTTTGCGTAAGCCACCAGCCATCCGTCCGCGCCGGTCGCAAAATCAGCTTTGGCTGCATCTGAAAACTGGTCCTGAGCTTGTACCCAAGTCATCACTTCACTGTAAGACTCAATGACGTCCTCTTCATCGGTCGAAGCAAACGCATCACTGAATTGCGCTGTTGCCCATGTTGCAAGCTCATCCTTTCCTCGTTCCAGTTCATGCTTAACGCGATCGATGCTCTGAATCCGCCCGTTCGCTGCATGATGGACCAGGCTTTCCCAGAATGGAGGAGCTATATCGAATGCATAGTAACGCCGCGCCGCCTCGATAAATACATTCGCATCAAGAATATAGGTGGTAGCATCCATCGTTACGCTCCACCAAATCCAAGAGAGGCTGCATAGCGCTCGAATGTTTTTCCGTATAACCCAGTCAGCCGATAGGCTTCGGAGTAAAGCAGCTTACCTTCCTTAACTGCCCGAATTACAGTTGAAGCGAATCGCTGGCCTACGCGCAGATTCTGATTGACGTAAAAATCGCCACCCTCTGGACGGGATGCGCGGCGTTCCTTGCTCTGGTAAAGGCGATAGAACTCCAGGAACTCTTCCTTGTTAATTAAATCTAAATCCAATGCCCTACGAGCCGCTACGATTTCGCTTACCTTGAATCTACGAGCGATTTTTTGAAAGCGCTCCGGGTCATCGTGAACAGATGCCCAGATCCGGCTTAAATCTACTTTTGGAACGAGAAACTCTGCAGCCACGCGATTACTTGCCTGCTCCACTGGAACATCCGCTGGTTGCATTTCGCGAAGATCAAATGCCGCGCTGCTCCCAAAGAATATATGTGCGAGTTCATGTGCAAGGGTAAACATTTGTGGCGCCTTAAAATCAGCACCATTTACAAATATCAATGGTGCATATTCATCCACAAGGACGAAACCACGGAATTCCATTGGGTCAAGCTTGCGGTGTGTATTGTTTTCGATAATGCTGTTGACTACGATTAGTATTCCTGCATCCTCTATGGCCTCCCGCAAAAAACGCAGGGCCTCCGTCCACGTACGCTGGCCTGCTGCCCATTCAGCATTGAGGCCCAATGCAGACCGAATACGATCCGCCACTGATTCTGGAGCTTCGTTCAGTTGCGCGGACTTTACATAAGATAACCGCTTCTGACCCTGCTCAACCAGAAACTCACGCATCCAGGCCTGCCGGCGCTGCATTGACTGAATAATCTCGAAAAGATCAGGACTTGGCTTCCTCAAAGCATCGTCTTGAAGCGTTCGAAATAGAGGAATCGGCAATCGCTCCTCAGGTGGTTCAGTGAGGAAAAGAAATCCAAGCGGCGTAAGCGTGGCTTTAGCTAAGGATTCCAATTGGCGCAGCGTGGGATGGCTTTCGCCTGTTTCCCACTGCCGGATTCTCGGGAATCTCTTTTTTAAGTCGTCCAGTTCTAGACCGGACCGACGAACCGCCCAGCGCAACACTTTCTTATCGACGGCTACCCTGCTCATGCGGAATCCTCTTTGCGAATATTAATCTTATGTACCACAGCCACGGAAATGAGATCATCATAAGTAAGAAAAGTCACCATCTTTATATAATAATATACAACATATACAAATAATTCAAGCCACTTCTTGTGAATAGGACTACGGCGGAGAAACTCTGATTACCCATTCTATCTCACGGAGTAAAATAACACAAAGGAATGGAAAAGGCAAGGGAAAAAGACGGAAGACGGAGGACGGGAGACAGAAGTAAGAAGTCGGGGGAATTAAAGGTGTCCGGTACATTTTAGACATTCACCTGTTTTTTCTGCCCTACATTTCATTATCAATCACCAAACCCGCAATTCCCATTTTAACTACCGAATCCGGTAAAGAAAAGTGTAATTCATTTAGCTCAGTTACACTATAATACGAATGTATGGATCTATCGATTGTTATACCGGCATTCAACGAAAGCAAAAAGATAGCCGGTGACATAAAAGCCGCCGCGGATTTCCTAAACTCACAACATCTCACAGGCGAGGTCATTATTGTTGATGATGGCAGTGAAGATACCACCTCGCAGATCGCAAAAAACACAAAGGTTCCATTAGGCGTGACATTAAACGTCATCCGCTACGAACATCATCGCGGCAAAGGATATGCAGTGCGTACCGGCATAAGGCAAAGCACCGGACAATTTGTTATGTTTGCCGATAGTGGCTCCTGCGTGCCATACGAAGATACCTTGCGTGGTCTTGAGTTCATAAGAAAGGGCCTCTGTGATATCGCACACGGCTCAAGAAAAATGATAGACTGCTATATTGAAAAAAACCAAAGCCTGTATCGCCGAATCTGCGCGAAGTTATTTCACTGGTTTATTATCCACTATATGGGAATTTCCTCTGAGTATACTGACACACAATGTGGCTTTAAGGTCTATCGCGGCGACGTTGCCCGAAGTCTCTATAGCAATGCTTTCACAGATGGTTTTGCGTTCGATATCGAAATTATCCTCCGCGCGCAACAAGAAGGTTACAAAATAAATGAGTTTCCCCTCAATTGGTCCTGCGACCGTGATAGTCGCCTGTCACCCAGTCGAAGCCTCTTTCAAATCCTGAAAGAGCTGATCATTATCAAGCGCGCTTTATCAGGAAAATGACTTCTTATACCAATTGCGATTAAAATTTGCGCTTATGTCATTTCGACCGAAGCCCCCGTTCTTGCTTTCGCAAGAAAGCACTGGGGCGCAGTGGAGAAATCTATTCAAATAGATTTCTCGACTCGCCCTTCGACTACGCTCAGGGCAGGCTCTTACGGCTCGCTCGAAATGACACGAATAAACGCATTAATTATTCTCAATTGGTATTACTCAAACCACCCGTCACGCAATTAAGCCAAGCTCTCGCCATCTGCCAAAGCGTAGCAGTTTCCCCTGCCCCGATGAACCATCCGCGAGAAGAACCATCGCCAGCACTTCTGAATGTTCCGAACAGTATCGCTCAATTTCTTTCGGTTCCATAATCATAAAGGCGGTGGAGAGCGCGTCAGCAGTCGCAGCGTTAGAGGCGCACGACCAGGCTGCGAGCCTGCCTTTCCTTCGACCCGGCTCAGGACGGGCAACTGGTCGAGCTGTGCGTGGGTCGATGATATGGGAACCTTTCTGCAGGCCGGAACCGCCTAAAGCCCTGCGCCGCAGATATACTCGGCTTAGAATCTCTTTGCGAGCAGAAGGATTGCTTAAAGTCAGATTCCAACCTTCAGAGCCTGTCGGAGCATTTAGAGCCAGTACCGAACTGAAACCCCCGTGTATAAGCACAGTTTCAATACTCCATTCTTTGAGCAACTCCGCGACGCGGTCGAGCGCATAGCCCTTACCAATGCCACCAAGATCAATCTGCATGGGACTTGTCATAAGCTCGACAGTATAATCATCTCTATTCAAGGTCAAACCATCCATTCCAACGCGCTTGCGTGCAGATGATAACTCCTGCTCACTCGGGTTGCGGATAGTTCCATCGGTGTTCTGCCAGCAGGCAAGCAAAGGCCCTATCGTGACATCAAACGTACCGGCAGTCTGTTTAAAAATCTTTTTGCTTAACTTAAGGCATTCAAAAGCGTCCAATCCAATCCGTAACCGCTCACCCACAGACACATGGTTGATCCGGGAGATGTCACTGTTTTCAATAAAGCGACTAAGCTCGGCCTCGATTCTATCCACCTTAGCGAACGCCGCCTGAGCAGCTTGCCGTGCATAACGTTCATCGTCGTTCTGAATGATTACTTCAAAAATGGCTGCCATCGCCTGATGTGAAAATCGGCGCACATTTTCTATCGACTCCCAACCACCATCACTAAAGTAATGTTCCTGTTGCTCCTCGGCCATTTTTTCCTTCATTGCTCAGCGCCTTGTGTTTCAATCTGCTGTTTTCCACTGGTCCCACAGGTCTTTTCTTGCGAATCCCATCAATTTCACGCCGGGCCGTAACCATATATAGTAGGGCTTGTCAAACGCATACAAATACATCTGCCGCCTCTCTGCGGGTGTCTTTACATAAAGCACATTTGATATCGCCTGCTCCACCTGGTCTGTTCCAGTAGCAATAATCAACGGTGCAGCGGCAATATCGTCCTTTACTTCATCAGTCCAGTGCACCTGCGAAAATGAGCGCAGATACCACGGCAACGGCCAATAGTCATCACTAGGGCAAATAACCTCTATGCGCATGCCGTGCCTGGCCTCGTGAACGCGGGCACACTCTTCGATGCGCTGAACAACCGCAAACACATCGGTAGTGGGATGAGCGTAAACATAGGGATTTCGAGGGTCGGCATAATATTTGTAATTGCCAAGATAAGTTTGAAAAGCAAGATGAACACCACCTGCAAGAAGAATTACAACCAAAACAACACGGGTCAGAGTCGTGCGTTTCAATTTTATTAGCGTCACCACCCCTACCCCCGCCAAAACAACCATCCCGATTAGAAAACTAAGCGCACTCCAGGGTGTTTTATAGGGAATCACAGAATAAACAACTGTCACGACAAACGTATAAACCGCGATAAACCGTATCAATCCGCGGCTGCCCTTATGTAATCCTTTGCCTGTCACCGCAACAACGAAACCCACTGTGGCTAATAGAACAATTAGGCCCTCACTCCAGACCGGCCCCTGTCCGTACTTAGAGTACAACAGCATCTTCAAATAATAATACCATGGGTGAATATGCAGGCTGCTATCGCCTGCTCTGCTGAAGTATGTCTTATAGGTACGCACCGAGTCCAGAATCCCTGTCGGATTGCTAAAAAACGATGAGTAAAACAAAGCCGATACAGCTACACCAGCAGCAAGTCCCGCCACAATGTGACTTATCCTAACACCTGCAAGATCTCGTCGGACACCGCTGGCATCTTTTTTCTCAAGCAACAGCACAACAACAATTGCCGATATCATCCCACCAAAAGAGACAATACAAGTCTCTTTTGTTGCGTGCATCAGCCCCAGAAACACACCCATAAATATCGCCCAGCCGATTCTTTTACTTCGCACGTAGCGCCATCCACATACAATCACACCTAAAGAAAAACAAACAAGCAACATTTCCTGAATGTAGTACCGGCTGAAAAAAACCATTGCAGGCGAAATAGCTGCCAGCACTGCCGCAAAAACCGCAGCCCATCCCCCCATACCATCGATGAGGAACAAAAAAAGTGCTACCAGGACCACCCCAAAGAAAACCGGTACAATTCGCAATTCAAACTCATCGACATCCGCCAATCTATGTGCACGACCCAACCATGCACTAATTAGTGTCAGATAATTCAGCGTCGGGCCGTGATACTCGTGAGGATTGTACTCGTAGAATCCCTTCTCCAGCAACTCGCCGAATTTAATCGCGTGAACCGCCTCATCGCCGTGCATTGGGCGTTGTGCCAGGTTTGGTATGCGTAAAGCCGCCGCGACGATTGTCACAGCTAAAATCAGGAGGCAATACTGCCATTTCCCGATCGAGGCGGAATCCGGCGATGTCATTATTCTATCGGCCTGCCGTAGACTTCCACTTCAATGCAGTGGTTTAGGTCGTTACTCGTATTACCATTGCTATAGCAGCGCACATACTGACCTCGAACAGGCCCCTGGCTCAGACAATCAATGAGTTTGCCTTCTGCGGTCTCAGTATAGTGCATGTCTTTGCCGACCCCACAGCCTGCAGAATTGTCGATGTCATTATTAAACACGGTTTTAAGATTCTCAGTAAAGTCCGGATCATCTGCGACCTGCACCACCACATCATAGTATACGCGGGCCTGTTTGTGGTAGTGCCACATCACAATCGCATAAATCTCACATTCCTGCTCAAGGTCAATGGTGACATGCTGCAGAAATGGGCCGTACTCAACATAGCTTCCATCTGCTGCCTCTTTATCGCCGTCAGTAACCATCTCGGTCTCACCGATGATGGGTTCTTCATCACTGGCTGTTACAGGCTTGCCAAAAGCAACGTTTGTTGTCCCCTCAGGTGCCAAGAAAGGCGGACGATCCTTGCCTAAAGGCTTTTCGAGATTTGGCACGCGTACATCCTGCGGCGTCCCCACAAACATTGGCCTAGGCAATTCTATCTCAATTGGTACCAGCTTAACACCCGACATATCCGCCTCAGCAGTTGCAACCAGTTCTTCCTCAGCCTGTTCAATCTCCGCCGGTTCTTGCTCTACTACCGTCTCCGTCTGCTCCGCAGGTTCGTTTACCTCAGGTGCCTTCTTGCACGATACCGTAAAACACAGACCAACAAGTAATAACGCCAGAACCCAAATCGTCGTTACCGAACTAAGAGCTCTCTTAGCCATATCTTTGATCTCAAGACTTAAACACTAACAATAATCGCACATACAAACAAAGATCATAAACCACGATGCCCTATATGTCAATCCATTAGCCCAGTCAATTTTACCCAATATATATGCAAGAAAGGGATTTGGCGTAGGCCAAATCCCAGTATCAAGACCAATTAAAACAAATCTCGACCGTGGTTAACTTTTTTGTTCCTTGATCCCAGCCATTTCTACCACCGGCGGCTCAAGACCGATCTTAGCTAAGACTGTATAAAGTAAGAATCCAATCACAAACGCGATAACCGGCGCAGGATTGATGTACTTTGATACCGCCAGGTCCGGCTTGACGGTCGGCAGTATCGCCACAACAAATCCAACAGCCCATGCGATATATCCAGCGAAGTTGATACCCTTTCGCGGCCCGGACCACTTGCAGCCACTCAATAGATAGTCCGCTGCCATCGAGCCGCAAATAGGCCCGAACGACGCACCAATAATCGAGAACACACCGACAAGATTCAACGCTTTGCCCGTCACCGCAAGGATCACAGAGACAACTGCGCCTATTACAACCATGATTGTTTTATTGACTTTCGGGAACATTGTGCCGATGCTGTTGGCAGCGATGAACGAGGAGAAACAAGCCGGCGCGAAACTGGCGATGGCAAACAATACAAACATCAATTTCCCAGCCGCCTGCTTGCCGATCACCGCATCAAACGTGTAACTTTCCATCGAAGGATCGGCGCCGTGAGCACCGGCAACAGCAATCAGCGGCAGACTACCCGCAACAATTATCGCCAGCGCAATACCCACAAGACCTCCAAGCCGAACGTCCTTCGAATCTCGGTTACTCATACCAAAATCCACACCGGCCGCGCCCGCTGTAGCGAAAAATCCAACGACTATTGCAATCATTGTTAGAAATCCGACAAGTGGCTGTGCACCTTCGGGCGGCGTGTACTTACCTGCGGTGCCAACATTAGCCAGGAATACAACAATTATCATTATAAGGGGCACGATCGGCAGAAACGTTGAGACCTTGCCGAGGTACTGAATGCCCTTGACCGCCACAAACACCGCCAGCGCCGCCCAGATAATTGCCACGACTGTAAATGCCGCGCCTCCCTGGAAAAGTCCTGTTTCAGGATTCATGGCAGGTGGCTTTCCCGTCGCCTGAAGTATGAAGTCCGTAGATACTGCAATGTTCACCGCGAGCCAGCCGAACTGCAGCAGTCCCATCAACAAACCCGGCATTAGAAAACCACCCATCGTTCCGTAAGTTGACGAGCCCACGACATAAAGCGGATAGCCCGTCTTCATGCCGTACAAACCAGGCACAAGATAAAACAGAAAGTGACATATCAGCGCCGCAACTACAAGCCCCAGTAAGCTCAGTCCCAAACCGGCCTGAGAAAGGGTCCCCTTGGCGATCGCCATATAGAACACGACCCACAGAAAAATTCCCGCATACGCCGGTGCCGTGTTCTTATACCAAGGCGCTCTGTTCTCAAGCGGATTCGGCTTGGCCATGCTCAGATAACTTGGCAGCATTCCATCGCTCATAATCTATTCTCCTAATTAAAAGTACTCGATTACGCTTAACCGATTCTCAGTTAGCTTCAAACGAGAGTGAGTAAAAGCTATTCTGCAAAAAGGACCTCACCGTTTCAACTGTACTCGGATTACCAGATACGTATGTATAATTGCAACAACTGCAAAGACTAATGCAGTCCATCTGTGCGCAGCAAGCAGAAACTCCTGCCCCGCCGTGCCAAAAATCGAGAACATGCTTACTATTATAGATAAGATAAGCGGCAAAGCCAAAAACACAATCAGCCAAAAACCTGTCTTTTCAAAAAGCTGTGAGCTTGGTTCAATAGATTCAGATACAGGAATTTTCAAACTAGTTACCCACCGGAGAATATTCCTCAGCCACGGCCAGTCGCTTTTGTTAAAGCGATAACTACTCGCCCACGCCACGGCTAAAAACGCCAGACACAAAATAAAAATCGGTGCAAACGTCGCATGTATCATCATCAGGTATCCACTGATATGTTCGCCCTTAATCAATAGCGGATAAAAACCCGTCACGGCAAGGACCACAAAACAAAATAACGCCACCAAATAAATTAGCTTCTTTATCGCCCCAACAAGGCTTAGCTTCTGCTCGAATAAAAGCAGCGTAAATAAGTGCACGACCTTCTTGATCGGATTCCACCGACAACCTTTGCACGGAGCAGCTATCCAGTGCAAAAACACCCCGCCTACAGTCACGACAAAAACCAATATCGAAAGATTCCGAAACATCTTTTCACAAAATCCTAATTAATGCTGCTACTCTTTCTCTACTAAAAACCTTGCCACACAACCCAAAGCCTTCAAAGCATAAAGCAACAAAACGCCTGCCAACACTGCGGAGCAGGCAAGTGCAATAACCTTTAGCCAAGGCCTGAAAACAAATGAAAATGCAAACACCCAAGCATAGAATGGATTGATGTCTTGAAACTCGACCATTTTCTTTTTGGATGGTCGCTCAAGAGCAACAGGTGAATCAACAGCGACCTCGCCGAAAAAGAAAGGTGCATCAGTGCTGTGACAATCCTCACAGCGACGCACGCCAAGTGACTGCGCCGCAGGCCTTACATTATGAGCAATCGGCCACATATAAGGTGCTGCTGCTATATGGCCAACTTCCTCGACAAGCTCGCCGGAATTATCAATCTTATACAGCACTCCGCCGGCTACATACACGGCCTTATCACCAAGGATCATTAGAGCCTCTGCGATCTTCTCTTTGGTTATCTCAGGCCAATCACCTGTCGCAGGAAATTCAAGATCAGCAAAAACACCACCAACAACTTTTTCAACAATCCCAACCTCAACCGGTGTGACGCTGTCATTCTCTAACGTTCCCCAGTAGGCTGGCCACATAACTTTATACGGGCTAATCTTACCACCTTCCATAACAAGAAGTCGGCCCATATACGCAACGCTGATTCCACTCTGCTTGGCAAAAACGGGCGATACGATATGCGGCAATGCTTCTTCAGCTTTGTTTACATTCGGTGTCCCTAACCGATGAGCTCGTGACGTCTTTGTAAGAACCGTCTCACTCACAGGCCATGGGCCTGAATGACAAGCGGTACAAGATAATTTATCAAAATGAATAGGAGGGATCCCAGGATGTGTCGGAACCGGTGCGCCAAGCCGACCGGCCTGCGGCTCACCTTCACCCTTCGGAAGGTGACAGCCTTCGCACGAGCTCGTGGCAGCTAACGGATTCAGCGAGATGCCTGCCTCCTGTTCGTATCCCCTGATGATGTTATGGTCGATGCCGTTACGGTGACAATCAACACACTTTAGTCCCGCAGTCAGATGGACGTCCTCATCCGATATCCATTTCTCTGTTTCTTCAGCCCGACAGTAGTATAGATCGGAGTGACAGTAATAACAGCGATCATCAGGCATTTCTCTAATGATCTGAAAAAGTACCTCATCGTTTTCGTTGAACTCCTCTTTTTGATAAGTCACACGAGGTGCATCCCGCTCATCAGGGTCAGGCATAAATGGGTCATAAGTCTCAAGCATTTTTGCCGCTGAACCCGTCACGTCAGCAAATTCGCATGAGGCAGTTGCCGCCCATCGGAAATTCTCTCGCGTCACCTGAACAGCATACCCACCGTCACCACCCATATCCTGCCCATAGTGCGCGTTGTGACAGGCAAGGCAATTTATCTCAAGTTTGCCTGATACAAACTGACGGCCAATATCATCGATGTCGTCACTTTCAACCTCGCCGGGGCCACCTCCCGGCATATGTCTGCCGAAAATCTTGGTGAACTGAAAAACCGATAGCCCAATATCATCTGGGCGAAATGTACCCAACCATGGTCGGTACGAAAGTGGAATCTGAATTCCAAGCTTAGAATCAAAGTATATCCACGGCTCGCCGGGCCGACCAGGGACAACATTCGGATCAATATAATTGAAATGCCAACCTTCGCCGATTATCTTGTAGCTGTGACAGTCACCGCACGTGAAGCGTGTCGAAAAAGGCATTGGAAATCCCACATCAGGCTCAATTTGCTCGCCTTTTTCGCCATTTTCATCTTCGGCAAATAGCGGGATAAGATGAAGCGGCGTTGCCCTGCTGCCGTCACTTTCGTCACCAAGCAATTTCCCCACCGATTCACCAGCGGCAGTCAGAGTTGACGATGTAAGCAAAAAAGCTAAGGCTACAATAAATCCTTTTTTCAACGGACTATCAATCCTTTGCTCAATGCATGCATCCACATTCCGCCTAAGCCCACACCGATTTAACTCGCAACAAAACCCCACCTAATAAAAGGCAGGGACTAAATATTTGAGGGGCTTCTAAACCTTAAATTCGTCAGGCTTAAAATCAAGTCTGCGGACAGCTTCCACTGCGTCATTGACCTTTAGCACCGTAACGGTAGTTTCATATCCGATGTCAGCAGGACAATTCAATTTGGCCTTACCACGTATCGTATCAAAGAAGTTCTCAAGATGCGGCTGATGATAGGGCTTATCCATCGTCACGGGCAAATCATAGCTCGGCGGCTTTGGCGACTCACGCACATCAAGAACTGCTCCGGCAGCAGCAGGTTTTTCCTGCTCCTGTTGAATTGCCTTTATGTAACCCTGCTTGACCCATTTGTCCCAATTCTCTGCCGGCACCCAGGCCTCACGATATACCATACCACGTACCGCAGATTCCGAAATCAGCAATGTCCCTTCATCACCCATAAAGGCTTCGAAATAACCCTGACCACTGTTTGTTGTTATCGTTTGATAAGATGCTCTTACAATTCCTTCATTCGTCTGATATTCATAAATAACCATGACATGGTCATACCAGTCGTGTCCCTTCCAATAATCAACGCCGCCGCTTGCTATCACGCTTTTTGGATGAGTCTGAAGAAACCAATTATAAATGTCAATCTGGTGCGAGCCGAGGTCAACAATAGGGCCACCGCCCAATCCTTTATACCAACGCCAGTTTCTGAACTGCTGCATCGACTCAAATCCATACTTCTGGAGCGTAGCCTGATCAATCAGAGCGCTTTCGGGCCAGCCAAAATCAACACATGCCGCCCTGCTCCGATTCCACTGACCATTAACAGTAGTAATTCGACCAAGCAGCTCTGCTTTTCTAATAAGATTTTCATAGCAGTGAATATATCGAGGATTACTTCGGCGTTGATGGCCAATCTGCAAGAGCTTGCCTGTTTCTCTCGCTGTCTCGACCATCTGTTTTGCGCCTTCAAGAGTGTTGGACATTTCCTTTTCACAGTAAACATGCAGGCCAGCCTTCAAACAGGCAACGGTATGCTCGGCGTGCCAGAAATCAGGCGTCGCAATAATCACAGCGTCAAGGTCTTTTTCCTTATCGAGCATCTCTCTATAATCAATATAAGCATTATGCTCATGACGGTATCTCTTAAGCAGTCGCGAAACTCGCTTTTGATTGTAAGCCTCCCAGATATCACATACAGCCTTGAAACGAACTCCTGGTATCTTCAAACAGGCATTCATCAAAACCTGTCCCTGCTCACCGGCTCCAAGTAAAGCAACATTTATATTATCTGGATTATCGTCGTCCGCTTGTCCAAAAACATACGGTGAAAATGCCAAGCCAACTCCTGCCGCCGCGGTAGAACGCAGAAAACTGCGTCTGTTCATGCCCTCTTCACTTTTTTGTTCATTCATCAGAAATCACACGCTCCAAAAATATAATGAGCAGGTCATCAATTCTATTGGTGGTTATTATCACCCCCACATAAACTAATGTCAAGAAACCCTTTGCTTTCTTTCGCAGGCACCTCCGAATCCAAAACGCACATTCTGCGCAACACAACCTTCACTTTTTCCTACAAAAGATAACTACCTGACCAAAGGCTTGATTAAGCAGACATTCTCCCCCTTCATTACGGTGATTCTTCTCCACACCATATAATACAAATCGTTGAGTGCGCCTGATATACGCCTACTTCGAAGCCACAAAGCCGGTTGCGGCTTTGTTACGATCAGAGGTTTGTTTTTATAAAAACCAAAACTACACGGACCAACCATTACGGTAAAACTTTGTAATGTAGTTGTCCGCCTCCGGCGCATTTGGCGAACGCATATTCTCATGGTCCCACTCAACCAGTCTGCCCAGCCGAACAGCCAAGTTGCCCACAAGCAGCGCCTCCGTAAATGGACCGGAGTACCAAAAACCAGCCTTGGCATCTTTAGGTTTGTTGTCTTTGCACGCCTGAATCCACTCTTTGTGATGCCCAACCGATCGCGGAAGTGTCTTTTCCGGCCGCTTGTATTCTTTCATCTTCGACTCCGGAATCAATCTCGGCGGAGCTGCCTTTTCGCCAGAAAGAATTTTGCCTTCGCTGCCAACAAACAGTATCCCATTATTGGGTAGCTCCCGCCCATTCTCAAGTTCCTGGGGCCTCGGCGGCAACTTGCTGCCATCGTACCATATCATCTTTATCGCAGGCCGATCATCCTTGGCCGGGAAATAATACGTAATGATGCTCCACTTCGGGAATGTATCGTCAGTGACTTCGCTCGTCTCAGCCTCAACCGCAGTCGGTGCGCCGAGGTCCAGGCAGAAGAAGGCTGGGTCGGCATTGTGCACTGCCATATCACCCATTGCCCCACAGCCAAAATCAAACCAGCCACGCCAGTTAAATGGACAATAGGCCACAATTCCACCTTCACTATTTGGGAACTTTGCATAAGGTCGCCAAGGGGCTGGACCCAGCCATAAATCCCAGTCTAATGTTTCCGGCACCGGCCATGATCCTTTGGGCCGATCCAAGCCCTGAGGCCACCAGGCCCTGCCGCCAATCACGCCAGGTCTGTCAGTCCAAACGTGCACTTCGTGTACCTTACCAATCGCACCATCGTGAATGAACTCATACGTCAACCGAATCCCCTCGTCGGCATGACCCTGATTACCCATCTGTGTCACCACGCCGGTCTGTTGTGCCACTCTCGTCATTTCACGAGCCTCGAAAATCGTATGCGCCATTGGCTTCTCAACATAAACGTGCTTGCCCATCTTCATCGCTATTATAGCAGCAGGCGCATGTATATGGTCCGGCGCAGCGATCACCACCGCATCAATGTTCCTGTTCTCACTCTCCAGCATCCTTCGAAAGTCACGGTATACTTTTACATTAGGGTACTTCGTGAGTATCTCCCCGGCACTGTTCAAATCCACATCGCATAAGGCAACAATATTTTCACTGCTGACGGCCTCTATGTCTTCGCTGCCGCGACCTCCAACGCCAATCACTGCTATGTTGAGCTTTTCGCTTGGCGGCACATTATTAGGCCCACCAAGCACTTTTCTGGGGACAACTGTAAATGCTGCCACCGCTGCTGCGGTACCTATAAAATCACGCCGTGAAATCTTAATGCCATCTTGACTGAGGCTTTTCTTGTGTTTCACAATTCTTCTCCTGTCTGCTATCATTGATTCTTAATCTTCTAATAAGAGACCTACTGGGGCATTTCGATAAGCCAAATATTGCGATACTGCACGGGATTGCCGTGGTCCTGCAGATAAATTGGGCCCGGTTCATTCACATTACCATCCATCGCCTCAGCCGTCGGCCCCGGAACCAAGAGGTTCTCATGAATAGCCACGCCGTTGTGCACGACAGTCAGTTTTGCATCTTCGAGTTTCTTGCCGGCTGCATCAAATCGCGGTGCAAGGAAAGTAATGTCATAGCTTTGCCACTGCATAGGCGGTGCACACATATTCACGAGCGGCGCACCAACTTCATATACACCACCACATTCATTATCGCGTCCTTCCAGACCATAGCTATCAAGTATCTGCACTTCGTAACGGCCCTGCAGATAGACGCCGCTATTGCCGCGCGCCTGCCCTCCTGATTCAGGCATAAAAGGTGCGCGAAACTCAAGGTGCAATTTGAAATCACTGAACCTTCTCTTAGTCACAATCGAGCCTATTCCCGGCGTTATCTCCATTGCACCATCCACAAGTTTCCAACGCACATTAGACATATCCAACTCACTGATATTAATCCTCTTGCCTTCGATTTTAACACCGGGCTTTTCAGGTTCAAACGCAACATCAAAAAGTGCAAGCCCATCCTTTCCCTCCTCGCGATATGGCCCAAAAACTTCCCACAGGCAGAGAAAACCGTCGCTCTTTTGCAGGTATTCGCTGGTTCCGGTATCGCTTGACTCAACATTAACCATTTCTTTAACGTTCTTCAGTATTTCACCGTCCGGACCAATTAGTCGCACGCATACCTCCCAACCACCACTTCCCTGAGTAACCTTAAGAAGAATATTATTCCAGCCCTTTCTCAATGTGATATCGACCTTATCTTCGCCTGGACTGAGCGCACGCATTGCGTTATTTGCGTGAACAAGCTGGCCATTAAGCCAAACCTTCACCCCGTCGTCACTACCAATCTCAAGACGCGCCTTCTGCTGCTCATCAGACCATAGCGCACTTCGCAGATACGCTACCGAGTCCTCTGACGGCCCCAATGTGTTGATGAGACTGACAAGTCCCTTGGTTGCCGGATGTACCGGTTCCCACTCGTCAAAGTTCTTCCCATCGAAAAGAATAATCGCATTATCTGGCGGTTTTGCCCCTAATCTCGGTGACAGCCGCACTGTCTTTTCCAAAATAAATTCAGCCGAGACGTATTTACCCTCGCTGTTATGTCCCTTAATGGTGCCGGTCAATTTAGCATCTCCTTCGACCCGGCTCAGGACGGGCTTGATCACTGCCCGCACGTCGGACTCGGCACCCTCGCGCTGAACACGGCCCGCAAATCGCACCTCTGTATTCTCATGTTGGCCTTCGAGTACAGCTATGGGTTCGGTTCGTGTGTCGAACTCGCGAAGAAGATTCAGCCGATACCTTCCTTTGCCCAGAGCAATGACCTGCGCAGCCATAGGTACTGAGCCGGTTCCAGTTCCCTCGGCCATAGTCCAAGTGCCCTTCCAGTCGCCCATATATGGATCGACCTCTTGAGCTACCAACCTTCCAGTGCTTGCCCCACATACTATAAACAATCCGTAAAAAGCCAGTATCGTCGCTTGTAACCGTACCTGCCTTAAAATCGTTGAACTCATAAAGAATTCTCCAAAAAAGCGACTCACTTATCCTTCGACCCGGCTCAGGACGGGCTACTTGCCGGCCTCACCAATTTGATTTATCAGTTCCTGTGCCTGCTCTCGAAGGGCGTCGTTGTCTGTACTGCCGATGATCTTCATCAGAAGCTCTTTGCACTCATTAGGATAGTTCTTGTGAATACCCCCGGCAATCTTTACCACGGCCACTGCCGCCTCTTGCTTCAAAGCGTCATTGTCTAAATACCATGCGGCCATCTGCAGCACTTCAAGCGACTGTGTATTTGCCAGGCCGGACAGCACACGTTTTTTCTCAGCAGTGTTGGGCGCAAGTTCCATTGCTTCTTTATACATTACAAGTATCTCACTCGCAGACCGTTTATCATCAAGGCTTATCAATCGCACATATCCACGAAGAGCAAGTATTTGATGCAGTTTTATCTTTGAATCTTTTGCCACCTTTTGCAAATCTGTCAGGGGTTTAGCGTTCGGCCAATCCGACAGCGCCCTGATGGCAGTTGCTCGAACCTCAGCCTCACTGTCGGCAAGCGCCTCTCGCAAAACCGGCAGCGCGGCATCATCGCCAATCTTGCCAAGTACACTTAGAAGCGAGCACCGACTTTTAAGGTCCATTGCACCCGGTAGCGCAGCCAATACTACTTCAACTCGTTTGCCTTGCTCGTCTATCTTGCGAGCTTCTGCTGCAACTATCTTCTCAACCTCGCTACGAACAGATTCACTCGGTACATCCAGCACAAGCTTGACAAGCTCGGGCAAATACATGGGCGTAGCGATAACCTTCAGTGCCTTAATTGACTCACGCTGAATCTTGACATCCGCATCACGGGCGCTATTGAAGCATATCTTCACGCCTTCAACAATATTTCGTTCACTAACAGCCTTGATAAGTTCGACCTTAACCTTGGGGTCCGTCTCAGAACTGATACTAGACAAAATGGTTTTATCAATCTCTTTGCCACGCAGTCGATACAGACTTTCTCTTGCCGCCCTTTGCTCAGCACCCGTGCTGGTTGCTGCTCTGCTGACAAGCAATTCCACGCTCGAAGCATCTCCTAATCTAGCCATCGCTTGCAGGGCCGCTATGCGAACAGACTCATCTTCATAATCTGCAGCTTCGACAACTGCAGGCAAGGCCGCCTTATCACCTCGGTCCGCGAGCGCGGCAAGTAGTTGCACCTGCGCCGTCGGTGTAAGATTTGGCAATTGCTCTGCCAGCGCCTTAGTCACCTCCTCGCCAGGCATTTCACGTACAAGCGATATTGCCGCACTTTGCATCGCAGGGTCATCACCCTTTAGCGCATCGATCACCATCTGGACAGCCGCATCATCCACCTGACCAACTGCAAGTCCCTGCCATAACAGCGAGCCAACCAAACAACATAAGGAAAATTTAAGACCGGACTGTCTTGGCATACGCCCCACCCTTATAGAGCAGTTGAGCATTTGAACAGTGGAACAGGTGAAAATGCGAAACTACGGTCAACTGCTCTACTGCTCAACTGTTCAAAATTTGATTTCAAAATGTCCGTAACTTAAGGCCTTTTTATCCTCGCGGGAATTATCTGTTCGCACCTGGGCTTGCGCTGACCATTCCGCGCATTGCAGCGGTCCGGATAAGCTGTGGATACTCCTGTTTGTAGAGATCCTTGTAGATCGCCAGCGCTCCAGCCTTCTTACCTTTAGCTACGTAACGATCGGCACACTTTAGATAGGCATCCAAAACTACCATTTTCAAGCTCTCGGATGCCGTGTCTTTTGCCTTGGCTAATATACCAGCCGCCTCATCGCCGCCAATCTTGCCAAGGGCACTAATAGCAGCCTCAGCTATTACCTTGTCGGAATCGCCGACTAACTTGCTCAGAGCTGATACGGCTTTGAGACATCGTCGCTCACCCAGTGAATTAATGATGCCGACCTTGGCTTTGCCACTTGCCTTGCCAATCGCAACAAGCAAAGCTGAATCAACTTCCTGTCCTGGTATCCGCTCCAGCGCATACCGCGCCATATCCGACAGCTTATCATCGGTCAGCTTCTTAGAAAGCGTTGGTACCGACTGAGCCGTGCCGATGATGCTCAGTTCCCGGCAGACATACTGCTTGCCCGCATACGTAGCATCCGCATCCAACACAGCACATAAACCTTTCTCAATATCCTTTAACTCGTCAGGTTTTCCGTACGCCGCACGGATCTTGTCACTTAGCTCGGTCAGCGATAGTCTGCTTTGTCCAAAATCATACGTCTTGACCTTTTCCAACAACTGTTCCATTTATAAGCCCTTTCCAGCGTCGACTATAGGTCTTGGTTTTGTATCTGCCTTCAAATCACCAAATGCAAATTGTATCCCATCAAGATAATGTTTCAACACAGCCGGGTTCCATGTAACATCGTTGTTGTGCCCCAATTCACAATAAAACACTCGGCCATCTCCCCACGTTTTGATCCATGAAATGCCAGTGTCTGCATCGGTGGGCTTCTCTGAGGTTTCCCGCGTTGCCTCATCGCTCATATCAAGACTCATCAACACAAGCTGCTTCGACCTCGAATAAAGCGGAGGCTCCGTGCGATATATCTCATCCCTTATCTTAAAGCCCTTACCCCCAAACATCGCCGTCAGTGGATGGTTCGGCTCATCAATCTTGACTGCCCAGGTACCACCCGCCGTCCATGGGTGACCCGAGAATTTGCCACCCATCATCTCCTGCGCCTCAGGCCAGTCGTAAAAATTGTCCGTGGCCGCATGAACACCAATTATGCCTTTACCGCCCCTGACAAAATCCATCAGGCTCTTTCTCAAAGACTCTTCAAACTTAAGATGAGTCGTATTATTAAAGCACACCGCGTCAAATTGATTCAGAAACTCCGGCTTAAACGCATTCATATCGTTACTTATCACAACCGAATACGCTCCGGTCTTTTTGCCCATTATCTCAAGTGCCTTATCCCAGTACGGAATTGAGCTATGCTTGTAACCGTCGCACTTGTTAAAAATCAGAAGCTTTCTCGGCTTGACCGGCTCAACTGTTGCTTTACTCGGCGCAGCTTTCTCAATTTTCTCTATCTCTTCTTTCGACATATCCGCCTCTACAACACTCCCAATCACCAGCGCCACACAAACCGCCCTTGCTAAAATCCTCCAGCTCATATTTGTCCCTTTCTCGTACAAGTTGACAATATCCAATCTCAAATCTTCCATGGGCTTCTCATCGTCCGCTGCAGCATTCTGCTCGCTTCAGCACTGTTTAGTATCTCTTCTTTGACCGGATCCCACTTGAGCTTCTGCTCCGTGAGCATTGCGATCTCACCCAACAGTCCTACGCTGATGGAACGATGCGCCACCTCAATCGGCGCAACTGTTTGACTCCGCCTTTTCACACAATCCAAGAAGTTCTGAAAATGATCGCGGCTCTCATACAACCGAATCTCATTCGGGCCAATCACCTCAATAAGAACACTCCGTGGCTCCGCCCAAAGCCCTCCACGATTGACATGTATCCAGCCCTTTTCGCCATACCAGCATGTCCCCATCCCATGAGGTAGCTGTCTGTCATTTGCCACTACCATCGTAAGACCATTGGCGTACTTACATGTGAATTTATACCACATAGGCGTATTAAAAATACCGTCTCTGGGATACCCACCTCTACCTTCAATCTCAACTGGACCTGTTAAATCCAGCCCTAAGCCCCAGTGTGCAATATCAATGTGATGTCCCGCCCAGTCAGTAAGCTGTCCGCCTGAGTAATCCATAATCCAGCGCCAATCCCAATGAGGCCCACGATGACCAAACTCCACATAAGGCCGCCAAGGAGCCGGACCTAACCAAAAATCCCAGTCAATTCCTTCACGCACCGGTTGAACCGGCTGATTCTCCCCGCCTCTACCCGTCGGTAATCCAACTTCAACCTTGTAAACCTTGCCAATCCGCCCATTGATAACCAGCTCACACGCCCGACGGAAATCAGCCACAGATCGCTGCCAGCTTCCGGTTTGCCATATTCTGCCGTAACGCGTCACCGCCTTCACCATCTCACGCCCCTCATGGATGGTCCGAGCCAGAGGCTTTTCCGCAAACATATCCTTTCCTGCCCTTGCCGCCATAATGACAGGTATCGAATGCCAATGGTCGGGAATCGCCAGCGACAAGGCATCTATATCATCCCTGGCTATCAGCTCACGGAAATCATGATAGACCATACAATCTTTGTTATCGTACCTATAATCAACTGATAACTTAGCCCAGTCGAGATGTCGTTTGTCAATATCGCACACGGCTAAAATCTTTACATCACGTTTGTTGAGAAAGGCACTCATGTTGCTTGTCCCCTGTGAGCCGACACCGATACAACCTATCACAATGCGCTCACTCGGCGCAACGCTACCATCGGCGCCGAAAACTGAAGAGGGTACAATATAAGGAAAACCAATAATCCCCACCGCTGAACCGCTAACACTTTTTAAGAACTGACGCCGGCTGCAAATTCTCTTGCCATTCATAGCTGTACTTTCCGAATCATTTAGTATCGAGTACTATTAACTACATGCCTATTATCTGTTCGTAGTTCTCTATGTTACTTGTCAAAAGCCGCATCAAACGCTACCGCAGAAGGCTTAAAGTCCGCCCTCTTGATATACTCACACGCCTCCCTCGCACCATGTTCGCGATCCATCCGACTGTCTTCCCACTCAATCGAAAGCGGTCCCTTGTAGCCAATATCATTCAACGCAACGATAATCTCATCAAAGTTGATGTCACCATGTCCGATCGAGCGGAAGTCCCAGTAACGTCGCGGATCTGCAAATTCAGTGTGTCCGCCAAAGACGCCCACCGTACCGTCGCCGTGTCCCCACCATACATCCTTCATGTGACAGTGAAAGATTCTATCTGAGAACGTGCGGATGAACTTGACGTAATCAACACCCTGATAGCCAAGATGACTTGGGTCGTAGTTAAAGCCAAACGACCTGTGTCCCTTCACCGCCTTTATCGCTCTCTGGGCCGATGCAATGTCAAATGCTATCTCCGTCGGATGCACCTCCAGCGCAAACTTTACACCTTCAGTCTTGAAGGCGTCAAGAATCGCTATCCACCTCTTTGCAAAGTCGGCGTATCCCGCTTCTATCATCTTCGGTGAAGTCGGCGGAAACGTATAAAGCAAATGCCATATCGAGCTGCCCGTAAAACCATTTACCACTTTTACGCCGAGCTTTTTCGCAGCCTTGGCAGTTTGTATGACATTCTTGGCCGCACGCTTGCGAACACCCTCAGGATCTCCATCGCCCCAAACGTCCGGAGGCAAAATCGCCTTATGCCGCTCATCGATATTGTCACACACACACTGGCCGACAAGATGTGTAGAAATGGCAAACACCTTGAGCCCAAACTTCTTTAATAGCTCCTTTTTCTGCTTACAATAGTCGTCATTCTTCAGTGCTTTATCAACCTCGAAGTGGTCACCCCAACATGCAAGTTCCAGTCCGTCATATCCCCAGCTCGCCGCCTTCTCGGCAAGAACTTCTAAAGGCAAGTCCGCCCACTGACCAGTGAAAAGCGTTACAGGTCTGGCCATCATCATTCTCCTTAATTCGCTAAATATGTTTCTGTTATCGTTACTTCGCCCTTAAAATGCATCGCACACAGGCAGAATATCAGCAGATTCTTTCTTCCTGCAATTTCCTCCTCCGCCTTTGCCGAAACCGCTATGCCGATTTTTTAGAAAGACTTATTCGCACACGAATAACGGCTTGTACCCGCCGAAATTGCGAAAAAACTATTATACCCCCTACCAACCCATTCGCAATCGAAAATTTTCACATCGGCTATACAACAATACATCCCTTGCGATTTAAAACAGCTATGGAATTGATAAATTGATAGGCTTTGGATTTGGTGGACCCGCGACAAACGTGCTTGCTCGTACTACATTTACAGTTTTTTCAAACTTAATATCCGCAGAAGAGCTGCCCACCATTATTTTTATTTTTCCTTTCTCAACAACAAAACTGTGCTTGCTCTGGTCCCAATAAGCAAGCGCTTTGGCCTTTAATGGCATTTGAATAGTTTTTGTCTCGTTTGGCTGCAATGTTATCCGCTTAAATCCTTTCAATTCCTTAATAGGCCTTTCTACCTCGGAATTCAGGTGCTTCACGTACATTTGAACGACTTCATCGCCGGCGCGATCTCCGGTATTTTGAATATCAACACTTATAGTAATTTCACCATTCCCATCAATGCTTGCGGAACTGGTACGTAGATTTGAATATTTAAAAGTGGTGTAACTTAAACCGTAGCCAAATGGATAAAGAGGCTCACCTCTGAAATACATATATGTCCTGCCATTACGAATATTATAATCCATCATAGGCGGCGCCAGGGCCTACATGGCTGCATACAATGCTTACAATGGCATACCGTGTACCACTCATTCGATTCTAAACGACATTACGATCGAAGAATGGGGATTGGATGAGATCATCTGCACAGATGGGGGCGCCCTGAGAATGCTGATCAGTGGGCACAAGTATTATGATGATATTGAACTGGCAGCAGCAGCGTCCATTAAGGCGGGCTATCATTTGCCCATGAGTGTGACAGCAGCATTTGCTGCGCCATACAAAGAGATAGAATAATCCTTGATAATATAAACCGGTATTTTCTTTAACAGTGGCCTGATATTGGGATTATAGTTTGCTTCAAAGTTTTTCATAAAAAGATTATTTTCTAAAAAGAGCCATTCATTTTTTGTTGCAATACCCCCCGCAAGGTATAAACCGCTAAATGGTAAAAAAATAAGTGCAAGACTACTGACAAAGCTGCCATACATTTTAATAAAGAGCTTCATAATATCCTTGCAAATCTTATTATCCCCGGCATTTATTGAGATTAAAGCAGGTTTATCTTCATCATTTGTCTCGTCTATTTCTTTTAATACCCCTTCTATCTTTATATTCTTCTTATCTTTAAAATAATTGTAGATATTAGAAATACCCTGTCCTGAAACAAAAAGTTCTGTTCCAGGAGTCATACTTATATTATTGGCAACATATTCCTTTAGCTTTATTGTCTCGTCATCAAAGGCTGCAAAACCAGAATGGCCACCTTCAGATGGATGTGCCCTGTATTCTCCTTCTCTGGCAGTGAGGAAACCTACACCCAATCCTGTACCTGCACCTACTACTGCCTTTGTTGTTCCGTCTGGCTCTGGAAAATTACCTTCTGTAGTAGGAAGCTTGGTAATCTGATTCGGATTGTTCACATCCAGGGTAGGAATTCCATAGCCGATGGCTAAAAAATCATTGATAATAAGGGTGTCTATTTTTACTGATTTTTTTATCGCGTCGCCGTCAATATCCCAATTACAGTTTGTAAGCTGGCAGTAGTTGTTTTCGACTGGTCCTGCTGCGCTAATACAGCAGAGGTCTATTTTCAGAAGGGGGTTTTTCTCTTTTGCTGTAGCTATCACCTCTTTAATCGGGTTTATGACCCCGTCAATTTCATTTGATTTAAAGGCGCATTTTAGAATGATAGCGTATCGGGCTGCATCGGGCGACTTCGCCCCGACGAGTTTATGTTCCTTTTCTCCAACAAGGGCAAGATTTGTATTTGTAGCTCCAACATCCCCTGCTAAAATCATCTTATCATAATTGAAATCCGAACTCAGCCAGTTTATTTCCATATTTATTATCTCCATTATTAAAGTACTATATCTCAGCCCAGGATTGAAAACCCTTCTCCTGAATGACCCTTTTTGATATTTCCTTATCTATAAGCTTTGCACGTTCAACCTGCTCTTGCGAAAGGTCAATTTCGTCTTCTCTATACAGAGTCTCTCCAAGTTTTAGATAGAATTTTATAAGAAGTTCATCTCTCTGATCTACTTTTATCTTCCCATTAGTAACTGCAATCTCTACAGCACGGGTAAAACCGTCTGTATCAACACGAGCTTTTGTCACATAAAAGCCATGTTTTCCACCCTCTCTTGAGCGAGAAGAAGAACCGGCTGTATGCTGGGGGATTCTGTAAAGGGTTGGTATTTGTCCGGAATAGACGAACTTTCCACCAGCTGCTGAGTATCTCATCCATGCATTTGAATCCTCAGAGACCTTTTCCGGAGGAAAGGGATATTTATAGGCCAGCTCGGTGTCTACTACTGTTGCCGAGGTAAGATTTGTGTATCCCTTTTCTGTGCCTATTTCTATCCAGGCATTTATTCCCTGAGGGGGATTGCCTTGGTGACCTTCCAGAATTTCAACAATGGACTGCGTCAAATTTTCCATCGGCACTATTTTGCTATCCTCATCAATAACCTTAAAGGTGGAATAAACTACACTTGCCTCGGGGTCTTGTACGAAGATTTTTCTTGCCACTTCCAGCCTTCGCTTATCAGAGATGTCATCTGAATCATTAAAGAGAACTATAGGTGAATTATGTTTATATGCCCATTTTATACCTAAATTCCGGCAATGACCTGGGCCATCGTTTGTCTGCTTTTTAATAACATATATTTTATCCGGGTATTTTGCCTTCACCTCGTCAAGATAATCAACAGCCTCTTTACATGGAGACAGGTCATCAATAATTATAAGCTGCCAATTTGGATCAGTTTGATTAAAAATATTGGCCAGTGTTTCATCCAAGTACCTTTTGGTCACATTATTTTCATCCCGCCAGTGAGGCATGACAAATGTAGCGACACCATGTTCATAATTTCGAGTAGACATTTCGTTCCTCCATAATCCAGTTTAATTAATCATCAGCTAATTTGTTGTACCAGTTAAGTTTCAGGAAGACCGAAGTTGCCGCAAGAGCCGTAAGGCAGATCGCAAGGGGTCCGAACCTGCGAAGGACCAGATAAATCGCAACCAGCACAAAAGCTACCTGCCAGACGATACCGACCGCTACGTTTATCATATCGCGTGCAAAGCCCTTGTTGGCTCTGAAACCTGCGTCTTCAGCAAGGACCTTTTGCTGAATCGGCCCCCAGAAGCCCCACGGCCGGACACTGCGGTAGAAATCCTTCAGAATCGTTTCATCCTCCGGCTTAGTCAGAAGGCTCACTATGATGGAAGACAATGTGCTTACGGCCAGAATAACAGGGAAAACCGCGAGGTTTTTCTCCAAGGTCCATATTGTAGACTCACTATGAAATATAATCGCAAAAGTAATCGCGGTAGCAATACCTGAAATCATGCCTGCGAAGTATCCGAATCCGTTGAACCGCCACCAGTGCCATTTCAGAACGTTCGGCGCTGTGTAACCACCATATAGGCCGGTCACCACCCATTGGGTTACCGTGTGAATCGAGCCGGTCTTGTAACCGAAGAGGATGCCGACGATCACTACGAGGATTGAGCATAGGTAACTGGCGATTACGTAAACCTTGGGTGAGCCATTGCGATGGATATATCGTTTGTACACGTCGTTGACCAAATAGGACGCCCCGCAATTGACAGTGGCATCAAAGGTGCTCATAAACGCCGCAAGCAAACCTGCCAGGACCATACCGATCAGTCCAATCGGCAAAAAGTTGTTGATCACGTATGGCAGCACCTGCTCAAAATCTACTTTCTCACCTGCAGCAGCCATTTCGTTCAGACTGCCACTGAAGAACACCAAGCCCAAAACCGCTATTCCTGCAATCATCAAATACCGCGGAAAGTTTAAGACCACTGAGACAAACCAGCTCATAAGGGCCGCTTCTTTGGGACTGCGTGCGGCAAGAATCTTCTGCATATCGTAGTTTGGCGCGGGCCCGGCCATACTGACCATGGCACCTTTGAGAAAAGTCATCATGAAGAATATCGTGAACAGACTAAAACCATCGGTTGCTATCTTGTCGTTTACCTTGGCGATGAGCCCCGACCAGTCCAGATTCACTTTCCAGCCGAAAAACAGGTTGCCCCAGCCGTCGGGCACAACAGCGGCCAGTGCATCCGGACTGACTCGCTGAATTGCTATCACCGCAATGAATACTGAAGCAATTGTCATCAGGCCGAATTGAATAATGTCGGTCAGGACTACGCTGTACATTCCGCCGAACATCACGTAAATCGTGGTTATTGTCATGAAGATGATTGCGTATGTCTGCGGTGCGAGGTCCCACGGCAAAAATATCTGCGAGAACTTGCCGATGCCCTGAAAGGCATAGGCCAGCATGCTTATCACTATAAAAAGGGCGAAGATAATAACACTGATGTGCGAGAGTTCCGCCCCGAGGCCGTGGCCGAAACGCTTGCGTATCCACTCCGCACCGGTCATTACTCCTGAACGTCGAAGCCACACTGAGAGGTATATCATCAGGAAGACCTGATTAAAAGTTGGCCAGACCCATGGAATCCAGGTACTCTTGACGCCATATACAAAGAATAATGTCACCAGCCACATCGTGCCGGTGATATCGAACATACCCGATGCGTTGGCTATGCCAAGGTAGTACCAAGGTATGCTCTTGCCCCCCAGAAAGTACGATTCGATGTTTTTCCCGGCGCGCCGAGAGAGAATAAGTCCGGCGATGACGATAACAATAAGATAAGCAATGATGATGCCGATATCAAGACCGTGAAGCTGCATATTGTCCTCTCAAATTAACACTTAAATAATTAACATTTCCCTGCAAATTCTTTGGTAAAATCGCGGGCTCCATAAGCATAAAAAGTTCAATCTCCAAATTTAATAACAAAGCCTCCATTTCCCTTAAGTTTTATTGACAACAATTTCCCCGGTGTAAGGGTGATTTTTTGCAAGTTGAAGGAACGATTGTCCGCATCATCAGTTATTAACATCCCCGCTTTAAAGTTCCCAAGAAAAGAAAGATCAAGATTGAGGCTTTTTTCAATATCTTCGCCGTTTATGCCGGCAACATACCAGGTATCTTTTGATTTGCGGGCGATAACCACGAGCTTTCCGGGAAATCCATCTATAAAGCGGGTATCATCCCAACACGTAGGGACCTTGCTCATAAAATCTTTAACATAATCTGGAACCGCCGCCATACTCTCAGGCGTCACGGCAAAATGCTGTATACCCGACGTAAAAATCACCGAGACCGCCAGTTGAAAACCATTGGTTGTCACTCGCCTTATACGGGGAATTTCACCAAAACAGACTGGAGTGAAGTCCATTGGATTGAACACATTCCGCACGAATGGAGCCACACAGGAATGCGTGGGTTCAAGATTGGCGTTAACCTGCTCAAAGGTGACAAACTCAAATCCTTTTATAGCCTCGATTGTCAATAGATTCGGATATGTTCGTTCCCATCCCCGCGGGAACGTTGCTCCATGACAGTTTACCGCCAAGCCAAACTTAGCCGCATCTTCAAAAATATCCTGGTAATACGCCATCATTGATTGGCCATCCCCACCAAAGAAATCTACTTTGACGCCTTTTATGCCCATCTCTTTTAGTCTGCCAAACTCTTTAATGCGGTCTTGGTGGGTAAGCAGCTTGCTTTTTGGGTGAAAAGGAACGGTATTCCAGTTGCCTGCTGAATTATACCACAAAAGAAGCCCTACATTTTTGCTTTGAGCGTATTCGGCAAGTTCTTTGATTTTATCATATCCTATTTGGGTATCCCAGTTCGCATCAACTAAACAATACTCCCACGTCATATCAGCCGCAAGATTAATGAAGCGTTTCTGCACATCGTACACTACGGAGTCATCTTTAAGTATAATCCAGCTCCAAGAGGCTCTTCCGGACTTAATGAACGATGTGTCCTTTAGTCTGCATGGATTTGCCAGATCCGTACCCAATGTTGATTCCACTATTGCTTTTAGACTATCCCCTAAAGCTATGATCCTCCACGGAGTATACCATGGCAAAGTCGATTCAGGATTCAAAACTCCGCCGGGAAAAACCTCCGGCTTCTGTGGAAAGCCGATAAAGAACTCATTGCTCACCGAATCTCGTTTCAGCCGACAGCCGCAATAATTTCTGTCAGGCGCAGTCTCTGTTATTAGCAACCAGTATTTGTCATAATTAAACAGCGCCGGAAAAACCCATCCTGCCCTGTTGGAAGGAAGTTTTTCCAACTCAATACCCTGCTGATAATTCTGCTCATACGAAGGCTGGTCCTGGTTCCACCCGGATTTCGCATCGGTCATAGGCTGAATCCACGCCTTTGTGCCAGAGAAGAAATTAAATAAGCTGACTTCCTGCGTTATCTTCTTTATATCGTCCGATTTGCCGGGAAAGTAGTATCTAAAGGCAACGCCATCATTTGAGACCTGAAAAATAATATCCATCTTACTGCCGGATGCATTTTCCAAATGGAATACCCGTCTGTTGCCCATATAAGAACAATTACGTCTTTTGCCCTGCAGCATCTCATAATCGATTTTAACAACTTCAACATCCGACACAGACTTCAGAGAGAGTTCCTTTGAAAAATCTTCGTCTTCTCTTGTTATTCCCAAACGAGAATCTTGCAGGATAGCAGTATCATCATACGTGATACGATAGAAAACCTGCTTATCATTAGAAATATGAAAATAAACAGAGATTTTTTTGTTCGGGCTTGTCACTGAATAGCCTGAATTGTTTTGTGAAAAAGAATTTGAATTAAACAAAGCCGAAAATACCAGAATTAATTTACAGAACACATATTGATTTTCATTTTGTTGAGCTTTCATAACAAAATCCACCTTTGAAATTCAGTACAAGGTATCCACCGTTTTTTACACACGCAACTAAGAGCGTCTAACGAAATGAGACAATGTCATTCTGAGCGGAACGCAGTGGAGCGAAGAATCTGGCCTGCATAAGAAATTTCTCATTCGCAACCCATATCCTTCGCTTTGCTCAGAGCCTGCCCTGAGCTTGCCGAAGGGATGACAATGTAAGGATATACCCATTATGTTAGAGGCTGTAAGTCATTTAGCAGTTCACCGCAAGCAATATATAGAGGCAGCACAATCAGAACTAAGAATCGCATGGACATTTTCATGCTAAATATATTCCGGCCCAACTAAGTTTGCCGACCGTTCCATCGGGTTCTGGGGTCGGCTTACTTAAATACTTCCATCTTTACTTCAGGCGGTTCCGCATAATCTCGCCAAAAACCCTCGATTTTATCCGCATCTAATTTGCCTTCGTGAACGTAGAATCGATACCGGAAGACCCCCTCTTTGCCAGGCTCCATCACCCAATCACCTGCTAGGCCCGGCGCAAAATTGAAAAATACCTGACCTTCAGGCCAAATCCGCATCGGCTCCGGATGCCGGAAGTTTTTCGGATGACTCATAACAGTCACCCCCTGCCACTTGCTGTTGATCCGCCCAGCCATATCACACCATCGCGCTCGCGTCGCATGACCGTTCTTTCGGTTCTTACCCTCACTTGTCAAATAAACCGAGTTCTCCTCGTCCCATTGCGCAGGACCGCGATACCCCAATCCGCCGTACCGATACTCTTTCTGTTTCAATGGACTATCCGCAACGCACGTCTGCCGTGAAACAAAATCCCATAACCAATATCCTTTCTCCGGCCCGCCGACATTGTACACCCGCACATCCCATATCTCTCTGAGCACAACTTTTTCACCCTCAGCCGTATTTAGCGCAACGTGCTCCTGCTCAGCCTCAAATCCTCCATATACAGGCCCACTGCTTGTCGAAAGGAACTTGACAAATCGCACCGTTCCCTGGCCATCATCCAAATTCCAGAAATCGACTGGCTTACCCTCAAACTCCGTGTGAGTCCACGGCATCCATATCCCCATGTGATGAATATGATCTTCCGGATGAATATTTGTCAGCACCACCCCGCTTGGTGACCACAACGGATGAATAAAACCACCGCGATTATACAAACTGCTATGTCCATTAGGAGCCGGCACGACTGCGTGATTGTACCTAAGCACTCTCGTATCACCCTGCATAATCTCAAGGTATTTGTCATTCTTTGACACTTCCATAACCATCGCCTGGCCGCAAGGCTCCTTCACAAGCTCATACACGCGCTTGGCGCCCGGCTCCGTTTCCCCCGAGAGAATCCACCACAATTTCGGACAATCTGCCGCCTCAATCTGCGAAGGCACAGCCTCCCTGCTGTCACTACGCACCTCTCTAAGGCATATAGACTTGTCCGTCACATCAGCCAGGGAAATACAGACAGGCGTATCAACACGCTTATATAGTCTCGCTTCAACTATAATCTTCGCCAAAGGCCCGGATTCGGCCAAACATCCCGTGGCAAAAGGCGAAATATAAATCAAAACGCACGCGATAATCACCATTCCTGTCAATTGATTTCTCGTACTAGTCATTCTCCTACCACAGTACAACAACAAAATTTCCGCTCATCCCTTGACACAAATCATCGGCTCAAGCCTGGCAACCTTTTTTGCCAAGCCCGCACACTCAGTCGCGTCAACAACAGAGTTCACATCTTTATACGCCCCCGGCGCCTCTTCTGCAATCCCCCGTGTAGAAGCACCGCGTACAATAATACCTTTTTCACCAAGCATCCTTATCACATCTTTGCCGTGCCATTTCTTCATCGCCTGCGTTCTACTCATCGCTCTACCAGCGCCGTGGCAGCACGAGCCAAACGACAATTCCATTCCCTGCTTCGTCCCCACCAATATATAGGAAGCCGTCCCCATTGTCCCGCCTATAAGAACAGGCTGTCCCATTGCCTTAAACTCACCAGCCAGTGCAGGGTGTCCGGGCCCAAACGCCCGCGTTGCACCCTTGCGATGCACATACAACTTAATCTTCTTGCCGTCCACCTCGTGCTCTTCGAATTTACACGTATTGTGGGAAACATCATACAATAGGACGAGATTACCTTTAGGCAAAATGTCACTAACTACCTGCTGTACCAAATGCGTCAGAACTTGCCGATTCGCCATTGCACAGTTTATCCCGCAGTACATCGCCCCAAGATACTGTCGTCCAATCTCCGATTTAACCGGCGCGCACGCCAATTCTTTCTCCGGCAGATCTATGCCAAGGCCTCCCGCCGCCTTGACCATTCTCGGAAGAAAGTCAGTCCCTATCTGATGGCCGAGTCCTCTTGAGCCGCAATGAATACTGATAATCACACTGTTCTCGGCCAGTCCAAAACTCTTTGCACAATCAGTATCAAAGACTTGAGTGACTTTCTGCACCTCCAGATAGTGGTTGCCGGAGCCGAGTGTTCCGACCTCGTCCTCCTGGCGTTTCTTGGCCCGGTCGGAAACATACTTCGGCTCAGCGCCAGTCATTCGGCCGTGTTCTTCAATGCTGTCAAGATCAGTCTGTGTTCCATAGCCACGTTCAACCGCCCATTTCGCGCCGCCGACAAGCATGTCATCCATCTCTTTTCGATTAAGCCGCAACTTGCCTCTGCTACCGAGTCCTGCCGGTATCCGCCGGGCAAGCATATCCGCAAGTTGCTGCTTGTACGGCTCAATATCATCCGGTATAAGGCCTGTCCGCAAGGCACGTATACCGCAGGCTATATCAAATCCCACGCCACCCGCAGAGACTACGCCGCCCTGTTCGGGGTCGAAACCAGCCACACCTCCAATCGGAAAACCGTATCCCCAGTGCGCATCAGGCATGGCATAAGAAGCACCCACAATGCCCGGCAGCTTTGCAACGTTTGCCGCCTGTTCGAAAACCTTGTCGTCCATGGCCGTGATAAGCTCTTCGTCCGCATAGATAACCACGGGCACTCGCATCTTCCCAGACGGCTCCAGATACCACCCACACTCCGAACGTCTCTTGAGTTTGCCAACAGACATACTGCACCTTTTTAACAACTACACATCAACCACACACTGCGCCAGCCAGTTTCCTTTTTTGTCCTGCTCGACCTTCAAATCCGCATACGTCGCGGCTTTAACCTCAACCACAGGCTTATGTTTCTCTACATCTAATTCTTGTCCCCACGCCTTTGCGCTAAGATGACCGTCATCTATTTTCAACTCAAACCTGCTGAACAGCATGTGTCGGGTCGCCATCTCATAAAGCAATGCGTTTAGCCAGCCCACGAACAGCAGCTCATTATCCTGCTCTTGGCAGATAATTTCAACCTTTTGTCGAGGCTTGACCTTTTTAAGATCAGTTATAATTGCAGTCAGAGCCATAGCCGCCTGTTCAAAAGCCTCTTCCATGCTGGCCCCAAAACCGCGAATCCCCATATCAGCGGGATGCGAATAATGCTGCCAGTGCGCTCTACTCATAGTCATACAATTGAGTCCATAATTCTGTGCGTCTGTACAGGTCGGCTTCAAACCTCGGCAGAGGTCTCATCCTGGATGTAGTTTTTGACTTTGTAACGAGCGGCGACGGGGACAAAAACTACTGCGGTTGCCGTCATCGCCACCACAAAGAACCAGTAGTAGCTTGCACCGGAAAGTTTGCTGGTGCCATCGGGATTTTCAATGACGGCATTGACGGCAGCAGTGAATGCATTGCCGAGCGAGATGGACAGCAGAAACACCGCCTGGATGAAGGATTTCATTCTCTTGGGGGCCTGGGTATAGGAGAACTCCAGAGCGGTGATGGAGACCATTACTTCGGCGGCGGTCAGAATTACATAGGCCAAAGCCTGGTATCCAATACTGGGTTTGTGCCCTGCCGAGATTTGCACCTCTATCCATGCTGAGATAACGAATGATAAAGCTGTTATAAACATACCGATCGAAATCTTTCGAAGTGCAGTAAGTGTAAAAAGTTTGTTCAAAGCTGGATAGATGACGTATGAAAACAGAGGAATCATCACCAAAATCAGAAAGGGATTCATAGCTTGGGGTTGTGCTGGTAGCCAGGTAAAGCCCAGCCAGTGAAGGTTCATGTTCTTTGCCTGCAGGACCCAGGCGGATTGTGATTGATAGAACAACGACCAGAACATAATAATAAATACAAATATGATGGATAATTTTATAATCGCTCTAAGGCCTTCGCCGCTGAAGGTTTCCTTGACAAAATCCGGACCAGCAGCAGGAATATGCACGAGTTTCCTCCGGCCCAGCCAGTATGCTACTGTTGCGACGAACATCAGTACTGCGGGGATTCCAAATCCTACAAATGGGCCATAGTTTTTGAGCAGGCTTGGGCAGATAAACATAGAGATGGCAGCGCCAAGGTTGATTTGAAAGTAGAACCAGCTATAGACTTTTGAGATTAAGTGTTTGTTGCTCTCTCCAAACTGATCGCCAACATTGGCCGCGACGCATGGCTTGATGACTCCGGAACCGATAGCTATCAGGACTAAACCTGCGCCGAGTCCGAGGTGAGTGTGGTCGAACGTGATAGCGGCAAAGCCTGCGCAATAGACCAGGCAAAACCATATTATGGTTCTGTATTTGGCCAGCCAGATATCAGACAGCAATGCGCCCACGAAGGGCAGGAAATACACAGCGGCGTTAAATAAATGGAACCATGTCATTGCTCGTTCTTTGCCCATAACATTGAGCGTGCCGTCACGGGCTAATAGATAACTGGTCATAAAAACAACCAGGATTGAGGACATGCCGTAGAACGCAAAACGTTCAGCACCTTCGTTTATAAGGATGTAGGGAATACCTGCAGGCATCTTTTTTGAAGATAGCGGTGCGGTCAAGTATTCTGTCTTAGACATCTTTTAAGAGTTTCCTAATTATTTTAGTTATCCATGCGCATATCAACAATGCACCATTAGGCTGTCATAGTCGTATATGTTACCTGTGTTGATTATTGAGAGCAAAGAAGAAAAATCAGCTTTGAAATTTCGAGAACAATCCAATGCGAACTAAACTAAAATCGAAAGCAGCTTGATTTGGTCCCATGGACTTGTTAGTATTTGCCGGCGACCGCAGATGATGGGTAGATGCGCATTGAACTATTTAGGAACGATACTTGCCGGCTGTTTGATTAAGACAGTGTCGGCGGGAAGGGAGTGTAGAACGATGAGAACGATGGTAGTTTTTACAGCATTGCTGCTGTTGTGTGTTTTGTTTGCTGGTTGCGCGCAGAATGCAAAGGAGCGAGAGTTGCAACAGTTTATTGATGCACATGTAGAGAAGATTAAGCCGATGGAAAAAGCGGCGAGTCTTGCATCGTGGGATGCAGCTTTGAGTGGCAAAGAAGAAGACTACCAGAGACAGAGCAAGCTGATACTTGAGATTCGCCAGGTTTATAGCAACACTGACGAATTTGCATTCTTGAAACAGCTAAAGGAATCAGGTGAGGTTAGCGATCCAGTAATGTCCCGGCAGCTTGAGGTTTTATACAACGGGTATCTGCGAAACCAGATTGAACCAGAGTTGCTAAAACAAATAGTTCAGTTGGGAACAGAGATCGAGAAAAACTTCAGTACGTTTCGCGGGACAATCGACGGCGAAAAGGTTACAGACAACCAGATAAAGGAAATTCTGAAAACAGAGACAAATTCGGACAAGAGGAAAAAGGCTTGGCTGGCTAGTAAGCAGGCTGGTGCCGTGGTTGCTGAGGACCTTATACGATTAGTGAAGCTGCGAAATCAGGCGGCGCAAAAACTGGGATTTGAAAATTTTCACACTCTGATGCTGACCACGGGTGAGCAGAATGTGAAAGAGCTGGACATGATATTCGCAGAGCTTCATGAGCTAACCAACGAACCCTTTGCGCAGTTGAAGGCGGAGCTGGATGAGATTCTCGCTGACAAATATGGTGTCAAGGTTAGCGAGCTTATGCCGTGGCACTATCACGATCCGTTTTTTCAGGAAACGCCTATGGTGTATGATCTGAACCTCGACGTTTACTATGAGGATAAGGACGTCAAGGACCTGGCAGCGAAGTTTTATGAAGGGATTGGTTTACCTGTTGATGATATATTGTCCCGCAGTGATTTGTATGAGCGAGAAGGCAAAAATCCCCATGCCTTCTGCACCGATATCGACAGAAACGGCGACATCCGGATCTTGTGCAACCTGAAAAACAACGAAGTGTGGATGGAAACAATGCTGCACGAGCTTGGGCATGGTGTATATGCTCAGTACCATGATACAGTGAAGCCGTATCTGCTGCGGGATGCTGCTCATATATTCACGACCGAGGCGATTGCGATGTTCTTCGGCAGGCTAAGTCGTGATCCGGTCTGGATGCAACAAATGTTGGGACTGACTGACGAGCAAAAAGCTAAAATTGAGAAGATAAGTTACAAATACGCACAGCTAAAGCAGCTTATCTTTGCGCGATGGGCGATGGTAATGTATGATTTTGAGAAGCGCCTTTATGCCGATCCGGAGCAGGATTTGAACAAGCTCTGGTGGGGCCTTGTCCAGAAATACCAGCTTGTGAACAGGCCGCCAGATAGAGATGAGCCCGATTGGGCGGCCAAGATTCATTTTACGATTGCGCCCTGTTATTATCACAATTATTTGCTTGGAGAACTTCTGGCATCGCAATTACGCCACTACATCGTCCAAAATATTCTAAAATTGGATACAGACGATGAAGTCGGTTACGTTGCCCGCAAGGATGTCGGGAATTATCTTAAGCAAAATGTCTTTAAGGCTGGCGACCTCTATCACTGGAGCGAGATGATTGATCGGGCGACGGATGAGCCTTTGACGCCGAAGTACTTTGTGGAGCAGTTTGTCAGATAAAAAAATGTTTAGCCCCGCAATCCTTCGACCCAGCTCAGGACGGGTTTATTGCGGGGTTTTGACCAACAATCACGAAGATAAGCAATGGATTTGCAGGGTAAATCGCTGCCGGAAATAACAATCAAAGCGGTTATTCTGGGGATTGTTCTTTCAATTGTACTGGCGGGGGCCAACGCATACCTTGGTCTTTTTGCGGGGATGACTGTCTCGGCGTCGATACCTGCGGCGGTCGTTTCGATGGGCGTGCTGAGATTATTTCGCAAAAGTAATATCTTAGAGAATAATATTGTTCAAACAGCAGCGTCTGCAGGAGAGTCATTGGCGGCTGGGGTGATATTTACATTGCCTGCTTTAGTAATCATGGGCTTCTGGAAGGACTTCAACTTCTTTTGGGTCACTATCATCGCCGGCTTTGGCGGTCTGCTGGGCGTGCTCTTTACCATTCCGCTTCGTCGCGCCCTCATCGTTGAGAGCAAGCTTCAGTTCCCCGAAGGGATTGCCACAGCAGAAGTACTCGAGACCGGCCAGCAGGGCGGCTCAGGCATAATCTATATCGCCACCGCCGCGGTAGCCAGCGCACTATTTAAAGTCGGTGCCAAAGGCATCGGTCTCTGGCCCGAGATAGTGGAGGGGGCCAGAGGTGTAAAAAGCTCAATCGCTTATTTTGGCTCGAATCTTAGTCCCGCCTTGCTGTCGGTCGGTTACATTGTCGGGCTCAACATAGCAATCCTTATCTTTCTCGGCGGAGCATTGAATTGGTACGTTGCCATTCCGATCTGTGCGTCAATGAGTGATTGGCCGACACATCCGGCAGGCCACGAACTGGCTGGCCAGGCAATCTCCGCTACGGAATATGCCTTTCGACTATGGTCTACACAAACCCGCTATCTTGGCGTCGGTGGCATGCTGCTTGGCGGTCTCTGGACAATTTTCGCGATGCGACGGTCCTTAGTCAGTGGCATCGCCAGCGGCCTGCGGGCCTACAAACGGGTTAACGGTGGAGATAGAACGATCAAAAGAACCGAGAAGGATATGCCCATGAAATGGATATTGGTTCTTATCGTTGCTTCCGTCGTTCCGCTTTTTCTAGTCTATCAGTTCTTCGTCAAGGATGTCACGGTCTCGCTGCCGATGGCGGTCGTTATGCTGGTGGCGGGTTTTATATTCTCAGCCGTGGCCGGTTACATGGCGGGGCTTGTCGGCTCATCGAACAATCCCATCTCCGGTGTCACTATTGCAACGGTGACGGTCTCGGCCCTGTTATTGGTTATCCTGATGGGCAGGGACAGCGTTAACGGACCAGCCGCCGCAATCATCATTGGCAGCGTCGTCTGCTGTGCCGCCGCTATCGCTGGTGACAACATGCAGGACCTTAAGGCAGGTCAGATCGTAGGCGCCACCCCCTGGCGCCAGCAGGTAATGCAGATTGTCGGCACTATCTCCGGCGCGCTGGTCATTGCGCCGGTTCTGATGCTACTCTATAAGGCCTATGGTTTTCGTGGTCAGCCCGGAGCCGGGCCGGATGCACTCTCGGCCGTACAGGCAAACCTGATGGCCTCAGTCGCACGAGGTGTCTTCAAAGGCGATCTGCCCTGGACCTACGTCTTTATCGGAATGGGCATCGCCGCGGCAGTCATTGTTCTCGATCAGTATCTTAAGAGCATCGGCAGCACATTCCGCACGCCGGTCTTGGCCGTCACTATCGGTATCTACTTGCCGTTAGAATTGGCCGTTCCGATCTTTGCCGGGGGCCTGATCCATTATGCTACCAAGCGTTTCCATACGCGATGGAATACTCCGGCCGATCAAGTCGAAGCCTCCGGCCGCAACGGCCTGCTCTTCGCCTCCGGACTGATCACGGGCGAAGCCCTAATGGGTATCCTGCTGGCCATTCCCATCATCCTCCTCAAGCAGTTCGACATCGACCTGCCGTTCCTGAACATCAATAATCTTATTGTCAAGCTCCTGGCCTTGGTCAAGATCGAGCTGTCCTTCACGCCGCCCGTCGGCCAAATCGGCGGCACCATCCTGCTGTTGTTCGTTGCTTACTGGCTCTACCGAATAGCGCGGGGGAATAGAAGAAATCCGTCGAACAAAACAGCTTAGCGAACAAGAGCCTGATGACTAAGAGCCTCTAATGCTCTGTTGAAAGGCCTCACCGTCATTTCGACCGGAGCCCCCGTTCTTGCTTTCGCAAGAAAGCACTGGGGCGAAGTGGAGAAATCTACTTAAAAACAGATTTCTCGACTCGCCTTCGGCTCGCTCGAAATGACATTTTGAACTCTTTTCAACAAAGCAAGCCTCTAATAAAATGAGTATAGCCTTATGTTGTCATCCCTTCGGCAAGCTCAGGGCAGGCTCTGAGCGAAGCGAAGGATCTGGGTTACGAATGAGCAATTTCTTAAGCGGGCCAGATTCTTCGCTCCACTGCGTTCCGCTCAGAATGACTTTGTCTCATTTCATTAGACGCTCTTAGTTGTCAAAGTTTGTTTCTGAGGTAGGCTGATACAGCAGACCCGACGCTTTCGAAGGCTATTTTGTCCAGATTTATTTCTTCAGGCTTAAGCACTTTTATTTCTTTGACTTCTTCGCTAAAGTCTGTGGGTAGATTACTGATTCTGGTTACAAGGATGACATCGCAAGTGTTGTATGGGATGCCTTCATATTCGTAGATGTTGGGGTACGAACCGAAGTATTCGAGTTTATCGATAGCGATTCCGATTTCTTCGCGAATTTCTCTTTTTGCTGCCTGTTCGATTGATTCACCGGGGTCCAGGAATCCGCCAGGCAGGTCGAGTTTACCCTTTTGAGGGTCTTTGTTCCTAACCACAAACAGCAGCTTGTCCTTGTATTCCATAATGACACCCACTGCTGTCGCTACATTTTGAAAGAACAACCAGCCACAATCGTCACACGAATATTCTTTCAAGCCATCATAAAAAACCTTCTCGGATTTACACCTCGGACAGTACTGAAAAATCACAGCTAATCTCCGACAATGACAAAACAGTATTTTTATCGCGTTCCGAGCAAATCTTAACCTACTAAAAAAGCCTGTCAAGAAAGATGCCCATCAGCCATCGGATAGGAGGCTGCTTTGAGAATGCACCACTTTTTTCTCGCTCATCGCCCCTTACAATAGCTGCACATATCAAGCATTAACGTTGATAGCATTGCAGTGAATGATTACTACCTGAGGACTGAGACCAGCCGATAATAAACACAGGATAACTACCCGGAATCTATGGTCTGCCTTCAAGCCGAAATGAGCTTGCCGGAATCGCTGATATTTTGCCAAGATTGTTCTTGACTGATAAATGCTTATTCGTTTTACTTGCTCAGCGGCAGGGAAACGGAAGCTGTCCAGCTCGGTTCCCACTGCTGTCTGCAAAATCAAATCGACTGTTAAGGATTGTAAATAAAAAGATTGCGTAGTCGCTACAAAAAGCAACAACCTTGTGACTAAACGTATATGGAAAGGATTGGACGATGCGATTTGTAAAACTGTCAGAGATTCTTCTTGCATGCACTTGTATCATGCTTGTGACCGGCTGTAATACAGAGTCAAGAGATCTAAGAATTCAAAACAACACACAGCGTCAGCGTATAGCACAATTAGACAGTGAGAGACAGGCTGCGAAGCTGGAACTCGACCAGCTAAAACGACAGCTTGAATCGGCCCAGGAGAAAGGTGGCATCGAGGCAGAATCGCTACAAGAAAAGGTTGCAGCCCTTGAGGAAGCCCTGACCAAGAAGAACGAACTAATCGCTTCGATGCAAGAAAAGCTCCTTTACGGCAGCGCTCCGTTGCCGGTGGAGCTAACAACAAAACTCGAAGACCTCGCCAAGGCCAACGACATGATTACGTATGATCCAAGCAGAGGAATAGTAAAATTCAAGAGCGATTTACTTTTTGAAAAGGGTAGTGACAAGGTGGCTCTTTCAGCGGTTGAAGCCGTCAAATCACTTTGCGATATCTTAAACTCTGAAGAAGCGAAAAAATTCGATGTCGTAATTGCTGGTCATACCGATGACATTCCGATTGAAAAACCTGCGACCCGCGCAAAACACCCGAGCAACTGGTCCTTATCCGCTCACAGAGCAATATCCGTACTGGATATAATGACAGATAACAAAGTTGTTCCGGAGCGATTAAGCGTCAGGGGTTTCGGTGAATACCGACCGGTCGAGCCCAATATAGCAAACAAAAAAGGCAATCCGAAAAACCGACGAGTCGAAATCTACATTGTTCCCGAGGGGACATGATCTCTGAACAGAAGTAAATTGCAGCATAGCTTACACACCAAAAAACACAATAATGAAAGAACGCACATTAATTATTATCAAGCCAGATGCTATCTACCGACATCTGCTTGGAAATATAATCAACCGATTTGAAAGAAAAGGCCTTAAGCTCGTTGCGGCCAAACTCATAAAGATTACTGAAGACCTCACCCATGAGCTTTACTCCGAGCACCAAGGCAAACCGTTCTATGAGCCTATTGTGAAATACCTGTCTTCGGAGCCAATATTTGTTATGATCTGGGAGGCAGAAAGAGCAATAGATGTCGCCCGCAAACTGATTGGCGCAACATTCGGCTACGAGGCTCAAGCCGGCACTATACGGGGGGACCTTAGCTATTCCGGCCGATACAATTTAGTCCACGGCTCGGATAGTCCCGAATCAGCCGAGCGTGAAATCAAGCTATTCTTCAAACCTGATGAGATCATCGATTACCAATTCCCTGATGCGGACTGGCTGAACATCAAAGCGAATTAATTCCCTAACCGTAATAATCTTAGCGAGCCTATAGAAC
>CAZFLY010000011.1:0-53939 GCA_964519995.1 uncultured Pirellulales bacterium | reverse complement strand
CTAGCGCCATAAGCGCCATTACAACCATTATCCAACTATGACTGCGAAAAGACCGATGCGAGGCAAAGGCTAAGGCAGTAAAGGCCGCAGCGATAAGCATACTAATCATACCACCTCGTGTTAGAGATATAAAGACCGTCGCAGCACCTAAACCCATCACTGACACTAACAACCACAAGAGCCTTGCAGAACTGGAGCTCAGATATTCGAAGACAGCCGTCGGCGTGACCGATTTACCCGCAAATGACTCGCGTAATTTCACAACAACCAAGCCAATTGCTGCTCCAATCGAAAGGTTTATAAACTGACCGTAGTGGCTGTGGTTGACAAACGGACCTGAATAGCCTCTGCTGTTCTTGCTGTGGATGAACCAATATATCCTGCCATTCCCGAAAAGGTTCTGCGCCAGAGTGATAATAGCAATAACGCCGCCAATAATCGCAGCAGCCTTCAGCAGGCGTTTGATTTGAGCCGGGGTGCGAAAGACATTAAGGACAACCACAAATATCCCGCCAACCACAAGTATCAGCCGAAGGCCATGTTCTGTGGCATATGGATAGAAACTAAGGGGCATTGATTTGAGCACCGCGTCAGCGTTGGGCAGGTCATTTAGGAGCTCTATTTTCAAAGCTGACGTATTGGGTGAAATGATACTTACAAGCCAGGTGGGCAACGGAACAAGCTGAATCACAGCGACAATCGTAAAGAGTAACACCGGAATGTATGCGTAACTGCGCACTACCTCTTGCTGACCATTAAAAATAAGCTTAAGCAGAAAGCAGATCACAATAGCGCCTGATAGCGCGATGACAATCTCTTCACTCCAGGCGTGCACTACACCAAATGCAAGGGGCATAAAGGCTAAAAGACCGATGAGAAGACACTCAATAATGATATCGAACCTGCTTAAAGGCTCCGCCGTATTGTTAAAGGTTGCTCGATACTGTCTCATCGATACACTTCCTTGTGCCTATGGAGCCAACCGTCCTCATATCTTGGCCATTCAGGATTCTCAATGGATTCTCCACACAGACTAAGCGGGCTATTTTTTCCCCCAGCTTAATACTGATATGCGAGTAAGCAGCACTCATACAAGGTTTGCGGTACTGTAGGTCATGCGCATCAGTTGCTACGAGTGAAGCCCAGCCTGAATTTAAGAACTGCCATGCCGCTTTTTGCGCCGGAACACCAAATTCACCAAGTAAACTGCCGGCTGTTAGCTGCAAATGTGCCGAATACGCAAACCATTTAAGTAATATCCTGGGCTGTTTCACAAAAGCAAAGTGCCGCTCAGGATGCGAAATAATAGGCTGAACCCCCAGCGATGTTAGTTCGATAAGTAGCGGTTCAATATCTACAAAGACCTCATGCGGAAGCTCCAGAAGAATGTATTTTCCGCCGTCTGCAAGAGTCATGACCCTATCAGCCTCGAGCAACTGGCATATCCGTTCGTCCACTCGTACGTCTCCGCCCGGCAGTATCTTAAGATGAATATTGCTGTCTCTTAGTTCCTCATTGAGAACAGTAACTTCTTCTCTGATCTGTGCAGCTTCGTTGCAATCGCTAAACCGTCCCAGTTGGTGGGGGGTTGCTATGACGGTACAGATCCCATCATCAAAGAGCCCGCGACAAAGCTCAATTGCCTCGCTCCTTGTAGGCGGCCCATCATCCATGCCTGGCAAACAGTGACAATGGATGTCGATATACTCCTGTGGTTTGATTTTTGCAGCACAGGCCTTTCCAACCACAGCAAAGTTTTTGTCAACTAAACCTTTCAAGCAAGTGCCCCCAAAAAAGCAGTATTCTCACAATTCACATATATAAAAGCAGGACATTTCTATCCAGTCCTCTTCTCACCTCTGCCATAGTAACCATAGCCGCCATAGTGGCCATAGCCACCGTAGTGGTCGTACCTGGAATAGTAGCCATATCGCCCTCGTTTTGTAGGAACATCATTCACTATAGCACCGAGTATGCGCCCTCCTACACTCAACAAGCCATCTCGTGCATGTTGGCTGTTTTTTCTTGTTGACTTTTCGGCTCTTAAGACTAAAAGAACCACATCGCAACTCGCCGCGAGAATCTGGGTGTCGGCAACTGGACCAACCGGTGGCGAATCTATTATGATACGGTCGTACCTTTCAGATAGAGCCTTTAGAAGCTCAGCAAATGTATCGCTGTTAAGCAACTCAGAGGGATTGGGTACTTCAGGCCCGCATGACAAGATGTCAAGTCCCGCAACAGGACCAGGCTGTACTGCCTCATCCATAGTATAGGTGCCCGCAAGTATGCCTGATAGTCCCCTTGTCTCGCCAAGTTCAAATATCTTGTGCTGCACCGGTCTGCGAAAATCGCCGTCGAGGACAAGTGTTCGCTGGCCGGCCTGAGCCATTGCTATTGCAAGATTACTGACAAGCGTGCTCTTACCATCACCAGGGGCCGGCGATGTTACAAGGATAGTCTTTGCCTCACCCTTGGGTGCACCAAAGAAAACGGCAGTACGTACAGTTCGATAAGCTTCAGCTACAACAGATTTAGGTTTCAAACGAACCTTTTGGCCCCGAGCCACAATACTGAGCAGCTCCAATGTTCTTCTATCACCATCCGGGTGGGCCATGTTGACGGTGCCTGTTTTTACCTCTTGCTTGGGCTGATAACAACGCACAGTTGTGCGCATCGCCCGATGGGCTGCAGCACGTGCTAAAATTGTCTCATCCTTGGGCTCAGCTTTGCTCTTGGATATGACAGCACTAAGCTTGCTACGCATCGTTCGAGACATATCAGTAGCAATTGAATTAAGTCTAAGCCACAATTTCTGGCCGTGAGTCCCCATGATTCTCTGACCCTCTGACATACTCGGCACAACCCCAAGAACCGGCAGCCCAAGTACAGCGGATATCTCCTCTGAGGAGCGCAGTCGATAGTCCATCCAATCGCGAAGTAGAGCAATAGCAACACCTACCATCAGGCCCAACGCCAAAGCCACCGCCATAATCCGGGCCTTTTCTGGCCGGGAGGGACCATCCGCAGGACGCGCAACTTCCAAGATACTGATATTAAGTGCTCCTACATCCTCCGTGATGTTGAGTTCTTTGATACGGTCGTCAAGAATTTCACAGATTCTCTCCGCCCTCTTCAATCCTGAATGCAGCACGGAATACTCTGCTGCTTTGATACCAGTATCTTGCGCCGCATTACGTTGTGCAATAAAAGATTCTTGCAGTTCCTCCTCTCTCTCTTTTGCCGCCATCCACCTAAGTCGCATCACTTCAACATATGCATTGGTGAATTCCCTTGCCTGCTCATCAAGTTCTTGCCTTATACGGTCGATTTTAGCGTGTATTGCCTGGACCGAAGGATGATCCTCAGTACAATGATACCTTGCATTTTTCAATTCCATTTCCGTCGATCTAAGCTCCGAACGTAACTCAGTCTCTCTGTCGCCGACAAACAAACCGATCCCTGCGGTAGCCGACGCTGCGGCAAACTGCCTGATTTTGGCCGGCTCGCTTGCCATACTCTTGACTGCCTCGTAGTCGGCTTTGGTGTTCAATGCAGTCAACTGGGCTTCCGTCAGCGCCGAAGATAATTTGCTCAACCTATCAAATACCACATTCCCACCTTTATCGTCGAATGATACAACTCCATATTCCCGAGTAAATTCCAGCATTTCTCTGAACTTGTCCGATAGTTCCGCGTCTCGTCTGACTTTTTCCTTCTGTAGGATCCTTAAAACCTCGGAGACTGTGCTCCTCTTTCGGGTGGAGTGATATTGTATATAAGACTCTACAACAGAGTTAACAACTTGAGCTGCTTCGTCTGGATACGGAGACTCAAATGATACTGTAATGATATCATCTTTTTTTCCGACACTGACGCTCAAGTTCCCCCGAATATAGGCGGTAACGTTATCCAATCCGGCAAATGTTTTGAGCCCTTTCATTTGAGGATCATTTACCGCATCAATCACGATAGGGGTCGATTTTATCAACTCTCCCTGTGTGTAAAGATAGTTACTGGATCGAGTCATAAAACCCTCGTACTCGTTAATGATTCTCGGGCCAGTCTGCTCTACATATACTCTGGATGAACTGGTGTAGATCGGTGTAGCTTTCAATATATAAATAAAAGCAACAAACAAAAAAAATGTTGTTGTGGACAGAATAAGCCACCTATGCCGCATAGCTATTTGTATGAAACCCTCCACCGGTAAGCCGCTTCCTTGCAACTGCCTTAAGCTTAAATTTTCATTTTCAACTGTGTTGTTATCCATATTTACCATCGGAAAATAAAACCTTATCTATAGCTTGAGTAACGGGTTTCTGCACCGATTGTAATGTGAAACACCTCAGCCAAGAATTTGTTGACACGCGTGCGTACTGTATGGTCCACGTATATAAGGTCCCCCGGTTTTACCACGAGACTATAGGCATTAGCCAAGGATTTTCTATCGACCCCAAACGTGGCTGATGTAACCTCTCCGTTTGCATCCTGCCGATATATCTTTAGATAACGTGGATCGGCAACCATATCCATGCCACCGGCAAACGCAAGTGCCTCCATCAGGTTATATTGAACGTCCGGCGGATAGGGAAAAACACCTGAATTGTTCACAAGTCCTAATACAGCGAAAACACGCTCACTTTCCCTCTGATACTTTTTCACCTCACAGACTACCATTGGCGGGTTAAGAACGTACTTGGGATAATACGCATCGATAACTTGTGCCTCTATCTGTGCTAACGTTTTGCCGGCAACATTTAGCTCACCTACAATCGGCAGGACTATTGTTCCGGCTCGGTTTACTCTCACCAGATAAGGTTCAATGTCGTTGCGCCCATACATTGGGCGCAGCCACTCCGGCAAGTTCGAAGAGATGACTCGCAAGACTACAGGCATTTGGAATTCCAGTATATCGCCGGGAATTACCCGATAAGGACCGATTTGACTCTTAATACCTGTAACGACATCTGCGATACCCTCTATGTCCTCCTCCGAGCGGATCGGCCCAGCCTTTTTGAACCTTGTAATATCCTCAGGAGGTGAGACAGTCGGTCCACATCCAACTAGAAACAACATATAGAGTAGAACCATGTACTCAAAGACAATCTTCAAATGAAGACTAATGCAATGATTTTGCACCTGATATCCCCCCAATTATCAACCCCATTTCTGGTACGTAACAAATGTTCGCCACTTGTTCTGACTTCCCCTATCGGCTTGCTTGGCTCTACAGCATTAATTTTATTGGCCTTTTTAATAATCTTTTGATAGCGAACGATGTTCACTTTTTGACGTTAAAACTCTGTCAATAAAAAATTCCAGCCAAGATAACGATATATTTATCGGTCTTTTCATGTCACTAATACTCAGCGTGAGCATCTCTTTTAGTATTTAAAAGCCTCTTTTTATAGGTCTTTATACCCTGACTTGCCATGTATATAGGCGACTTGTCCACAGAGCCCATAAAAAACCAAGCATACACTACCAACAACTACCAAACAGCTCACCGGATACGTTTCGACCACACTGCAGCGCTACGCAAAGACCCTAACCAATTGAAGCAAAAGCAAAAAATTCTTGACAACAGAGGTGCAGAATGCTACAATGTTGCCTGAATTTGTTAGGGGGTAGCTATTCTCGCAGGGTGATTCAGCTTCCACGATTCTTTGCAGTAATCAACGGACTATTGGTTCACCGAATTACAGCGAGGATTTTTTGGAGAAGGGTGATTTTCATTGAAAAACCGCAGCCAAATCATTCGCTTGTTTCAAACGATATTCTCTGTCTCGTTCTTGTTAACCGGATGTTCGATGCAACCTGTTCCCACGACTGTGGAGAGTAATACAGGACTTTTTCAAAGCTCTAACATCCATACGACAAGTAAAAACGACACATCCTTAGCACGGCAGCTTATAGCTAATGGCAACTGGAACGATAGCGGCCAAATACATAAAGAAATCGGACCAGCAGATAGCTTTCGTGTTAAATACCACCCTTCTTACTCAAAAAACCTCTGGATGGTAGTTGAAGGTGTGACTGAAAAAGGAAAGAAATACCCAGTTATCCTAGACACAGGAGCATCACCTGCTCTCGTTGTTAACGACGTTCACATCCTGGAGAACAATTTTAAAATATATCCTCTTACAGTCCGAAACGACGGTTCCGCCAGCTCGGCATTACGCCACTTTCCTGACCTGCGAATAGGCGAAATAACACTGCTAAATTGGCCATGTTTTTATCAAGCTCAGCACTCAAAAGCCCAACTATTCGGCTCACCGATTACAAAAAACAAGACCATTATTGCTGGCGTGCCAACGCTTAGGATATTTAGCTACATCGTGTTCGACAGTATGCACAAGGAAGTGGAGTTCTCACTTGATGGAATCTTCGAACCGAAAGACTTGGGTTTTTGGGCGCAGTATTCATTTGCGATTGAGGAAGACTTTGGCGGTAATTCCTTTCTTTTTGTCAAAATACCTGTTGCCGGCGAAGAAATAGAACTCCAACTCGACACAGGCAGTGGAAGAGGACTGGCAATAAGTGAGGAACTTTGGAGTACATTAAGCCAAAAGATCATAAAAGCCAGGCTTAGAAAAGACACAGAATTCTACCCATACATTGGGCAATTGCCGTGTAAGAAGGCGGTTATTCCAAAACTGCGAATAGGCCAAAGAGACATCCGAAATGCAAACATTTCGGTTTTCCCGGATGACAGTCCTCTTTTGGATCAGTGTGAGGGACTGTTGGGCATGCAACATTTCACTGACACAATAATGGTTCTTGACTTCAAGCGAAACCTGATGTGGGTTAAAGACTATCCAATCGGATAGTCTTTAATCCACATCAGGTTCAATATTTCCCGGATGTTTGTCAGCTTCACCGTTGCTCATTCAACGAATGTCAGTTGTCCACACACCACAACAATTATCATCGAAACACTTATAGCTAAGGTGTAAATGGACTGCGAGCCGTCGACTCGCTGCCCGCCACAGCAATGGCCGTAGCGCCTCCGGCAACTGCAGCCACGATCCCTGCGTTCATACCTAACCCAGCAGCGACAGCAGGTGCAACAGCTATCTTCACAGTCGAGATGCCTACCACATTAGCTGCCAAGGCCCCACTGACGGTACCGACTGTGCCGATTGAGAGCAGAGCACCGGAGCTTTGCATTGCGATGGTTCGAGCTATAGGTACGAAAACAGTTGCCACTGGATTTGGCGCTCCTTCACATGCGATGGCTCCGCACGCAAAGCTTGCCTCGGCAACAGTCACAGCTTCTGAGCAAGCCCACTGAGGTAAATGGCCTCTTTTGGTAACATCTATGCTTTTCTTGTTGAGGCCTACCTTTCTGACAAACTTACCAAACTCTCCACCCAGACCGCTCAAGTCAACAGACTCTCCCGCAGCATTAGACTTGTATGTTGCAACCTCATGCCGTAAATTTTCTTTGAAGCCATTTATGTTTGCTGTTGCCTCGAATACGGATATGCTCATGTAGACTGTCTCTATTTCAGGGTCGAAAAGATAAACCGTATTGATCCGCGACTTGATGTCCCCCAGGCCACCCTGTACCTTGGGAGCCTGGAATGTAAAAGGCTCTGACAAAGCCCTGACTGCTATCAACTCTCCAAAGACTTCTGTCGAAAGAGGCATTGCCGTTAAGGTAAACTTGATTTTATCCGGTAGCGAACCGCCGAGAGAGGATAAATTGAAGGATTGTTTCCACGTTTTTCCGATATTGTCTTTTGTCTGCTTCCCGAGTGAGAGGACACAATGGTTATTTATCCTTTCAAGAAGCCCCAATTCTCTCTCTTCTGTTGACAGACGCTTAGTTCTCTTATTTACAATGAACGAAAGTTCCCGAGACGGTGCATCCTGACCAAAACTCAGATTGCCTTTGACCAAGTCAAAATCCCTCGAAGAAATGAAGTACTGCACTTGATCATCTGACAAAAAGTCTTTCCTTACCGTTAACAACGTCTCCACTTGATTCTTGTACTGCGTCTTGCCGGAGTACTCCACCGACGAAAGCATTTTGTAGTGCTCTGTGCCGCTGCTTTCAAAGGCATAAGCAACCGAAACAGAAAAGAGCACCATTGCAATGCTCACCGCCGCGACCAAACAAAGATTCCAACCGACACATAAATGCTTTCTCTCGTTCATGCTTACTCCCTTTCAAATTAAAACCATTTCTATTACAAGCTATTTTTAGTTAACTCGATGGACCCTATCTTTGATTGCTATATCTCACGTGCCTAACTTGGTAAACTTCACTTCTCAGAACCCTTCGACAATCTTTGCCGCTGTCAAATGGGCCCGAAATCGCCAGAGACTAATGCAATCGGAAAGAGTTATCTACTATTCAACACGTGCCTTAAAAAACCCCCAATTTCGTGATAAGAGCTTCATACTCTCAATATAACTTACCCTATATCGACAATATGCTGATTATCAATCATAATTTTTCCATTTTTTTTTAAGTCTGCCAGCCCTTACCAGAACCTCACTTTTTAGAGCCGCCTGGTGTGCCCGTTAATGACCGGTAGGCTGTGGTCTAATGCTACAGGCCCGACATGAAATGCACCAATTACTTGGACGGAACGCACAAACGAAATAAGTTTGTCCTGCCACAATTCCTTCAGGGGATGTCAATTCCTCCAATATCCCCGGTGCGACTCGAACGCACAACCTCTGGCTCCGGAGGCCAACGCTCTATCCAATTGAGCTACGGGGACAGAATGGCTGGCCAATGTTGTACGCCAAAAGGGTGCAGGCGTCAAGATGATGATGGCTTTTAGAGCTTGTTATAGTTTTATCAGAAGAAAATCATACTTCAAGTGCAGTTACAGTATCAATACCAAATGGCACTAATGACACTGAAAAGGGCAATTTCGCTTGGACACGTACTAATAACCTGTAGAGAATTGGCTTTTGCGCGCACCTGAAAAGGTAGAATCTTGTATAATAGATATAGGTAAGAAATAGGAGCCTGTAAAATTGAAAAAAGAGAATTCACACAGGCTGGTTAGTTTCGCCCTCTTCTCGGTGATCTTGTTGAGCATGCTGGTTATAGCACCGGCCATTAATGGGCGAATTTTGGGAGCTTGCAAGCCTGATGGTTTCAGGTTATCGAAAGGGGTAAAGATTGTTTCGATTTCAGCACCGTTGAGAGTTTCGGATGCTGATAGGAGGGAGTTTGCTGATGCGGGTATTGGGCCCTATCCGCAGCCCCCATTGGCGGGATTTTCCCCCCGTATAGCCATAACCACTTCGAACAAACGAAGCTTCGATGATTTTGACTTTGAGCACAAGCTTGCAAGCACATACCTCGGCTCGCCGCTGAATCCACCTGCGGAGCAGAACTTTGTAATCGGCATTCTGGATACGGGTTCAGTAGTCGACCTCGCAGCGGGACCAGCTGCGACGAAACTGGGGCTAACAGGCTCTTACCTCACACAAAGCGAATTTCCTATAGGTGGCATTGGCGGCCAAATCTCTACACTGCTTACACAGCCTATAGGCGTGTTTGCCAGCAGTCTTTCAGCTGTGCAGAGTGATGGCCATTTGGACCTAATGCAGGTTGTTGGCCACACGAACGTTTCAATGATCGTCTCACCTGAGATAAGTTGCGAAAACGGCGAGGAAGTAAGTGCGGTGGTGGGAACACCTTTTATCGCCTTCTATACAACCGTCATTCGCAATGATAGGCCTATGCGTGTCACTATTGGAGGCAAGAATTATGTGGGACCTGATGTGCAGATTCTCGATCCATACGATCCTGGTATACCCGAATATACCAGGTTTATCCCAATTGAGCTTAGCGGGCTTCTACCGATGACAACAGCGAACTACTACCCCGACTTTGAAGACTTTGAGACACCCATGTTTCCGACACTACTGTCGATGAGTCCTCTTTCGATTCCTTTTGGTGGTTCTTTTTTCGCTGAGATTAACGTTCTGGAGGGTGAGCCAAGTCCTATAAATCCGATTCAGACGATACGGGTATTAGTTGATACTGGCGCACAGAGCTCAATTATTAGTTCAAACGTTGCGGCACAGCTAAACATGCCTTTTGAGCCTGACTTCACGGCTGAAGTGTGTGGTATTGGCGGGCTGCAGAAGGATGTTCCGGGCTACTACATAGACTACGTGAGAATTAATGCCTTAGGCGGTGCACTTGAGTTTTCGCGGGCGCCTTTTGTCGTGCTGGATTTGGAGTCACCCGAGCGTGGACCGCTGGATGGCGTACTGGGGATGAACTTCTTCTGGAACAGAAACATCATTCTTGAATCCTCATTCTCCGGAGGCAGCTTCCTACATGTTTCAGACCCGGTACCGTATGCTTACATCGATCTGGACTTTAACGATGATGTCAACATAGCTGACTTTGCCGTCTTTGCCGCGGCCTGGCAAAGCACTGTCTTGGATGAAAACTGGAATTCTTACTGTGACTTCTATATCGACGAGGTTATAGACTTCCGAGACCTGGAGGCTTTTACCGATGCCTGGCTCAACACTGACGAGCCATAAGGCAGATTTCAGGCAACGGCATTGCCCCAGCAGCTAAACATTTCCTTGCTCTCTACTTTCTCCCAGACGCTTGCCGTTCGCGCTAGGGCAATAGTTTGACAGCGTTGCTCTGCGCACATATTATTTAGCAACTACATGTGATGTGGCCATTTTGAAAGATACGTAGATGAGATACCTCACAGATTTGTGTTACTTGCTCGCGGGGGCCGCGATTAGTCCGGTCGTTCTATACAGGATTTTGAAACACAAGCGATACCGGATTGGCTGGGCCCATCGATTCGGTAAAATAACTCGACGAAATCCGGATAAAAAGTGCATCTGGCTCCACGCAGTGAGCGTAGGCGAAGTCAACGCAGCACAAACTATAGTCAACGATCTTCGTAATCGATTCGATGACCCCCGATCGGAGTCGAGGACAAGTTTTGAAATTGTGATAAGCTCGACCACGGATACAGGCTTTGCTCGCGCAAATGCTCTGTTTGGAAAAGATTTTGAGGTATTTTATTTCCCGCTTGACCTTTCGTGCATAATCAGTAAGGCCTTCGCTCAAATCACACCAACTATATGCCTACTCATGGAGCTGGAAGTCTGGCCGAATTTCGTTTGGACAGCACATAAGTTGAACGTCCCTGTTGTCGTGGTCAACGGCCGAATCAGCGACAAGAGTTTCTCGCAGTACAAAAAGATAAAGCCCCTCGCCAAGAGATTCTTCAGAAAGGTTACTCTCGTTCTCGCACAGACAGACGAATACGCAAGGCGTTTCATAGAGCTTGGCTGCCCTGCTGACAGAGTCATTGTCACAGGCTCATTGAAATACGACACAGCCCAAATCACAGACAAAGTTGAAGGTGCTGATGCTCTCGCTGCAAAATTTAGTCTCGGCAAGGAAAGACTATGGGTCGCAGGTGGAACTGGGAACGACGAGGAAAAGATATTGCTGGATGTTTATAAACAGCTAAAGCAGCAGGATGAGTTCAGCGACCTGCGACTTGCGATCGTACCGCGCAAGCCTGAAAGATTCGATGAAGTTGCCGTGCTGATAAAACAGACCGGCTTAGAGCTTATTAGATATAGCGGTGTTAAGGCAGAAGACAGAAGACAGGAGACAGAAGACAGAAAACAGAGGACGGAAGGCGGAGAACGGAATAGCAGTTTCAGTAATCAACAATCAAACCTCGAGCGACGGGTCACGAGTGACGAGTCACAAGTAATTCTCGGCGATACGATGGGCGATTTGCGGAAATTCTATTCGCTGGCAACGATAATTTTCGTTGGTCGATCTCTCGTCCCGATGGGCGGCTCGGATATGATGGAAGCCGCAGCATTGGGCAAATGCACGATATTTGGTCCGCACGCTTTTAATTTCAAACAGACCGTCGATGCACTTTTAGCCGACGAAGGCGCAATTATGGTAGAAAATGGAGATGATTTGCTACAGACAGTAAAGAAGTGCCTTCGTAAGCCGGACTTCGCTGCGCGGATCGCGAAGAATGGCCAAGAGGTCATCCGAAAAAACCAAGGTGCAACCGAAAAAAGTATCGAGCAAATCGCCAAATTTTTAAACGTATAGGTTCACCACATCTCAATGTATTTAACAAAAGTTGTTATTCCTCTTCAACTTTTCTGCCATTGCTTTAATATGTTCCGGGCCGGTGCCGCAGCAGCCGCCAATAATAGTTACGCCTGTTGAATATATCTTCTCTGCTGCTTCTGCGAAATCTTCAGGTGTTACTTTATAAATCGCCTTGCCATCAATTAGCTCAGGCTTACCAGCATTAGGCTCGGCCAGAAGCGTGATTCGTGACTCGCCCGTCCTCCGCAGAAGCTCTGCTTCGGAGGATGGATGACCCGTAGCTCGTTTCTTTTCCAAAGCCTGTATTACAGAGACATACTTTTTTGCCAACTCAATATAACTATCAAGTGATAATGTGCCACAGTTGAAGCCAACCGCATCGACGCCTAATGGAGCAATCGCTGCTACCGCCGAGTCGACATTAACACCCATCATTGTTCTAAAATCATTCCCCGCCCTATCGAAAGACATAGAGGCGAGAATGGGTAAATCGCTCACGGACTTAACTGCTTCTATTGCGATTCTCACTTCATCGATAGCCGTCATGGTCTCGATAATAAAGCCATCGACGCCGCCAGATTCAAGCGCTTTTGCCTGCTCAGCAAAGGTATCTCTTAAGTCATCAACTCTCAATGTCCCCAAAGGCTCTAAGAAATCTCCGCTTGGCCCGATGTCACCCAATACATACTTATCCTCACCCGCAGCCTGACGAGCTATTTTAGCACCATTCTCGTTGACCTTGGACACACTCTCAGAAAGACCATGCCGAGCCAAGGCGTATTTGTTCGCACCGAATGTGTTGGTCAGAACCGCGTCACTGCCGGCCTCAAAGTAAGACCTGTGAACATCTATAACAATATCAGGGGCTTCGACGTTCAGATAATCGTTACACGTTCCGGCTTCAACTCCACGCGCAATAAGTTCCGTGCCCATCGCTCCATCCAACAGAAATACGCCCTTTCTGATTCTTTCTTTTAGAGGTAGTCGAGACATAAAGTGTTCCTCAACAAGCCTATCGTACAATCTCGACACTATCACCACCGCTGATTTTGTAAACGTGCCGGAAGCCTCTGGGCTCGGGACGAGTAAAAAGTCGATTACGTTGTTTTTCAGTGAAGTTCACTATTCTTATCGAGCGTAGAGTTATTTTGAGAGAATCTCGTACATCCTTCGACTCTAACCGAATTATGTTTACCTCGGCTGGCATGTAGAAATCCTCGGAAACTTGCTCATATTCGCCCATTTCAGCAACGACTGTCACCTGACCATAAACGTCGAAAAACTCGATTTTCCTAACCAGATAATCGCAACAATATATATACATCCTTTGAACCACATGCCCATCGTCATCATGCCGAGTCAGAACGTCAAAGGCGCCCTCCTTTGCTATAGACCAGTTTTCCACATAGCTATCGCCAGCGGAAATGGTTGGGATACCGAGGGACTCAAGAACCGCCTCAGGGCTGATTATAAGGACCTCAGAATAGTTTTCGTCGCCGCATCTACCCCACCAGTAGCTACTAACGTCCTTGAGCCTTATCGTCAGCCAGAACTCCTGCTCGTTCGAGCCAAGAATGATTGCTTTCGGGTCAAATGCAACGTCTCCCTGCATATAGATTTCATCCGGCGGATTCAGCCACAACTTCACCGGAAACCGGTTCTTTTTAAGCTTGCCCTTTTCGTTATGATATTTGAGCACACAACTACCATTAGCCCTCAGCGAGACAGCATTTTGCGACCGTACTCTTAGAGCAGACAAGACCTCGGCCGTTGATTCCTTACCGGGACATATCCTTAGTGGCTCACGTACCTTTGCTACGCAACCGCCTAAAACCAACACCGCTAAGGCCAAGCAAATGGTCAATCTGTTTTTGATTTGTCGATAAGACATGTTTTATAAATCCGTTTGCAGTATCTGACCGATCTGTGATGAGAGCTGCTCAATTTGCTCCTCTTCGAGATGAGGATTTACAACCTCTACAATTTCCTTACCACCCACAATTCGCAACCACCATATCTCTTCTCCATCTTCCAATCTCGTAGAATCGTATTTGAGACGCCTTTTACGCATCAGGACCAAAGCAAGCACGAACCGAAAATCTATCCTCTCCTGTTCAGTCTCTTCCGCCAACCTTTCAAAAAAGGCCATCAGCATATCATCGTCAACGAACACCTGTTTTTTCTGATCGGGGTGTGGAAGCTTACTCTTCCAGTAGCAGAAAACATTCGGTTTCTCATGCTCCCAGAATTCAGCGCTGAAATCTCTGCGTTCAAATCCTTCTTCTGTTTCAACCAGCGCACCGAAATACTCTTCGCCGTACTCTATCTTTCGGCCGGTGCCATAACATTGCCCAAGCGGCTTATTGATATCCCAATCATCCATATTTTTTCTTTTGAGCTAATTATTCCTATGTCATCCTCACCTACCAGGCCATTGTCCTTTTCTCTACATACAATACCGGCTTTAGGCTTGCAGCTCAAGTCAGAGTTCACGAGCACTGTAGTTAATAGATCGTCTTTTCATCCATCGCACGACAAGCAGATCAACAAAAGCTCGAAAAACGCGATTCAATACGCCGTACTTGGCCTGACCCGCACGCCGAGGATGATGCGACACCGGAACTTCAATAACATTAAAGCCACGCATCTTTACCAGTGTCGGCATAAACCGGTGCATCCCCTCATAAAGAGTTAGCCCATCCAAACATGCTCTTTTGTAAACTTTCAACGAACATGCCGAGTCGTGAATTGACTCGCCTGATAGTCTGTTCCGCACTGAGTTAGCTATTCGGGTGGACACCCGCCGTAACCACGGGTCTTGCCGCTTGACTCGCCATCCGACCACAGCGTCACACTCGTTGTTGAGCATCTCTATCAAACGCGGAATCTCCGCCGGGTCGTTTTGCAGATCGGCATCAAGTGTCGCAATAACCGCCCCACGAGCAGTTTCAAAGCCGGCAGCCATGGCGCATGTCTGCCCACGGTGATGCTCAAGGGCAATTACCCGCAGCCATGGTTTAGACTGCTTATGTTGCTCAAGAAGCTTCAGTGTTCTATCAATGCTGCCGTCATCAACCATTACCACCTCGAACGGTCGGCCCATTGGTTCAAACACCTCCGCAAGCCGATCCGTAAGCGGTGCGATATTCTGCTCCTCGTTGTACGCAGGAATAATCACTGATATGTCAACAGCCTTTTTTCCTGATGCCGCTGCATTCATGACCACAAACACCTTATCTTGTTAAATTGCCTCAGTTTTTCTCTTAGGACGTTTGAGGTAGATAAAGTATAGATTCCGTAGATAAATCAGGACGCCCATAGCCTGGCCTACTATGAAAACCGGATCTCTGCGGTGAACCGCGTAACTAAAAAGCATTATTCCACCTGTTAAACTCAACCACCAAAACCCAACCGGTATAACAGATTTTCTCTCCCGCTCAGAAACAATCCACTGTAAAAGAAACCGTCCAAAAAACATTGCCTGAGCCAGAAATCCAAACGCCAACCAAAGGTTCCCTACGCTTAACCAGTCCGGCGGCTCAGGAGACAGCCCGGCAAATTCTCTTATCGGCTCACCTACATCATTGTGGGACAGCAAATAAACATCAAGTGCCTCGTTCTGCCTACCCGGTAAAGGTAATGAGACATCTCGAAATCTCGGATGGTGCAATATAATGTGCCCGACAACCTGACGAGCCTCATCGAGATACTTATCCTGCACAAGAACAAAAGTCCCAGGATTCTCAGCAACCGTGCGCTGCAGCTGCTCCAGATTCTTCACACACGGCACTTCCCGCTGCAGGTGATAGACAAGAGAGTCATCACGGTCGCGAAAATATACCAGCGGCGCCTTGCTGATTACATCTGCTATGCCTCTTGCAAAATCAGCGGAGGAAATCCTTGTTTCATGAGGCAGAAAATACCCGAAAAGCACATAACTGAAAACAACCGTCCCCGCGAACAACGTCACTATTGCCCGCCAGCCATTGCACCGGCAGATAAAATATCCGGCTAAAATCCCTGAACCCATAAGGCTCAAACCACATGTGACAATTGCAGCGTACCGCTGCAGCTCGCGGTCAAAAAAGCAATACAAAAAAACCACAGCTCCAGCCACGACAAAAATAAGAGACTGAATCACGCCAAGCGCACATCGCCAGCGTCCACTTTGCTCAATTCGAGCAGGTGCAATCTCACCTGTCATAGTTACCCAGGCCTTAGCTCCAAGTATTGCGATCACCGGCACAATCGGCAAAAGATAATCCGCCTTTTTTTTACTGACTAATGACAATATTAAAACCGTAAAAAAAGCAATCCAAGCAAACCATAGAAGTTTTTGTTTTTCAGTTTTACACTGAGGCCAGAATGGGATGGTCAACGCCACCGGAATCAGTGCAGACCACGGAAACACAAGGACAAAAAGCTGCGAAATGTAATGAAAAAAGCCATGGTTTGCCCGGTGTACTGGCGAAGTAATATTGTCGCTTACCTCGCGTGCCCAGCCAGCGTGGACGGTCTGCCAATCCAACCTGTCAACAAGAAGCACAATCCATGACACGACCAACATCGCAAAAACACACACACCAAGTAAATGCCAGCCAAGGCGAGGTCGGCGCTCCGGACGAATCCATAGCCCATACAACATTGGCGGTATCACGAAAATGAATACCGCAAGCCACTTGGATAAAAAACCCATTGCAATCGCCGTCCAGACAATAGGCCATAGCCAGTCGCGGCGCTTTCTACCGAAAAAAATAATCGATAGCATCAGCAGACACATTAGCACCCAGAACGTCAGATAGATATCTACTCTCGCCAGGCGGGACTCAATCACGTACTTTAGCGTGAGAGCCTGGATAAGTGCCGCCAAAAGACCAATTTGCCACCCAAAGACAATTCGTCCGATAAGCAGCGTTAATGCCACGCCTGCCATTCCCATCAGAGCCGAGGGCAGACGAAATAGTCCCTCATCCAACGGTCCAAAAACTTTAGTCAAAACAGCAATAGTCCAGTATGGTAGCGGTGGCTTTTGCAAACGCAGCGCACCATTAAAATATGGCACTACCCAGTCACCGGACTCAGCCATATTCCGGCCTGTTACTACTATGCGCGCTTCGTGTGGACTGCCAAGCTCAGGCTTACCCAGCGTGATTAACGGCAACGTTAGGGATACAATTAACAATAGTATCAGGACTGGGAAAAAAATGCCTGGTATAATACCGGCGTTAGAATTCTCTATGCCATTTTGTGATTGAACGTCAGCGTCTGTCATTCTGTAAAACGATTCGTTTTCCTGAAAAGCCATGTCAAACTCAGCCAAGTATATCTTAAGCCGACTTTCGCGCTCTACTGCTAAAATCTACAATATCGAAGAACACGTGGCCTGACAGCGATTGGCTATTCAAACTTCAGCCACTGGCTTAGGCTTTGCGCTGTTTTTGGACCTATGCCTTTGACCTTTTGCAAGTCATCGTAGCTTCGAAAGACGAGTCCTTCATTACCGTCGTTAGTATGCCGGTATGCAACTATTGCTTCTGCTCGCGCTATACCGATGCCTGGTAATCTCACAAGACTTGCCACCGACGCATAATTTGGATTTATCTTATCTTCTAGACGAATCTCATGTAACTGACCGGAATCGAGAAAAACCATAACGACAAAACCAACAGAAAATATTACAGCCATGCAAATACTAATGACAAACGCAAGTACCTGAACGTTCTCTTGCTCTACTGCCATTCGCTGTGGGTAAATCGCTGATACCATCGCTGACTATATGTTATTTCATTGCCTGACGAGAGACATTTTCTTGCAGTCTCTTCAAGGTATGAAATGATTCTTTGGGCTCAAGCTCATCGCTCAACAGACCGCTGTCGGCAATGGTACTGTCCGACCTGTCAGCAAGGTTTGAATATGTCACTGCGTCAACAAACGGTTTACTCAGAGCTATCCGATAGAACTGCTCAAGCCAGCTACTCTGACCAGCCTGGCTCCACTGTTGGTGCCACAATCCTGCAACATTGCCATCGTACAGACCAGCGCCGTTTCGACTGGGAACTTCCACATCGGTGACGTACAAGGGCTTAGCTATAGGTCCAAAGAAGTCAAGAATTGCCGATATTTGCATCATGTCTCTTATGTGCATGCCGGATTGATCCTTGCCGAATCGCATTTGCAATCCAAATGCGTCAAAATTAATTCCGCTCTGCACAACCATATCCATATACACTAGCGGCGGAATACTGCCTGGAACCTCGGCGTAGTACTCGCCCCAAGGGTTGGTCATTTCTATTATCTTCAGGGCCCTGCTGGATGCCGCCTTGACCGCCATATTTGCCGCACGTGTCATTTCTAAAACCTGTTCGAAGCTAAAGCCAAAATGGTTAAAAACGTTCAGGCCGCTTATAACAGACCACCTGTGAACACTACCAGCGTATCGAGAGACAACTTTTAAAACAAACTGATACGCTGTTTCCCGAATCTTCTCAAACCCTGTTTCACCACGCAGTAACCATTTTGGTAGATATTCTTTCGAGAAACAGAGCAAAGGACCAGCACCAATAACAACCCTTCGTTTACTAAGGACATCGAAACAGGCATCAACCATTTCAAAATTGAAATCTCCTTTGTGAGACTCTATCTCCGACCATCTGATCGGCATCATCACAAAGCCGAATAATTCCAACAGTCTCTGAACATATTTGGAGTCGTTTATCTTTGCAGGATCCACTTTGCAGCCGAGGCTCCCTCGGCCAAATCCATGATTTCTACTACGGGCGCCAAAAAGCATATCTGCCTGCCTTAGCGCCAGTTTTTCTGAAAAAATAATCGCTTTTTTCAGCGATTCGTCAGCTAATTTCGATGCGAGTGACGCATCTGCGATGTTCTGCACTGCTTCGACAAACAACCGCTGGGCTTGTTTTATAGTATCCTCTAAATCCTCTATGCCATCAAAAAACGACCAATCTTCTCGCTTATTAATGACCTGCATCAGCCTGGCTCGGGCTATTTCCACGTTCAAATTGTACGGATGATTCCTTTCCGGCAGACAGGTTGTCGGTAAAAGCACCTTTCCAAAACCTTCAATAGGCCATAATAAAGCTAAGCCGGCCGTTTCCAGATTTGGTTTCCTGCACTCGATAAAACCGTCTTTGAATACAATCTTTACCCGTCGAATGCTTATACCGTCGGTCCCAAAAAGATAAGCACCGTATAACTTGAATCTATCAACAACCCTACCTTTGTTGAAAACCTGGAACTTCAATTTTTCCCTCAATCTGAACCTACACGACTGTCTTACGCAAGAAATACACTGTCCAATAGCAGCATTATAGCACTTGGCTCGACATACGCAATCCAAAAACCAAATGCACAGCGTGGGAGATGATATGAAAAAGGAAAAGGTAGATAAGCAACGTAAGACTTTTTACCAGACTATTGAGATGTCCTCAATTTGAGGACACCACGTTTCTGCCGTAAATGTTATATTGCCTCACCTGATGTTCGCAAAGGAGCCTATTTTTTTCAACCAGTCTGACAATCAAAGTGATTTGATTTAGCAATGTCTCAATCAAACCGATGTTGACCAGCGCGGATTCAGACGTATATCGCGGTAAGGCAATGATTACATAACCACAATTAGTATGCTCGGTAGCCAGTTGAGCTGCAGCAATACAGGTATCACACACCTGGGTTATGACCGGTTCAACACCATCGTCAATTCTGGAGCAGAGTTCTTTGATGAAAGATTCGCTTATCTCTAACTTTAAAAATTCTTCAGAATTGCTGGGCCAGCAGTTGCTGTCTCTATCTAAAAATATCACGATAGGTCCATGTTCCGGCAGCACACCGAAAATCTGACGTGCAAGCTGCTCATTTAGCACACAACTTGGTGAAAGCACTGATTCGTACACACCCATCTAACTCGCTCCTTATTGCTTCATCATAACAATATCAACATAGAAAATGTCGGTATAATTTTACACCGACTTTCCTATTGTTATGGGAATAAAGGAGATTTTAGCGTAATAGTACAGAAAAAAGAAAACCGCTTACTGTAGAATTAGGTTTATAGGACAGAACCAACTGCCTTTTATGCGGGGGGAAACAGAAGTTCAGACATCAAGCATCGATTTCAACTCGGCCATCGGAAACTTGTGACCGGGGCAGTCAGTTACACGCGCCCCAGGGGTCGTATTGTGGCCGTAAATGTGACTCTTTGGAATATTGTATCTACGCTGTAAAAAACGTATCAATTTAACAAGAGACTCCATCTGTCGCTGTGTAGGCGAGCTGTGGTTGAAATCGCCCACGAGGCAAATTCCCACTGCATTCAAATTAGCCCAGTTGTCGGGTGTCTTGCAATGCGCTCCCGTTCGTTGCTGAAGCCAGCGAAATGTAACCTCCACTTCTCCGTTGCCACTGCCTGTTCCATTGCCTATAACAAAGTCGTAACCTATGCCCTCCCAGTGGTTGCCTTCTCGGTGCCACTTGTCAAATATGGCCGAGTTGCCTTCCGTTGTGCCCGAGTGATGTATTACAATAGCTGTCCAGCTTTTCTCCAACTCTTCTGGTGGTAACCAGTCTCTTGGAATACCTCGGGCAAAGGCCGTGCTTGTTCTCCTCGGCTGCATAGTGCTCGGCAGGATAAGAGTACCTTTGGAGTCTGTGGGGCCATGCACAATCTGAGGTGCCGGTTCGTCATAGTAAACACAGCCCCCCAAAATAACCCAAAGGGCCAACAATAAAGTGCCTATCTTAAACATCATCCTGTCTATTCAGCTCCGTCCGCTATCCTGCACCGCAGATTATATAGCGAGTTATGTCTCCGCTCTGTCTTGCATTAAATGTGGCTTCTCTTTGTATCTGACCATGTAGACGCAATTACCTCGCTCGTTGAACTTGACTACGTCCATATAGGAATTTATGAGAAACAATCCTCTTCCCTCTGGCTTGAAAAGGTTCTTGCCAATCCGTGGATCAGGTATGACATCAGGATCAAATCCTTCGCCCTGATCTGTCAGAGATATCTCGACTTTGTCCGGACATACAGAATAGTCGATTTTGACCTTTTTGTTTGGATCCATCTTGTTTCCATGCTTGATTGCATTCAGAAAAGCCTCTTCAACAGCCAAGTGCACAGCAAAGATATCATCCTGGCTGAAGCTGTTACCTTCCAGGTTCAAAAGAATTCGTCCGCATACATCAACAATAGCGGAGGGCTTGCTTTCAACAACAAGCGAACTGTTAATTGGCACCTCTGCGGCCATGAACAAACACCCTATTGCAGATTAAGAAGTCCAAAATACACCAAAGTGACCTCACCCGGTTAATTGGCGAGATCGCATTTTTGGCATAGTGAACTACGCTATTTCTTAGATTCCTCCTGTTCTATAAGCATCTACCGCCGCCTATCGGCAAGATTTTTGGTCGCACTTTTCACATCATCGTAGATATCAAAAACCTTGGTCAGCCTTGTTATTTTGAAAACTTCGTATATTTTTGAATCTATGTTACACAGTCCGAGCAGCCCATCATGCTCGTAAAGACGCTTGCTGAGCCTAATTAAAAACCCCAAAACAGCAGAGGACATGAACCGAACAGTAGAAAAATCCAAAATCAAATTGATCTGCTCAGTCTGCTCAACAACTGACATTATAGAGTTCTGAAGCGCCTGAATATCCTGTTCTTCGAGAATTTTTTCATCGGTAAACGTCACTATTGTTGCATTCTCACTATACTCAACCTGGATTCTCGGCTCAACTGCAGCCATAGTATACTCCTACATAGAATTATTTATATCGACAAAAATCCTATTTCGAAAAACTTTCGATGTCAAGTTTTTTGAGGACCTAAATTTTTTATTCTCGGAATTTCTCCCTGAAAACCCCTAATAACCACAAATGCAATTACCAGGAAATTTGTAAATTTTCTGTATTTACTTAGAAAACTCTTGCAATTTGGAATAGAGAAAGGATAATATTGCTCCTTGGAGTCTTCAATCATATATCTTAAACTTTTTGGCATCATAATCGATAGGAAGTAAACCTTTGTTTATGGTGTTTAGGCAATTAGGGTATAATGTCGAAACATATACTTTATGAATAAGGCTTAAATAGTCCTTAGTTAATAACTTGAAGTCTAAAGGGGGAAGGATAGCAAACAGCAAAGCAAGCGTAGGTCAAAACACAAAATATCTCCGATTCGCAGTTATATGCGTTGAGTTATTAGTCTCGGCCTCGTTAACTCCTTAGGCTTTTTTCTACCGATGCGCAGCCGAGAACAACGGACAGTAAAATAGTCAAATTACAGGCCTTTTTAAAGGAGGTTAAAATGAGAATCAGCAGATCCACAGGATATGCACTGCTGGCAGTCGGTTATATTGCCAAGCATCAGAGTAAAGGCATTGTTTTATCCCAAACCATCTCAAAGGAGTATAACATACCCTTGGAGTACCTGCTAAAGATATTACAACAGTTGGTCAAAGCAAATGTTCTTCGCAGTAAAAGGGGTCCTCGCGGCGGTTTCTGCCTGGCCAGACCGGCAAGTAAGATTGCTATGCTGCAGATTATCGAGACTGTTGATGGCCCAATGACTGGCGAATTGAACTTGGCTGAGCAAACAGGCGGCGAAAGATTCAGCATTCGAGCTGAAAAAGTCTATGAAAAAGCAGTCGCTCAGGCCAGAAGCACCTTCCAGAAAACCAAGCTCTCGAACCTGTTGTAGGGCAGAAAATAGGATACAGCCCACAGAAAAAGGGCTAAGTGCGTAATCCACAAAATATCAATGAGCTACTATGGTTTTTTTGTGCTCTTTTTGTATGCAAATCAGCGAATTTCAACAACTGATCGCCCATAAATACAAAAGGCGAGACCAAAAAAGAGGCGTACCAGCTACATTCTTGTGGTTCATCGAAGAGGTTGGAGAACTCGCCACGGCACTTGCCTCAAATGATCAAAAGAACAAACATGAAGAATTTGCTGATGTTTTTGCCTGGCTATGTACCCTGGCGAATATAAGCGATGTGAATCTGGAAAAGGCCTGTGCTAAATATACCAAAAACGACATAAAGGGCTTCAAGCCCAAGTAGGATACTCGCACCCTCCCAGATATTATCCCCAACTGGCGCTACATAGTAGGCAAAAATCGGCTGTTCACTGCTGCTCACTTTGTTCAGCAGCTTGAACTCCGTTAGCAGCACTTGCTGCTGTCAAGGCCCGGTAGAAACACCACCCGAAACCGCAAATAATCAATAGCAAAACAACACTCAAGATCACATACGACACCGTGCTAAGTTGCTCATGTGATACGTGCGCTGCCTCTGCAATTGGCGCAACCTCCTTTGAGCATGTGAAATATATCAAATGCAGTGCGACAAAGCCGCTGACATCCATAGTGCCAAGAATCCCCGCCCAGCGAGTGAACCACGAAGCCCGTGAGGTTGAGACGTTATGCTTATTTAACAGATAATTGCTGCCTATGACAGCAATGATGGCTGGCAGTATCGACGCCCACAACAAAGATTTATTACTGCGGTCAAGCACTGCCAGCCTGAACTGAAGTGCCACACATATAGCGGAAAGCACAGACAAAACCAAAATAAACACACCGGCGATGCGTCCCTTGACCTGCAAAAGGCTCTCAGGCCTATTATGAACCGCCATATCAATCCGGCCCTTCATCAAACTCACAATTACGGCTATAATGGGAACCAAAATCATAATTGACAGACCAACGCAGTTCGTTAAGTGCCAGCCACCTTCCACCTTGTGAAGGAATCCACCTTCTTGAGTCAAATCATCAAAAAGGCTCCAGAAAAACAATGTGCCAAGCACTAATGGAATGCAGATTCGAATGAGATAATCCCACCATTTGCCCAAGTTCCAGTCGCTGCGTTCGTTGGCGTGACGCCGCAACACATCTATCCGCCACAACCAACCAAGCACAATGCACTCCAGTAGTCCAAGAAAAGCTATACCCCACGTCCCATCAATAAAATCGTTAACAACTCCAAGCCAATTGAAGCCGCCTTCGGTGATATAGACTATTCCAATGAAAAACCCTACGAGACTCATTACTGGCAGCACAACGCTCCGCCGCCAGCCTGTTTTATCCACGATCGCCGCGAGCACGGACTCGGTAATAGAAAACCCGGAGTCGATCCCAAGCGTTACAAGCGCAAAAAAGAATACAAAACTGAACCAAGCCGAATATGGCAACTGTGCCAGTGCGTATGGAAACGCCACAAACGCCAGTGACGCTCCACCTTCAGCCACGTTCTCCACACCGACCGGATGCCCTGCCTGCTGCGTTACAAACGCCATGCCGCCCAGTGTTGCGAACACCGCCAGACCAGCGATAAAACTGGTTGCGAAATCCGACAACGCTATAATTGCCGCATTATTATTAAGGTCACTCTTGCGGTGAAGAAAGCTCGCATAAGTAATCATAACGCCACCGAAGGCCAAACTTAACGAGAAAAACGCCTGTCCAAATGCAAATCGCCATGTGGTTGCTTTGGTGAGCTCCGACCAATCGGGATTAAGATAATACGCCAGTCCCCTAATACTGCCTTGCAGTGTCAGACCACGCACTGTAAGAATCAGCAGCATAAACCAGGGCAAAGGAACGGTCAGCCATACGATTTTACCAACGAGCTTAACGCCTCTGAATATACAAAGATACATTACCAACCATGTCGCCACCAAAGGCCAAAAGATGTTCCACCGCACCGAACCAAGTCTTGGACCAGGTATGCGCCCAAGATAGGTCTCAAGAAAAAACTCCTCTGCGTTTTTTACACCTTCAAGTCCTTCTCCCGCCCACGGTAGCTCTCCACCGCTCAGAATCCCCTGCACACTAAAGCACAAAAAGCTAAAGCAATATGCCAGAACAACTGTGTAAAACGTAACAATTATAAATCCTAAAATAATGCTCCACCAGCCGACGAATTCCAGCCTCCGATGGCTGCGAGCAAAGGCATCAGGCGCGGCCCGTTGCGTGAAATGTCCCAGGCTGAACTCAAGGATGAGCATTGGCACACCGATTACAAAGACCGCGATGATATATGGAATCAGAAATGCACCTCCCCCGTGGTCATACAGCTCGTATGGAAATCTCCAGAGATTACCCAGACCTACCGCCGATCCAACCGCTGCCAGAATGAATGCACCACGCGTCCCCCAGCTTTCCCGTTGCTCTTCAAGAAGCTCGGCCATCGCTATTTATTTGTCCTGCTCTCCTTGAACACAAAGTTGTGTATTATGCTGCTGCTGTCCCGTGTCCCGGCGGTTTATTCCCAGCAATTCCAGGCTGTTACGCTCAATTATACTTCGAATGTTACCTCGTGGAACTGTCGGCAGATTCGTATCAGCTAAAAGCATGTTAAAACCAAGCAGGGTCTCCATGCACTCACCTGCGCTGCCGTGTGGAAAACCGCTGCCGAATAGAAGCTTGTTCATTACCCCGCGCTCATGTGCTGCTACAACAATATTGTATGTCTGCCAAACATTGCTTGGTCGGATCGTCAAATCCGCATACACATTCCTGTGCTTGGCTACCAGCGATAATGTCTGTTCAACAAAAGGAAAACCCATAGTGCCGATGATAATCTTCAACTTGGGAAAAGTCCTGGCTACTTCATCCAAAAGATATGGCTGCGCATATACCAAAACGGCCTCAGTGCTAAAACCCGGATCGCCGTTATGAAAGAACACCGGCAAACCCAATTCTTGTGCCGATTCGTAGAAAAGCATCGCCCTACTATGGCAAGGATGAAAACCACAGGCAGAACAATAAAGAACCGTCCCCTTGAGGCCCTGTTTATCCGCGAGCGTTTTTAGATTATCAGCACCGACCTCATCTTTCAAAGGCTTAACAAGAGCAAAGCCGACCATTTTTTCGGCGTGTTTTTGAACATATTCTGACAGCCTGCTATTTACTTGTTCGCTTGGCCCATCTACAGTGGCAAGCACGATGCATGCGTCCACTGTCTGCGCGGCCTCCAGATGTGCAGATGCTTCAAAACCTTCGTCAGCAAAGTTAACGTGCGTGTGGCAGTCGACTATCATATTCTATCCCTAAATATCTTCGACACTATCCTAAGAAACAGAATATTATTCCGAGTCCAATAAAGGCAGACAAGCACTTTCTTGTTCGCGGCTGGCCGGACTTTCCATTTTGCTTAGGATAACAATCTTGAGACAATCTCTTAGCCACAATCCATAGCAACCCATACGGTCGGAGCCATATTAGCTGTGGTGATTTTGTCCGTCAAGGGCAAATATTCCCGAACTATCCATATAGGTACATCTGTCACCTACGGCCTGTTTTTTCCTTGATTTGTAGCCCTGAAAATTATATAATGACCGTTGCCATTGCGGATGTATCTTTAACGACCACGAGTTAAATCAAGATGCAGGAAACAGAGCATACGTTTCGTTATTCTGTGAATCTTGTGTGGAACCAAGATACAATTTACCGCAGATACTGGCATATTCTGAGTGTAAATACAAACAAAAAACTTAGCAGAGATCTCTGCGTTACATGTGACAGTTGCCCCTGCGTGACGGCACTATTTAGAGCCGACTTTATTGCCCCACTGGTCGGTCTCTCGAAGCAAAATGAGAACAGTAGCGGTAGGAAATCAGAAAGGCGGCTGTGGTAAAACAACCACTGCAATCAACACTGCAGCAGCTTTCGCTGCGCTTGGATATCGAGTTTTGCTTATTGACCTCGATCCACAGTCACATGCCACCTTAGGATTAGGATATGATCCTAACGACCTGGCCAAGACGGTCTACGATGCAATGACCAATGCACAGACTCCGATGCCATATGTCATAATACAGACAAACGTTGAAAGACTCGACCTGGCACCGAGCAATATCTTACTCGCAGGAGCTGAATTGGATCTGCGCGGAGCATTGGGCAAAGAGTTAGTGTTGAGCGAACAGCTTAGAACAGTAGCTGATCGATATGAAATGTGTATTATTGACTGTCCGCCATCGCTGGGGTTGCTAATGCTCAACGCTCTTGTAGCCAGCACAGACGTAATCGTCCCTGTGCAGGTCCACTTCTTTGCATTAGAGGGACTGAAGCGGCTGCTGAAAACTATCCAGGTGCTAAGAGACCGCTTTTACCCTTGTTCTGTAAAGCCCTTGGGGCTGCTACTTACTCTTGTCGAAACCAGAACGATCCTTAGCAGACAAGTACAACGAGGTATGAGAGAATTTTTCGGCAGCCTCGTGTTCGACACCGTCATTCACAGGACTGTAACGCTGGCTGAAGCGCCGGGTGCCGGTGAGACAGTTTTGACTTATGCCCCTAACAGTGTCGGAGCTGCTGAATACAAAGCACTGGCTCAGGAAGCAAGAGCAAGGATACGCACTCAAGAGGCAGCAAATCTTCGGGATGTAGTATAGTCGGTCGCAGGCAGGATGACAGCGTTATCCCGGGTGGAGCAAAAACCAAAAATCTCGTGCATAGCGAAAGCCGTTGACTCACTCCATCATTTAGCTTTTTTAATTTTCTTAACAGTACGATCCCTCAAATCTCATCTGAAAAACCAGCAAATCATGTCTGGACATTTGTAATTAAATATAGAAAATAATCCAAGCGTCAGACAGAATACAAAGCGTTTCTGAACACGATCATAATTATTGATCCGGGATTTTTTGCGAAGAATACCCAGATGTTTCATTTTAACCGGCGAAAGAACTCATTGATATCCACTGCGGGACCACAGGTTACGTCCAGACACCTCCCAGATATTTTCGCAGGCGCACAAGGCGCCTACACAGAGAGCCTGCAACGAGTGGATCGGGAAAAATAAATGGCGATTACTATTTTAATTATAACATTGGCAAATGCCAGGCACTTAACTCGGACTGTTCTGGGGGGCGGGAACCAATTGGATTGCGTGGATGAGAGTCGATCTCCGCGACCGGTGGGAACAAGGAATCTGTTTGTCCAACGAGACATAACGAGACGAGAAATTTTAAAAAGATGATTATGGGAGTTGACAGACAGTTTAGGATTGCCCGGCTATGGTCTAACCGTGAGATCAAACTAATAGCACCGCTTTTCACCGGTGAGGTCGTCAATGTCTCTGCATGGGATGACCGAGACAAAGAGGGGGGACATTATAAAAATTACTTTTCAAAGGCATCAAGATACTATTATACCAATTACAGTGGCGTGCGTGGTTACCAAGGGCGCGAAAATGAGTATTTCCTCGACCTAACCAGTGAGCTGCCGAAGCAGTTATATCGTCGCTTCGATGTTGTCTTCAACCACACCACTCTCGAACACATATACGATGTCAGAAAAGCCTTCAAGAATTTGTGTGAAATGAGCAAAGACATCGTCATTATTGTTGTTCCGTTTTCGCAAATGCAACATGAAACAGAATCTTTCAAAGACTATTGGCGTTTTACTCCTTCGTGTCTGCGCACTATGTTTGAAGAAAATGGGCTGGATGTGGTTTATGAAGCTGAAAGCAAGTCCGGAAACGCAGCGATTTACCTGTTGTTTGTTGCCTCGCGTAAGCCAGCGAAGTGGAAAGCCCAGATGCCCAAATCTGAACCCATTGCAGAAGCGGGTAAGTCAATTGGCTTTCGATGGTCTTTTAAGAAATTAAAACGAAAGATCTTAGGAAAACTTTAACATGTGGCCAGTAGTTAACCAAACTTCTTTGAATGGTTTACGTGATTGATTGTAATACCAGAGGCAATGGAATCTGATAAAGTAGCTTTTTTCACAGCTTTCTGACTTTGCTTTGGGTGACTATTAAAAAGGTCCTGTTATGGGTTCTAAATTAACGGCTTTCCGGCAAGAAACTCTATGTGGTCCCCTTTCTTAGTCAGTCTGGTCAAGAAAGAAAGTGGACCTTTAAGGAAATGCCAGTGCCACGGTGTTTTGAAACTGGTGGGTGCACGTGGTGTGACTCTTACTCCTGTCGCCCAGGTCTTGACGTGTTCTAGCCCGGCGTGTTGACATAACGAGAGAACATTTTTAGGAGTGTATAAGTGGACATGGCTTGCCGGACCCAAGTACTTCCAATGGACTCCCAGCAATCGCCTCGTGTAGCTGTCCCAATTAACTGTATCCGCATAGAAGACCCCACCGGGGCGCAGAATGCGTCGGCATTCCTTCAAAGTTGAGAGTGGATGGCGAATGTGCTCTAGTGTGGCCTCTGTGAAAACAACATCGAAATAGTCCTCTGGAAAACCAGCTGCCTCCACAGTACCAGTAAAGACATCGAGTCCTAATTCCTGCCTTGCGTGGGAGCTTGCCGCCTGTGAAATATCAACTCCTTTAACATTCCAGCCCATGTCACGTGCTACGTTGAGAACCGCACCGACATTACAACCTATCTCAAGAAAATTCCCGGTCTTTCTATAGCGAGAGAATCTCTTGAGTTTTCTATAATTCTTGATTCGCTTCTTTCCTATCTTATCAACATACTTACTGAGTTTTCTGTGGTAGCTTTCCTCGTTGAGCTCGGTCAAATTTTTGGGCATAGGTCGTGCGAATATGAGTCCGCAAATGGAGCACTCATGATAGGCGCTACTACATTTTCTCAGAAGCTCTTTGGAGTCCCAGCTACCACACACGTCACAGTTAGTATCCTCAAGCACCGGTATCGTTCTGCTGTTTTCCTCGTATCTGCTTTGCATAAACCAAACTTCCTTCGCCAACGATTTAGTTAATGGAATATCTGACTTTGGCGTTGTGCAAAGTATAACTTCCCTGCAGCAATCGTCCACCAAAACAGAGACTTGACGTTTGGGTACCGCCTTAACGACTGACCAAGTAGTTGCCGTGCCGCCATGTATAATCCTTCATTTATTGCGCAACGCCCAGCACGATATCCTTCCTTGCTGAGCCGTTTCATTGCTCGCTTTCGAGGTATCACATCCTTTCCGTGCCCGTTGAAATAGAAGTTCTCGAGTACATCGAACTCTGTCTTGCGCGCGTCAAAAGAATGGTCAGCAATATTACCCTTGTGACGCCGCTTCTTGTAAGTAGGTCCATCAACAGGGATAAACCGATATTTGAGAGACAAATTCAATAATAGCTTGTACATAGCACAGCGACTCAACGAAACATCAAAGCCTCCCTCCCTTTCGTAAATGCTCTTGGCACACATCGTGCCACAGGACTTAACATATATGAACTCAAATAAGTCTGCTGTAATATCGCCCGATGGTAGTCTATAGTTCCTAGTACGGATCTGATTAACGTTTTCATCAATACCAACGTAAGAACCGTATGCAAACACATCAGGGCCGTGCTCATCAATTGCCCCGACCAGCTTCTCGACCGCATCGGGAAACAGCAAATCATCAGCGTCAAGGAAAGTAATATAATCACCTTGTGCCAGTTCGATCAGTTTGTTCCTAGCCGCAGACTGTCCAACGTGGTCCAATTGGTAATACCGGACATCGTAACCGACAGAATCTATCATCTCGGATGTGCCATCTATTGAGCCATCATCGACTACAACAACCTCATAATCTTTGAAGCTCTGAGAAAAGACACTCTCAAGTGCCTCTTTGAGATATTTTTTTCGGTTATATGTGGGAATACAAACACTGACTTTCGGCGTCATAAGAATGCCTCAACGTTAATATAATCGCCAACCAAGATCGGCCTCAAAAGCAAGAAGCAAGATAATCCAATGCTCTTTCGTCAAAGCTGAATTTTCATCTGTCCAGCGATTCATCTGCAAGTATACTCTGAACAAGTGTTGATGACATTACTCTGTTAACGAACCGGCCATGTTTTTTCACAGTGCTCTTTTTCAGCGTAAACTCCCGGGGATTGGCTACCTGTGTCGTATGAGCAAGATGGATAATATATTGGCCCATTATCGAAGTCGGCAGCTCAACTGTTTTATAACCCCGCTCAAGAAGTTCAAAGTAAAGCTTCTGTCCTACAGCCAAGCCATGACCTTTACCCATCAAGAACGACAAATCGTCGTGACGCAGAACCTCTGTCCGGTAAACACAACATATTGTCCGATTATGATAACGGAATTTGCCGAGAGACTGTGAACCATTAAACAATCTGCGTTTCAGGGCTTTGAGGTCAGTTGCCTTTTGAAGGACGATCTGCAATCTGGGCTTGAGTTCAACTTTGCCGGAACCCACACAAGCTACGTCCTTATCATGGCCAAAATAATCAATCAGGTCGGTCAGCCAGCTTTGTTTTTGTATAATGACATCGGAGTGCATTGAGACAAAAAACTCGGTTTTGCAGTTTTTCAGAGCAAGGTCCAAAGCCGCTCCATGGGCAAAACCGCCGCCTTGGTCGTCCGAGCCTGAACGCCGTTCAAGCAACCGAATCCAGCTCAGGTTTCTTAGATACTCCCGTGACTCATCCTGTGAGTCATTATCGACAACGATAACCTCATTGCTATATCTGGTAAACTTGCGAATGCTTCGCAAACACAATCGAGTAATGTCCAATGTCTTATAGTTCACCACACATATCGTTGCTTTGTCTCTGATTAGATCGGACATTGAGTGAGGATTTTGGGGTTGGCTAACGGTTTCCGTACATCGATTCATAGTATTTTTGATAATCGCCGGAGACAACTCTATCGAGCCAATCTTGGTTCCTAAGGTACCAATCGATAGTCTTGTTTATGCCTTGCTCGAAGGTTACGGATGGCTGCCATCCGAGCTGCTTAATTATCTTGCCTGCGTCAATTGCGTATCGTCTGTCGTGGCCAGGCCTGTCAGTGACATGCTTAATTAGCGATTTAGGTTTTCCAAGACGTTCCAAAATCAGATTAATCACCTCGAGGTTCGCTTTCTCATTGCATCCGCCGATATTGTAAACCTCGCCGGGCGGCGCTTCGGTGAGTACTTTCCACACGGCTGTGCAATGGTCGTATACATACAACCAATCTCGAATATACAGGCCATCGCCATAAACAGGAAGTTCCCTGTCGTTACGAGCATTGTTAATCATCAGAGGTATCAATTTTTCCGGAAACTGATATAGCCCGTAATTGTTTGAGCATCTGGTGATATTGCATCTTAAGCCCCAGGTATGGCCGAAGGCCTTTACCAGATGATCCGCGGCTGCTTTACTCGCTGAATAGGGCGAATTCGGACTCAGAGGCGTTTCTTCGGTGAATTTACCCTCAGGACCAAGAGCACCGTAAACTTCGTCAGTGGAGATTTGGACGAAGCTTTCCAGCTTTTTATCACGGGCGGCTTCAAGCAAGGTCAGCGTTCCAGTGACATTTGTTTCTACAAAGACCTTGGGCTCGGTGATTGAACGGTCAACGTGACTTTCAGCAGCAAAATTGACTATTGCTTCGATCTTATGCTCATCAATAATCTTCTCTACTAAGGTCCCGTTGCAAATATCACCTTTGACAAATCTATGGTTGGAATGGTCCAAGAAGCCTGACAGATTTTCAAGATTGCCGGCGTATGTGAGCTTATCCAGATTGACGATAAAACAATCCGAATGCTCGGAAAGCACCATGCGCACGAAATTGCTTCCAATAAAACCAGCACCGCCTGTGACAAGAATTCTCTTCATAATTGTTTCAAAAAACGCTCCAAAGCCCCCTGCCAGGCTTCGATCGGCTCGTCCAATAGTCCGTTAATTTTGCTACAGTTAAAACGACTGTTCAACGGCCTTGCAGCAGGACTTACATAATCACTGGTTTTGCACGGCAAAACCTCAATGTCAAATTTGAGCGCCTCAAATATGAATTTCGCCATGTCGTATCGGCTAACATAACCGGCACTCGCAAAATGGAGTATGCCTTGCGGTCTTTTTCGCAACAACTCACAAATCACCTTCGCAGCCTCAGTTGTCGCGGTAGGTGAACCTATCTGGTCATCAACTACTCGCAGCGCCTGGCCTGTCTTTGCACGCTCAATGAGTTTGACAACGAAATTGTTGCCCTGCAAACCATAGGTCCATTCTACACGCATTATACAGTGGGCACAGCCGCTTTCAACAAGAAGCTGTTCGCCAATCAGTTTACTTCTGCCATATTCATTTATTGGATTTGGTGTATCTGTCTCTACGTAGGGCCTGTCCTGTCTGCCATTAAAGACAAAATCGGTACTTATATGCAAAACCCATGCGCCTGCCTTTTTTACCAGAGCACTCAATCCGCCTACCGCCTCGCCATTGACCTGATGCGCCAATTCACGATGGCTCTCGGCACCATCAACATCGGTATATGCGACGCAGTTCACAATCGCTGTCGCTGACATGACAGCATCTTCAAGTTGCTGGTCATTAGTTATATCAAACTCAGGCAGGTCATAGACTTTTACAGTAAAGCCCCGGCGGCGGCACGCCTGGACTATGTCGGTTCCCAGCATTCCTTTACCGCCCAAAATGGCAATCATTTCCTTAGCCATCTTTGCGTGACCAATCGTACGGGATGTGATTGTCGTGCGGATGAACGCGGGATTCGTCAGGTTCTGAATAATTATACGGCTCCGAGACCACATTCACAATGTAGGCCTCGGCCTCGCTGATGCACATCCAACCATGATACACACCCGATGGCACCCTGACCAGGCCCGGGCAGTACTCACCAAGATAAAGTTCATTAACTGTTCCATGTGTGTGTGAATCCGATCTTTCATCGTATAATGCCACTTTAACCATTCCCTTCATGACATAGATATGGTCGATCTGTTTTTTGTGGTAGTGCCAGGCTTTTACCACACCCGGATAGGTTGTTGTGAAATAGACCTGCCCAAATTTTTCGAACCATGGATCATCAACGCGCATTATTTCACCAAGCCGGCCACGCTCATCAGGAATAACCTTGGCGCTACGGACTGCAACACCATCAATAAGATTGCCTGAACTGCGGATTGCAAGTCCTTGCTCTGCAAAAACAGTTTTCAGCGGCGCTATTTCTTTTGTCATTGTGGAGGCTCCTTCATAACTAATTCGCTGGCGTGAATGAGAGAGTCAAATGTCCCTGCATCCGTCCACCAACCCTGGATAATATTGTAAGCCAACTGTCTCCTTGAGATGTAAGCATTATTCACATCGCTGATTTCAAGTTCACCACGAGACGATGGTTTAAGGGTTTGTATAATATCAAATACTGAGTTATCATAAAAATATATACCGGTCACAGCATAATTTGACTTGGGTTGTTGTGGTTTTTCTTCTATGGCGATAACCCTGTCCCCGGAGATTTCAGCGACGCCAAAACGCTGGGGGATCTGAACTTGCTTGAGCAACAGCCGTGCTCCGGTCTCCTGGTCGATGAACTTTTTTGCGTAGTCTTTCAAACTGTCCTGAAAAATATTGTCACCCAGGATAACAACCAGAGGCTGTTGAGTTGCGAAATTCTCAGCTAGTCCCAACGCCTGGGCGATCCCCCCTGCCTCGTCCTGGACCTTGTACGTGAATCGACAGCCAAAGTCTTTGCCGGAACCGAGCAGGCTGACCACATCGCCCATGTGCTCGATGCCGGTTACGACCAGGATTTCCTCAATCCCGATTGAGGTTAGCTTTTCGATGGGGTAATAGATCATTGGTTTCTGTCCAACAGCAAGAAGATGTTTATTTGTCACCTTGGTCAGCGGCATAAGCCGTGACCCTGTCCCACCGGCAAGCACTATACCTTTCAAGTTCATATCTCTGTCCCTCCAAAACTGTTATTTATTCCATGTTTTAAGGAGTGAAGCAGTTTGTGTCAATCACAATATTGACGAGACTGTGATCCTTGAGGCCGATGTTGATACCGGCCATCACTTCGTTTATCGGCTCCAATTGGCTCGTCGGGCTCTGAAGCTCTTAACTCGTATTATTCATAAGATCGATGTGTGCTTGTTCACACGGTTTTAGAGAGAGGGGCTCATCAAATTGCAACGCAACACAACGCACCGACCCACTCACCTCATCGACCCGGCAGACCCGGCCTTTGCGAGTAATGCTCACGACAGCCGAGTCGTCCTCGTTCTCAGAGCGAGGAATACTAAACTGAACTTTCAACTCCTGCCCGGGCTCGGGACAACCCTCCTCAGCACTGCAGGTAAATGCAATACCCCCGCTGGATACATCCACCATAACGCCGTACGAGATCCTCTCAGTGAAATCCTCTGCGTACAGAACTGGCCACTGATAACGCAGTCTCTCCTCCCTTCGCCGCTCAATACTCTTATCCATCATCAAGCCCCCAATTATTTTGTATAACCATAGCTTATAAATCGGCATATTCAGAAAACTTCTTGAGCCAATAGTCTCACATACCAATGTCCGAACCTTCTTAAAATACTGCGCCACATAAAATGCGGTATTTCTCCCTTGACAACAACGACCATCTTTCTCTAAACTCACCGTCATTCAGTGGATGTCCGATACTTACTTCAAACAAAGATAGAGATGTTTACCTCAAATCTTCCAATCTCAGAAGAAATGCTTGCAGATGGGCGGTTTCGCAAGTTCACACTTGAGCTTGATGAGCTGCTCAGGAAAGATCCAAACTATACTGCAAGAAAACTGAGGCGCATTTTTGACAGCGCCGCCAGAGGAGAGAGGATCCTAAAGTTCGAGGATCGGTATGTCATAAGTTCCATTGTCCCGCCTGTGCCTTCAAAAGCATTCCTCACTTTTGTTCGTGGTGGTATTGAAAAGGAGCGTCTCTACACCGAACTCGCATACGTCCGTCGTTCTGCTCCACTCTCGGTTCATCTGTGCATAACAAACAGTTGCACTTACAACTGCGAACACTGCGGTGCAACACTGCCCGAAAACCACGCCGAACTGACTAAGGCCGAGTGGATTAAAGTAATCCGGGAACTACAGGAGTTAGGTCTCGCCTATATTGTGTTTTCCGGGGGCGAACCGCTCATGCGCGACGACATGGAAGAAATCATCGGCGCTGTTGACGACCGAAGTACTACTCTTCTTTTCACAAATGGTAGAGACCTTACGCCGGAGCGAGCGCTGTCACTGAAGCGAAGCGGCCTTTTCATTCTGGCAGTAAGCCTTGATTCTCCTTGTCCTGATGAACATAATCGAATACGAAGGAACTCGAAAGCCTTCTCACATGCACTTACAGCGATTCGAAATGCGTCTCAGGCCGGACTTTACACGCTCGTTTCGGCAGTCGTGTTCAAGAAAGATCTTAACAAGGAAAACCTCGTCACGCTCTTCAAGCTGGCAAAGAGACATGGCGCGCATGAAGTGAGAATTCACCAACCCATACCCCGGGGCCGATTGACGGCTCCGCAAGAAGCTGAACAGATTTTCTACACCAAAGATGACATCACCCGCCTCTATAAAATTCAGTTTGCAGCCAACCAAACCGTGGACGGTTTTCCAAAGGTAAGTTCCTTTCCCTATACGGAAGGTCCGTGCAAGTTCGGATGTGGCGCGGGTGTGCTTCACAGCTATATTAGTTCCACAGGCGACCTCTGGCCATGCGATTTTGTCCCTTTGTCGTTTGGAAATGTTCTAAAAGAGGGTGTTAAGCAAACGTACAGCCGAATGATGCCGGAAGCGGGCATTCCGAAAACTTATTGCTGGGCAAGAGCGATTGCAAAAAAACTTAAAGCAAAAGAACTACCTCTCCGCACGGAAGAGTCCATAGAACTCTGCCGCGCTTGCCAGTCACGTTCCTATCCGAGGTTCTTTAAAGACCTGCAGTCACGTTAGCTAAAGTTGCCATGACTTCACCAAACTGAAGTCTTATTGATAATAGATAACGATGACGGTTGTAAAGGAAGAGGCTGTGAGCCAACGACCCACAGCCCCTCGTTAATGGCTAACTTTTTCGCAAGCTTCCAAAACGTGCAGCTTGATTACCGAAATCTATACTGTCCAGAAATATAATATACAGTTACATCCTCACCCAAAACGACTCCACCACCAACGTGAAGGTCATCGTTCACTTCGTACCATCCGCCAGCGGCGACAACAAGGCTGGTGTCCTGCCTGAAATGTCCAATGCCGGTCCCACGCCAGTCCGCTACACCATCATCGGTACCTAAACCCGTCCAAGTAATGTCGCCATCGACCCACTGGAATCCCACATCGGTATATAGGCCAAGCTGATTTCTCTGCCAGCCGAGTCCAAGCATGCACCTACCTTGCCACCAGTCAAGTTCGGCAGTCCAACTCTCAGCATAGCCTTCTTCAGTGTAAAAGCTTCTCGTATCGCCAGGATCACAGTACAACACCTGACCGTTCCAGCCTAAGCTTAGAGTACCACCTGGCCCGCTCGACCCGCTCGGTCCGAAACTATCCCACTGGCAGAAGGTCCCTCTTGCTGCGGCGCCAATTGCTAGTCCGCTACCGCCCTTGATCAGCGAGTTATCCTCTTCTGTATCCAGCCAAGTATACTTTCCCTCAACGTCGCATGTACCAAGCAGTAGGGCTACTTCGAACATATCACAGACACCATACTCCAAACTGACGAGGAAGATATTCGATTCGAGATCCTTGATGAAAATGCAACCATACTCACGAAAATCGAACACCCAACTTGAATCTACCACCCAGTCGAACTCCTCCCACATCTCGCAGCCGCGAACATCAAAATCCTGGTGGATCCAGGTGGCGTCAACAGCCCATCGACCCTTTCCCTTCATGGCTCCCGGCCAATTGGACCAGGCAAATGCGGCTGAGCTAAACAGGCTCACCACCATGACCACAATAAGAAATTGTAAAGTTCTCCTTTTCATAAGCGACTCCTTTCATACCAATACATCCCTGCGTAGAGTTGCTAACCACTCCTACCCGCGGTTGGATTCGACCGACAGGCTTCGGTTGGTCCTACAACATGACTCTATATCATGAACCCCATTTATCACCGTTTGCCCTGAGACTCAACATGACATCCGTGCGCAAGTCAAGGAAAAAGATGTCTAACCAAACGAACTTTTTTCCAATGCTCATTTAAACTCACAAATACTCCCCATGCAACAGAAAAATGGCCATTTGTAGAATCATTTATCATCACTTAACCAGTGTATAAAAATGCTATTTTGAATGGGCGATGCAGGATTCGAACCTGCGACCGGCTGATTAAGAGTCAGCTGCTCTACCGGCTGAGCTAATCGCCCCGATTGTCCTGTGCGGACCTGCAAGGAATTACTTTACAATCAGGTTGCATGCTTTGCAAGAGAATTGACATTGAATTGATGTATCAAGCTAAGGTGACTTGATTGTTTCGGGGTCAGAGCCGATATCTTGCTGAATTTGTGAAGGTTTGCCTGCTCTTGCTACAGGAGGTGTTTACCCGGACTTCTATCCGACCGTTTGTCTCCTTACGCGTGATTAAAGTCAAGCTTGATCCGCGGGTACCGATAAGCGCAACATCTAACTCAGCCGTTTTGCCCAGTTCTTCGCTGCTTTTGTCCTCTACGTTATTTCTGGCCCAGGCCAGAGCGCTGGTGGTTAAGTTACGCTCAATAGCTTGAAGATAAACCGTATTTGAATGGAATTGTAAAGTCCTGGCGCCATCAGCCAAGACATACGTAACAATCCCTATTAAGGCAATTATAATTATTACAAAAGTAAGAGCGAAACCGGGTTGTGTTTTGGATTTCATCGTTATCTAACCACCTTGTCAAAAACATCCAAAAAATACACGTGTGAATTGGCTAATTTCTTCTGCCACTTTTTCCTTAGCTTCTGCTTGACACAGCTTCTTACCTCAACTGCGTTACCTCTGCCGTTTCTCTTCCATACTTGCCACTGCAGCTCGGCAGTTGGCAAAGACCATGTTATGACATCTTCGTGTTGTTCTCCAATGTTCGACAGTTTTTTTCTTATTACTTTGCCGTTTTGCAACTCGTATGCAACGACACCATCTGTCTGTTCAATTAGGAGCATCCGTTCGTTGGAGATCTGCTCTTCGAATTTTTCCGGCAGTCTTTTTGCCTTATCAACGTCGTTGCGCATTTGATTCAGCATGTTGAGCAGGGTGGTGTTCTCCTGAACGACTGCTGAAGAACGGGGAATGTCACGAATGACATTGACGAAAAATTTGTCCAAAACAATAGCAACAATGGGCAAAGTTGCTATTACTATCAGCATTTCAACCAGTGTAAAACCCCTGCGCATGCTCATCTCTTCTGAATCATTAATTGGTTTTACTTTCTTCCAATCGCTCTACAGGTAGTGTGTATCTGCTGAGCTTTACCTGTACTTTATTGCGAAAGCTCTCTCCCTTTGCGGTTACTTCGATTAGTTCCATTCCCTGCCATTGCCCAGTTGCCGCCGATCTTTCAATAGAGACATTCAACGTTGGCCAGAGTCGCTTTAGGTCATCCTGTACGATTGGTTTGCCTGTCGCGGTAATGCTATCAAGCTGCGCCTGGGCAGCAGCTATGCAGCGCTGCCGGATCAACTGATAACGGTTAAATTTCGCAAAACCATGCAGCGACATCGCAAAGCAGGTCAGCAGAACTGCCAAAACGCTCAAAGCGACTGTCAGTTCGCTTGCCAGGAATCCTGCACGTTTTTTTGTTCGAGTTACATTCATATCCAATTGCTGTTCTACGAGTAAGTAACCTCTGCGAAATGACGGATAATCGCAACAATCGGAGAATATACGCCATAGACTACGAATCCAACTGTTGCGCCCATGGCAATCACCACACAGGGCCACATTATGAATCGGGCAAGATTCACACGGTAGCTATAGTTCAAACGATAGAACGACTCAAGCATTTCCAGAATTGTTGGCGTATTGTTCCTGTTCACCTGGCCATCAAACGCCCAGGCCAGCGTATTGCCAAGTGAGCTTTCTCTGGTTGCAACCGAGATATTGTCCCCTCGCTTTACTTTCTCCAGCCATCTGAGTAACCGTTTGCGGAAACAGTTGTTCACATCAAGATCGAGCGTGTTGGCAATCGCAGCGTCGATTGTGCGGCCGGCATTGAGAGATAGCCTGAGAATTTCAACGACATGGACCATTGCGCGATTCTTCTCAAACCAACGCATTATAGGCAGATGCCAGATAATAAAGTCTCTGATTCGCGAGATTAGATATGGCTTGTGCGGCCTTCGAGGCCGAAATCGCACTCGCAGCCAAATCGGAACGCCCACCAAGACTAACAAGCCAAACACAATTAAACTCAGCGTCGGAATCCGATAAGCTACAGTGTTGGTGATGGCAAACAGCCATTGAGTGACGGCTGGCAGATTCTCCTCGAACACTTCTTCCAGCACACTCTTGAATCGTGGAATACCAAGTTTCATCAATCCAAACAGTATGAACAGCATAAAGCTCATCACTGCAACTGGATAAAAAGCGTGAACCGGTCTGAGTATTTTTCTTTCGTTAGCCCTTGCAGCCATGTCGGCTTCGATGGATTTTATTGCAGCCGGTAGCTGATCAAACTGCTCAGCAGATGCTATCATCGCCAGTGCATAGCTCGGACATTTTGGATAGCCTCGTTTTATTGATTCACTCAGTGAGTATCCTTGCACGAGCCATTTCTTTATATTTTGCAGAGTTCGCGCGCACCTATCAGTTCGTCCGCTCGCAGCCGATTCCAGTGCCATTGGCAACGGTAGGTTCTGTCTCATACTACAGCCTATGGTTGAAAGAACACAAACGGCTGTGGCACGGGGTGATCTTCGACGATAGCCTATTACCGAGATTGGGATAATGAACAAGGCCAAAACAAAAATGAGAAAGGCAAACTGGGCTCCTTCAGGAGATAGGACAATGCTGATTACCACCATGGTGAAAACGCCGATTACTATAACCAGTAATCTCGCTACACGTCGAGGCCATTGGCTTGATTCAGGCCCCGGCCTTGATAGAGCCACAACAACTAGAGTGATAAGAAAAGTCGCAATCGCACAAAACGTAGCTGCAAACAAATCCTCACTGCTTCCAGTGTGCTCCGCCAAAAGGATAAGGCCAAGACACACAATCGGCAATGTTACCAATGCAACTGCGGGTTTTTTAAAACCCAGTATCGCATAGACAAACAAAAGCAATATTCCAAGGTTCTCAAACATATTTTACCTTGCTACTTTCAAGAGGATAGACTTGTAATAACTTGTATCATCGGCAAAAACATTGCAACGATGGCCATTGCCAAAATCCCACCTACAACAATCAACATCACAGGAAGCAGAATTGCCTGCAATCTTACCTGGCCGTGCTGCGCCTGCTCGGCATACATCTCGCCGAGACTGAGTAGATTGTCTTGCAATTCATTACGCTGCGCACCGAGCTGAATCGAATATAAAAACAGCCTGGGTATCATTCGGCAGAATTGGCCGGCTTCCAGGATATTTGCCCCTCGCTCAATCTGGCTGGCAAGCGTTTCGCTTTCCAAAATCAATTTTTCACTCCCCGTTGCGCCGGAAGCTAATCTCAAGCACGTGGGCATATCGGTGCCGGCTGCAATCATCATCGCCATCGCTTCAGCCATTCTGCTAAGAATACTGCTGTGATAAACTGCACCAATTACGGGAATTCTCAAAAACAAAGACTCCTTAACTCGGCGACCAGCCGGAAAAGATGAAATCATTGCAAAGACAGCAAACAATCCTGCAACCACAAATCCCACAGTAATCCAGAAAGGCACAACATTCTTTGCCATGCTGAAGAATAGCATAGTTAGAGGATTCAGCCTACCAAAGACCATCTCTTCAAGGATAGTTTTGAACTGCGGGATTATGAGCAGGAATACACCCGTAACAATGATAGCACCTAAAACAAAAACAACCGCTGGGTAAGTGATTGCCTCAAAGACAATCCTCCTGGTTTGATTGGCCAGCTCCAGGTGCCGGTTCAAGCTGGTTAACATCTCACTTAGTCTTCCGGTCTCCACCCCAGCCTTTAAGATTCGGCCATACAAAGGCGGAAAATGCTTCTGTCTTTTCTCAAATGCTTTTTCAATGCTCACTCCCGCTTCTAGCTCCGAGGCAATATCTTCGATAAGTTTGCGCATCGATTTGGAGGCAACGTCTTTGGCAAGCTCCCGCAGGCCTCTTTCCAGCGGTATCCCGGCTTTTGTTATCGACGCAAGCTGCTGATTAAAGAGCAAAAATTCGTTTCTTCCGATCGGTGTTTTGGGTTTTTCGGGCTTTGCCTTTTCAATTAAATTGACGTTGAGCTGCATCTGCTTTAGCATCTCAGATGCTTCTTGCGGCGAGCCTGCCTCAATCGTGCCTTTCATCAACCTGCCTGCCCCTGTTAACGCATTATATTCAAACGTTGCCATCTTCTATCCTCGTCGTTACCAAACAAGCACCACGTCCCAAATTTCACTTTCACACAGTCAATTCATACTACAATGAATCCTTCTCTGTACCACTCAATACCTTTCTATGATGCCTCGATGCTAATCATATTTCGTTCACAACTCCCATCACCTGTCTGCAGCAATACCACACACTCTCCTCAATTCCTCCTGTGTTGTCACTCCTTCACTGACCAATCGTTCGCCATCGGCCAGCATATTCGTATGCCCCTTGCTCATAAGCAGCGTCTCAAGCTCCTCAAGGTCAGCCTTATTTAAAATTGCCTTTCGCAGATAACTGTCCAACTGTACCATTTCCGCTATTAAAACCCGGCCTTTGTAACCTGTCGTTAAACACTCGTCACAGCCCACCGCTTCAAACTCACCGGCTTCGGTTTTCTTTTTACAGCGCTCACATAGTTTTCTGACAAGCCTTTGATTCAGAACTGCTGAAATACTTGATGTCACCTGGTAAGGCTCTATTCCCATTTCAAGCAGCCGTAAAAACGCCCCCGCAGGTGTACCGCTGTGCATTGTGCTCATCAGCAAATGTCCCGTCAGGCCCGCTTCGATGACTATTCTTGCCGTCTCCGCGTCTCTGATTTCACCAATCATCAGGACTTCGGGGTCTTGCCTTAGCAGCGACTTTAGAGCCGTGGGAAATGTCATCTGTCCATGTGGTGTAATCTGAACCTGCGTTACGCCATCAATTCTTATCTCAACGGGGTCCTCTATAGTCACGATGCTCTTGCCGGGAAAACATTTTAGAATATGTCGCAAAAGCGCAGACAAGGTTGTACTTTTACCGCTCCCTGCCGGACCGGTAAGCAGTAAAACGCCTTGATTTTTTGCATCTATCTCTTTCAGTGCCATGCATATTTGCAGAGAGAATCCCAACTGTTCAAGCTCCGTGAGCTGTTCGTCTCGGTAGAACAGTCGCACTACTGCTCGTTGGCCGTGAATTGTTGGAAAAACCGCCAGCCGCTGGTCCATCACCTTGCCGCCCCACTGTGGTGACAGTTCGATCCGCCCCTCCTGCGGCACGTCATTACGGTACGTGAGCAGTCCACCGAGCACCTTCAGACGGGAAATCACATTATCAGATAGTGCCTTTGGCAGACTCTCCACAATACTCAACACACCATCCAGCCGAAATTTTACTAATAATCCAGCCTCAGTCGGCTCAAAATGGATATCGCTTGCTCGGGCCAGGATAGCTTCTTTGAGCAAGTCATCCACCAGACACACAACATCCTTGGATTCAGGAATATGTTCGTAAGAGCTTTTTTTGTAGTGACTTACGTTCATATTGTTCGGCTGAACCTTCAACATTTATTCCTGCCAATGTTGTTTCCACGTAGATTATGACGCGTAAGCTACTAGGAATGTTAATCAGTAAAGGCATTATTTTGCCCCATTTTTGTGTAGTTTTTGTTAACATAAAGTTCTGCACTGCGTCTTTCAACTGGAAGAGTTGTAGAAATAGGTGGTTATTTTTATGTTCGGCAAGGCCGCAAGTTGTCAGATACCTTGGGATTTTGTTTTCTCTGATGGTCTTGAGGAAAGCCAGCAGTGGATTCTCTCGGCTATGCTGAAACACGGCCAAGAGTTGGTCACTCTGCTCTGGCGCATTCTCAGCAATGAACAGGATGTCTACGACGCATACCAAAGCACGTTCTTGAAGCTTGCCCATCGTGAGGACAGGTGCAAGCCCATACACATAAAGGCTTATCTGTTTCGCACAGCAAGCAATATTGCTGTGTCAATGTTACGGCGCAGACTCGCCGAGAGAAACAGAATTTGCTCAGTTGCTGTTACAGTACGGAATGTGAATTCACCGGTAAGTGAATTTGATTCCAAATGCCTGGCCGAGTCTCTAAGGTGCTGCATAGCTGAATTGCCCGAGCATTTGCGAAACGTTATCGTGCTGCGAGACCTCGCCGAATTGTCGTACACCCAAACAGCGAGGATACTGGGCATATCAGCAGCAACGGCCAGGGTCTATAGATGTAAAGCGGTCCAGTTACTGGCAGTCTGGATGAATAGAGAAAGATGAGTATAACGATGAATACTAAAATAAAAGCAAAAAAGTGCAGGCAAATAAGAGCTTGGCTGTACGAGACTATAAACAAATACGCAGGTCCTGACGCAGGTTGGATACAAAGCCATATATCAAATTGTCCAAGATGCCAGCTTCGACTTGCCGGTGTTGGCAGGGTACATCTCGCGCTTGCAGCTATCAAATCTCAGCCGCACAGACTCGAACTGCTAAAAAACGCAAATACTCAAGCAATTAGTGTTCTGAAACACAGTCTCCGTGACGCTCCGAAGGCCGAGAAACTCAGGCTAATCCAGCCGGAGCCAAAATTGCTGGAAAGAGCCAACGTATACAAACGTCCTTTGGCCAATATTGCAGCTTGTATTGCAATTCTTATTCTCGTAAAAATCGGTGTGTTTTCCTCCATGGCTAAATTCCAAGCTCAAGGTCAACAGACTATCAAGCATTATTATGCCGCTCAGCTCGGCGAAGACTTGACCAACGAGATTTTTACAGCTTAATTGAGTACATCTTAAACAGTACATCTGAAACCATCATCATATTTATACCACCTTCGTGCGCAGTGAGTCTATCGGACGCAGAATAATGTACGCTTTCTTACCGGACGCTAACCGGCAGGTATCCTGCCTTAGGATGCACTCTCTTTATCGCCGGCAGGTTTGAGCAAGGTTGAACAATTATTATATTTTAGTTGATGGACCATAAGCGATTCTTTCGCGATTCTTGGCAGTTGTGCGTCAGATGAGTCGAAGTATTCGCTAAGATTATGTTGCCATCTTGATGGGTAGCAGGACTTATGTTGAAGAGATCCATTATTCTTGGCCTGTCAATTGCGCTTATCGGTGGCGCAGTGCTCGTGCTGGTTCGCGATGCAGACCAAAAGCAAAAACGGAAGATCGCTTCTTACAAGCTGAAGTACGCCTCGGAATCCGATGAGTACATAGAGCAATACAAAGAGTGGCTGAGGTCGGCTCCGGAGGAGTGGTCGCCGCTGGCCCTGGAGCAGAACGGGCACAACAAAGCCAAGACGGCCTCGCAGCTCCGTCAAGAGCAGCAGGAAAGACTTAAAGCCGACCTTGATAAGCTGGCCGCTGGCGAAATGGATGCTCATCCCTTTGCTAATGCACTCTACGGCGGAAACTGGCAAAAGGAAGTGGACAAATACAAAAGGCACAAGGAGCGGAGTGAGTTTATCTTTACCGCTTCCGTAGTCTGTACATCTATAGGAGGGACGATTTCCGCCTGGTGCTTGCTGGTGTTAACAGCTCGGCTTATTCTCAGAGGCCTATCTCGGATACAGGGACTTTACGCCGCCATTTTGCGGTACTACCGAAAAATCCGAGACCAACAGCTCTGTGAAGTCTACGCGCAGCAGAGTGAACAAACATCAATAACACGACCAAAACAACAGCGAAGAAAACTCAAGAGACGCTCCGACCCCATTGCAGAATCAGGCTGGTACGATCTCCAGAGAGATTCTCAAGACCAGCAGCAATCTGCCTCACAAACAGCCGTGTCTGTGTCCAGTGATTCGTTCCTTAAGGATGCAGGTGGTGCTAAGAACACCGCTACGCTACTGTCAGATGAAAAATCTATGGAACCTGAGGCAACCCAGACCACAAGCGCAAATGAGGCACCATCAGAAGTAATCCAGAACCCGCCCGATACGGTCCTGCAGGTCGAACGCGATAATTCTGTAGAGACTGAGGGCTCACTAAAAGCCCATGCAGAAAACCTTGAAAAGCAAATAATCGAGTTCAGACAGATGGCACAAAGTGTCCGTCAGACCGCGGTTGAACACTCACAGCCGCTCAATAATACTCTGCAGGAACTAACGCAGCAGGTATCCGCTATCCGCGAGTATGCCGCCCATCAGCAGGAAAAAGTGGAAAGACTTCAGGACGGCTATGACTGGAACATCATAAAGACCTTCTGCCTGCGAATTATACGTTGCATCGATAATCTCGAAAATCGCATTAGTTGCTTGTCTGAACAGAATATCGAAGCTACACAACTCAAGGAAGTAAAGGATGAGCTGCTGTTCACTATTGAGTCAAGTGGCATTGAACAGTTTAAGCCTCAGATTAATAGCGACTATCGCGGACAGGAAAAGTACGCCGAGGCAGCAAAAGAAAAGCAGCCTTGCGATGACCCAAACAAGATCGGCAAAATCGCGGAGGTCATAAGGCCAGGCTATCAGTACTTTATCGCTGAGGACAATATCAAAATAGTACGTGCCGCTCAGGTTAAGCTGTTTGGCTGATTTTGCGCAATTTGCGGGATGATTCGCACCGGAATAAAAACACAAGGTGAAATATGAACAACATCGTAGGCATAGATCTTGGAACTACTTTTTCTGCCGTAGCAGTTTTGAATGCCATTGGTAAACCGGAGATAGTTCCAAATGCCGACGGTGATAGACTTACACCGTCCGCTATCTTCTTTGACGAAGACAATCCCGATATAATCCGCGCCGGTATCGAAGCGATTAATTCCCGGCATTTGAATCCTCAAAGGTCGGTCCGCTGGATAAAGCGACATATGGGCGATTCAAATTACCACGTTAACATCGATGGCAAAGATTGGACACCAGTTGAGTTGTCGGCTCTAATTATAAAAAAACTTAAACAGGACTGCTCGGTCCAGACTGGCCAAATCAGCGACGCTGTAATTTCCGTCCCGGCCCATTTTGATGAAATTCGACGCAAAGCCACCATGGATGCGGGAACCGCAGCAGGCCTAAATGTCATCGGAATTGTTAACGAACCTGTCGCGGCAGCGTTGTACTACGCCACCACTCGTGATGTCGCAGGAAGAGTATTAGTATATGACCTCGGTGGTGGAACATTCGACGTAACAATAATGGATGTCAAGGGACACCAAATGGATATCATTTGTTCACAGGGTGACCATGCGCTGGGCGGAATTGATTTTGACTGTAAGATATTAGAGCTGCTCGAACAAAACTACAGGGACAATTTCGGTGCTGAGCTAATCAACTCCGAAGAATATAGGACAAAATACGAAGACGAGGCTGAAGATATCAAGAAAACTTTATCTCGCCGTCCCACTGCGAAAAAAATGCTTTATGGGCCAGCCGGCAACATGAAGATTGAGATTACCCGTGAGATTTTTGAGCAGGCCATTTCTTCGCTAATAGCTCGGACCGATATTTTGCTGGAGCTCGCCCTTGACGAGGCTGCTCTAAAACCATCCGACCTGGATGCGGTCTTGTTGGTAGGCGGAAGCACCCGAATACCGTTGGTACAAAAACACCTCGAAAAAAAGTTTGGCTTTGCTCCGCAAACAGCAGTCAATGTAGATGAATGCGTGGCTCTTGGTGCAGCTCTACATGCAGGCTTGACATTACTCAGAGAAAACCCCAAGAGTGTACCCGTTGGAATTGCTGGTGGACTAAAAGATGTCAGCCTAACCGACGTATGTAATCACAGCTACGGTACTCTCTGCGCAGGCGTTGACGAAGAAACCGGTAGACCCATAGTTCAGAATCACATCATCCTAAAGAAAAATACTCCGCTACCAAGTGAGGTTTCTCAAACTTTTTACACTACTTCTAAAGGGCAGACGCAGGTGGAAGTCACCATAACTCAGGGCGAAGATACCGACCCAAAATTCGTAAACAAAATCGCAACTCACAAGCTTAAGCTTCCGCCAGCCAGACCTGCCGATTGTCCCATCGAAGTCACTTACGGATACGACATAAACCAAAGGATGCTCTGCAAGTTCCATGATCTCGAGTCCGGCAGAGCCTTGGAGGTCGATTTATCCTTGGGCCACAATGACCAAATGTCCGAGACACGCGCCAGCAAAAAGACCGAGCAGTTGGAAGCCTTCAAAGTCGAATAATATCATCCGCAGGCACGGAAAATGAATGAATGGATAATTGCAATCTCAATTGCTGTTTCGGTACCTGCGATATTGATCATTTTCGGCTTGCTCAAGGCCTGTTATCTCCAGCGTCCAATACACAGTTGCAACTGTTCTGATCTGATTAGTGACGCCGGATTTTCACCTCTCTGCGAAGCAAATTCCAGCCTAATTACTCAGCCCCGCAAAAAGCCAGACCTTAGTGCCCTTAACTGTCGGGCCCAACTGGAAAAACGCGGACAAGACGATTCTGCTTATGATGTCTTTAATGTTGAAATCTCCGGCTCAATTCATGTGCCTGATGATGTACGCTATGCTGTTTTGCGAATCTCTGTCCAAGACATTACAAATGGAATCACCGAAGCCAAACCGGTACACAGTCGACTCAGGCAGTGGCAAATGCCAGGCTCATCTACCTTCATTTATAAAACCGACCTTGGCAAGATATCCAGCCGGAACATCAATTTACCAGACTGGACATCCGTTGCTCAGCTACGGCTCGATTGGTTAATGTTCCCAAGAAAAGGGAAAAGAGAATTGCAGATTCAGACATTATTGCTTTCCCGGCAGGATGATAGACAGCTTGGCTGTGCGGAATGTATCGTCCATTACGAAAATACCGAGTTCGGCTATCTCGATTTACAGGAAAACTTGCGTCGGGCAAAAACTCTAACCGTGGCGCTTGCATTTGCTGTAAGCGCTGTCGATGGCAAACTATTCAACGCCGAAGTTAAGGTCATAGAAGACTGGGCAACAGACAACATCGACGTTGAGCATTCATCGCATAAATCAAGACAAAATTTGGAAAAGGCACTTAGTAAAACCATTGCTTTTTTCCGAAACGGCAATACACTCAACATACGTAAAATCTGTACAGAAATTGTACAGATTACTTCCGTCGGACATCGCTATGACATTCTTGAATTGTGCCTGCGAGTGGCTGGGGCAAAAGGCAGGGTTACTTCTGAAGAACTAATCCTGCTAAAAAAACTGGCAGGCTGGCTCAAAATCGACACAGATAGATTTCGCAACATGATGGAAAAAATTCTTCCTGTCTGTATGCATGAGGTCAAGGATGTGGAACTTACAATCGGCGTTACTTCCGATATGAGCAGGGAAAAGGCCAGGCAGCAGCTAAACAAAGAATACGCAAAATGGAGTTCAAGGGTGACAAATTCCGATATGGAAACCCAGGCTCAGGCTGATCAAATGCTCGAACTTATTGCAGAGACAAGAACAAAGTGCATAGGACTGGATATCTCTAATTAGTATCTGTTGCGGATACTGGTTTTTGTCATTCCCGCGCAGGCGGGAATCCAGTTTTTCGACCTGGATACCTGCTTCCGCAGGTATGACATTTTCGTTTTTACTCTTTCCGCAACAGGAACTAATTAGGCAGGACACACTTTATTATTCCTTGCCGTAGAAACCCCCTATCATCTTTACACCAGCACCGGTCTGAAGTTTCTCGTCCAAGCCAACAGCGTTCAAATAATTACGTCGAAGAATTTGATAGGCTAATGTCACACAGGTGGTTATCGGCAGATTCAAGAAATGAAATGTTCTTGAAAAACTGGTGATAATTCAGGAAATTCATGTCTTGACCTGCCTATTCCGCTAATGTAATATAGCCAGCCAAAATTGGTCCAGGAAAAACCTACGACAAGAGCGTAAAAAGCAAAGAATCTACAGAAGGATAATGAATCAACAGACTTTACCTTTTTTATGTAGAATTTTCAGCTTTTATACTTGTATTTTGCTCTGTAGAAAAGATGTCATTTCGACTGTAGTGAGCGCAGCGAACGGATTGGAGAAATCTGGATTAGCAGCGCTTTTGAATGCAGATTTCCCTTCGGGGCTCTGCTGCTCGCTACAAGTGGAGCCAGCCGTCTAAGATATGGACTGTCCTGTCTGCAAAAACGCGATGATCACGCTCGAGCTTGCCGATGTGGAAATTGACCATTGCCCTGATTGCGGCGGTATATGGCTCGATGCCGGCGAACTTGAACTACTGCTCGGCGAACCCGAAAAAGCCAAGCAGTTGCTTAATTCATTCAAGGTCGATTCCAGCTCCACTGAAACACTGAGACGATGTCCCATTTGTTATAAAAAGATGCAAAAAATCATAGTCGGTTTTTCCAAACCAACCCTGCTCATTGACAGATGCCGTAAAAACCATGGCCTATGGTTTGACAAAGGTGAATTAAACAACATCATAGACAAAGCCCAGTTGGACAAAGATAATAAGATACGAGAGCTATTGGCTGATATGTTCAGGCATGATCAAGCTGGTGAAGATTAGAGAAACCGTCGAACACTGCAATAATAATCAGAAACTGTCAGGCAAATTGAAAGGAGTAAGGCATGAAACTGAGCATTATACTGACCGTCGTTGCAGTGATAGCTATTGTCATCGCACTTCTGATGAAAAAACGCTTCCAATAGGGACGCGAATATCCCAGTGAAAGAAAACGACTATGATAACACCATTGATCATAATTGTTGTTGTTCTGCTGCTGTTTGTTGTCTTCGTGATCGGCATCTACAACTCGTTGATTCGGCTTCGCAATCAGGTTGACAATTCCTGGTCTCAGATTGATGTTCAGCTAAAGCGTCGGCACGATTTGATTCCCAACCTTGTCGAAACCGCCAAGGGCTACATGAAGCATGAGCGTGAAACATTCGAAGCCATAACGAACGCTCGCAGTCAGGCGATGGGGGCCAGAAGCGTCTCAGAAGCATCAAAAGCTGAAGGTGCCCTCGGTGAAGCGTTGAGTAAATTCATGCTGGTGGTAGAGAACTATCCGGACTTAAAGGCCAATCAGAATTTTCTTGCGCTTCAGGAAGAGCTGACCGGTACGGAAAACAGAATCGCTTTTGCCAGGCAGAGTTACAATGACCAGATTTTGTTCTTCAATAACAAGATACAGATGTTCCCTTCGAACATCATTGCCGGCATGTTCAGCTTTGGCAAACGTGATTTCTTTGAGGTTGAAATCGCTGCCGAACGCGAAGCACCGAAGGTAAGTTTCACATAATCACGGCGGACCTGATACCGGTATCTTGAGCAGAACCGTACAGCATAGCAACAGTCAGGAATTTTCGCTGCTGAAACCTGCTGTGCAAGTGGCATCTTGCGCAGCGTGAGAACAATAGAATTGCATTCTGTTTTTTCGGTTGGCATCTATCTGCCAACAACTCGGTTCTAAAAGCCAACAATGTGGGAACTAATCAGAGCCAACAAACGCAACTCCATCGTTCTGATGGTGTTGATGGCCTTGGTATTATTGATTCTGGGCTTTGTCATCGGTCTGGGGTTTTTTGGTCCCGAAGGCGGCTTCTTTGGCCTGATCATCGCAACGGCTATCTGGCTGATCCTTACGCTGATAAGCTTTTCATCAGGCGACCAAATCCTGCTCGCCGCCAGCAAAGCCAGGCCTATAACTCACGATGATCATCCACAACTATTCAACATCGTCGAAGAGATGAAAATCGCTGCTGGTTTGCCCGCAATGCCTAAAGTTTATATCATAGCCGACCCTGCCCCGAACGCTTTTGCAACAGGCCGAAGTCCGCAGACCGCATCGGTTGCTGTCACGGCAGGCTTGTTGGGCCGGCTCAACCGCGATGAACTTCAGGGCGTCGTCGCTCACGAAATAAGTCACATCCTTCATCGTGACATTCTGTATGTCACGCTTGCCGGCATCATGCTGGGCTCAATCGTCTTGCTCTCACAGGTTTTCCTGCGAGGCATGTTCTACCGCTCGATGATGGGCTCTCGAAGAAGGTATTCCAGCGGTGGCAAAGGTGGCGGCCAAGCCCAGTTAATTCTGCTGATTGTTGCAATAATCGCCGCAATCCTGGCGCCCATATTGGCTTATCTGTTCTATTATGCACTTTCAAGAAAACGCGAATACCTCGCCGATGCCGGTGCCGCAAGACTGACGCGCTACCCTGAAGGCTTGGCCAGCGCCCTGGAGAAAATCGCCAACGATCCTTCCCCACAATTGGCAACCGTCAACAAAGTTACTGCTCCAATGTATATCGTCAATCCCTTCAAGAAGAAAAAACAGATGAAATTGTCTGACCTGACCAGCACACACCCGCCAATTTCCGAACGTATACGCATTCTGCGTAATATGTCTCACGGTGCATCATTCAGGGACTACTCTGAGGCCTTTACTAAGGCGACGCACAGCAAAACCGTTGTCCCTGCTTTCGCCCTGACTAAAGAAGAAGTCGCACTGCGACAAGCTGAGGCAAAAGCCGAAAAAGAGCAACGCCAACAAGCCCAGATGCGACAGGTCGGCGACATTATGCGACGAGTCAATGACTTTGTGTTTCTGACCTGCTTATGCGGCTTGAAATTGAAAATACCACCGAATTACAAAGGCAGTAAGGTAAAATGTCCACGGTGCAAGAGACAGCTTGACCTGCCTGCGAAAACGAGGAAGTCATAATAAGCATGTAAGGAGTAGTTTTTATGGATAAGGGCGAAGAACAAATGGAAGACGAGCTTAGTGATCTGAAGAAAGAGCTCGATCACTTTCAGCAGGAGAAAGAACGCGTCAGGGCTATCGTGGGCAAAATCGGCGGCGTACCAAAATTTCGCACAAAGCTTGTTAACGTGCTATTCATCATTGTAATCGTCGTCTCGGTAATCATTTCCATCTTCAGCGACAGAAGCCTTCGGCTGCTCATGATCGAGCTGGCAACAGTAACGCTTTCGGTAAAAATTATCTATCTAATACACTGCCAAATGCGAGTTAATCACTTCCAATTTTGGATACTCTCCTCGCTCGAATGGCGAATCAACGAGATAATGAGGCAAATAAAGACGCAGATGAGAAAAGAGTAGGGCCGGATCACCAACACAGGTCGCTTCATCGACGCCGGTTACTTTTGAGGTTATCTTCAATCTTTCGATAAATAAGTGTGGACCTTGTTTCATCACCAAACACACCAATACGAATAGATAGCTTGGTGACTCCTTCGGTGGTGGAATCGAGTTTTATCGTGATTTTTTTGTCCTTCACGTCATGCGCAATAATCTCTGCTGCGGTTGCATCTTTTGCCTCTTTGGTCACTGCGTAACCAAGCTGATTAACCGCCTTTTTTGTTGCTGCATAAACGGTATTGATTTTGTACGGCTCTACCGCTTCCAGGTCTCCTCTTACGTATGCCACTGTGCCGGCCGCCCCTGCGCCAACAACCGCAGCAAAACAGCCCTGAATGAGCACTGCCGTCCCAGCCAATAGCACTGCAAAAATAATTTCCTTTCGCATCTTGTTTTTCCTTTTCTACTATCAATCTTGATTTATCAATTAAGCAAAGAGTATATACGCAAAGCAGACTCGCGTCAATTTCCATTTTAAGCTCCACGATTTATCGCATGGCACTTTAATTACCAGTAATGGTGCACTAATTCACGAATGTGGCCTCGCGGCCTCAGCCTGCGACGGACGCTTGGAGCTGGATTCCCGCCTTCGCGGGAATGACAATGTTATTGCACCATTCCTGCGTAGGAATGACAATGTTATTGCACCACTCCTGCGTTTCACTCTACTGCGTTCCGCTCAGAATGACATTGTCTCATGGACTTACCGAATCGAAGCTGGGCGAGGATGAGTTGCCGATGTCTATTAAATTCGTCCTGTGATAAAGG
>CAZFLY010000010.1:0-54823 GCA_964519995.1 uncultured Pirellulales bacterium | reverse complement strand
AGTTACAATTCTCCATTTATTTTGAATGTGAAAAAAGAGGGACTAGTAGCGTGAAGGAGATAATGGATTTCATAGAGAAAGCCGAAAAATTCCTAAGCACAGCTGAACAGGCTTTGAATATAGAAGACTATGATTCCTGTGTTTCAAGGTGTTATTATGCAATGTTCTTCATGGCAGAAGCTGCGCTTTTTACTAAAAATTTAAGTGCATCATCCCATAAAGGCGTCATAAGTTTGTTTGGAGAGCATTTTGTAAAAACAAAAATCCTTGAGAGAAACTTAGGAAAAGCACTTAATGATGCCTATGATAAGAGGATTGTTGGAGATTACGGAGTTGGTTTTACCGTTACTAAAGAAGAGGCAGAGAATTTGTTAGATACAGCCCAGGATTTTGTCCGGAAGTTGAAAAATTACCTTAAAAGGTGGTTAGAAAAATAGTGAAAAACATAAGCGAGCGTATTTTAATGTGCGGCAATGAGGCCCTCGCTGAAGCGGCTATCATTGCCGGCTGCGACGCATATTTCGGCTATCCAATCACGCCACAGAACGAGATCACCGCCTACATGTCCCGACGGATGCCCGAAGAGGATCGTGTCTTTGTGCAAAGCGAAAGTGAATTAGCTGCGATAAATATGGTTTTTGGGGCATCGGCGACGGGCAAAAGGGCCATGACAAGCTCATCAAGTCCGGGCATTAGTCTGATGCAGGAGGGCATAAGCTATCTGTCGGGTGCGGAGCTGCCGGCGGTAGTAGTTAATGTAATGCGGGGCGGCCCAGGCCTCGGCAATATTGCCCCTTCCCAGGGCGATTATTTCCAGGCCACGCGCGGCGGGGGACATGGTGATTACCGAACTATTGTGCTGGGGCCGTCAAGTGTTCAGGAACTTGCAGACTGTATGCCTCTGGCCTTTGACCTGGCTGACCAATATAGAATGACAGTTGTCGTTTTAGCTGATGGAATCCTGGGACAGATGATGGAGCCGGTAGTGCTTGAGAAAAAGCCGGGACGTGAACTGCCGCTTAAAGACTGGGCCGTGACTAGGGCCAGCGACAGAAAGCAGAACATCGTCCGGTCAATGTGGCTCCAGGAGGGGGTGCTGGAAGAACTCAATAACAAACTTCAGGCCAAATACCAGCAAGTACAGGAAAACGAGGTGCTCTGTGAAGAATACCAGTTGGACGATGCAGAAATCGTTGTCGTTGCCTATGGTGTCGCAGCCAGAATTGTACGGGGCGCAGTCAACAAAGCACGTGAAGAAGGAATCAAGGTCGGCTTGATACGACCAGTTACCTTGTGGCCTTTTCCGATGGAGCAAATCAGCAGGGCTGCGGAGGAGTTTCGGATTTTTCTTGTTGTGGAAATGAGTGAAGGCCAGATGATCGAGGACGTTAAGCTCGCGGTTGCAGGAAAGGCGCCCGTGCTTTTCCATGGCAGAGCCGGCGGCGGTGTGCCGACTGTTGACGAAATTCTGGATGTGATTAAACAGCTTGCAATTAGAAAATCAAAAACCAAAATGTAAAAAGCAAAATGACAAATTAGAACTCAAAAAATGATATTAACTTTCAGCAATTTTGAGGTATGACAGGCAACTAATGGCCAATAGTTATTTTTGATATTTGCTATTTATGAGAACCGTATTTGCGCGAACACCCACACTTAAAGATTGTCCGACACATTATTGTCCCGGCTGTGGGCACGGCATTGCCCACAGATTGATAGCTGAGACGATTGATGAGTTGGGCATACGTGACCGCACAATCGGCATAGCACCTGTGGGCTGTGCCGTGTTAGCGTACGATTACATCGATGTTGATATGGTTGAGGTTGCACACGGCAGAGCACCGGCAGTGGCAACGGGCATGAAAAGAACCAATCCGGACAAAATCATATTCTCATATCAGGGTGATGGTGACCTTGCAGCAATCGGAACAGCGGAGATTATCCACGCTGCTCACAGGGCAGAGCAAATAACCGTTATATTCATAAATAACGCAGTCTTTGGAATGACGGGCGGACAAATGGCACCGACTACCGTTCTTGGCCAGGTGACAGCAACAACACAAGCCGGCCGGGACAAGCGGGACCAGGGCTATCCGCTGCAAATATCGGAGTTGTTGGCTGTTTTGCCGGGCGCTATTTATGTTGAGCGTTGTGCGCTTAGCAGTGTGCAGCAGATTCGCAATGCAAAAAAGGCTATAAAGCATGCCTTTGAATTGCAGGTCAATGGTGCTGAGGGTCTGTCGCTTGTCGAGGTTTTGTCGCCGTGTCCGACTTATTGGCGGATGCCGCCGGCTAAAGCAATGGAATGGATAGAAAAGGAAATGATAAAAGTTTTCCCGCTCGGACGGTTAAAGGGATAACAATGGCAGCAAATGGGCTTAACGAAGAAGTCATCATAGCGGGTTTTGGGGGACAGGGAATTATTCTCGCTGGTAAACTGCTGGCGCAGACAGCAATGAACTCCGGCAAAGAAGTGACATTTATGCCCTCCTATGGCGCTGAAGTTCGCGGCGGAACCGCCAACTGCATGATCGTCATATCCAATCGGCCCATCGCTTGTCCGGTCGTCGGCAAGCCTGATTCGCTAATCGTTATGAACAAGGCTTCCCTGAACAAATTTACGCCACGCCTCAAGGAAAATGGCTTGCTTATATATAATAACTCTCTGATTGATGTCGAACCAGATGTAGATGAAACAGTTAATATTCTTGCCATACCTGCTGATGATTTAGCGGTCGAGCTTGGCAGTGCCAAAAGCGCAAATATGGTCGCGCTGGGCGCGTATCTAAAAAAGCGGGGTCATCTTGCCGTTGACACTGCTGTGCAGGCCCTGCCCGATGTACTGGCTGAAAGATACCATAAAACGATACCGATCAACGCTGAGGCCCTACGCCGAGGTGCCGAATTGGCGTTACACAACTCGATTCAACAGCCCACGTAAAATGTGGGGGATAAATAATTAGCTGCGTAATCCTTCGACCTGGCTCAGGACGGGTTTATTGCGGAGTTTTTATCAGCACAGCCCTCCAAAGAAAGCGAGATTGCCACTCTCAACTGGTTCAAGCAAGGTTTTTGCGCTTGCAAAAGCGGCTTTGTAAGTCTATATTAAGTGCTTTTATAGAATTCTTTTTACACTGACGCATTGTTTTTTCCCTTGCACAGGTTCTTAGGGAGCTTGAGGGGACGTTGTGTTTGAGTCGCTAACCGAAAAATTCAATTCGGTATTCAGGTCGCTGTCCGGCCGGGGCCGTATCACTGAGGCAAGCATCTCAGATGCTATGCGGGATGTGCGCAAGGCCCTTTTAGAAGCCGACGTCAATTACAGCGTGGTCAAGCAATTCTGTAAAGACGTTGCACAGGCGGCTATTGGCGCGGAGGTTATAAAGAGCCTTCATCCAGGCCAGGTGATGGTAAAGATAGTCAATGACGAGTTGAGCAGGCTGATGGGCCCGGTCGATACGCGAATATACTTTGTATCGCCCGGCCCGACTGTAATTATGCTTGCGGGCCTGCAGGGCTGCGGTAAGACCACAACCGCTGCTAAGCTCGGCAAATACCTCGTCTTAAAAGGAAGACGTCCTTTGCTCGTCGCCGACGACCTGCAAAGACCCGCTGCTATCGAGCAGCTAAAGGTCCTCGGTCAGCAGACCAACATAGATGTCTACAGTGAGGAGAACACAAGAGATGCTATCCGCGTTGCGAGAAATTCCGTCAAGTACGCCAAGGATAACAGTTATGATGTAGTTGTCATTGACACAGCAGGTCGGCTGCACATTGACGAAGAAATGATGAAAGAAGTGGCGAATGTTACAAAGACGGTTACGCCCCATCAGATCTATCTTGTCTGCGACGCGATGACCGGCCAGGACGCTGTCAATTCGGCAAAAGAGTTCAATGACCGACTTGAGCTCGATGGCGTTATCCTGACGAAGCTTGACGGTGATGCCCGCGGTGGCGCGGCTTTAAGTGTCAAGGCTGTCACTGGAAAGCCTATTAAGTTCATAGGTATCGGTGAAAAGCTTGATAAGCTCGAAGAATTCCACCCCGAGCGGATGGCGAGCAGAATCCTCGGTATGGGCGATGTAGTGACACTTGTCGAAAAGGCCCAGGAGCATTTCGAAGTAGAAGAAGCAGAAAAACTACAAAAAAAGATGGCCAAAGGTACCTTCGGCTTCGACGACTTCCTCAAGCAAATGCAGGCCGTCAAGAAAATGGGCGGCGTCAAGGATATGCTGAAGATGATGCCTGGTATGGGAAGCCAGCTTGGTGATTTGGATTTCGACGGCGCGGATTTGAAACGCATGGAGGGCATCGTCTACTCGATGACACCATACGAGAGACGTCAGCCCGATGTTATCGAATCCTCGCGCCGAAGACGAATCGCAGCCGGTGCAGGAGCGCAGCCGCACGATGTTTCCAGTCTGGTGAAAACATTCAAGCGCAGCCGAGATATGATGAAGTCCATGAGCGGTGGCAGCTTTAGTGGTCTCAAATCTCTATTTTCAGGCGGCTTGAATCTGGATGCGATAGGGGCTGCTATGTCAACCGGCCGAAAAATCAAGCAGCGCTCAAAACGAAAAAGAGTTATAAAACGAAGAGGCAAAATTAAACGCCGATGAGTGGCACAATTTCTATTGAGCAATATCTTGAAAAAGTTGCGGTTTTTTCTGGCAACGAATACGGTTTACAGGTAAGAAACCGTTTCAAGGACACAAAAGGCACCAGCGAATTGGCACTACTTGCCGTGCCGAGTGCCGAGGAGCTGGAACAGTTGAAAAAGGCTGTAGCGATTATGACCCCCAGTGAAAAGCAAGATACCGAGAAGCTCAGTGATGAAGAAATCAAGAAAATAGCGGTTGACGCAGGAATCGACCCGGGTATCTTTGCAATCTTTATAAACGGCTACGCCTTGCATTGCAAACGTGTTTCGCGGTTGGCATAGGGCAAATCGCGGAAATTGATTATAGACCATCAAAGAAAGGGAAAATAATGGCGGTAAAATTAAGACTGACGAGAATGGGAAGGCGACATCGGCCGTTTTTTAGAATTAATGCGGTCGAGGCTCGCACACCACGTGACGGCAAAATACTTGAAAAGCTCGGCCACTACGACCCAATCGAAAAAGACCCCGACAAGCAGATTGTGCTCAATCGGCAGCGAGCCGAGTACTGGCTTAGCCAGGGAGCAGTGCCTAGCGATACCGTCTCTGAGATTCTGCTTCGCCAGGGGATAAAGCACAAATACGCCGAAGTAAAAGCCCAACGCCGCGCTAAAGCAAGAAGCATGGCTCGTGCCAAGGGCAAGTTCTTCACCAAGGCCGAAAAGATAGCTGCTGAGAAAGAGGCGGAGGCCAAAGCTAAAGAAGCCGAGGAAAAAGCAAAAACCCGGGCCGAGGCCGCCAAGAAAAACGAGCAGGAGGCAAAGGCTAAGGCCGAGGCTGCCAAAAAAACTGAGGAAGAGGCAAAGGCGAAAACCGAAACCACCAAAAAGGCTGAGGAAGAGGCCAAAGTTAAGGCTGTTAAACAGCCAGAGGAGAAGGCCGAAGCTGAGGTTGTGGAAAAAACCCAGACAGAGCCCAAAAAAGCTGAAGAAAAGGCAAAGGATGAAGCTGAGGGAGTCAAAAAAACTGAGGAAAAAATCCAGGCGAAGGCCAAACGAGCCAAAGGAAAAGCCAAGACCGACGCTCAGTCAGCCGACGGGGAGCCAGAAGCACAAGCCAAAGAGGCTGAAGTTGAATTGAAAGCCGAGGAGAAATCGGCTTCTGGTGAAGCCGAGAAAGAGTGATGAGAATTGACGTTCTTACACTGTTTCCGGAGATGTTTCAATCGCCTCTGAGCTGCTCGATAATAAAGAGAGCTCAGGACAATAGCGTAGTCGAAATTACCCTGACCAGCATACGGGATTTTGCGACCGACAAATACAGAAAAGTTGACGACAAGCCTTACGGTGGCGGGCCAGGTATGGTAATGATGCCCGGCCCCGTTTTTGCCTGCTTCGAACACGTACAGAAACTTTCCACCCAAAAAGGTCGTGTAATTTTACTTACTCCCCAAGGGAAGTGCTTCAACCAGAAAAAGGCTCTCGAACTGAGTAAAGAAAAACGCCTGATTCTCATTGCCGGTAGGTACGAGGGCTTCGATGAACGAATTCGCGTAGGCTTCGGTGCTGAGCAAATCTCGATCGGTGATTACGTGCTCAACGGCGGCGAACTCGCTGCTATGATTATCATTGATGCGGTTGTACGCTTGCTGCCTGGAGCACTTGGTGACGAGGACTCGGCTAAAGATGATTCCTTCAGCGAGTCCGCCTGCGGTGGATTGGAATATCCGCAGTATACAAGGCCGGAGGTTTTTCGCGGCATGAAAGTCCCTGATATACTTCTGAGTGGCAACCACGGCAAAATCGCTGAATGGCGGCGCCAGCAGGCCCTCGAACGTACCAAAAAATGGCGTCCAGAACTGATCAGAGACTCTCCGAATAAGGGATATTGAGATTATCGCAGCAGAGAAAAATGCTTGGCTTCGAAGGTGGACCATTGTATAATCCTTCTTTCTCTGTTGGAAAAAGTGGCTGTGAATTTGCTGTTGAGGAGATAACTTTGTGAATAAGACAGAATTACTTGATGCTGTTGAGAGCAAAAGCATCAAGAAAGACATACCGTATTTTGAGATAGGTGATATTGTAGAGGTGCACTGCAGGATCAAGGAAGGTGATAAAGTGCGTACACAAGTATTTACAGGCACGATGATAGCCCGCAAGGGTCGAGGAGTCAACGAGAACTTCACTGTCCGACGGATAGTAAACAATGAGGGTGTGGAGCGAGTTTTCCCACTTCATTCACCAGGTATTGTTGATATCAAGCCAATCCGAAGCGGCAAAGCGAGACGAGCAAAGCTGTACTTTTTACGCAAGCGGACCGGCAAAGCTGTCAAGCTGGTACAACGGCACAGCGGTCACACCGTGTCCAAATGATAATTGATTCTTGACCATATACCCTCTGTCATTATCCGGGAGTTCATGATTTGTCTGGAGATCACGGGTGCTCGGTATTTTGCGCACCAGGCGTAAGTTGTTGGCTGACCGCGCACTGCTCGGTCGGTGGGGCGAGAAGCGATGCGAGAGGTTCTTAAAGAAAAAAGGGCTTCAAAAGCTTGCGCGAAACTTCTCCTGTAAAAGTGGTGAAATAGACCTTGTTATGGTCGGTTCAGATAAAAGTATTGTTTTCGTGGAGGTGAGAACCAGGGCGGATGAAAATTTTGGCTCTGTGGAGTCATCGATTACATTCGCCAAGAAATCAAAGTTACTCAGGACGGCCCGTTATTTTCTTGCGACGCATAATATCGAGAATAGACCTTTTCGCGTTGATGTGGTCACGATAGTGCTCGGCCGAACAGGCAAACCGCAAATTAGACACTATGAAAACGCTCTTGTGACTTAACCGTTCGTTTAGTCATTGCTGGCATAGTGACGGCTAAACCTTTATAAAGAAAAAAATTCGTAACATTTCGTGGGTTTTCACGTCTATAATAATAGTGACGAGATAATAGAGGGAACCAAAGTTGAGAGGGTTTTAACAATGAAAAAAACGCTTGTTTTTCTATTCATAGTTATTACGTCGATTAGAGTTACTTATGCAGATAGCTGGGGCTGGCCAACAGAAAAAGGCTATTTTTTTGAAAACGAAAGCTATATGGCACATATAAAACCACCAGGATATCTGAAAGAGGATGGGCCCTTGCTCGAAGTTTTTGAAGTTAAACAAACAGAGAAAACATTGCTCTGGCAGTGCAAAATGGGCAAGCTAAGAGCTCCACTTGAAGTATATATTTCAGATAACGGCAAGTATGTTGTAAGCGTCAACGAACATGGTCGTGTAGGTTATGGAAACTATGTTGTCGCCTTCTATAATGAAGGCGGCTGCATCGACAAATACACCTTAGAGAGTATTCTGGATTTGCCTGAGGACACCGCTGAGCGAGAATTATTTAAGCTCATGCCGCACTCTACCACTAGCCGATGGTGGGACCAAAATAGCATCAAGTTTTTTGATATGTCCGCGGACAAACTTTATTTTTGCATATGGCTGCGTTTATTTAATCGTTGGATAGCTTGGGATCCAACCAATGGCCAAAAAGTTGTGATAGACAAAGAAATGGTCAGGAGGTGGCAAGAAAAGGCGCGTTTGTGGTCGATTGAGGAGATCAAAAAGGAACGCCATCGTTATAGTCCATATTATTTTCTAAGCAGCCTGAGGAATCCTGATGACCGGAGGATCATTGAAAACCTCCTTACAGACGAGGACTTTAGCCAATCCTTCATAACATTCACAACAACATCAGGAAGAAATAAGCAGGGTAAGCAATTAGTCAGATGTGTTTCTACGTCTTATAAACGTTTGTTAGCAGAGCAGGTTTTGGCGGATTGGGATGGCAGACCCGTGGATAAGGGTTTTGACCCGAGTCCAAGTCAGCCACTTTACTATTTGGGTACTGTCGAAGGGATTATATCGTTACCTAAAATGTATGATCCCAATGCTGCCACGCTGTGGATTCACCTTGTACCAAATACGGTTACTGAGGACCAATGGTATGAAAAGCCTCCTGTTCATCGCCTGGCCGCTTGTTTTGGTGACGCTACGTTTAGAAATTTCGCCCCTGTATATAAAAGAAAATTTCCATTTACTATCGTAGCAGTTACACCAGGAAGGTATTGGGTAAAGGCAGTATTGGACAGAACCCAACCTCTTTCTAAAAGAACAGACCGAATTTATCTGCCACAACCGGGTGATTACCAAAACGTAGAGTCACCAATAATCACAGTCAAAGCTGGTGAGATAGTAGAAGGCATAACTATCCATTGCATTCAAGAGGTCACAAGTGGAACTGATTGATACGCATTGCCATCTGACGTTTGACGATTTGATTCGTGATATCGATGCGGTCGTTGAGCGCAGTCGGCAAGCTGGTGTCACCGGCTGGATAACTGTCGGTACCGACCCTGAGCATAATCGAAAAGCTATTGAGCTTGCAGAGAAATTCGAAGGCATATACGCTGCAGTCGCAATCCATCCGCATGATGCCAAGACCGTGACTGATAAAACGCTTAGCGAATTGAGAGACCTTGCAAGCCATACAAAGGTCGTCGCAATCGGCGAGACAGGTCTGGATTATCACTATGATTTTTCATTGCACGAAGACCAGCGCAAGGTTTTCGCCGAACATCTGAAAATTGCCGACGAGCTGAACCTGCCTGTCATTATCCATTGTCGAAAGGCATTCGACGAGACAATTGAGATTTTACGACAGCACGATAAGACGGTTCAAAAAGTAGTGTTTCATTGTTTCAGTGGTTCAGCCAAACAGGCAAAAATCGTGCTGGACAAGGGTTACTACATCTCTTTTACCGGCGTTGTTACTTTTAAGAATGCTGAAAAGACGCGAAGTGCGGCCGCGGTCGTGCCGCTGGATAAATTGATGCTTGAGACTGATTGTCCGTATATGTCGCCGGAGCCAGAGAGAAAACAGAAGGTGAATGAGCCAGCTCTTTTAATTCATATAGCAAGATTTCTATCTGAATTAAAACAGGTCGATTTGGCTGATTTCGCCAAGATACTGAGGGCTACAACGGTGGATTTCTTCAGATTACCGGGGTGTAAGTAGGCGGAGCCCTGTGGGCCAGGGTGCTTGAATGTGGGGGCTAAAAGAACCTTTTATGACATTGTCCTGATCACCAAGTGTCCAATACTTTCAGCAAGGCCTTTTTCAGTGCTATTAACACGGTTTTACGCGTTGACTTGACTTTTTACAGGATAGCCATTATATATTAGTAGTCAGCTTTTGTGTACCGTCCCGGTCGTCGGTTGGTGTGTCAATTAGCCATGCCGGGAAGGGAGGAGTTATCACCTTAAGCTTAATGGGGAGATAATAGTAGACACATATGCCAGGGATATTTGACCAAGCGGTGGTGAGCCGAGTCTTGCAGGCCAACGATATTGTTGACATTGTTGGTGAGCATGTGGGCCTGAAGAGAAAAGGTAAGGAGATGGTCGGTTTGTGTCCTTTCCACGACGACCATAGGCCGAGCCTGTATGTAAATCCAGCCAAGCAGATATTCAAGTGTTTTGCTTGTGGGGCCGGTGGTAGTGTCTTCACATTTGTGCAGATGCGGGAGAATTTAACTTTTCCACAAGCAGTAGAAAGGCTAGCCGAACGCGCGGGCATCAGATTAAAGTCCGTCAAACCAGCGAAGACCGGAGTCACAAACCAATATACTGATGTTGACCCAAACAGGCTGGCTAAGGTCAATGCCTGGGCAACCAGGTACTTTCAGAAGAATCTTTGTGATGGAGGAAAGGGTGAACACGCGCGTGAATATTTGGCTGGTAGGCAAATAAGCTCCGAGAGCATAAAAAAATGGCAGCTTGGCTTGGCTGTAGACTCTTCGGACGATCTTATTCGCGCAGCAAAAGGTAAAAACATTCCGACGAAGTTGCTTGAGCAGGCAGGCTTGATAACTGCTCAAAACCAGGACAAATTCGTTAGCCGCTTGATGTTTCCTATCGTCGATGTGACGGGTAGGGTGATTGGCTTCGGCGGCAGAACGCTGAGCGATGTTGGTGCAAAGTATATAAATTCGCCAACGACGATTCTGTTTGACAAAAGCAATACGCTGTACGGCCTGGATCAGGCTCGTCACCAGATCGTCTCTGCGGAAACGGCCGTTGTTGTTGAGGGCTATACCGACTGCATTATGGCGCATCAATTCGGATGTGATAATGTTGTCGCGACACTCGGAACCAGTTTCACAGCCGGGCATGGCCGATTGTTGCGACGATACGCAAAAAGGGTAGTTTTGGTTTTTGACACCGACACAGCTGGACTTGAAGCAGCGAACAGAGCGCTGGAGGTCTGTTTATCACAGCGGCTTGACATTAAACTCGCTTTCGTGCCGGAGGGAAAGGACCCATGTGACTTTTTTATAACTTCTGGAAAGGATGCGTTTGAGCAATTAGTGGATGAAGCCGCTGATGTTTTTCAGTTTAAATGGAACAGACTAACAGAGAGAATTAGCAGTGATGAGACACTTGCCGGCAGAAGAGCGGTAATTGATGAATATCTACAAACTGTGGCGACTGCAATGTTAGCCGGTAGTTTGCCGGCTATAGACAGAGGATTGATCATTAACCGGCTCTCGAAGATAGTCGGTCTGGACAGCCAAGAGATAAATGCTGAACTGAACAGAAGAACCAGAAGGGCAGCACGAACATTGGACTATGCGGCTGCAAGGCAAAACGTAAAGGATGTACGTTCAGATGCGGAGCTCGGCCTTTATGCTGTGGCTGAACAAGAGCTTTTAGAGATACTGCTAAATGAGCCGGGATTCTATGAGGCTGTGCGGAAAAAGATAGGAGCAGAAGTTTTTCAAGTGCCGATGTTAAAGCAGATAGCTTCAATAGTATTCGAGGCACTCAACAACGATGTTAATGTCTCATTGGCGCAACTACTGTCTCGGGCTGAGTTGGTGGATGTTAGTCAACGTATCACAGAATTGGCGCAGACTGGCCAGAAGAAGGGAAATTTCCAGTCTCGCTTGACAGGAGTCATAGATGTACTGGAACGGCGTCAGATAGAAAGAGAAAAGCAGCAGGCTAAAGCAACAGAAGATCAAATTGAATTTCTGCGTCATGTCTGTGAGACTACCAGCAAAAGGAATCCCCATAACATAGGGTTGGTACGATGAACAAGAACCGATAATAATCGTAAAGCACAAGTGTAGTCGTTGGAGTACGAAGTACACCGAGTCGTTTGGTAGTTGTGATCTGGTTAAATGAAATTGGCTTTGAGTAGCAAATGTAAGGGAGCTACTTGTGGCGAAAAACGTAATTAAGACGGACGACAAATATATCCAAGACAAAGTCAGCCTTGATGAGAAGACCTCGCGGAGTTCCAGTTCCAAGAATGCTGAAGAGCGAATACGAACACTTGTTGAAAAAGGCGAGAAACGAGGATTTCTCACATATGAGGAGATGAACAAGGAACTGCCCGATGAGGTTGTCAGTGCCAACCGTCTGGAAGGCTTACTGGCAACTCTGGACGAGATGGGTATCAATCTTGTTGATGAAGCTGACGTAGAATCTGAGCAAGTTGGCAAGTCCGATGAGGAGTTTGAAGACTCATCGGAGGCTAAAGAGCAGCTTGGAGAAGATGAGCTGCTTGAGAAAGCGTTAGTCGAGGGGGAAATCACTCGCCGCATCGACGACCCGATAAGGATGTATCTGACACAAATGGGTCAGATACCGCTGCTGACAAGAGGGTCTGAAATTGCCCTTGCACAGAAGATCGAAATCGCCCGGATGGCTTTCAGAAGAAAGATGCTGCAATGTGATTATTGCGCCAGAAACTGCCTCGATCTCCTGCAGCAGGTCTATGACGGCTCGATGTCGTTTGATAGAACGATTAAAACCGGAACAACGCAATTTTTTGTAAAGGGTGTAATAAAAAAGCGGCTGCTGGAAAACATCAGAACAGCGGATAAACTGCTCAAGGTTAGCCAGAGTTTGTTTAAGAAGTATCTGCAGGTAGAAGATAAGCGATCAGAAAAGACGGACATAATACGAATACACAGAAACAGGCGAAAAATTGCAACTTTGCTTGAAGAGCTTAGCTTGCGTACGTCGCGAATCCAACCTCTGAGAAGCAAACTATACGGTATATGTCAGAAGATGCACCAGTTAGAGCAAATCGTCGAGAAAGGACCTGGCAATCAGATGACCGTTGAAGACGTCGAAACAGTTAAGCAGGAGCTGGCCGGCCTTCAAGAACTTGTATCGGAGACGCCGAAGCAGCTTGAGAAGAAACTGCGGGCGATTGATAGAGTGTTTTCTCAGTACGAGAACGCAAAGAGAACACTGTCGAGCGCAAACCTTCGACTGGTAGTTTCTATTGCCAAGAAATATCGTAACCGGGGCTTGAGTTTTCTCGATTTGATCCAGGAAGGCAACACCGGACTGATGAGAGCAGTGGACAAATACGAGCATCGTCGAGGCTATAAATTCAGCACATATGCCACATGGTGGATCAGGCAGGCGATTACCCGCGCCATTGCCGACCATGCTCGGACGATCCGAATCCCAGTTCACATGATAGAAACTATGAGCCGATTACGAGCCGCAAGCAAGGCTCTGCACCAGGAACTGGGCAGAGAGGCGACTATCGAAGAGATTGCCAATGAAGTGGGAATGAGCATACAGGAAACCCGCAGGGTACTTAACATATCCAAACATCCAATTAGTCTCGATCGGCCCATAGGTGAAAGCGACGATAGCTATTTTGGAGATTTCATTGAAGACGACGGTGTCGATTCGCCGGTCAGCTCCGCTACGCAAGAGATGCTCAAGGAGAGAATCGATATTGTGCTGAAGACACTTTCGTATCGAGAGCGCGAAATTATCAAGCTCCGATATGGAATTGGTGATGGCTACACTTACACGCTTGAAGAGGTCGGCAGAATCTTCAAGGTTACTCGCGAGCGTGTCAGGCAGGTTGAGGCAAAAGCCATTCGCAAACTGCAGCACCCTGTAAGGGCACGCAAGCTTGAAGGCTTCTTAGACCACAAGGCGGTATAAATAGTACATAGGTCACAAACTTTTCACCTTTTGCCCTTGTGCACTTATTAACTTATACCAATTGTGATTAAAATTTGCGCTTATGTCATTTCGACCGAAGCCCCTGTTCTTGCTTTCGCAAGAAAGCACTGGGGCGTAGTGGAGAAATCTGTTCAAATAGATTTCTCGACTCGCCTACGGCTCGCTCGAAATGACACGATTAAGCGCATTAATTATTCACAATTTGTATTAGCGGTCGATAGAACTGTTGTGGCCATTGGCCGAGGGTATTGGTCAGAGAGCCGAGCTTTTCAATAGTACAATCGATCATGTCACCCGGCTTCAAGAATTTGCCTGTGGCTACAGCTACACCAGAAGGTGTGCCCGTAGCGATATAATCACCCGGCTCAAGCGTCATTAGGTGACTTACAAATGAGACAATGTCCACTACAGGATAAATCATCTGGGATGTGTTTGCCTTCTGTCGAGTTTCGCCGTTTACGGTAAGAACCATATTGAGGTTCTGCACATCGCCGATTTCATCAGCGGTGAGCAAGTAAGGCCCCATCGGCAAAAAGCCATCAGACCATTTGCCGTTCAGCCAGTCATAAAATTCATCCCAGGGACGAGCAGTTCGATTCTTCTTAAATGTCACGCTACGAGCTGACACATCGTTACAAATTGTGTAACCTGCAACGCATTTCAGGGCTTCGTCGGGTGAAACATTCTTGGCATTTTTCCCAATTATTACCGCTAGTTCAATTTCGTGATCGATTTGTTCGCTGTATGTTGGCCAAGGAATTTCTTCGTCGGGTCCAATTATGACAGTTGGCGGCATAAGAAACGGTCTCGGAACAGTTGTCTGATGTGGGCTTTCGGAAAGGCCAAGCTTAATGCCTGCTTCTTTTATGTGCTCGGCATAGTTTCCAGCAAGTCCGATTACCTTGCTTGGCCGGGGAATTGGCGCAAGAAGTTTAACCGAGTCCGGTAATATAGGCCTATCAGCCGTTTCAGCTAACTCGACGAGCTTTTTCAGGCATTCTGAACCTCTGCATAAAACTTTTTTGATAGTCAATGGTGGGTTTGGAGCCTTCCAGGCTGACGGGATATCTACGATTCCACTTTCGGTCAGAACACCCCAGGAGATCGATTCTTGTTTGGAATATGTAACTAATTTCATTTGTCTGCCTCTATCAACTCAATGGTTGTTTCCAGCCGACCGTAGCAGAAATAATGCAAATTTGCAGTAAGAAAACTTTTGTTCTATTTCATTCAAGCAAAAATGCTCGTAGTTCCGATTCTCTTATTAGTGGCACCGTGCAGTGACCTGCACAGGTAATACGGTTTTACTATTTGGAAAGACTAAAGAATGCTTTTGAAAGATTTTTGGACAGGGACGGGTGCTTGGCTGCGAAATCATAAGCTCGTAAGATTTGCAGATGACCAACCACGAATTGATAATGAAGGCCTAATTTCCCAGGGTCCTGACTCAGCGGAATACAGTATCAGCCACTGCCAAGACGCTGAGTCTGAGGAAGATAAAGTTGTCGTAAAAACCGTCCAGCCGGTAGATAAGCGTGAGTCTTTAGAGAGACTCCAGGAAGGCTTCAATAAACTCGTTGAGCAGTTGCGGGGTGTCAACGAGCATCTCGACCGCCAGATCACCCAACAAAGAGAGTTGATGGCCGGGCTTGAACAATTGCCTCAATTACTCCAGAGGCTGCCGAACACTATGGAAAATCAGAGACGATTATCGGAGCAGCTATTCGAGCAACTCAAGGCGAATGCGGGCCAAAATCAGCAATTTATTAGTGCTGTCCAAAAGATACCAGCCGAGACGGTCAAACAAACCGATACCCTTGTCGATATCAATAACCGGCTTACTGCCAGTGCTGATATTGACGTGCAAATGGTCGAGAATTTTAACAAATTCAACCAGACCTTAAAAAAGCTAGATCAGACAACGGCTGGGCAAACCGACAGCATTATGCAAATGAACAAGACTTTCGCGGTTAGTGACAGATACCTTAAATATATCTTAGCCAAGCAGAGTAGACGCTTTATGTGGGTATTCATCGTTGCCGTGAGTGTGTGTATGGCGGCAATCATAACGCTGGCTGGTATCGTTGTTTATCTGGGGCGTTAGAGACGCGGAGGATTCTTTTTAGTCGCTGCTCGTCCAGCATACCGTCTTTTCTACGCAGAAGCAGAGTTAACTTTCCATACCAAATCTTACTGCCCAAGGTGTTGACAAGAAACACGGCAGTGGTCAAACTTAGCTGCCGATCCGAGTTATTGTCGTTGCGAGTTTCAGTAGTCCTCTTTTTTGGAGGAAGAAACATGAAAATGGACATTTCACGTGTTGATGTGTGGGCCGCCAGTATGAAGGACCAACCGGGTGGCTTGGCCGAAAAGCTCAATGCTCTTGCTCAGGCAGGTGTGGACCTTGAGTCTATTATCGCCCGTCGCGCGCCCGAGAAACAGGGAACGGGTGTGGTGTTTGTTACACCGATAAAAGGTCCCAGCCAAATCAAAGCTGCCAAGGCAGCAGGCTTTACTAAGACTGAATCACTGCATGGTATTCGTATCGCTACCGGCAATAAGCCTGGTTTCGGTGCAGAATTGACAATGCAACTGGCCCAAGCTGGCATTAACCTCCGTGGCCTTTCGGCTGCTACGATAAGTAACCGCGCTGTGTTTCACATTGCCTTTGATTCCAATGCCGATGCCAACAAGGCCATACGCCTGCTCCGGAAGACCTGATACCAATCACAAGAATTAAATGAGCTTTGGCATAACCATTGATACGATGCCGTGGTAATTCGTATCGGCAGTGTATAATACTAATTGTGATTAAAATTTGCGCTTATGTCATTTCGACCGAAGCCCCCGTGTCTTCTGTCGAAGACAGAAATGGGGGCGTAGTGGAGAAATCTGTTCAAATAGATTTCTCGACTCGCCTACGGCTCGCTCGAAATGACACGAATAAGCACATTAATTATTCTCAGTTGGTATAACCCCCAAATAAATTTGGGGGCTAAATATGGATACGAAGAGCAGGGCTATTTTACCGGCGGGAAGATATCAATGAGCATGCGTGTTAGCCCTTCGATTGCCTGGTGTACATTCGCAGATAAAGTCTGGCCAAGCTGTGTTTGAGCAGGTTGAATTCCGATGAAGTACGCTTTGACTTCGATTTGACGACGAATCGCATCTACAAACAGACGCGGTGAGAGAGTGTGAGTCGAGATGGCAAATGAATTTAAATGCTCCGGCTTGAATAATTTTATTGTTCCTGGAGCTGCCCCGAAGTCGACAGCATCAACAATTAGCAAATTCTGGGGAGCTTTCTTTACTATGGTTTGGATGTAATTCTCAGGCACCGTTTCTGCAACTATCAATTCAGCAGAGGTTTCAGCCTGCCCAAGTTGCTGGCAAACCAATGACCCGGCGGCATCATCGCCTTTTAGCAGGTTCCCGATTCCTACAATGACAGTATGCGTGCCGCATAGTGTGCTTAGTTGATCAAAAAGCTCCTGTTGTGCGTCCATGGGTGTATCTACAACCGGAGGTTCAATTCACATTTGCACTTAGGGCACAGGATACGCATAAAGTCGCTCGTTTGAGTTTGCAGGCCCTCTTGCCGAGCTTGCTCAACGTCCTGCGGTGTTTTGAGCAATTCGCCGCTCTTAGCAAGCAGTAGGGATGGATTTGTGTAGGCTAATGGTCCAAGCTTTTCATAAAGCCAGACCAGATGTTTCTTTGTACCTATTACTGCGCCACATTTCTCACATAACTGCAGCTCAAACTCGTGCGTCTCAGTCATGCTTTTTCTATCCATGCCTGCTAAATCCCATTCGTTCGAAAGTTCTATGCCTGTCTCTGTAGTGCAATTTTCTTCGCAGTTGCCGCAGAATATGCAGGTATCGTAGCGCAGTGTGATTTTCCTTACGGGTGGTTCAGCGTCGGTCGTCTCAGTTTGTGTTAAGGCCTCAGTCGGACATACGTTTACACACGCACCGCAACCGATACAAGTATCAAGGTCAAATTCGGGTTTACCTCTGTATCTTTCCGGTACAATGCACGGCCGGGCCGGAAAACGTGTAGTAAAACGCGGCGAAAGAACCGCTGTGATTGCTTCTTTCAGTTCTCTTAGCTTTGGCAAACGCAACTTTTGTCTCCTATATTTATGGTTCAGTACTTGATTGAACGTTTATAGCTTTGGATACTAAATCAAGCCTGTGACTCACCTTCTTCAACGTGTTCTGCGTATTTATCTACGACGGTTCCCTCCCATAGTTCGACGCCAGAAGCGTAAGCACCCTTGGCGATGGCATGGGCCGCTGTGGGTGATGTTATCAAGATGAACACCGCGCAGATTATGGCTCTGGATGCTGTTGGCCCTATGCCACTGATGATGGCTACGCCAACGAGCAACATGATTGTGCCAAGCGTCACGCATTTAGTTGACGCCTGCAACCGATTATAGACATCTGGAAAGCGAACCAACCCTATGCAGCCGAATATATCGAATAAGATGCCAATTATTATCAGTATGTATCCAATAACATCACTCATCGAAACTTCTGCCCTCCAAAAACTTCGCCAGCGCAATGGTGCCGATGAAACTCAGCAGCGCCCAGGCCATGGCAATATTGAGATAGAAATCCTTTCCGGTCTCCAGGGCCAGAAGGGCACAAAAGCCTACTATGACTATTCCTAATATATCGATGGCCACGGTTCTATCCGGGGCGCTGGGGCCGCGTCCTATACGATACAAACACAAGAAGCAGCACACTAATAGGCCTATGTAAAATAGCGTTAACATAGCCACCTCGTTCTACTCCGTTAGAAATCTTCCTTTCTTAGGATTAAGACCCATTTTACGGAATTTCTAACGGGATCTATTCGAAAATCTTCTTTATAAACCATTCAAATCTTTGAGCAATGTACTTGGTTGCCTGCTCCACATCATCGGCTCTTACATAAATCCAGTGGACGTACAAATAGCCGTCATCTGTCAGGTCCACAGTCAAAGTACCTGGAGTGAGCGTGATAGAATTTGCCAGTGCTGTGATACCCGAATCCGTCTTTAATTCCGTCTTGATTTTTACAATTCCGGGCTTTATAGGCATTTTTGGATGCAAAGCACGATAGACAACGTCAAAGTTGGCCTTTATCACATAATAGAAAAAAACCGGCAGATAGACCAAAGCCCAGAACACTCGTACAGGCGAAATGAATACGCGATGTTCTTTGGGTAGTATTTCATGAAATAGAATCGCTACAATGAAGGCGACTGCCAGGCCGGCAACGACAACCTGCAGGTTGATTCTGCCGTCAACGAAAGGCCAAGCCTCCAGCACCCAAATGATAAACGCCAAAACGAAATAAATAATCCGCCTCATACTATTTTGCCCTATTTATCTCACATATTGATAACCCGAGCTGAATATCCAAGTCCTTCGAGCAGGACATTGACAGCCGGATCGAGTATATTAGCCTTCAAAGAAGGTACTATAACAAGTAATCCCATAAGTACGCACAGGCACGTAAGAAATATCATTGCAACGGCCATGGAGCCGCCATGTTCTTTTGTATCCTGCAGAGCCTCCGGCAACTCGCCAAGAAATACATATCTTTGAACCTTCAAATACATTATCAGGGTGCACAGGCTGACGAATACAATTATTGCTGCAATCCAGTAAAGATGAGCCTGAACCGCTGCAATGACCAGGATTAACTTACTCCAGAATCCCGCAAAAGGCGGTACGCCGGCGATTGAAGCCGACGCCACCGTGCAGGCGGCTCGTGTTATGGGCAATCTATCAGCGAGTCCACCCATTTGTTTCATCTGTCTGGTGCCGGTGGACATTTCAACTGAGCCGCTGGTCAAGAACAACAAAGACTTATAGACAGCGTGATTTGCCAGGTGAAGTAGTCCGCCGAGTATCGCCAAAGACGCCCAGGCTATGTTTGCTCCTTTAGCTAACAAAGTCGCTCCAAGACCGATGCCGAGCACAACATAGCCTATCTGGCTAATGCTAGAATAAGCCATGAGCCGTTTGAGGTCCCATTGACCTATAGCCAAAAAGGCGCCGGCAACCATACTCAAAATGCCGAGCGCAACCAGCAACCAGCCGACCTCGATAGAAACGCCGAAGATATTGAACACCACGCGAATAAGGGCATAAATTCCGAGGGTTTTTATGAGAATGCCTGAAAGCATTGCAGAGATCGGAGCCGGTGCCGATGGGTGCGCATCCGGCAGCCAGGCATGGAACGGCACGAGGGCCGCTTTTAGGCCAAAGCCGGTAATAAACAAACCCAAAGCGAACATAAGGCCGGCATTCAGCCCCGAAGCCTGAATCGTCTTAGAGATATAGGCCATATTCAGCGTGCCTGTGTTGCCGTAGACAAGAGCAACTCCGAAAAGGATAAATATCGAGCCGATGCTTCCCAATACCATATACTTGAACGACGCCTCGAGCTCTTCGGGTCCGCATCCAAAGCCGACAAGGGCGTATGATGCGAGCGAAGCAATTTCCAAAAATACGAACAGATTAAAGATGTCGCCGGAAAGTACCACGCCGTTCATGCCTGCGACCATCAGCAAAAATAAACTCAAATATTTTGACTTGGCTGTGTATTGCTCCATGTATCGAGCGCTAAAGAGCATGGCTGCGGTGCTGACGACACTGATAGCCAAAAGCAAAAGAGAGCTTAATCCATCAAGAACAAGATTTATCCCCAATGGGATGGACCACTTTCCTATTTCGTACACACCGGTTCGTCCAATTGATAAGATGGCCAAAACAAGCAGGGAGATTGTTACAAGGTTAGCTAAAACCGTTGCAATGCCTTTTCCTTTCTTACCGAAGATTGGAAGTATAAATGCCGCTATCAAAGGAATCGCAACAAAAACAGGCAGCGGTATGTTTGTCCCGAGCGTAGTCGAGGGGCTCATCCTCTTAACCTCCTAATCTCGGTAATGTCAAAGGTGCCATATTCGCCGTAAGTTCTGATACATATCGAAATCATAAGCGCCAGCGATCCCAGGCTGATAACGATCGCGGTAAGCACCAACGCCTGTGGCAGCGGGTCTACGGCACTACTGATAAAGCTGGCAGCGACTTGCGCGGTTTCGGGATCGATATGGCTTTTGTCAATTATTGGCGCCTCTCCACCAGTGCGATAACCAAGCATAATAAGGAAAAGATTGACGGCATATTCCATCACCATTATGCCGACCACGATCTTAACCATGTTCTTTTTCACGACCGCGCAATACAGGCCGATCACAAATAGCAAAAAACACAACGCATAAGGCATTGCTACTACTCCTTCTCACCAGCAGAGGTACCGATTTCTGAATCAGCTTCAGGTTCTTTACATCTTAAGTCTTTACAAAAAACCGAAAGTGTGAAGATAACCAGGAATAATGACGCACCCACTTTTAAGCCGATGGCTATATTCGATAGCGGAATCGTGCCGGCACTTACCAAATGAAGAGGTTCGCCCGGCAGGTATTTTTGATAGAGGTAGTTGACGAAGAAACTGCCGCCAAATGCCAATCCCAACGTTGCTATCATAGCGAACAGAAACGCTCCCAGACAGTCAAGCCTTGAGGCAGCAGCAGAAGGCAAATTCTCTTGCACAAATTCTCTGCCGAACGCCAGCATAAGCAGGACATACGAAGAAGCCAGAATCACGCCGCCGGCAAAACCGCCTCCCGGCGTAAGGTGACCGAAAAGAATAATGTAAATGCCGAAGACGAAGATCAAAACCTTCACCCAACTGGCGATAGTCTTCACTATAACTGTCATTCCTCTCATTATTCCGGTTCCTCCAGCAGTTTTTTGCTCCTTATTCGCAGAATCACTGTTGCTCCAATGATGGAGGTAAACAGCACGGTTGCCTCGCCGAGCGTGTCATACGCCCGGAAATCAAGAATGACTGACGCCACGAGATTTGCCGCACCAGTTTTCTCCAAGCCCTCTTGTATGTACTTTTGAGAGGCAGCTCCCGGTGTAACATCATAAATTGGAGTGCCGAAATCAGGCAAAGCTACCGCCTGCGGATGCAGTTGTCGGGTTTCCTGGATTTCGTGGAAGGATTTGGTCTCCAGAGCCTTCATGCCTGCTAGGAAGATTACCGCAATGATTACCACTGAAACAACCGTGCCGAAGAATTCTCTGTCACCGCTTATAAAAGTCAAGTCGCGAGAAATTGTAGCCCGTATCAGGATAATCAACCCCAGAACCTCAACCACAATCTGCGTAATAGCGATATCCGGTGCTCGCAGAAATAAAAACATCAAAGATGCACCGAAGCCAATCGCTCCTATGCAGATTACAGAGCTAAGGAGATCCTTCGTTTCCACCGCAATGATTGCAGCGATTATCATAAATATCAGTAAGATGTAGAATATAGCCATATCTACCTCACCAAATCCTGCAAACTACGAATAGAACTATAAGTAAGCCCAAAGTCACCCAGGTCAAATACATCGGCAGAACACCTGAATGGAGCCATCTTAGAAAACCTGTCAATCCCAGGCCTACTCTTGCACTCTGATCGTAAGGATCGAAATAGCCTTTTTCCTGACCGCTGTAAAGCTGCTTCAGTCCGCCCATATCCGAAACCGTCTTATAGAAGCCGGTGCCGGGTATGATCATTTGGTCGTTAGGCTGCACTTCGCCGCACGTCCACGTTGGTACAATTCTTACTTTTCGTGCCAATAGCCCGACAAGTAGAATCAGCAGCCCAAGGGCAATACCAATAGCTATCAAAGCTGTAGCAAGAGTCGATTCCCAGGTGCCGGTAAAAATTGCAGAACCTGCTTCTATGTTCAAAGCAGGAAAGATAAAGAGTTTCAGCGGTATGTGATAGAAAACGCCAAAAAGCACGCACAACGAAGCCAGTACGATCATTGGTGTGGTCATGGTCGGTGGTACTTCTTTGGTATCCTTTAGTTCGCTCGGCAGGCGTGAAAGGAATAGCGAATGTATGAGTTTGACAAATGAGGCCAAAGTAAGTGCGCTTCCGAACATTGCACAAGTAAGCCATATAGGCCATAATCTTGCTGCCGTGCCGGTCTGGGCAGGAGACATCTGAATTACGCCCTGATAAACCATCCACTTAGAAACGAAACCATTGAACGGCGGTATGCCGGAAATGCTCAGAGCTGCGATTAAACACGTTGTGAATGTCAGCGCCATGTTCTTGCCAAGGCCGCCGAGCCTATCCAGTTCAGCCGTTCCGGTCGCGTGCTCGACTGCGCCACCACAGAGAAACAGACAACATTTATATATTGCGTGGTTAAGCATGTGAAATAGGCCGCCAGCCATGCCGACGGGAGTCATTGTTGCAATACCAAGGACCATGTAGCCAACCTGACTGATGGCGTGGTAAGACAGCAACTTCTTGAGGTTGTGCTGGACCATCGCGATCATTACAGCGATGATGATTGTTGCTGCACCGATGAGCGCCAGGATAGTGCTCAAAGCTGCTGATTGAAGTACAAACATTCCCTTGACGATTATCACCAGCAGGTAAATGCCTAAGAGCTTGTCTATCGCGGCGGGCAGAAGTGCCATTACTGATGCCGGCGCATATTCGCCACTTGTAGGCAGCCAGGTATGCAGGGGTAGCGCCCCTGCTTTCGTAACGGCGGCTGTTAAAAGTAGCAGAAAAGCTATGATTGGAAGTGCAGATGTAGTTGCTAAGCTAATATCTGAAATGATAAATGTTCCTGACAGGACCCAGACCATAAACACGCCGAACATAAAGGCTGCATCGGATGCGCCTATCATCGCGAAGCTTTTTGTCGCTGCGAAGTTGGAGTTTTTGCCGCCTGTTGCTATTAATAGATACAGTGAGGCAGTGACAATCTCCCAGAATATTAACAAAAACAAAAGATGATCGCAGAGCAATATTCCCGCGGAGCCGCCTATCGTAAGCAGAATTGAGCCGTAGTATTCATTCAGCCGCTTGGCGCCGGCCATTGATTTTAGCGAATACAGAGTAATCAATAGGCCGAAAACCATAGCGAACATAAGTATAAACGCTCCGAGCGGCGTTGCCGTGAGCATCAGGTTCAATTTGAAGTCACCGATCTGCAGAAGGGTAAAACCATCGTCAAATGTATCTGAGGTGAATATTCGGACTGCCAGCACGAAGGTGATGGCTGAAATAATCAATGCGAGTGCTTTGGACACGGAACTTGCTTTGCGCGGCAGAAAAAGCAGCACAAAACCGACAGCCAAAGGCAGGAAAACCTCGATAAGCAAGATTCTATCCAACTTAGAAATCCTCCAGTTTCATCTCTGGCGTTCCGATTTCTTTTTTGATGCGAGCTGTTTTTTCACGACTCAGCCGCAGCAAGGTTTGGTAATCGTGCAGGACCTTATTGTGGCTGTCCACAACAGCCAATCTTTCTGTGCAACTGTAGCAAGGATCAACCGCTGCTAGAGTAATAGTAACGTCCGCGATGTGCTGGCCTATACAAGTGGCCTTAAATGAGGGCACGTTAACATAGCTCGGTGCTCTAATCTTGTGGCGAACTGGCCTGTTGCCGCCATCGCTACGAACATAATGGAATGTTTCACCTCGGGGAGCCTCAGCGCGACCGCAGCCTTCACCGGGCGGGATTTCCTTAACCTCTGTAGCAATTGGGCCCTTGGGAAGCTTTTTAACTGCCTGTTTTATTATCTTAACCGACTCAAGCACCTCAAGAAGACGCACAACAGCCTTAGCGAAGACATCGCCTACCGGCTGTGTAACCACATTCCAATCAAGGTCGGCATAAGCCGCATAAGGGTCATCGCGTCTTACATCGATCTTAACGTCGCTGCCTCGAGCCGTTGGACCTGTCACTGCGTATTTGATGGCAGCTTCTTTAGTTAATACGCCGACGCCTTTAAGTCGAGCATGTATAACAGGATCATCGAGAACAGCTTTAGTAAGCATCTCGGTCTTCTTGTCAAGTTTATCAAGTTCCTTGAGTATCTTTGGTATGGTCTCATCCGGAATATCTTCTCGACAGCCGCCAACTTTGACGTTTCCATATTGATTTCTATTGCCTGATATCTCTTCAAGCAGATCGAGCACAGGCTCACGGTATTTCCAGGCCCACATAAAGACGGTGTCATAACCAATGAAGTGTCCTGCCAGGCCGACCCACAGCATGTGACTATGGATACGTTCAAGCTCGTTTATAATAACTCGAACATATAATGCTCGCTCAGGTGGTGTCACTCCAGCGATATCCTCTACGGCCTGAACGTAAGCTAATGGATGTGAAGCTGAGCAGATTCCACATACTCTGGAGACAAGATACGGTACCTGGTCGAATTGCAAGGTTTCACTTATTCTTTCAATGCCGCGATGGTTGTAAGATATCCTCATGTCGATGTCGGTTACCGTTTCACCGTCGACGGTGAGCTGGAAGAACTCCATCTCCTCCTGCAGGGGATGGAACGGCCCGATGGCAAGAACCGGTTTTCTCACTGTTTCCTTCATTGTCTTGTTTCTTTCCTCAATGGATAAACACCTTCCGGCCAATCGTCCGCTAGGATGAGTCGTCTCATGTTCGGATGGTTCCTGAATTCGATTCCCAAAAGGTCATGTATTTCTCTTTCTATCCACTCGGCGCCCGGCAAAAACGGCGCGATCGACTCTATTGAAGGATTCTCACGGTCGCGAATAAAAGCCTTCAATGTGATTATATAACCAATCTGGTCGTACGCGTAATGATACAGAATTTCGTAGCAGCTATCAGAGTCTATGCCCGTTGTGATCACAAACCTTAACGGTACCTCTTCAAACAAAAACTTATTTATAGCATAGGCGTTTTCGGCCTCACACGATAGAAATATCCTGTCATCCAACGGCTGCTGGATGTCAATTAGCTTGTCTTTTATTTCAGCGAGTCTATCTTTAAGTTCCTGCTGATTCATGTCTGTATCCTGTTATATGGCCGACAGGGTTTTGACGACCCCGGATATCATAGCCTCGGGCTTCGGTGGACAACCCGGCACGTATGCAATAATTGCGTTTGGATCCATTTCTCTTAGAATTTTGTCGATTGGGCCCTCGACGTGGTAGCCGGCATGAAATATGCCGGTTCCACATGCACAGGCGCCCATTAAGAAAACTACGCAAGGCTTGGGCGTCTGGCTATACACCTGCCTGAATCGGATAATCGCCTGCCTTGTGCCGACACCGGTGACAAGCAGCGCATCAGCGTGGCGTGGCGAGCCTACGAGCTTAATGCCGAATCTCTCGACATCGTACCTGGGCGTCAACAAGTTCACGATTTCAATATCGCAGTTGTTGCACGCTCCGAGATTGACGTGAAAGACCCAGACCGATTTTTTTAATGCCCACATTCTCCAACTCATAAGCACACCTTAGAGCCAACTGATGCCATAGTAGTTGCCAAATGTTGCCAGTATGACCGCGATTGCCAAAAGCAGGCCGCAATAGACCCAGAAGAATTTCATCGCCTGGTCGATTCGCACACGCGGGTTGGTATTTTTTATCAGAATCAATACGACCAGAACCAGAACGTATTTGCCGATACCCCAAACCAACGGCCGGCCTGCAGTGCCGAAGCCTCCGAGAAATACCATCACTAAAAATAGCGGCAGTGCAACAAGCATCAGGGCCTGCATAATCTTCCAGACAGCCAAAAGGGCGCCGGAATATTCAATTATTATGCCACTCGCAACCTCGGTTTCAGATTCGGCAATATCAAACGGCACAAAACCAAGCTTAGCCTGGATGCACAATAGCGAGATGAAAAACGCCAGAAAGCCGGAGATGCTTAAAACAGGTGTCTGCTGAGCAATCGCTGCCAGGCTGAGCTGACCGCCGCTTTTAATCACTACTACGATAAATGCAAGCACCAGCGGCAGCTCATAGCCTAAAACGAGCTTCATCTCTCTGCTTGTACCAATAGCTGCATGGGGACTTGCGCTGGCGCTGCTGCCGAGAATAAGTGCCAGCGACGGAAGAACCATAAGATATATCGCCACGATAATGTCACCCACAAAGGCGCTCTGCGTTATGGTTATCCGCCAGAGCATCGTCGAAAGCAGTAAGACTCCCGCCATACCAACCAATGGCGCACTAACAAAAACCGCACGTTGAGCATCCTGCGGAATAAGGATTTCCTTGCCTAATAATTTCAGCACATCGTAAAACGGCTGACAGAGCGGCGGCCCAACACGCCACTGCACCAGCGCACTTACCTTGCGGACTATCCATGAGGCGAGCAATCCCACCACCAGCGTAAAGACAAATCCCGGAAAGATCAGAATCCAGAACAGATTTTGGAATACCTCGATCATTTCTTTGCCTTTTCTGTTTCCCTCAGGAACGGTTCCCAGGTGGTTCCACCTGCGACCTTGACAACTATATCTTCAAAGACCTCTATCATATCTGCTTCAATCTTCACTTCGCCATAGTCGATGCTGCCATCGTTGCAGGTCTGTACACATAGCGGTTTTTCACCCGGTGCGAGTCTGCCCTTGCATCTGTCGCAAACACTGCTGGGAAAAGGTATCAGATCAGTGTAAATCGTACCAAACGGACAGGCAACGGCACAGGTTCCACAGCCGGTGCAGAGCATATTGGCACGTTTTAAGATGCCGGCATCATTATTTTTGGTTGGCACCTTTTCCAATGCGTTTTTTGGACAAGCATTGATGCAGGGGGCTAACTCGCAACGCCGACAAATCAACGCGAATCGAATCATCTCCAGCAGAGAGTCGAATCCTTTGTTTTCGGGATGGTGCTTGTACGAACAGCGTACGTTGGATTCGCCCTGCATTTGGGCTTTTGCCAAATCTATTATTAGCTTCGCAGCCATAATCTCGTTTCTCGTTTCACGCTTTACATGCAGTCTTTGTTAATCCCAAATATTGGGGTAGCCCATTATCTGCTCGTATGCAAAAACCGGTCCATCTTTGCAGACGTAATACTTACCAATCATGCAATGGCCGCACTTGCCGAATCCGCAGCTCATATTCTTTTCCATAGAAAGGTATATATCTTTCGGCTCGAATCCGAACTCCAGCAGCTTCAACGTTGCAAACTTCATCATAATCGGCGGGCCGCAGACAACGGCAACGGCATTTTTAAGATCCACATCGCTTGGCTCAAGTATCGTCGTCACTACGCCTACATTACCCTTCCATTGACCGTTGGCTTCGTCAACGGTCAACTTGACATCAACACCTTCGATCTGCTGCCAGGGGCCGAAAAGCGTCTTTTTATAAATGAAATCCTCAGGTGTCCTTGCTCCGTATCGACAGACCACGGATTTGAAATCCTTTATTCTGTCGACCAGCGTCAAGAACAGGGACCTGATTGGTGCAAGACCAACGCCACCACCGACAATGTAGACTTGTTTGCCGACGAATTCTTCGAGAGGGTAACCGTTGCCATAAGGTCCTCGGATACCAACTTTCTGCCCTGTCTTGCACTCATGCAGCAGAGCTGTCACTCGGCCGGCCTTCATAATTGTGATTTCCATCTTTTCTGTGTCAGCGGGTGACGAGGATGGCGTGAAAGGAGCTTCGCCTTGGCCGGGTAAAGTAAGCTCGACGAATTGGCCTGTTTCAAACTCAAATGGCTTTTCAGGCACAACTGCGAAACTCTTGATCGTTGGCGATTCGTCTATTATGTCAACAATTTCGCTGTTAATAGGTTGATAAAGGTTCGATTTCATTTGGCAACTTTTGTGTTCTTAAATTCTTCGTTTAGTTTTTTCAATACGACCCTTATATCAATATCGCCGGCTTCAGCGTCAACGCATCTGCCGCAGCCGATGCACATTTGCAGGCCGTACCTGTCCAGGAAATAGACAAACTTGTGCATTAAACGATGCCTGAGCCTGTCACCGAGCATTTTACGCGGATTCGCACCGCCGGCAACCTGGGCATAGGCATATCTCATGCAGCTATCCCACATCTTCATTTTGGCAAAGTAATCCTGCTGCTTTGTGTCGTAAAGATAGAAGCAGTGACATGTGGGACAGACACGTGTACAGGCCTGACATTCAACGCAAGTTTTGGCCTCTATGTCATAAACGTCTGAGTCGTAGGTCTCGGTCATCATGTCCCTGATGGGCGTGTCGAATTTCAAATCGGCGTTGTTCTGCTCGAGCTGCTTGAGTGTTTCGGCTCTGATCCTGCTTCGCTCGGTTAGAGCATCGTCGCTTGCCTTGGTAAAAAGCTCGGAGTTTTTGTCGATAAACTCTTTGCCCTTTTGCGAGCCAATCTCGATTACATAGCCATCAGGGACCTGCGTAACATTAAGGTCAAATCCTGTATCAGCATAAGGTTTGCCATCAAGGACGTTACAGAAGCAGCTTTCGCCCGGATCGAAACAGTCGGATGAGATGATGAACATCTTTTCTCGCCGAGCAATGTAGAGCTGGTCTTCGAAGTCTTTTTCAAGAAATACCTTATCAAGACATTCCAAAGAGCGTAGATCACAGTCCTTGAGTCCAAAAACAGCAAACGGATGTATTTCTCCAGGCTTGGTCGGCTCGGATAAAATCGCGGCAAGCTCAAGAAGCGGAAACAAAAACTCTTTTACAGGAGTACAGGCACGTATGTTGTTGAATTCGACCCCACTATCACTGGCAGGATCATATTGTTTAAATACATAGTGTTCCCCCGCCTTTTTGGGGACATAGAGATCCATCTTCTTTGCGATTGCGTCCAGAAGCGGCTCTAATTTGCTTGTAAAAAGAGTCTCCATTACTTTATGGCCCTAACTATATATGAAGGTACTATTTATTGTCCATAAAAAATACTGCAATAGCACACTTGGTTTTTCGTAACTTGTACTTTCTTAGCCTTTGTCAAGCTGCTCAGCCTGCAGGCAAATAGTATGGCAGTCGAGCAAGGTCCATCGCTATATCAATAGTTATGACTTTTACTTTCTTGGGCACCGTTATGTAACAAGGAGAGAAATTCAGTATGCCTCTTACACCGGCTTTGACCAGAGCCTCTGCTGTTTTTTGAGCAGCCTCTCGCGGCACGGCTATTATAGCAAGACTGATTTTTTTCCTCCTGAGAGTCGAAATCCTCGTGACATTCTCAATTTCTATATTGTTAATCTTTCTCCCTATTTTCTTTGGACTTATATCGAAAGCAGTCGCAATGTCCAGACTATACATCTTGAAACCGGGGTATGCCAAGACAGCCGAACCGAGATTGCCTACTCCCACCAAAGCTGCCTTTTTGACAACAGTGAGCTTGAGTATTTTCTTTATTTGTCTTGCGAGTTTCTCAATGTTATAGCCTACGCCTGGAGTTCCGAAATCGCCAAAGTACGAGAAATCCTTTCTAATCTGCCAGGAATTGACACCTACAAAATCCGCCAGCTTTTGACTGGAGATACTCTGCTGGCCTTGCTCTGCCGAAAAAAGCAGAACCCTGAGGTAGAACGGCAATCGCCGGACAGTCTCATCTGGGATTTTGCGGTATCTCATATCTTGTATTACGGCTAATTTGTGCTTGAGTTCACATTCACAAAGTCTATTTAGGGTAGGAACAGCACCTGAACTTGTCAAGAAAATTGCCGAATTCGGCTAAAAAATCTTCTTACGTTAATATATTGAATAAAACGACCTTACCGCCTGCGAGCTCGACAAACGATGAAAAAAACCGTGTGTTTGGACGTGCATGAGGAAGTAGGAGAGAGCTTTGGTATTCTCTATAAGGGCTGAAAAACGACTGGAGTGAGGCTTTCGCTCAATTTTGGCGCGGCAGTCGTTGTATTGGCACCTGTTGTGGATGTCAATCTGGCTTGTTGTTGGTCAAACCACTTGGGATCGTGGTTCTCACAGTCAAAAATCCGTTACGCACCGGCGTTTCGCTCCATGTTAGTTTTAACGGGGGTAGGCCTAATCCGCATTCATTGGACATTGTTGTGGGACTTTCTCAAAGTTGTACCGCTGAGCGGTTTTTATTTGGAATGTGCGTTGAAGAGAAAAATCGAAAAAATCATTTAGGCTTTTAAGCTAAAAAGTATACGATATATTGTGCGCTGTTATTGTTCATGCGAGAAGGCAAAAACCTTATTTGAAAGGCATTGTGCGAAAAACTACATCGTAGCAGGCGTCAGCAAGATAAAGCGCTATCAGAGTTCTATGATGTCGGCAGATGTTGGTGGTGATGTATGAACCGACAAGGTTACAACGATTTCTCGATATCACAGCACGAAGCGAATACAACAGTAGATAATAATTATATCCCCGAAGATGCGCAGCCTCTTTGCCCTAACTGCCTTAAACCTTGTCATCCTCTGCAATATTATTGTGATAAATGCGGCTCTAATGATGCAATTAATCCGCTCACGCCATATATTGGATTTGTAAATATTCGGTTCAACTATGGCATCTTCATCACTATGTGGCGAAAAATCTGGTATGAAGAAGACACGTCAATCATAACTAAGTTGTTTTATCTGTATATGATTACCATGTTTGTACCCCTATTTTTAGTAGTCGGTCTTCCGCTATTTTTAATTTGTGAAATTCCTCGAAATAGAATACGTAGTACAGTAATAATTCTTTTTGTTATCGCGATCTTACTATTAATATTCTTTGCGCATTATAGACTTTTCACAGGCTTGCTTTCACACCCTATTAGTGTTACTATTCGTTAGTATTCGATTTATATTTTATTTTTCATATGCGTGCAGGTGCTTTTCGGATGTTTCACGCCTGTCAGCTCAGACAGCATATCCGGGAGCTGTCTATTTGACAAATTATGCCAGTTTAAGGAAAATTAAGCTTGGACCTTTAGAGTTCGCATGTGGATGGCAAAAAAAGATGCGATTGGTGCTCAAACAAGCCGGACGTGTCATTAACGAGTTTCATTTTACCAAAGGACCTGTTTATATCGGCAGGCATACCAACAGCCAGATTCTGCTGCCCGACAAAAAGGTCTCACGGCAGCATGCAGTCATATTTGCTACGCCAGACAAAAAGTGGGTGATTGAGGACCTAAATTCCGCGAATAAAACATATCTTAACAATGAGCAAGTCCAAAAAGCTCAGCTCAAAACCGGCGACCGTCTGCAAATCGCCGATTTCACTATAGAAGTCGATCTGGAAGAGAACGCTAAGTCGCAAAAGCCCATTCATTTTGAAGATACCCTCATTACCGCTCCCCGCAAGCTGCAAATAATCGTCAGGAAAATCGATGTTGAACACGCGCCCGAGATTAGGTTTACTGCCGAAAGGTCAAGGGACTTTATACAGGCTACCGAGGCAGTCTGTAAGGCTAATGGCCCGGTGGAAGTACTCAACGTTATATTGGACACGCTATTGACTCAGTTTTCTGCTTGCCGTGTCTGGTGTGCTTTAAGAAGTGAACCTGATGGCTCAATGGCCGCCGATGCAGGCAAGGATCATGCTGGCCAAGAAATACGCTTAGATGAAATAGGGCTTAAGCAATTGGTTAATCAAGCAGTAGATAAGCCTGAATTTGTGCTCGTGCCGCAAGTGCCGGTACAGGTAGAAGAGCAGCATATCCGCTCAGCGATGATAGCACCGATTGTTGGTGTAGCAGGTTCCTATGGTGTCGTATACGTTGATAATGACACAGACCACGAACCCTACACTCTGGCGGATCTGGATTATCTAATGCTGCTTGCCATCCACACCGCGGCCATACTCAAAAACTTCTGACTGTTTTTTACCCTTACTGGATCGTCCTGCCGAACGCAATCTCTCACTTTTATCTCGTAGGTTTCGTGGCATCCTTGAATTTAATGTCGGGCATTTCTCTGCCGAGCCGTCTGTAAGTTGCTTCGAGCTTCTGTAAAAATTCATCCGGTTTCATTGCCTCAACGTGACCATCCAGAAATAAAACGTTGATCTTGTCGCTGCAGAACTCCGGGTTTTCGTAAACAACAATATTATCTGGGGGCATTGCTGTAGTCTGACCGGAAATGTATATGTAGCTGGGGCCATCAAAATCCTTCGGCTTACGCGGTGATTCAAGAACATCGACCTTGCGAACATAATTTTTCTCAGCAAGCTCCAGCAGGTTTGTTGGTAACCTGTCGTAATCATTTGCGTATATTAAGCAGGCCTTCCCTATCCCCCTTAAATTCATAGCAGTGGCCTGATTAGCTCCTATTGTTGCCCTCTGCTGCTGTTGCATCTGCTGAAACATCCCCATCATTTCCAACAAATGTTCTTTTGGCAGAGCAATTTCAAATGTCATTTTGCCCTGGCCAATCTTACCGGCAAATACGATGTTGCTCTTGGTAGGAACATCTATTTTCGGCATCGGTGTGGGTACGGGCATCAAAGAACCAAGTATTTTAAACCACCGCAGAAAATTATACGTTCCCACAAAATCGGCCTGGCTGGCATCAGGAATCAGCGTTAGGGCCGACTTTATTTCACTGGCCAATTGCTTCGGGCCGCCGGCTTTTACCTGGTCAATCAGCTCGCATATAGCTGAGTCTGCATCGCCGCCCACCGCGCAAACACACAACCTATCAACTATAGCCCATTTGTAATCCAGCCCTTCGCCATACATGGCTTCTATCATCTTGCCCTGTGGCGAATTAGGTTCGGTCAATTTTATAACAAATTCAGACGAGTCTATTGATATGCCTTTGTAAGTGTCAACATCCCGCTTTATTGCAAAGCTGGTTTCCATACCGAGGTTCTTATAAAAATCAGCAATGCCCCCGGTGTTGAATAGCTCTGCGCCTTCTTCAATTACCTCATAGAACTTATCTTTATCTATATCCTCTATTTCAATAATATACTTCATAGCGAATGGAGGTTTCGTATTGGGGTCGACCGAAAATGACATTGCGTCGTTACCGCTGAAGATGGTTGCAATATCAGAGGCAAAACTTTTCAATTTCTCAACATCCATGGCGTTCATATCTTTAGTCATTATTGTTGCAAAAAAGTCCATCGCTTTTGCGTTGAGCTTTCCGGTTACTTTGCCTGAAACGTTCATTACCATCCTGTCTTGCAGATAGCACAAAAGTTCATTCTTTTGTTTCACGACTGTCTCAGTGGTGAACATATCAGCCATTTCTGTGCCGGGTAGCGCCGAAATGGCGCTGGTGATATTTAGAACATCTGACTTGGGCGTAACTGTCACATTCAAAGACTTTGTTTCCTTCATCAACAAGTCAAGAACACCGGCATATATATCCATTATCGCTGCAGGATTTCCCATAGGTGTTTTTCCGCTTGCCTTCATGCTTTCCATCATTTTTTTCGCCTCTTCGATCTTGCCGAGCAGCATAGGCCCGAAGGTCTCGGAGGCTAATTGGATATTTCCTTGCGCCCAGATCGGTTCCTTCATAGCCTTGTTCAGTTCATCATCATCGAGAACACTTGCTAGTCCAGCCGATGAAGCGGATGATATTAATTTCGCAGTTTCAATTAGTTTGTCGTAGCACTTCTGCCATTTAAGAAGGGCGAAGTCACCAACCTGTATTAAGATTGGGCCGCTTGTCATTTTGGAAACGCCATTCGCATCCGGCTGCGTTATATTTGGATTTTCGCTGACCAACTGCTGGTAATCTGTAATGGGAATAAGTATAGAAATCAGGTCTTCTCCTACGGGCTCGCCAGGCGCTATTGTTCCAAATATCGCAAAACTGCCATTCATGTTCATACCTTTTAACTCAGGACCTCCTAACAACTTCACTAAATACCCTCGTACCGTCATTGATAGCCACATGGGCATAGGGGATACGCCGGTCAAGAACTGATCTGTTTGACCAAGAGTTTGATCGAGATTGTTCACCCTGACACAGAACAGACTTTCGGCAGGGACCATGCGAAGCAGCTCATCGCTGGTCGGCTTCTCTGGACTCTGTGCCGTTACTGCCGCAGTAAGGACAAAGAGAATCAGTGACCCTATTGCGAGTGCGTTTCCTAATCGCTTTGACCCAATCATTATTCTTACCTCCATAAATTGTTGCCAATAAATTGCTTATTGTGAGCCTTGAGAAATAGGCTTTTTAAGCATAAACCAACATACAAACAGGTCTTCGGCATAAAAATTATGCATGTTGCCATGTTCTAATGTAGGCATACCGAAACCGCTTGAAAGACGAACAGCGAGGCATTCACTCATTGTCGTTTGTATTTGCCGATTAGCTGGCCTTGGCCGATGATGTGGCCTTCCATTGCTTTGACCAGATCGCTTTTGCGAGCACCTGCTGGTAGATCCAGCATAGTATCAAGAGCGTAAATCTTGAAGAAGTACCTGTGTGTACCGCTCGGTGGACATGGTCCGCCGTAGCCAGTCCTGCCAAAATCGGTTGTGCCCTGTTTGGCTCCATTCGGCAAGGTCTCATCGGTAGGAACATTTTCAGGCAGTTCTCTGGCATCGACTGGCAGGTTGAACAGGACCCAATGTACCCAGGTACCCATCGGGGCATCAGGGTCGTCGGATATAAGCGCAGTACTTTTGGTACCATCGGGCACCGAGTCCCACTTCAGCGGCGGTGACACATCAGCTCCATCGCAAGTGTACTTGGCTGGGATCATACCACCGTCTGGGAAAGCAGAACTGGACACTTTGATATCCATAATATCATCTCCTTATAAGAAGTGCACAATAGCATAAGCGCATAAGAGCAAGAGCAAGGTTAATTGTGCACGTGTGGGTCTTATGGCTTGATGCCAAGTTTTTCCATCATTTCCTCCACTTCCTCTCGTCCTTCTTCATAGAATTTCTCTTCATCGGGTGCGAGGTGTTTGAGGAGGCGCAGGAATTCCCCTGCATGGACACGCTCTTCATCCGCTATATCTATAAGCACTTCCTTAGCCAGCTTGTCGTCGGTCGATTCAGCCAACTGCATATATAGCTGGACGGCTTCGTACTCGGCTGCGACTATAAAGCGTATCGCTCGTATTAGTTCTTCTTTTGTTACCTTGCGATCAGCCTTCATCCCCGAAAACGGACTTCCAAACTCCGGCATCTTAGCCTCCTATGAAAAAGTATCTATCTGAACCAGCGGAATCATGCTTGAAAACATAATTAGATTATCCATGTATGCAATAGTGGTTGTCAAGCTCTTATTTTACGTGCAGTGGGATGGATAAATAGCGCTTGCAGGTGTGTCGGCAAATTGATAAACTTGGCCGCTACTGAAGTTGGAAGGAGCCTGGGTATTGGCTGCCAAATTAAAAATTAGACACATAACCTGAAGCACATAAGGATTTGTGGAAATGGACCACAGCATCTTCAAGGCGTATGATATAAGAGGAATCTATCCGGATCAGCTCTGTGAAGAAGATGCTTGGAAGGTAGGCTTTGCCACAGCAAGATTTTTACCATCTTTGGTTCATGGCTTTGAGCGGGGACAGGCTCACAGCAACTCGCTATGTGTTGGTCGTGATATGAGGAAACATAGCGAGAATTTGGCTCAGGCGCTTATAGAAGGAATACGTTCCAGCGGCGTAAATGTAATTGACATTGGATTAATTGATACGCCGCAGATGTACTTCGCAATCAATCATCTTAAGACGGCTGGTGGAGTGCAAGTGACAGCTTCGCACAACCCGGCTAAGTACAATGGTTTTAAGATTTCCGGTCAAGGTGCGGTGCCGGTTGGAGCCAACACTGGTCTTAGTGACATAAAGCATATCGCGACGGCGCTGCTTCACACTAAGGGTAAATCTACAGGTTCGTACAATAAAACGGACTTGACCGAAGAATACAAAAAGCATGTACTAAGATTCTTGAGGCCGAATGTCAAACGGTTGAAGATTAGCATTGATGCTTCAAACGGAATGGCTGGAAAGATGGTTCCACTGGTTTTTGGTAAGCTGCCTCTGGAGATTGTCTCGCTCAACTTTGAACACACCGGCAAATTCAAACATGATCCCGACCCACTTATTGAAAAGAACCTGTCTCAAGTCAAAAAAGCGGTGAAAGGAAAAAAGTGTAACCTTGGTATCTGCTTCGATGGTGATGCTGACAGATTGGTGATGGTAGATGAGAAAGGTTCAACAATTAGTTGTGATTTAATAACCGCGTTAATGGTGCCGTATTTTTTAAGCGAGCGACCAAAGTCAGCGATTGTTTATGATTTGCGAAGCAGCAGAGTCGTTGTCGAAGAGATTATCAAGCATGGCGGCACGCCTCGAAGAGAACGAGTTGGGCACGCTTTTATGAAAAAGGCGATGCGAGATTCTCATGCTGTATTCGGTGGCGAGCTGTCCGGCCACTTTTACTACCGCGACAACTACTGTGCCGATTCAGCTATGATAACACTGATGCACATATTGAACATTATAAGTATCGCAAAGGCACCTATCAGTGAGCTGATCAAACCACTGCGAAGATATTATAACAGTGGCGAGCGGAACTTTATGGTCGATGATAAACAAACCAAGATGGATGAACTTGCCAAGCGTTACAGCGACGGGCAAGTCGACTATTTGGATGGTGTTACAGTTGGATATAAAGATTGGTGGTTTAATTGCCGTCCAAGCAATACAGAGCCTCTACTGCGTCTGAATGTTGAGACGAAGACCAAAGGACTGCTTGAAGAAAAGCTAACGGAGATCCAGGAGCATCTCGGCAAACCCGTCTAAATGAATGTCGTCTAACAGTGGCCGGTCTGTAGTTTTAGAAAACACATTTCTCTGAGAACTGATTATGGAAATCCACACTAAGGCATATCAAACGCCGAGTGGCTTGGTGGAGGGCGTTCAAGCTAAATGGGTCGGTTTTAATATTTTATTAGTGGCAGGTTCAAAGGGATTCTTAGCCTGTCCTGCGATCGATGTTGAGGCGTGCGAGAGATACGGTGTTGCGGCGGCAATTGTAGAAAGCACACCAGAAAATCCTATAGGGACATTGGAGCGTTTTCCAAATCGTAAGGTCACAAAGGCGAACGAAAAAGCCCAAGCACTCGGCATCAAGGAAGATATGCAAGTCAAAGACGCCTTTGCCCTTATAACTTAACCTGAAAGCATCCTCTAAAAATCATGAAAGAGAGGGAGATAATGAAAATAAGAAAGAATTTTTTTATTATCGTGGTGATTGCCGGAATTTTGTGTGTCCCGGCTCTGGGCGAGTTAGAGTTACCAGAGTCCGTGGATAAGCCTTTTTTAATTGGACGGGCTTATCCGGAACTGGCTGGGGTAGAAAGTCTGTATGCGATTATCGTGGCGCCTTATTCTGAGCCGAATGAAGGCGGTCTTATATGGAAAGAACTTAACCCAAAAGTAAAGCACAAGCTTGAAGAGGCGGGCGTTAAGGTGTCTTTTGTGACGGATGTGCCGAATATGGCGGGACCTCTGCCACCATCCATATCTCTTGAATTTCCATCTCTTAGAGTTTATGTAGATCTGCTCAAGCTCAAAGATTCGCAACAGTACATATTTTGTATTCAGACTTCATTAGCGAGGGCCGTTTATTTGGCGAGGGATCCTTCGTTTTTTATCAAGGCTGATGTTTGGAAAACCCAGCTTGTAATGCAAGCAGCTTCGGTTCAGGATATGCCGGTTAATGTTTCCAGCTTGATTCTAAAGCAGGTCGAAACTTTCGTCGCTGCTTGGAGTGTAGCCAATCCACCGAGCAAACAAATCTCAGATGCGAACGATATTGGCGTTGTTTCGCTGACGGTTCCAAAGGAGCAAACTAAAACAAACGCTGAAGCAGTGGTGGCCGAATATAGATATGTAGCCTCAAAGAACAGCAGAGTGTTTCATAAGGTCGATTGCCGCTGGGCCGAAAGAATTTCGCCGGAAAATCTTGTCAGCTACTCCAGCCGGGAGGAGGCTATCGAGGCTGGCAAAAGGCCATGTAAGTCGTGCAAGCCATAGAAGCTCGCTGGCTCGATCATTGATATCTCCGGATGCATAATCCGGTTCAAGCAGTTATGAGTTTAGTCACGATCGCAATCATTGCTGTAGGACTGGCAATGGATGCCTTTGCGGTCTCTATTGTCAGTAGTGCTGCGTACAGGCAGTTGAAAGTGACGCACGCCTTGCGAATGGCGGTTTTCTTCGGAGGTTTCCAGGCGTTTATGCCTCTGGTCGGGTCGCTGGCAGGGCTAACTATAAAAGCCTATATCGCCAGTTATGACCATTGGGTAGCCTTTGCGCTTCTAATCGCTATTGGAACCAAAATGCTATATGAGTCCTTCAAGATAGAGACCGTGGGAAAAAACTACGATCCATCAAGCATGATTGTACTGCTGACTCTGTCTGTTGCCACCAGCATCGATGCGCTCGTAGTAGGGATAACGCTGCCCTTGTTGAAAGTGCCTTTGGCCTTTGCAGTTACTGTCATCGGGCTGGTTACATTTATGTTATCGTATCTTGGTGCTTATGTAGGTAAAACCATCGGGCACTTCTTTGAAGGCAAGATTGAAGCTATCGGAGGGCTGGTTCTTATCGCTCTTGGCGCCAAAATATTGCTTGAGCATGTGCTTTTTTGAGCTCCTCTTGCGTCGGATTTAAGAAGCGATATAATTGGTGCATAGCTTTGGCAGGGTGGACGTTAGTAAATTACCAAATGAATCTATCCAATTTTAAAGGGTGTTTCTGTGAGTTCTAAAGTGTACTTTGTCAAGGCCTCTATGAATGATGGTTCGCAGGTCATCGCTAAGAAGACTCGTCACTTATTCAAGGCCGGCGGTTTCGCAAGCTGTTTTCACAAAAACGATATAACCGCTATTAAGATTCACGTCGGCGAAGGTAATAACAATACACACATTCCCGCTCCGTTCATCAAAGGTTTGGTGGATGAGTTGCTGGCGTTGGGAACAAAACCATTTTTAACAGATACGAGCACTCTATACATGGGCCGGCGACGCAATGCAATCGACCACATGGTGCTTGCGTCAGAGCATGGGTTCAGCCTTGACGGTCTTGGGGTTCCGTTTATCGTAAGCGATGGGCTGCTTGGAACGTCCGAGGCTGTTGTAAAGATTGATGGGCAACTCGAAAAAGAGGTCTTCATCGCATCCGACATACAGTGGTGTCAGTCACTACTTTCGGTGGCACACATGACCGGGCATATGACGACAGGTATGGGAGGCACACTCAAGACCCTCGGGATGGGCTGTGCGAGTATAAAGGGAAAAATGAAACAGCACGCGGCAATGAAACTCAGTATAGGTGACGGCTGCACACGCTGTGGTCTGTGCTTTGAGCATTGTCCTGCCGATGCAATTACGCTCGATGAAGTCAAAGCACATATCGACCAGGATAAATGTATCGGCTGTGCAGAGTGTTTGGCGGTGTGCAGATTCAAAGCTGTTAAATGTAACTGGGGTGAGGAAGTAGAAGTGCTGCAAAAAGGTATTGCAGAATACGCTCTTGGTGCTCTAAAAGGTAAGGAAGAAAGAGCTGCATTCTTTAACTTCATACTGTCGGTCACCAAAGATTGTGATTGCTTTGGCACGGCAAATATGCCTAAAATTGTCGATGACATCGGCATAATTGCCTCAGCCGATCCTGTGGCGGTAGATAAGGCGGCACTGGATATGGTAGAACAAAAAGCAGGGAAAAAGTTGCAGGCACTGTTGAAAAACAGGAATCTTAATCCGCTCTATCAGATTGAACACGCCGAACGCATCGGTCTTGGAAGCAGCGATTATGAGCTTGTAGAAGTCAAGTTGTAAGGTGAAAATACCCCTATGTCACTTGGGCAGATAATAAGAAAAAGACGGGAGGAGCTGAACCTTACACTGGATGAGGTCAGCAACCGGATTGGCTTTTCCAAGCCTTATCTATCAACGATAGAGACCGGAAAGGTGAAAAATCCACCCAGTGATGAGTTGCTAACTAAGCTCGAAAAAATCCTCGAGTTTGAGCCTGGCCTATTGCTTCATATAGCCCACATAGAGCGGATGCCGTCTGACATCCGTCAGCAATATGAATCGACAGAAGCAGAGAACCTCAAATGGCGAAAGTTCATTCGGAATCTTATTGATAAGAAAACAGATCCAAGTGAACTGGCTGCTCTTGTTTCTGAAGGTGCTCTGGATGTTGAACAGGCCGGATCGCCGCTGGCGGCTGGTCGGCTCGTGCCGGTCATAAACAAAGTCGCAGCAGGCTATCCTACCGATTTCGATGACCTCGATTACCCTGCGGGCATAGCCGATGACTATGTTCGCTGTCCGGATCTGCACGACCCGAATGCTTTTGCCGTGCGTGTGGTCGGCGATTCGATGGAGCCAAAGTACAGAGAAGGTGACATCGTCATTTTTTCACCGGCAGCTGAGGTTAATAACGGCGATGATTGTTTTGTGCGCTTCACGATGCCGCACGAAACTACGTTTAAGCGTGTGTTTTTTGAGCCGGATAACAAGATTCGACTTCAGCCACGCAACGATAAGTACCCACCTGCGATTGTTGAAGGCATGCGTATCAACGGCCTTTATCGAGCTGTGATAAAGTACGAGAAACTGTAGGATTTAACAGTCGTCGGAACGGCGATGGCTAAACGGATAAGGGCGTGATAAAGTTCCAAGATTGCGTAGGAAGACCAGCACTGGTAGGATTTGCTTGGATATATCCAGCAGCGGCCAGAAGCGATTCAGTATCTCTGATAAAAACCTTCCAATATCCGCGAGTCCAGGGGGTTTGTTTCATTCTCAAAACCTGTGTTGCGCTGCCCTTGAGTTGGTTGACAATATATTCGATTCTATACTTTGAGCGAAGGGTCAGTATGTGCACATGGTCGTTCATTATCGCACAAGCTAAGATTCTGATGTCCAGTCTTTGAACTATACTACAAAAAGCCGCGGCAATAATAGGACGAGAACTATCATCAATGAAAAATAGTGGACGGCTAAGTTGTGGTGTTGTGGCGGTCCAGAATCTCATTAACAGTTCTTTAGCTGGTGCGGGGTGTTGTCTACCGTATTTGATTCTGCCTAACATTCGCAGTTGCTCGTTATAGATTTTTTTAGAATACGAGCCTCGTGGGTCATTTGGTAACCAGGTTCCATATGTAGTAAAAATCACATGGTACGCGATAGCCATTTTCGATTCCCTTGTTGCTTAGCAGTCGCCGGAACGGCGACTTTTAGTAGACCGTCGCCATGCCGACGACGGCTAAACCTAAACAAGCCTTTGGCCAGCGACAGCCAAAACTACACCAAAGACTTTTGATGCTCCAGCTTCCTTCAGCGTTTTTGCGCACTCGCTGAGCGTCGCCCCCGTTGTCTTGATATCGTCAACCAGACAAACGGTTCTTCCAGCGAAATCGTGTCCTTTACGGACTGCAAAGGCACCAGCCACGTTTCTCGCACGAGCGGTAGGACTTGCCATCGTCAACTGTGATTTAGTCCGGCGAATTCGCACAAGATTGGTGCTGATTCTTGCTGTTGAATGCTCAAGTTTCTTCGCTAAAACCAAGGACTGATTGTATCCACGGGCAAGGCGTCTTGTCCAATGTAATGGAACAGGTACAAACAGGTCAATGTCACTGAAAAAACCGCTGCCCTGCAGCGAAGAATTAGCTAAAAATCCTAACACTGAGTTTAACTCTGTTTTACCAGTTTTAAAGGCCAATATCATTTTCTGGAGGGATTCTGAATAAACACCTGCTCGTGCTATCTGGTCGAAATGGAATTCTTTGCCCTGACAGTTGGGACAGGCTCCATGTAATATGCCAAATTTGCTTGCATCCCGTCCGCAACGCTGACAGTAATCGCCGGCGGTGCAGATTAAAAGCTCACTCCAGCAATTATGGCAGAGACCGTTGTCAGTTTCAGCGATGCTCTGGGAACAATTTATGCAGACCGCAGGCCAGAGCAGGTGATTCAAACCGCGAATTGCGAGCGTTACGGCTTGTTTGAAAGCTTGATTCGATTTTGCTGCATCCACAGCGGCTATTTTACAGTGACCGTAGTCTGCGACAAGCATCAATCAAAAAGAGGCATCAGTTCAAGATAATAGAAGCGGTTGTCTCTCAAAACGACCTGCCCTGTTTGGTGGGATATCCGCTGATTAAATATTGGCCCATCATAAACGAAAGAATGATATTCTCCATTTTCTCCACAGCAGTCAACCGAAGCAGGAAGCTCAGACAAAAATTGCTTGTCAATGGATCGGCCAATGAAAGTTTTATCAAGGGCCCTCGAATCAACGCAGGTAACGACAGCCTTGAATGCTGAGTTTATAAACTGTTGTGCGATTACATTAGTGTCCCTGCCCCACAGGGGAAAGACCGCTTCCATTGCTATACGTGCCAGGTTCTTTTGCCGATACTTCCTTACCTCATCCAGATAAAGATCTCCAAAAGCAACCGATGTAACGCCTTGTTTTTTATAGCGAGTTAAAGTCTTTGTAAGCCTTTCTTCATACTCTTCATTAGCCGCGTCATTTGTCAGATGCACTTTCTCAACCGAAATCCCCAAAACTTTCCCTTGTAGGTCAATCAGAGACGTACTAACACCGTGCATACTGACTCTGTTGTAATCTTCAGTGATGGTTGTCAGCAAAGCCACAATTTCAAAGTCGCCGGCCCTTAGAAGTTCATAAAGGGCCAAAGCGCAGTCCTTACCTCCGCTCCACGAAACTAATATCTTTTCTTTCATACTGCCTTATTCTAAATCGTACGCGCTATTATCCGGCGACAGAAAACCCGTCTCTGGTGCGATGTTCTCAGCTTCAATAGGATCCGTTTCCTTATATAGTTCACCGACAGATCGTGCAGTGCCGTCGCAATAAGCAACATTAGTTTTGCCCAAATGCCTATACCCCTGCGTGCCTGCAGACCTTCCAAACCAGCCTGCGTCCCCTTCACTCGGCCATGGTGAACGCATAAATTTATTCGCGCCACCTGCCCACTGGCCATCTCCAAAAAGAGCACAGTCACCTGGGCGTTTCACCAGGATCGCCTTGACCGGCATTACAATATTTTCGCCACTTCCATGGCCGATATAGCTGGTATTGTAATTGTAGCCTGTATAGGGGTCTGCAAACCAGCTGCTGCCGCCATTAAATGATGGGCACTGTTGAATTTTTTCAATTGTCGCCCCTTGCCATAACAATCCCGGTATCACTCTTTGTTCGCCTTCGCTCCAATCTTTTATCGTGGTGAAGTCCCAGGCATAAGATATAAACTGAGAATCCTTACGCTCATACATATATGCTATCGGATAGTAGCCATCGTTGCTATTGGTGTATAACTCAGCAGCAATGGTCAGTTGTCTGAGGTTACTCAGACAGCGCACTGTTCTTCCTTGCTTGCGGGCAGCACTGAGTGCCGGCAGTAAAATCGCCAGCAGAATCCCTGTTAGAGACACGACGGTCAAAAGTTCGGTTAGCGTAAAACCTTTTCTTCGCATTTGACCTTACCAATTATGGGCAGTCCCATGTGCAATCGAGCCAGTGATTCGTAAACACGGCAAGATCACTCATGTCAACTCTGCAATCCTGATTTAAGTCACCCACAGGATATGGATGCTTGTAATCGCCACAGCCGGCAACATCCGAAAAGGCATCTATTTCGCCAGCATAAGAACTGCCAGGCAAGTGTTCGACTCTTACATATTGAATCCACCTGCTGCCAGTATTGGGGTCAATAGCCAAAATCTCATAATCATCAATGTCAAGCCACCGAAGATCAAAGCCTGTGCCGCCAGCAGAACCTTCATAAAGATCGATCGCGTCAGCGACAGACAGGTCCTCGAAATCATCGAGTGTCAGGTTAGGATCAACAGGTTTGAGGAAATCTAAAGGCTCGCCCCACGTGTGTGTGTTGCGGTCCCACGCAAAGGCATTTGTGGGAAAGGCAGTATCACCATACGGACCATTGGCAAATGTGAACCAGGGGCCGTTCGGCCCTTGAGCCACGCTGACAAGGAGTGGCTCAGCTATGAGGGCTATCGGATTTCTTAGAAAATACTGCTCCATATCGGTGTCGGGGTAGACCCATGAGTCGTCAAGGTCATGAGGATCATAACCTATGAAGGCAGCATTGCCAAAAACGATAAAATCAATCCCGTATGGATTGCCGGGATCATCAGCCACCCGATGGTCAAACCCAACGGCAATTTCAGCACCGTCGGTAATGGTAGTGACCAGCTTGTTGCCATTGGGGTCGGTTTTGTAAGCACCGCTGACCAGTGAACAGGCATAGATGGCGTCATCCCAGTCGTCGTACACGCAAGTGGCCGGCCTGCCGAGGACAGCATTAGGGTCGTCGTAGGGACTTACCCCAAAAGACCCACGATAAGATATAATCTTACTGGCAAAATCACTCGGAAAAGGTGTTGTCGGTAAATGTATTGCGGGCCAATCACCGGTAGTTTGATGCGCCCAGCCATCCCAACTCCCATCTGTCAATACCCTCGTTGCAAATCCTTCGCCAGCGCCAGCCCAATTTTCTCCATCGGTACTGGTGAAATATGACCACCAATCTGCCGGATGCCCTTCCTGGCCGATATTCGAGAAACTACCATAACTAATGGTGTTCAGAAAACCTCCTGAATCATTGTAGTCTAGAGGACCCGCAGCAGCCACCGCGTTCATCAGGTCTTTTCCATACTTTGGACCACTGTCCCACCTATATCCGAAAGCAAAGCTTTTCACTCCGAAATCTATTACAACGACCGCTTCATTGCTGCCGTTTCCCGCCCAGTATTCTACTATCACATCATCAAGTGTATAGGCGTCTGCACTTTTCGTAATTATGCATATTAAAACTAAAGTTATCAGTCTTCCCAAAACCATTGTTCTTTTCCTCCGGTTAAAAAAATTTGCAATTTTCAAGTTTAACTACCATACCCTATACGCTAAACGCTATTTGCTACGTGCTAAATCATCTCCTTTCGCACTTGGCCCACATCGCGAGGCCATTTTAATACAAACAAAAAAACCGCCGTTCCAGCGAGAGGAACGGCGGCTATCGGATCGAAACCGTGCTACAAAGCCTGTAAGAATAGGTCCGAGCAGCACATTGTGTTCCTGCTCGCGAGAACACTATATATGTGCGTGAACTAACTGCAGGCAGGTTTTCTGACTTGCGTCCTACCTCGAGGCGCCTTCCCATCCGCCGGGCCCTCATTAGAAAATGAGAACTTACGAGCGAACAGTGGCTGCGAACTGCATTAGCCAGCCCGCGAAATGCCTCGGGGATTTCCGACTGAAATCGGAACGGGCGCTTACAGCGGCGCGACCGTCGCGGATTTTAACCGCGTTCCCATTTGACTATCCCAGACTGTCAGTCTGAGACCTGTAGTTAGGATATTGTTTTTCCAAAGAGCAGTAATGAAACTAACAACATACTTTGCGAAGTCAAGAAAAATTTTTAGATTTGAGTGTTTTTCTACTTCTTGATTCGACTACTTTCTCGAAGATTGCGAGCGTCTGATCACCGGCTGCGATTTGCGTGCTCTTGTAGGATTTTGCTGCAATACCTTCATTGTCTTTTTAACATCAGCGACTTTCAAGACGCTGGTTGTTCGGCCACCTTTCGCGCCGGCTGTACAGTACGCGTACGAGACATTTATGTGATTCTTGGCCAGCTTTTCTGTAACCGCTGCAAGTGCCCCGGATTTGTTGGCCAGATTGATGCATAGAACCTCTGTCTCGTTATAGGGCATGTTAAGTTTTATTAGTACTTCCTTGGCTCTATCCGGAGCAGCAAAAACAATCCGCAAAACGCCATGTTCTACAGAATCCATTATTGTCATTGCTATTACATTAATTTTGGCTCGCGCAAACTCACCGAGCACTTGAGCCAGCACGCCGGGCTTATTCACCATAAAAATCGAGAATTGTGGTGCGATGTACATCTTTCTGCCCTTCAAACAACTCTGTTACGTTCACGCGGATTATATCAAACATTTCCGTCTAATTCATGCTAATTGTGGAAAATCCCGCCAAGTTCTTGAAGCTCCCCAGATTAATGATTCAAGGTCTGTAATGCCGGACCTTAAGAGCGAATGTCCTGCGCCTTCTCAGTTAGCGTATTTACAAAAGATTCTTTCGGGGCGAAAGGTGGCACAGTCCTAAGTACCTGTTAAGTTTTATGGATAATCTCATGCAGACTCATCGAGTAGAATTGCTCTATATAGTCTACGTTCTTACTAATTTAGTTAGTTTCTTCAGCGTCAGGGGCCTTCATAGCCTCTTCTTTGTTTGGGAAGAATCTGAAAATCTTGTCAAGATTGGTGATTCTGAAAACTCTGTGCAACTGTGGGTTTATCTCGCTGATTAGAACATCGCCATTGTATGCTTTAGTCTTTGCCCTGATTTCTAAGAGCAGACCGAGGACCTGTGATGAGAAGAACTTTACTTGACCAAAGTCAAATATGAGCTTTTTGGGATGCTCCTTTTCTACGAGCTCCTTTATTCTATCCGAAGCAGCAGATATAGCCTTAACATTGCTCATTGATGTGGCTTTGAACGTTACTATTAGGATGTTATCTTTTTTAACTATCTCTGTGTCAATCGTTTCTTCCATACCTGTTGTAGGTCTCCAAACAGCAATTATGGCAGCTAAAAAGTTAGCTGCCTCGGTGTAATTCTTACCGATATCCATGAATTTTTGTTCATTTCGACGGATTTATCAATAATTAATTCTTCAGCATTTCCAACAGGCGACAAAATGACCTTTCTGGTTGTTGCTTTCCATTAGCTGCGGCGTCTTGTTCAGGCAGCGGTTGTCGGCTAAAGAACAGTTATGGTGAAACGGACAGCCAGTGAGCCAATTCGGTGTGCTGGGAAGTTCGCTTCCAGCACTTGCGATTTGCGATAGTCTATGCCCTTGCTTAAGCTTTGGAATTGCTGAAATGAGGCTGCGGGTGTGTGGATGAAGGGGCTCTCGATGAAGCTGTTGAGCTGGGGCCTGCTCGACTATCCTTCCCATATACATAACCGCTACGATATCACAAAAAAACTCGACCACGGTCAAATCATGTGAGATGAATAGATACGTCAGGCCAAACGTTTCTTGGAGGTCTTTCAACAAGTTTAAAATTTGCGATTGTACGGAGACGTCAACAGCGCTGGTTGGTTCATCGCACACGATGAATTTTGGCTGTAACGCAAGTACTCTGGCTATTGCAATTCTTTGACGCTGTCCGCCAGAAAGCTCATGCGGGTAACGGTTTATATAGTCCTGCGAAATTCCAACCTTTGAAAGTAATTCTGCCACTCGCTCTGTCAGCTCGCTGCCGGTTACGTTTTTGTGAACTTTCAATGGCTCACTAATTGTATTTCCGACAGTTATCCTCGGATTTAATGAGCTGTGGGGATTCTGAAAGATCAGACTTATCTGCTTGCGAAGTTGACGAATTTTCGCCATGTTGGCCTGCAGAACATCCACCTGCTCAAATGTTATACGTCCTGAGGTTGCCGGCAGCAGCCTAAGTATGCTCTTGGCAATAGTTGTCTTACCACAGCCGCTCGCACCGACCAGCCCGAAAGTCTGACCTCTCTCAATGCCAAAGGTCACGCCATCAGCCGCCCGGATATAATCAGCCGTCCGACGAAACACCCCTTTGTTGGCGGGAAAATACACCCTTAACTCTTCGACTTTTAGAAGATATTTATCTTTACAAGATACCATTACTCAAATTTTTCCTGGGTCTTTTTTCCCATACGTGATCCGATATGTGCATTTCACAATTCGCTATTGGTACCCTGGGGCATGCCAACAGGCAACCCAACGGGCAGGCTCGACTTCTTTTAGCTCCGGCTCAAAAGTCTGGCAATGCTTATCATGACAACCTGTTCGGCAGCGGGGATGAAATTTGCAGCCTGACGGAAGGTACATGGGTTCTGCAACTGTTCCTGGAATTGTCTCCAGACGCTTAGTTGACTGCCCGAGTCGGGGCAGAGCTTTCAGCAGCCCTTCAGTATAAGGATGCAATGGTTTTGAGAAGAGCAGTCGTGGGTCAGCCTTTTCGACAATCCGCGATGCGTACATGACGGCTACTTCATCAGCACGTTCAGCCGCGATGCCCAGGTCGTGTGTTATTAGCAAAATACTCATTCCGGTTTGCTTTTGGAGCTCATCGAGCAGGTTCAGTATCTGGGTTTGAACTATCATATCCAAAGCGGTTGTTGGCTCATCAGCGATCAGAAGCGCCGGCTCGCAGCTTGTTGCTATGGCTATTATTGCTCGCTGCTGCATCCCTCCAGACATTTGATGCGGGTATTGGCTAATACGCTGTTGAGGTTCTTTAATACCTACTTTACGCAGCATTTCGACCGCGGCTTTCCATGCCTGGGTTTTATCCTTGTTTTTATGGAGCATAATCGCCTCTGCAATCTGGTCACCCACAGTATAAACCGGATTGAGACTAGCCGTTGGCTCCTGAAAAACTATGGCAATTTTATTGCCTCTGATCCGACGCATTTGTTTTTCACTCAATTCAAGGAGGTTCTGACCATCGAAGGCAATTTCTCCTCCTACGATCTGGCCCTGGTTGGCTGGAATCAGTCGCATAATTGAAAGTGCAACGCTGCTCTTGCCGCAGCCGCTTTCGCCGACAAGGCCAAACGTCTGGCTGGTCTTTATCGAAAAACTCACCTTGTGGGCCGCTCGCACGACACCTTCTTCCGCGAAAAAACTGACGCTCAAATTTCTTACTGATAGTAGACTATTGTTTTCACTCATATCGCATTCTTCAATCGAGGGTCGAATGCGTCCCGTAGGCCCTCGCCTATTAGATTGCATAGCATCACAGTCAAGAATATGGCCAAACCCGGAAACAATGTCAGCCACCAAAGAAATCTACCCGTCGTAGTGACACCGCTACTGAGCATCTGCCCCCAGCTTGGTGTCGGCGGTGCGACGCCAAAACCCAGAAAGCTAAGTGCCGCTTCAGCAAAGATGGCACCGGCAAAGCCGAATGCAGCGTTAACCAGAATCGGGCCGATGCAGTTGGGCAGCATATGCTTAAAGATGGTGCTGCGTAAAGGCAAAGCAAGTGACACTGCCGCCTGAATGAAATCCTGCTTCCTTAATTTAAGGAATTCTGCCCGAACAAGACGTGCAGTTCCTGTCCACGTGGTGATACCAATGATTACGATAATGCTCAATAAACTTCGTGGGAAAAAGGCCACGAACGTAATAATAAGAAAGAATGTTGGAATGGCCATTACCATCTCGACAATTCGCATACCAATAAAATCCACCTTGCCCCCAAAGTAGCCGAAAATGGATCCAAGTGCGATACCGATCAGGGTTGATATTCCTGCCGCTACAAGTCCTACTGAAAGCGATGTTCTGCTGCCGTGAATCAGCCTGCACAGCACATCTGCGCCCACATCGTCGGTTCCCAGCCAGTGTGTTCGACACGGTGACAGATTTCGCGACATTAAGTCGGTCCGATCATAACCGTAGGGTATTGGGGCAAAGACCGCATAGTCTGCCTTGTTTTCAGCAATCATGGCTTTGTAATCCGCAGCTTCGAGTCTTCGTGGAACGAAGATAAATATTAGCGGGCTACCTATTAAGATTATCGTGCAGCTTAAGCACAACTGCCGAAAAAGCACGGCGCCGCGAACAGATGGTTCGAGATTGCTGTGGTTGCGTCGAATTAACAGCAACAGCAGAAATCCAACGGTTGCCGCAAGAAAAATGCAATAATCGGCAGGCGATAAGTTTTGGAAAAGAGGAAAATGCAATTTGCCTTCAATGCGAATCATAAGCGGCTTGTTGTTGGCAAGAACCGGTGCAATAACAGCCATCAGGGCCAATAGAGCCATACATACCAATGAGACCATATTGATCGGTCTTTTGACGAATTGTTGCTGGACAAACTCACCAAGTGTTGTTCCCCAAATGGCCTTTTTTTCTTTCTGTTTGCCCATGGTTTTTAGGTGTTACCCTCAAAGGTTACTCTCGGATCAGCGAGTGCATAAGCAATATCTGCCAGCAAAAGGGCGATCATATTCAAAATCCCGGCTATGGTGGCCAATGCCATCACTACGTTGTAGTCACGGTTGGCAACTGCCTCGAACATCAACAAGCCCATGCCCGGAATACTGAATATTTTCTCGACTATTACCGAACCGGCAAAAACAGCAGGAAACAGACTTGCTGTGATTGTTATCACCGGTACTAAACTGTTGCGAAAAACGTGCCGGAATATGACAGCCGACTCCGGCAGACCTTTAGCTCTGGCGGTTCTGACGTAGTCCATGCTCAGATTTTCCAGCATCTCCGCTCGGACTTGTTTGCTCAAATAAGCAAATCCCGTGTAGGTCAAGCAGACGACCGGTAAGGCCAGATGCCATAATCTATCAAACAGCCATTGAAAGAAGGACAATCGGTCGGCATAAATGCTTGAAATTCCCGCTGGCGGAAACCAGCTCTTGAAAGCTGGCCCAGCAAAATATCCGATCAACATTTGGCCGACCCACATAATCGGCAGCGACCACAACACAAGAAAAAAGACTGAGATGGCTCGGTCGAAAAACCGTCCGTGTTTTACTGCTGCGAGTACACCGGTCGGCAACGATATCGCGTATATGAATACCAACGCGATCAGATTCAGTGTCAAGGTGATTGGTAGTCGGTCTGCTATTAGTTTAATGACAGGCCGATTGTGTTTAACTGATTGCCCAAAATCAAGACGAGTCACGCGCCATAGCCAATTTACATATTGAATGTGAATTGGTTTATCCAAACCGTATAGCTTCAACCGTTCCTTACGAACATCTATCGTTTTCTTAACATCAAATTCTCCACGACTGCTTATGTGTGAACTTACAGGGTCACCTGGGGCAATGCGACTAATCGCAAATACAATCACCGTTATGCCCAACAGTGTCGGGACAATCATCAATAGACGTTTGACAATGTAACTTGCCATTCAGTGACTTTTCAGTGCTTAATTGTAGCCGGCTCGGCGACGGCTAAGCTTGCAGGTTTTGATGTTTCTAACTTACGAATCAGATGATCAAGTCGTTTGTCCATCCGTGCGGATTGAACCATTGACAGTGTCTGCAGGCATGCAACTACCATAAGTAGCAAGAGAAGTAGAAATGTTGCTAATCCTGAATGACTGGTCATATGAATAGCTCCTGACAATACGTGACTTTTATTGATATCGCTGTTCATTCTTTGGTACATACCACTCTAAGTAATTAAGACCCAACTTATGGATTACTACGTTGTTGAACCGTCGATCGACGAGGCGAAAGGTAGGCCTGGTGAATAGAAAAGTGTAAGGTTGTTCTTGATGCAGAATCCGGTGGAGGCGTCGGTGAAGCCTGTCGCGTTCATCATCTTCGGTTGAGTTTAGGGCCTGTTCAATTATCGCATCGGCCTGCCGGTTACTAAATCCAACATAGTTGAAGCCACGCTTTCCAATTTGTGATGAGTGAAAAAGCCTGTAAGGTTCTTCAAGTGTGTCTCCACCCCAACCTGCAATATAGGCATCAAATACTCTGCTATTTAGCCTGGTCTGCAGAATCGACCATTCGCAAGGCTCGAGTACTATATCGATACCAATTTTTGATGCCTCGTCTTTTAAGAGTCTGGCTAATCTTTCATATAAGGCATACGAGCGCGAGTACATCAACCTAAAGCTCAAAGCAATCCCATCTTTGTCTCGTACGCCATCTTTATCTGTATCCTGCCAACCGGCTTCAGCCAACAACTGCTTGGCCTTTGATGGATTGTAAGGCCAGGGTTCGATGTTGGGATCATTTTTAAGCTCGAAAACGTAAAATGGTCCGGTGATCTCTTGGCCATAACCATCAAGAAGATGAGCGATTATTTTCTTGCGATCGATAATATGTGTCATTGCCAGACGAACCCGCTTGTCAGAAAAAAACTTGCTTTCTTGATTCCAGCCGATGTAGTAATAAGGTGTCCAGGGAGTCCAATACTTGAGACATTGAAACTGGTTGCAGAATTGTTCGTCGTTTACAAGCTCGGCAAATTGTTCCGGTTCCGGGATAATCATGTCTACCTGCCGTGATCGAAGTGCCTGCACACATGCGAGGGGATTGGAAATAAACCTATAAACGATTTTTCTTAGTTTTGGTATGCTGCCCCAGTAATTCTCATTACGACGCAGTACTACCATCTTGCCTATGTCCCACTTTTCTAAGACGTATGGTCCGCTGCCCACGGGGTTGGATACGTGTTTATTAAACTGATTGGGATCGCTAAACTCATAAATATGTCTCGGTAGTATGCCAATGCTCCACGTAAAAGGGAGGTTCTTAAGAGATTTTAGATAAGGTCTTTCCATAACGAATTTCACCACGTGATCGTTAATTCTGACCACCTCTTGGACGTCGGCAAACTCAATGGCCGAATTAGCTGTGTCCACTTTCGGGTTGATTATGGTTTCATATGTGAAGATGACATCGTCGGCGGTGAGAGGTACTCTATCCGAAAAGTGTATAAAAGTTTTTAAGTAAAAAGTTATTTCTGTTCCATCGTCGGAGACCTCGTACTTTTCTGCCAGCCACGGCTTGAGTTTCATATCATCGTGGTCATGATTTAGAAGGGGCTCAAAGATGTAGGGCAGAGTAATCCATCTTGTGTATATATCAGCCTCTGCTGAAATTGGGTTCAGCGTCCTGGGCTCGACGCGAAAAGCCCATATCAGCCAGTCGCCTTCGTCGCCGGAGCATTTTTCTGGTATCTTTTGCAGGCTTGCTGTAGATTGGTGCGGAATGGTTGCATTTTCAAGTTTCTCTTCGATGAGGTTCAATCGATCGTAAATTCGGTCGGACTGAACCATTGCCAGAATCTGAAGGAGGATAATCGCTGAAAGGATTATGAACACTGATGATGTTACCGCTCCTTCGCGACCGTTCATAAGACAAGAACCTCCGTGTTTCTGTTAAGGTCGCAAGCCAATGCAGAGTTAGTGACTATTCGGATATTCTGACTTTCGCCTGCGGCGGCTGCGGCAGGACAAGTGGCCGGTTGCGCTCACCATCACTCTCACTTGAGCCGTAGCTGAATTTCAACTTCAATGCCAATTCTCCGGGGCCCATTTCGCTGCCTAATAATCTGTCATGCTCCTTTTGGAGTGCCGCGTAATCGTCTCGCTCAATGGCTCTTTTTATTGTAGTTTGTGGCCTTGCCTGCAGTTTTGCAATACATTTGTCTTCGGTTTCGACCAATACCGAAGCTAACTGCTGTTTGTTGACATCGCTCAAGAAAGCCTGCCCATTAATATATCTTTGTAATGCATAAGAATACAATTGGGCGAAACGTCGAGCAAACTCAGTATTGCTCGGACTGTCCGGATTTATTTTACTGCAGAGTAACTTCAGAATCATGCTGTCCAGTAGCTCATACTCCACCGTCCAGTCGGCATATTTTTCTATTCGCGTATCTGCAATCTGCAGCAGTAAATCCTCTCCTTCCGGGATTTTTATCCTTCCGGCAAATTTGGCGATTAAAGTCACGACCTCAGGACTGCTGCTATCAACAATTTCCTTAAGTTGTGTAACGATTTGTTTTAGCAGTGGTGATCTGTCTGTTCCCATGGGATTCAGCTTGTCCGTGAGCTTAGGATTAGTAAGGCATTGAACCGCCCAATAGCGAATAGCTTTGTTCTCATGCTTGACTTTGTCAATGGCCAGATCTACAAGATGGGGATCGTTTAGGCCGTCTATCAGAATTAACAAATTCAGAATAACTTTGAACCTGTGCGGCTCAGGAAGCTCTTCAGCTTGGAGAAAGGCTGAAGAAATATGCTTATAGGCCGACTCCGAAAACTGTTGAGCGTACTGTGCCTGTGTGCTTTGTCTGCTTAGAATTATCGTTCGCGCCTTTGCCACGGAAGTGAAGTCTCTGGTCATTACCAGCCGCCTTATGGCTTCTGAAAGGAACTCATCGATAATTTGAAAATCCTGGCTGTTAAGTACGTTTTTATTAAGCAAAGCGTCAATTTTCTGGGTATCGACAGCAATCTGAGAGTGCAGGATCGTTGTAAGAGCAAGAAATATGCCCAGAGAGGAAAATACTGCCATTTTTACCTTCATTTCATCACTGTCCTATAAAATTACAAAATTACCTCCAAGTAATATATAGCTTAACTTTATGAAGCGCTTTTGTCAAGTGGCGGTTTGGCAACTGCTTGTCCGGCGTTATCTTTTATCAGAGATGATAAAGAGGTTTTTTCACATCCAACAACTTCAATTGCTGGCGACAGACTCGCGAGAAAGCCTCGTTGCTTATGACAGCACATTTAGAGCCTATCCGAATAACCTGGAGCAACGGAACGTAATTATGGCACAGA
>CAZFLY010000009.1:0-60910 GCA_964519995.1 uncultured Pirellulales bacterium | reverse complement strand
AGAAAAACAACTTGAAGGAGGTGAGAAGAGATAGGCAAGTGATGTATTATGTCATTGCGAGCGCAGCGAAGCAATCTCATAGCTCATCGTATAGGTCTTTCCAATCTTTGTTGACACTATTGATCAATTGTTCCTTTTTCTTGCGCGGACCGGCTTTAATTTGTTTTTCTCTTTGGATTGCAGTGATAGAATCTCCAAATGTCTCATAGTAAACGAGTTTTATAACGTTGTATTTCTTTGTGAATCCCTCTATAAGTTTTTGCTTGTGCTCATATACTCTCCTTCTGAGGTCGCTCGTTACCCCGGTGTACAGGACAGTATTGCTTTTATTGGTCATTATATAAAGATAAAACTGTTTTGTTCCCATCGGCCTACCTGCCGAACATAATAAATGAGATTGCCACGCTCGGCTCCGCCTCACTCGCAATGACGTTCGTGGAGCGTACATCCCTGACCATTGCCTTCAATGACAGGAAGACTAGACTTCATGTCATTGCGAGGAATCCACCGCGGCGAACGACTAAGCAATCTCTTAATATCAACAAGGCCATTCATAATAGCTCAACTTTCAAGGATGTGCTTTGACATTTTGGGGGGATATCCTAAGGTTTGCGTAAGATGGTGGATTAAGACCTTTTCAATTTCATTCAGTGTTTTTTCATTTGTATCACTTAGCAACTTTGTATTGGCCAGGCACTGAAGGGCCTTGCGAGAGAGCTTGATCTTGTCGGGAAAACTCGCCTCACAATCGCGGCAAATCAAGCCACTTGCTGAGCTGCTGAAATATCCTTCGTATCTCGTATTTCGTATTTCGTATCTCGTTTTGCAATTTACGCAGTGACTGAAAATTAGCTGCAAGCCAATTTCTTTCAATAGCGATAACTGAAATAATATCAGCAGCCTAAGTATGTGCTGGTGCTTGATGCTCGATGATTGATGCTTGCTAACGTTTTGTAAGAATTGGAGAAAACTATCGAACAGGGCTGGATGTGGGTCGAAGTCATGTGTCAGGCTGTTTATCAGTTCAGCACCGAAGAGACAGCAGTTCAGGGCGAAAAGATCCTTATGTGCATGTATTAAGTTTCGCTGCTGGAATTCGGTTAAGGTGGAAAGTTTTTCTCTGCTTGAATCCGAGAAGATGATTTCGCCAAAAGATAATATTTCGATGGGGCCGTCAAATTTTGATTTTGGTCGTTTTGAGCCCTTAGCTATGGCGTTGAGCTTGCCGACCTGGCGAGTAAAGAGAGTAACGATTTGAGAGGTCTCGGAGTAGTCAATATCGCGTATGCAAATAGCGAGGTCTTTCGTCAACATGATTACTGCTCAGTGAGCTTTTGAATTTTAACTCGCTTTATTCTACGGGCTTCAGCGAATGCAATCGTGAGCTTTAGGTTTTCGTGGTCGAATGCCTCGCCGGTTTTGGGGATGTAGCCGAGTCGTGAGAAGACAAAACCGCCAACGGTATCGTAATCTTCGTCTTCCGGCAGATTTAATTCAAACTGGTCGTTAAGGTCGTCTACGTATGTTCTGGCATCGACTTCGATGGTATTTTCATCTATTTTCCTTATGGGTTCCGGCGGAGTCTCCTCGTATTCATCGGTTATTTCGCCTACAAGTTCTTCGAGAATGTCCTCTAAGGTAACAATGCCAGCGGTGCCACCATACTCGTCAAGTACTATCGCTATGTGCAGCTTTTGATTTTGGAATTCATGGAGCAGCTCTCTTAAAGGTTTTGTCTCAGGTACGAAGTAAGGCTGTCTCATCTTGTCACGAAGTCTGAAATCTGCCGGGTCCTTGCCGATTTCCGTCAGGAGGTCCTTCGCGTAGATAAGGCCAACTATATTGTCTATGTTACCTTCGTAAACGGGGACGCGGGTGTGACCTGCTGAAGTTATTGTTTCCAAGACCTTCTGAAGATCAGAATCCACTTCCACAGCTACTACATCTGTGCGAGGTGTCATAATCTCATCAGCGGTGCTATCGCTTAGTTCGAGGACATTTTCGATCATCTCCTGTTCTTCTTCGTCCACGGCGCCTTCCATCCGATGCTGCTCAAGATCCGTCAGAAACTCTTCTTGTTTTTCTTCCTGTTGTTCTTCCGGTGTTTGCTGAGTGACACCTGCCAAGCGACGGATGAGGTTGTCATAGAATCTCAGGACATAAAGGACGGGCGAAGCTACAATGGCAAGAAACATTAATAGTCGATATGTTCGGCTCAGGATTTTTTCGCCAGCATATTTTGCCCATGCGTGAGGTATAGCCAGACTGAATACTGAGAATATCGACGTTGTGATAAAAAACATGATCACGTAATCAATTGTTCTAAATCTTTCCGAACGTAGAGCCGCGAAGACCGATACCAGAAGCAGCAACAAGCACATATTAAAGATGAGACGATAGAGAGAACATGTCAAAATCAGCGTTTCAGTGTTATCCACGATCTGATCGATCAAGTCATCGTGGTTTTCCTCTTTTGTGTTTGCTGTCTTGAATGCATCCTGTAGTTTGGCGCGAGAAAATGTACGTAATGCAATAGCATTAACGGAAAAAAATAATGTTGCTCCGCTAAAAAGACAGATCAGCAACACTACCCAGCCAACGTAGCCCACCTTTTATTGCCCTTTCAATCACTCGTCCAAGAGACATAAGCCAGCGAAACTGTGCCGTCTTATGATTGAGTGTTATTATTATACACCAAGCCATAACCGAAATGCTGTAAAATCTCGTCTTCGGTCTGATGCATTTTTTGTGCCTGCTCGATTGAGGAATCGTTGAATCCAAGGTTGTGCAGTAGGCCATGCGTAATGTAAAGTGCCAGTTCAGCTTCTGCTGAGTGGCCCCGCGAGCGAGACTCCTCGATGGCTTTTTCGCCGTTAACGATTACCTCGAAGTATTTTATAGATTCCGAGCTTGTATCGTCAGATAGGTCGAAGCTCAGACAATCACTTGTGCCTATGCGATTTAGAAACCGGTTATTGATTTTGAGCATCTCTTCATGATCGACGATTGCTACGCTGATCGTTGCATTTTTTACTTCGAATCGCCTGCATATTGATCTGACCAGTTTTTTGAGTCTTATGAGTGGCAAGTCAATATTCCGGTAATTTTGAGCGACCTGGACGACAATCATAGCTCTGCGATTATTGCTTATCAATCACTCCTCTGTTCGACCTGCACCGGCTGGGATGGTGGTGGTTCGGAGGCATCCGGCGCACTCGGATATGCGATTCGCCCGTGGTAGTGTGCTGCAAGTGTCTTGGAGATGCTCGCCTCTATCTGATTTAGCTCCCGCAGTGAAAGGTCACATTCGTCGAATTGCCCATCCTGAAGGCGTTTCATAGCCATGTTATGTACAACTGCTTCAACTCTGGTTGGTGTCACCTCGGGCAACGACCTGACTGCGCCTTCAATAGTGTCGGACAACATTACTATCGCAGATTCTTTTGTATGCGGCCTCGGTCCCGGATACCTGAATTCGCTTTCGGAAGGTGGAGCTTGCTTAGGCTTTTGTGCGGGTGTTCCTGTTGAAGCGGGAGTCACGTGTTTTTTCTTGGCCTCATTGTAGAACGGCTCCACCAGTGTTGTGCCATGGTGGCTTTCAATGAACTGACGGAGCACGGTGGGCAATCCATATTCTTTTGCTATTTCAATTCCATCTTTAACATGGCCCACTATAATCAGTTGGCTCATCGCAGGGGAAAGCTCCTTGTGTCGGCTGGCAGAACCCATCTCGTTCTCGATAAAATATTTGGGCTTGTTGATTTTTCCAATATCGTGGTAGTACGCTCCTACCCGACACAGTAAGCCATTACAGCCGATTGCTTCAGCGGCAGCTTCGGCAATAGAGCCTATTAACAGACTATGGCTGAATGTCCCCGGTGCTTCCATCGCAAGTCTTTTCAGCAGCGGTTGATTTGCGTCGCTATAGTCCAGAAGCGTCATGCTTGTCGCGATTCGAAAGACTTTTTCAATTACCGGAAGCAGGCTCTGAATAAGCAGACCAACTAAAAAAGCGGCAAGTGCATGATAGCTGGCGTTGACAAAAACCTGCGCAAGTACCGGCTTTTGTCCTGAGAAGTCCAGAAAAGCCGTGGCTGCTGCGGTAACTAATACTAATACTGCTGCTAAAGCGCTAACTTCGAGCAGTTTCATCCTCGTTCGGATTTCTCTCAGAGAAAAACAGCAAGTACCTGCGCCAACAAGCATCGTCAAAAACAGATCAATGCCGGCTAATTGATACATACTTCCATACATAGGTTCCGCTGCCAGACAGACAAACAAGCAATAAAACGTGCTTATGCCCAGGGCAAAACGTTGGTCGTAAGCGATGGTCAAAATGATAGCTATTGCTACGGCAGTCCCAGTGCCCCAACAGGTAGCCCAAGCAGTATCTTTTGCAGATAGCATGCCGAACTTTGCGATGGCCGACAATAGTATGAATAATAATACCAACACAAATCCTCTGGCGTGGTTTTTTATAATTCTTTTTTGGTAATGATGGATATAAATGCCCGCCCCGACTGAGACCATTGATACTATAACAAATAATGGAATCAAAACTCCGTAGCGAGCTTGTTGGATAAGTTCAAATGATAGAACCACAGTACAAAAGATAACGAAGAGCAGCCATAGCAGGATTGAGATAAGGTCATCGGTGTCAAAGGAAGGGACGGTGTACGATAAGCGGTCGGTGGAAATGCTTTTGCGTACTTGGCTTCGCCTAAGGCTGATTTTCTTGAAAAACGGCATGGACTTTACCTGTTACGTTCACCGGAAACAGAAACAAAAAAAATAAAATACCTGAGGCTTTTTGTCGTCATTGTGTGGTTCTATGCTTTTTGGTTTCATGTTTTTCGTAGCTGCGGTTTTTGCCTTTTTTGTAGGCTCGAACAATATTTTGAACCAACCGGTGTCGGACTATATCTGTACGGGTCAACTCTACTACACCGATGCCTTTGATTCGTCTGAGAATTTCAATAGCTTCAACCATTCCACTTTTTTGGCCGGCGTCCAAGTCAATTTGCGTTATGTCACCTGTTATTATCATTTTCGAGCCATGCCCCAGCCTTGTCAAGACCATCAGCATCTGTAAGGCTGAAGTGTTTTGGGCCTCGTCGCAGATAATAACTGCTTCGTTTAACGTTCGCCCGCGCATAAAGGCAAGTGGAATGATCTCGATAACATCCAGTTCCATAAACTTCCTCATTTGGGTAAAATCCATCATGTCTTCTAGGGCGTCAAAAAGCGGACGAAGATATGGATTTACCTTTGCCTGCATGTCGCCGGGCAGAAAGCCGAGTTTTTCGCCGGCTTCCACTGCGGGTCGCGCTAGAACAATTCGTCTGATTTGTTTTTTCTTAAGTATCGACACCGCTATTGCCACGGCCAGGTACGTTTTGCCTGTTCCTGCCGGACCTATACAAAAAGTGATGTCGTTGGCTAACATCGTTTCGATGTATTTTTGTTGACCCTTGGTTGAGGGCTCGATGACCTTCTTATGAGCATATACAGGGATTGTCTCAATTGTTTTGGTTTGCGGCAATGTATTCTTTTTGTCAATGAGGGATCTCACATCCGCAGCAGTCAGAGAGTGATGCTTAACAAGATGCTTCTGCATTCTATCTATAACTTCAGCAGCTTTATTCACGCTCTCATCGGGGCCAGTAATTGTAAGCTTGGAATGACGCGCGGTAATATGTACGCCGAGCGATTGTCGCAAGAGTCGAAGGTGATCGTCACCTGGACCGAACAACTCGAGCTGTTTGTCCGTCGAATCTAATTGTATCGTAACTTCCAAAACTCTGCTTTTTCCGATGAAAACAATGAAAAATTGGCTAACTTCATGTTCTTAGGCAGCGCAATTGGCAGAAAGCATAAAGAACAGGTATGCGAACGGTGCCGCCAACAAAGGTGAGTCTACAATGTCCAATACTCCGCCAAAGCCCGGTACATTGTTTGCCGAATCTTTTTGCTGAGCGTCTCGTTTTATCATAGACTCGACCAGATCCCCGATCTGCGCTATGAGTGCAAAGCAACAGCCAAAGATTACTGCCTGTAACCATACCATTATATCAAAAGCTGCTGCCAATGCGAGCGCAACTACCACAGCAGTGATAATGGCGGCAAACAGCCCTTCCCATGTTTTCGCAGGACTGACTTGCGGTGAGAATTTGTGTTTGCCGAAGGCTCTTCCAACAGCATAACCTCCTATGTCAGAAGCCTTTACGACAAAGACAAACATCAGGACTTCCCATAGACCAAAGTCAATCCGGATGGCCGGCACGAAACCGCTTAGAACTCCCATGTAAACGATGGATAGGCAGCTTGCACCACAGTTGGCTAACATGCCTGAGCTGCCATAGTACAAATACTGGCATAAAACCAATCCTAAAAGCGCGAATGTCAACACAAAGAAAAGAAAGTCCCGTGTGGAGATTTCGATAAACTGCGGCCAATACCATGTGCCAGCCAGCAGGATCGAGCTAATGGTGGCAACTGTAGTGAATACCTTCAGGTTTTTCGCAGCAGCAAGTTTTGTGAACTCAAGTTGAGCAGGTATTATTAATATAGCGATAAGTATGGTGAGAATCGTCCCCTGCAGTGGTTTGTCGTCAACAGTTGATGCAGTCAATGAGCCGTCTATCCAGCCATCAAAAATGACAATAGCGGTGAAAAGGACCGTCATCAGTATTCCAAAGAGTAGTCTATATTTGAGCATAATTTTCGACTGTTAACTGTCTTTCACACGATTTGACCGGCGCTGCCAAAGGTCCTTCCTTTACAGATTGAGCTGTGGTTGTTCCTTATAGGATTTGTCAGGTTCTTGAATAGCACCGAAGCGTCGGTTTCGCTTTGCATAAGCCAGAATCGCTTTTTCCAGAGTGGTTCTCTTAAAGTCTGGCCAGAGTGTTTTTGTGACATAGAATTCGCTGTACGAAATCTGCCAGAGAAGAAAGTTGCTGACTCTCATTTCGTTAGCAGTGCGTATCAGAAGATCCGGATTGAAAAGGCCGGCGGTATAAAGATGGCTGCTTATGCATTGTTCATTGATATCTTCAAGACTGAGCTTTCTCTTGCTGTATTCCTCAGCAATCTGCTTGGTGGCATCAACGATTTCAGTCCTGCCGCCATAGTTCAGCGCAAGCGCAAGCTTCATACCGGTGTTATTGCGGGTCATGTCTATAGTCTCAGTGAGTTCAGTTTTCACCGCTTCGGGAAGGCCAGCCAGCCGGCCGAGATGAAATAGCTTTACATTGTTTTTCATCAGACTTGGCCGAATAGCGATAAGGTAGTGAGTGTAAAGGTCCATTAACGTATCGACCTCAGCCCTGGGCCTTTTCCAGTTTTCTATGCTGAACGAGTACAAAGTTAGGGACTCGATGCCGAAGTCGGCGCAGCAATGGGCTATTTTTTCAGCTGTTTTTGCTCCTTCGCGGTGTCCTTCTGCTCTGGGTAGTGCTCTTTGTTGTGCCCATCGTCCATTGCCGTCCATAATTATGGCGATATGGCGTGGTATCTGTCTAATATTAAGACCCAGGCGATTGGCGGTTTTGCTTAATTTTTCTTCAATATTTTTCTGCAACTTTTTCGTATCCAAACCTGAGTAAGTAGAATAAAGGAGAAAAATTCCCCTATGACTTATGCTCTACTATCTAAATATTGTTTGAGTTCGTTTCGGTCCTACGCCGATGATTTTGATTGATCTGCCGATGATTTGTTCTATCCGCAGGACATACTTCTGTGCGTTCTCGGGCAATTTGTGAAAAGCATCGGCTTCAGTTATGTCCTCGTTCCAACCAGGCAGCGTATCGTAAATGGGGCTGGCTTTTGCAAGTTTGTCTATATTTGCCGGGAAGAAGGTTTTGTCTTGTCCGTCAATCTTATACGTCCTACAAATCTTCAGTTCGTCAAGGCCAGTAAGTGTGTCCAGGTGCAGCAGTGCTATTGAATCGATAGCGCCGATTTTGACGGCATAGGATACTGCAACTGCATCGAACCATCCGCATCGACGCGGCCGACCGGTGGTTGTGCCGTATTCGTTTCCCTTGTCACGAATGTATTGGCCGATCTCGTTGTCCTGCTCGGTAGGAAATGGACCGGCTCCTACCCGTGTGGTATAGGCCTTGGCAGCACCAAGATATTCATCGACTATTTTTGCTGGGACGCCACTACCAGCAGGCATGCCGAGAGAACTTGAGTTTGAACTGGTCACATAGGGAAAAGTACCATGATCCAGGTCCAGCAGTGTTCCCTGCGCTCCTTCGAATAGGATTGATTTACCTTTATCGATTGCATCGTGCAGAAATTCGGTTGTATCCGTGATGAATGGCATAAGTCGGTCGGCGTAAGTTTTACACTTTTCGTAAAGGTCGTTTGCGTTCATTGGCTCGGCGCTGTAGACAGCGCTAAACACTTTGTTTTTATAGTCGACAATCACCTGTATCTTAGATTCGAGCTGGTCAGGATTTTTCAGGTCTCCGACGCGTACTGCGTAGCTTCTGCCAACTTTATCAGCGTAGCAGGGGCCGATCCCGCGAATGGTAGTACCGATTTTATGTTTGCCGAGCGATTCTTCGCGTAACTGGTCTTCTTTTTTGTGATAGTCCAGAACAAGATGGGCATTTTCACTGATAAAGAGCCGATTACTTAGAGTGATATTTCTTTGAGCCAGTGCGTCGATTTCTCCGATCAGAACCTCTGGGTCGACGACGACTGCGTTTGCGATTACACACACAACGTTTTGCCGAACCGACCCACTTGGTAGAAGGTGTAGAGCAAATCGGTTATCACCTACGATGACTGTATGCCCTGCGTTCGAACCGCCACTATATCGTACAACAATGTCGCTATTTGCGGCGAGAATGTCGACGATCTTACCTTTGCCTTCATCGCCCCACTGCAAGCCGACTACGCAATGATTCATCTGTGCTTTCTCCTACGGTTCCCATGCCACGAATGATTCCAAAGAGAAACCGCAACAGCTACTAATGTGGATTCCATTTTCGCGGAAGATATAAAATGGAAATCCCGTAACCTATTGCGGCCAATTGATTATTGTAGTGCTATTGTGATAGTTTTCAACTGATTTTTGCCACCAGGTGATCCAGAAGGGCTGCCAAATTATCATATTTTCTGTCGCTTAGCCTGTGATCGACCTGTTTGCCGTTTTCGTCCTTGTATGTGATGGCAAAAAAACCCTTTTTGTCGAAATAGGTTTTATCAATTTTTTCTATAGAGTCGTAACGTATTTTCTCATTAGCTGTGATGATAAGCTCGATTTCGTCAGCAACGATTTTTCTATTTCTTATTGCATACAGATACAGGCTCAAGAGCACGGTGCCAGCAATAAAAAGGGGCGGTGCCTTCTGATTGAAGACAAGAACGCTGTTTGGTTTGCCTTTTTCGTCGGTGTTTTTCTCTATGAATTTCTTGTTCACATAACCATCGTAGCCAAACCAAATTGCGGCTATGATACAAATGGCCATATAGATTTTGAGGTTGTTCTTTTTGTGTTTGCTCAGTGGCGCCTCAATTGCCATTTTGCAGTCCTTTCCTAAAGATTATGTTGAGCGTCTTTGTGCAATTGCCTCGGTTAATGGATGAACGATATGAGGTATTATTTTTTCAGCCATAATTTCTTCGGCCAGACGGTGCTGGTGCTCAAATGATTGTAGGGAATCAAACCTCTCACCGGTTCGAGGATACTGGCGTACTGTAAATGCCAGACTTATGGCTTCATCCTCACCTTGTCTTTCGTCTGAAGGCTCGTACACGCCTGTTTTTGACTCTATGCTGATTCGTGCCTGCGTGCATTTGTCCTCGGATAGTGTTACTACCATTGTAGGTGAAAAACCCACGCACCTGGAGTATGGTAGTTCCAGAAGGCAGGAAAATGCGCTCGAACTAAATAGAGCTTCTGTGATGATCTCGTCATGACTGCCGGCATAGTCAAAATCCATGGCAAATACAACATCAAGTGAACCGACATCAAGGTGGCTCACGCCGAGCATATAGGGGACAAGCTCGAGCACCAACTTGTCTTGGTCGTATGCATCTTGAAAGCTTGGAGGATTAGCGATTCCGGAACCGATGCGGTCTACTTCGAGACTAATCCAGCGGTATTGACTGAAGCTGCGATCTTCTTCGAGGCAGTATTCACTGTTCTGAGGCTGGTAGAACCGACTCATAGATGGAAATTGTTTCTGCAAGCGCTCGAAAAATGCCAGGATTGTATCCCGTTGCGTTGGCAGTTCCAACTTGGTGTTGAGATACATATCGAGATAAAAATCGTCACATAAGGAATTGTAGTTGTTTAGCATCGACATGGAAATATCCTCCGTACCGGTTGTGATAAACTCACTCCTTGCAGTTTTATCGAGGCGATCTTGACTTGACAAGCTGAGTAGTTGTTATACATGTAAATACTCGTTTTCCCAGACTTTTTCTGTTAAACCCTGTAGTTCATTATCATAGTTTTTCATCACATTAAGATATTCCTCAGACTCCAAGGCTTCCTCGGCCTTATCGTCTTCAGGTTTTACGTTCTTGGGCAATATGGAATTTCTAAAAATCTCATAGTGGTCTCTTATCGAGCAGGGCATCAGCCAGTTGTGCGGTTTCTTCCAGTCGTTGAGGCCATATTCTTTTTGCCATTTTCGGCCATTTATCATGAAGTCGGAAAATAGTGCATCTGCCAGTGTTTTTCCATTATTGTACAGGTCGTATATGTTATCAACATAATAGGGGATAAACACACATGGCGTGACATTGCCGTGCCAGTCAATATATGCGTAGCCACCGCTCCTGCCGTACGCGATGCATCCTCTGGCAAGTACACCACTATTCCAGAAATCGGCCAAACAATATCTTTTTTCACTGAGCAGCTTTTCCCATTTTCTATATAGCTGGAATCTGTTCTCAGGAGTAACCATCAAATCAAGTTCGTCTTTACCTCTGCCTATGGGCATTAGCTGGAATTGCCACATGTAGCCGGCGCCTTGTTCTTGAAAGTAGAAGTCATAAAATTCATCGGTAAGTAACAGGTCCACATTCTTGCTTGTCGCTGTTACAGAAATGCCGAAGGGTACACCTACCTTTCTTAGGCGTTCCAAAGCTTTTAGTATTTTAATGAAAGTGCCCCGGCCTCTTCGTTCATCAGTTTCCTTTTCAAAGCCTTCAATGGAGATTGCCGGTGTGACGTTTGCTGTTTGAGCAAGGCCCTGCGCGATTTGTTCATTAATGATGGTGCCATTTGTATAAACGAGGAAAAAAATATCTTCGTATTTTTTGTAGATATCAAGCATGGTTTTGCCGTTGCTTATGTACATGAAAGGCTCACCGCCACTTATTGTTATAAACCTACAGCCGAAAAGATCATGGGCCTCGTCAATTACCCGGTCCACGTAGTGATAGGGTATCGTAGCGGCTGCCTGGGCCGTTGAATTGGCGTAACAACCGATACAGTTTAGGTTGCACTTTTGGGTTGGCGAGACAACGATAAGCGTGGGCGGGTATTCACCATACTTCTCTCGGAATTTCTCAATTGCCTGCATGTAGCTCTGGTCCTCGCGGATAAGGTTATTCTCAACAAACACTTGGACTATCTTTTGACAATGTCACTTGAAACGTAGCCTTTGTCTATGTTACGAACCATACATCGTAGCATCGCCGACAGGAACTGGCACCTTTTTATCTGTACTTCCTTTAGGTCCTCTGTATCTCCGTTGACCATGCTTTTGTAGATGTAGTCGTCGAATTTTTTTACCAGAAGTTTTCTGAGGTGCTTGTGATTTACTATCTTGATTAGCGTCGAGGATGTGAATTCCGCTTTCATCTTCTTCACTCCCTTTTTCCATATCAGGATCAGCCACTTGGTCGTAAGCTCAGAAACATCTCCATCCAAACTTTATTGTCGCATAGACTCAAGCATATCTCAAGAAAGAAATCAATATGGATAGGTCATAATATAATGGCAGAAGCTATAAATCCGGTTTTTGTGCCGGCAAATCTTGATTTTTCTGACGGATTTATCGTGTTGGTGTAAGTGCATAGCTATGTCTCATTTGGGTAGGATAGATTCAGCTCTGTCAGTATTGCCCCGACAGCCGACAGAAGTGCAAAAATGAATATCCGCCACGCAAAATCTGCGGTCAGATTAGCGTTGGCAACTGTACTGAAGTAGCCCAGTTTTACTGATACCACTGCGTAAAGCAGGCCTGCAAACACACCGCAAATGGATGCGGCGATAATCCGCCTGCCAAATGCCGCTCCACCACATCCTAAGGTCACTATCCCTCCGCAAACCAATGGTATAACTACCACAAGCCACCAGATTTCTTTCAATCCAGGGAGCATTCCAGTTGTGCGAAGATAGGCAAAATCCGCAAACTCTAAGATGCCCGCTACTACAATTGCGCATAGAGCCGCATGCCAGTATCGTGGCTTCATTGAAGCTCTGATTTGGCTGCGCTTGCGCATGCGTCGCCGAATGGTCAAAGGCCAGTTGTAGAACAAGCAAAATACCCAGTGTTCTAACAGCGCACCCCGTTCGCCGAAGACAGGGACGATGTGCGCTGCTTCGGTAGCCCAGTGGGCAGCCATGAAGCGGGCTAAAGCGGGATAGCGGTACGTCATCTGAATCGGAAAGGCCAGGTACCCGACATACTTGAAGAAGCCAAGAAATACGGCGATGTTGTAGTCCTTAAAGTTGCGTTCGCGTATCACTAAGTACAGCACGTAAAGCCCTCGGACCAGTGAGCCGGGCGAAATAGGTACGACCTGAAACAAAGCGATGATGCCAAGGCCGGTGCCCCAGGCTTGCACGCGTGGCATCTCCGGATGCGTCAAGACATAGATTATAGCGATCGTCACAGAGACGATTTGTGTCACGGGCAAGGTGCAGACATGCACTGCGAGGCTTTTTAGATACTTCTGGATGAAAGGCTCGTTGACCTGTGAAAGGATTACGTTCGTGTCTTCATCACTTAACATGTGCTTTTTTTGTCCCTCACCGACCATTTCACGCAGCCATTGTTCTCGCAGCTCTGAGTTGAAATACAGCCTGACGGGCCGGACGATAAGATATATTAGTTTTTGTTTTGCATATTTGTGGTCGGTCAGGAACCGGTGCAGTCCAGCAGGCAGGACCGACAATGGCAAGTGACATAAGAACCGCCAGAAGCCATCCGCGATTTTAACTGCCTGCTCAGCGTTAACGCGTCCCGCTCGGTGCCAGCTAATAACCTTTTCCGCAATTTTTCCTTGGATTGCTCGGAGAAAATACCCCCAACTTGCTAATATTTGAATGTAATGCCTGCGCCAATCTGCTTGTCCCCAAATTCGCAGAGTGAATTTGCCTAAAAAGGGGACCGCCCCAACGGAACAAAAAAACAGCGTTAGAAGTTTGCTGCTTCGCAGTTTTTGCTCGTGTGTTTCGTCGATCAGATTTCTCACACGCCAGCCGGTCACTGCACTTTCAAGAATTGTGGACCACATCTTCTGGCTGTACAGTAGCCTAATGTGATTGTGCGTGACATCCGGAATCGAATGTCGATATATCTGCTCAACTTCTTTTAGTTCCTGCAGAAGCTCATGCATGTCTGAGAAGTCTTTTTTATGTGCCTCGACGAAACTGTGTAGCTTGTCAAGGTTGCCTCGGTCAAATTGTACGAGGCTGCCGCGTGAGATTCCTTTTGCAACGAGCTTGAAATCTCCCGGACTCATCGGCAGAAACGGCAGGAGTGTAAGTCCTGCCCTGAAGTCAACGGCTACCAGACCGCCGGACGGATCGGTCTCGGTAGTATAGCGTTTCAAGCAGTTTGGTTGGCTCTTGCAGGTTGACCATTCATACTGGCGGGCGAACTCGTACGCTCCCATGTCATGCAGAAGCTCAACAAACTCGTGCATAAATTCATACTTGGCTCTGTACTCAGGAGAACCGAGCTGCTGCTTGTTGATAGTTTTGCTGCGGCGCCGCTTAAGAAGGTCCATTCGGTCATCGACTTCCAGCCGCCACGTACGCCCATCGACCCACTCACGTAATTCGCCGCAACTACCGATGTTCTCATCGACAAAGGTAGCGTAGATGTCAGCAACCATATTCTCATCGCCGAAGCGAATTTTTGCGCCGCATCGGATGAGCTTCTGCCAAAGCGCGCCAGCCTTGGCAGCCGCAGGGTTCACCTGGGGCTGAAATGGTCCCTGGAAACCAACCCAGTACAATAAGTTGCGGAAAAAGCGAGCAAAAGTGGTCGGGGGAACCAGTATCTTCATACCATAGATTTTGTTGGAGTGCAATTGCTCTATAGACCCATCGGTGGCTTCGATCTCGATGACTTTTACGCGATAAACCTGGCCGGCATAACCTCCGCCGACAAATTTTTCAATAATCAGCCGGACCTTTGCTGAAATGGGCTGAGAAACTGCCTGTACGTGGTAGGTAAGTTCTGTGCCCGCATCGTAGTGGGTGATGCGCATCGGCCGATGCAGATTGGCGCTGCGGTATCTCTCTTGAAGCTGTCTGCAGATTTCAATGGAATATTCTGCTGCCATTGTGATTTCCTTCGGCGCCAATCATGCGGCAATCCAAAATCGGACGCAGACGATCAGGCCAATTGCAGCATAGACACCTGCCATCAGGTCATCAGCAAGTATGCCTATGCCTTTCGGCAGTTTTTCGAGCCTGCGAGCAGGCCAGGGCTTGATAATATCAAATAGTCTGAACAACAAAAAGCCAATGACTGTTGTGATCCAGACCTGCTTTAGTGTGAAGGTATCCGGAATTAAAAAAGCAGCCGGCAGAAATGTCAAGGCCTGGCCCGCAAATTCATCGGCAACAACTTCTCTGGGGTCACTTTTACCCGTTGCGGCTATCACAACAGGCGCAAGCCAAAGACAGACCATGGAGCCAAATACCGTTAGAACCGCCATCACAATTGATATTGTCAGACCAGGTACACCGAAGTGACACATCAAAGCAAAGGCAATTGCTGGCGGAAGCGAACCCCAAGTCCCGGGTGCAACCGGCAACCACCCAAGACCAAAACAAGAGACAATCAATCTTTTCATAGGTGCTGAAGGTTAATCGACTCTTACGGTTAAGTCAAAAACTATTAAGTGCAAATGCAGAGAGAATCATACAATAGACTTAATGTCACCCCCGCGCAAGCGGGGGTCCAGAACGTTTAAGAAGTATTGGATTGCTGCCTTCGCGGCAATGACAGAACAAATCATTTTGCGTTTCTACTTAAAGCAATTATGTTCATGCTGCGCAGCTACCTTGGTTGGCAGGCTGATATGAGAGTGTTTAGTGTTTTCCATTACGCAATTCTCGATACTTGATACTCGCCGTCATTGCGAATAAGCCGCAAGGCCGATGCGGCAATCCCTTCTCTGGTCATTTCGACCGAAGCCCCCATTTCTGTCTTCGACAGAAGACACGGGGGCGCAGCGGAGAAATCTGCTCTTGGTTGGAAGTCAATTATCGTCCGCAGCAAGATGTCTCGACTGAGCTCGACATGACAAGAAAAGGTTGTTACTTCTGCTCCTCATACCAGTGCGTGATAAACTCTAGCAGGAATCCACACGCGAGGCTTGCACTGAGCGCAGCCGAAGGGGCAGCGTGGCAATCTCTATCCACTACCCGCTATGCGAAAAACGCTAAACGCTATCTTTTTTTCATTGAAAAATTCGACTGAATAGTGTAGATTCCATGTTAGATTAGACGGTCGTTGATAATACACGCAAGCTTATTTTATAGGCTATGAGAACAATAAAAGCACGAAAAGCGTAAATCCCTCAGGAAGGAGCATTGTTCTTTATGAATACGGTCATGGAAAATTCAAGTATTGTTATTATTGCAAAGGACTTCAATCTCTCCATCTTCAAACCTTTGTGGCTTATGAAGAATAACATCTTTCGAGAGGAGGAATTAAAGGGTGATATTGTGATTACACCTCCGGCTGTCCAAATCCCTTCAACGAATTTTCAATTTATGGTGCTCCCAGACCGAATTCAGTTTTCTATTCCTAGACAATACCCTGACGCTCAGAGTGACATTAACCGAATTGTCGGAGGCATCGTCATGAAATTACCCCACACGCCATACACCGCTATTGGCCTAAATTTCCAATACTTGGTTGCTCCAGAATCGGGAGATGCGCCTGACAATTGGGAAAGAACTCTTTTTGCCTCACCGGTTTCTAATAAACTTGAGGGCGTCGAAACTAAGAGCGCAAGGTACGGGAGTTATCTTTCATTCGATACCCTCGGAATGAGATTGAAGATCGACATTAAGCCAACAAATGCTGGCAGAAATATTGAAGCCCTATGTAACTCATGGCATTATGGCCAAGAGTTGATTAGGATACACTTCAACTTCCACACCGACGTGACGAATACCGAGGCACCTGCAGAATTGGTTGCGGACAAGTTGAGGAAATGGACAGAAGCTTTTACTTTGTCACAAGATCTAAGGGACAAGATAATAAAAGTGGAGTAAACTCTAATGGCATATACGAAGGACACACATACGATTTCATTAGACGCACCTGTACCTGAAGTGATTGTAAAGGCGCTGTGCGACAGCAAACCCTGGGACCCTGATCAGTCGCAAGAAACCAGTGACATCACAATCATCGAACAAGAAGGAGACTCTATCCAAGTAAAGCCAACATTTGTCTCGGATAGACCAATCAGTTTCTCGGAATGGCTTGGAATCGCTGCAGCTAAGCTATCCGGGGGGCTTGTGACTGCTCTTGCAGCCACGCAGATTAACCTCGCAAGGCTATCATCTGAGCCTCACTTGACAGTCGCCGTCGATGCAAGTGCAATCCTTAAAGTCATCTCTGCAGAGAGATCTAGTATCGTGGCGGTGTCCCGAGGTTTAGTCGCCCGGCGCTCCGAGGTCCGCGCGTCTTCCTTGCTTGCTCCATCTGGAGGGTATCTCGCGTGGATGGAGATGTTGGAGGAAAAACCTGATGTCGCGAGGGAATAACGACTCATATTATGCGAGCCCTGCAGAAGCTCTGGAACAGGGCGACATGTTTCGCCTTGAGCTAGTCGCACCTGCCGCGGACGAAGTCCAGCGCATCTTTCGCGCCAAGAACGGGCGGCACGGCAGTGTGGTTTTTGAAGAGAACTGTGACGCACTTGTGTTCAACCGACTAGACCTGGATACACTACTCGAGAGCGTATCGGCGACGCCGTTGCACACAAAGCCTTTTCGGAAAACCCCGGATGGTCATGAGGAAATGGTCGTTGTTTATTCACGCTTGTTGCGCTATTTTATTATTGCGACACAAACGTGTGATATTTGTGGGATTGACAAAGCACCCTTCGATTGGGCAACAGTTCTTCCTGTTATAACGCTTGCTGACTTGTGCAGGAGCGAGCCGCTGCCCCTTCTTAGTACGCATCAGACTATTACTATACATGCGTTCGTGTCCGCGTATTGCGAAGAAAGTAACGCACTTGAAGGCGCAACGGATATGGAATACGCGTCCATAGTCAGGGAGATGGTTGCAGGGTTGACTGAGTCCGATAAGCCGAAGAAAGTGCGGAAAGACGCCAAATACCTTAAGAAGTATTTACACGAATACTTTGAGAGGATGTACATGTTCTTGCTACCTGCAGACCCAAAATTTGAGCTCCCCGAAAGCTATGTAGACTTTACTTCAGCTTTTACCGTACCCACGGGCAAGTTACTTGCGATAAAAGACTCACGCTTCGCTAAGATTGCAGACCCGTATCGTGTTAGCTTCGCCCAGAAATTCGGGACTTTCTTTGCGCGGGTTGCTTTGCCGAGACCTATGCGTCCAACTTAATACATGTCAGCGACAATTAAAGGTGTCCGCCTGCCCCATAGGGGGTGTTTTTTCAGTCCTCCGTCCTCTGTCTTCTGCCCTCTGTCTTTAGATTTCCTCAAGCATTTTTAGGCAGTATCGGTCAGTCATGCCGGCGATGTAATCGCATACCACGCGTTGCAAACCATGCTCTTGTATGAATTGCTGAAAGAAAGCCGGCATTAGGTCTGGCTTCTGACAAAGTCTTTCAAAAAGCTGCGAGAGCCATTTCCCAACCTTTGTTGCCGTTTGCATAAGAGATTCATGCTGATAGAAGTGTTCAAACAGGAACTTCTCTAAGCCTGCCAACTTATTTTCGTTTGCTTGCGACAGAACTATCAGGTTTTCGCTTCTATTGTAAATGTCACCGAGTGTCTTTATATTCAAGGCAACAAGAGTTTTTTTACTTGCGTTAATACAATCGCCAACGAGCGTATCAATGATCGCCTTGGCTGTTCGCGTTCTACGAATGGTCAGGTCTTCAATTGCATCGGCCCGAATTTTAGCCTGCGCTTCGGCGAATATTTCCATCTTTTTTAGCTTTCCTTCACTAATAAGGCGTGCCCGCATGGCATCTTCGAGGTCATGACAGTTGTAAGCAATTCGGTCTGCAATGTCGGCAACCTGACCTTCAAGGGAACAGTTCACCTCGACAAAAGAGTTGTCCGGGGGTTTATCGTATCGGCTTTTATGCTTTGCTAAGCCGAGCCTGGTTTCATACATCAGGTTCAGGCCCATAAAATCAGGATACGGATGTTCAAGTAAATCCACGATGTGTAACGTCTGAGTATTGTGTTCAAACCCACCAAATTTAGCCATCAGATCGTTGAGTACTGTTTCGCCAGCGTGTCCAAAAGGCGGATGTCCCAAATCATGCGCCAGGCATATCGCTTCGGTAAGGCTTTCGTTAAGGCCAAGTGCCTTAGCGATGGTCCTTCCAATTTGTGCCACCTCGATGCTATGGGTCAGGCGTGTTCGGTAGTAGTCATCCAGGCCGGGTGTAAAAACCTGCGTTTTACCTTCGAGTCGGCGAAACGCTGAGCAGTGAATTATACGATCGCGGTCACGTTCAAAGTCAGAGCGGTAAGGGTGCGGCTTTTCTGCAAATCTTCGGCCCTTGCTGGTTTGTTCTGTGACTGCATAGGAACTTAGTGCGTCAGACATATTTTCGTCTCTCGTCTCTCGTATCGCGTATATCGTATTGCAGATAAAAGAAGTTGCCTTACAATTTGCTATATCATATCAAAAATTACTTCTATTCTAAACGTTTCGTTAACCACCATATAAACACACCCAATCCCAACCACGATAATGCTGCTTCAATGATGTTTAATAATCTCCCGAATCCGATAGGATAAATTTCATTATGCCCAATACCTAACGCCGATTCAATTGAATAAAGAATAGTATCGGAGTATGTGATCTTGCCTTGTACCGTGGCAACAAGATTCCACTGGTAATAGATATATGGAAATACAAACAAAATCATTAGAAACAATCCTATGATGAAATACATAAATCCACTCCCAGATAACCACTCCGTTATAGCACGAAAATAATTCCTCCTATGAAAATAATAACGCATTAATGCAGAACGTTCCTTCCTTTTGAATTGCTCTGCTTCTGTTAAATTCCCTGCTTCAATCAGATTTGATTTGAGCAATCTGTAACTGGTGGCAAGTAACCTGTATGCTTTAGTTTGCTCTTTAATTTCCGAATAATGAACCTCCATTTTTTTAATTGCTTCTCTGATTTCTCTACTATCAACAGCACCATAAGCACGAATGTAATTAAGAACAGCCCTATAGTAAAGCTCAGCTGGCCAATTTGGATAATCTTTCCCGGCTTTTGTTTGCTCCGCCTTTTCAGCAGATCTGAAGAAAAGAGCGTATGCAGTTTGATATAAAGTTGAACTCTCTAGATGTTTTGCTGCCCAGGCATATGCCCATGCTTGCCTATGCACAGGATCATCTTGCTTTTTCCAATCATATTGCGAAGCAGCATGAATACGATATACTAAAGGAAATTGATACCATGTTTCGTAGACATCTTTGATTTTCCTTTCTTGAAATAATTTTGAGCTTTGTTCTTTAAAATCAGGCTGCAACATATTTCCAATAGCTTCCCATAAAGCTGGAATATGTCTAAAATCTTGAGATCGATCAAAAGCAACAGCGGCATGATAAAAGCATTCCACCGCATTATCAATGTCACCCTGTCTAACTAATTCTAATCCCTTCCCAAGATATTTCTTCCCTTCAGAAGCGTGATCAGCTGGCATAGTTGACATTGTAATACCCCCTTTTTCTATTTGGGGTTACCATAATTTTATATGGTAATTCCACTTAACATATTACGTGCGGATGTTATTCTCGCGATACTCATCACGCACGACGAATTTATAGAGCGGGAAGGTTGTGTTCTTTACTGACCTGTCTTAACTGCTCAAGAAGTTCTGTCAAGCTCTGGCTGATGACTTTAGCGTCGCCGCACACACTCATAAAGTTTGTGTCGCCATTCCATCGAGGTACGATGTGAATGTGCAGATGCTCCGGCAGTCCTGCACCGGCGCATCGGCCGAAGTTCATTCCTATATTAAAGCCATGAGGTCCTATAGCAAGCGACAGGGCTTTTTGTGCCTCACGCACCAGCTTAATGAGTTCCAAAAGCTCCTGCTCGTTTGCTTGATCGAGTTCTGCAATATGCCGGGCCGGTGCGATCAGCAGGTGACCATTGTTGTAGGGGAAGCGATTCAAGATTGCGATGCTGTTTTTCATCCGCCATAGTACGAGGTTCTTATCATCATCCTGGGGATTCTGCAGGTTATGGCAGATAAAACATCCTTCTTTTTTGTCATTCAGGAGGCCCTGAATGTATCCAATTCGCCACGGTGCCCAGAGATTGTTATGTTCCATTATTCGTATCTCGTATTTCGTATCTCGTATTTCGTATCTCGTATTTCGTATCCCGTATTTCGTATCCCGCTGCGAGATACGCTTCACACATCACGAAATACAATCCTCAGTTTTCGAGAAGTTGCATAGTCAGCTTCTGTTTGATTGTTATCTGCGGATTCGCGCTAATGCCGATTGGCAGGGAAGAGGATATTTTCATTTCGTACTGCTGGTTGTACTGTTCTATCCGACCAAGTTCAATATTGAATAGTTCCTCACCATCGCCGTGCAAATCCAGCACCCTATAGCCGGTGAGGAAGCCGAACGTTCCACTCATCATGAATTTTCCGGAGTAAGGTATCGGCCAGTCTTTTGGTGCCGATTCAGCTAATGAATATGAACTGGTAATCACAGCGAGTCGGCCTTTATCACTTTCGCGGATTTGTTTGAGCTTGTAAGTGACATCCCTGGCTTTTCGCATTACTATCGGCGTTGGCACAGAAAGTTTGGATTGCCAGGATTGACCCACGGATACGCCTTGAGAAGGATTTTTTATACTGGAAATTGAATCCCACGGAAACCATTGAGTGGCGACGAAATCACCTATCATGTCGGGTTCTTTAATTCTGCCTCTTGAAGTGTCCGACCGAAACGCCTTTTTACCAATTTCGCGGATTAGCTCATCCAACTGCGAATAGTCCTCTATCCTGCCGGCGGGGCTGACGGTGAATGTGAGTGTTTTGCCTCGGAAGCTTTCCGCAGCATCTCTGCCGGCGGCTCGGCCGTCCGAACCTTTGTCTCGCGTCACTTTCACTGACTTATAGGTCGCCTTGATGGTCGCAAGGCCGTATTGGTCCACTTCGATTGGCGTGTAGGCCACTACCATTTCCATCGATTCGGAGAATTTGCCAAAGGCATTTCTATTTGAAGTTGTTCTGGTTTTTGCAGGGTCCCAGTCAATTTCTATCTGCCTGCTCGAGATAAATTTGTACTGCAGTGTCGTTCCCTGCTGGAAGTCTACCGTCAGCAGTTGCTTATCCCTGCCAAGGAGTTTTGTTCTGCTGACTTGCTCGCATCCTGCACAGATGACAAGGATGACGATTGTTAAAATTATTGATGTGGTCCGCAATTTTATTCCTTTCGATTCCTCAGATTCAATACTGCAACATTGATCAACATGCTGTGTAAATATCATCTTACACAGCTTTGTGCTTTGGATGGTTAACTTAATCGATTTTTTCAATATCGTACAGCCGAGTCGCGGTCATTCTCAGCGCTGACGGTTCTTTGTCGATTTCGGGTGCGGGGTCGACAGCGATCCATTCTGTTCGTAGTTTTTCAGTGCACTTTTCAACCTTACCCTCGGACAGATCCAGCGTTAATCTGCCTGTATATGTCTCATTATTATCGAACATCTGTGTAAGAAAGCCGGTTGCCTGTTCCTGGTGCAGTTGTTCGGCCGTTTCCGATGTCGGAACGGCTTTCATATCAACTACAGCGATCTGCTGACCGTTCATGTCCTTGATTTCTTCCAACGTATAGATTCTCTCATAGGATTTCGAGCCCATCATACCGAAGGAAAAGGTTTTTACGCTGCTCCAACTATCACCTGGTCGCATTTGTTTTTCATGCGCGGTAACCAAGACCGGGATTTGGTGACGCTGCTTAATAGCGCTTTGCGCAAACAACCTCGCACCAGTCATGTGATCCTGAGAAGTGCCCTTAACAACAGATAGTACCTCATTTACATCGATAATTTTAGAGACATCGCCCTGCGGTGTGAGTTCTATAGTGTAACTTAGCCCGATTAGTTTGCTCAATGGATTATTGGAATCCCCTTGCCTGGAGCTATCAAAGTTCAGAATTGTCTTGTCTGTGACCGTGGCAAGGTACTTGAGCTGTTGTATTTTAATCTCGGCGATGGCGTTGCCTTTATCGTCAACTTTTTTTATCCGCTGGGAAAAGGTCATCTCGACTCTACTACCGGTCCGGCCGCCCTTAAAGGCAGCGGGCCTCTGCTCGGATGGCCCCTCCATTTTGACGCTTCTTTCCACCTCGGTTATTACTTTGTAGGTTGCTGTGTCATCGGGAATAAACTTCATCGCCAGCTCTACTGCTGGTGCTTGCTCTTCGATCTCAGTTTCAGTTACAACCATCTCTTCAGCTTCCATTTCGACTGTTGGGATTTGGGCGGGGGCGACTTCTGTCTCAACAGGTTGGACCGGTTCTACCTCTGCTTCAATTGCCTCTTCAACACGAATTGGCTGCCTGGCAGGTGGTTCTTCTTGCGGTTCTGCAACAGTTTCAGTCGGTTCTTTGGCAAGCTCACCGCAGCCTGCCAACAAAAGCGGCAAGCAAAAAACCAAGATTACTGTCAAGCTAAGAGTTTTACTTGCGATTACCATTTTGATACCTCGTATCTTAAAATATTCTGCAATGATTCTTTTTGGCTGTCATTATAAGCTCTGCGGTCGTAAGCACAACCGATTTTTCCTTTATTTATCTTCGGTCAGCCGCTAAACTTAGGTTTTTCATGTGACTTGGTTTAATATTTTGGAGATTCTAAATTATGAGAAGCGATACGATTAAAAAAGGCTTTCAACGAGCACCGCACCGCGGCTTGCTTCGCGCGTGCGGCCTTAGCGATGCTGATATGGATAAGCCCTTCATTGGCATTGCCAACAGTTTCTGTGAAATTGTCCCTGGCCACGTACATCTGAACCAGGTGGCCCGAACCGTCAAGCAGGCCGTTCAGGACGCAGGCGGCTGCGCCTTTGAGTTCAACACTATAGCAATCTGTGACGGCATTGCCATGGGCCATACCGGCATGAAGTATTCTCTATCCTCGCGTGAGATTATTGCTGATTCGGTCGAGACCATGGCGCAGGCGCACTGCTTTGATGGGCTTGTCTGTATTCCCAATTGCGACAAAATCATTCCCGGAATGCTGATGGCGGCGGTTCGGCTGAACATCCCGATGATTTTTGTCTCTGGCGGGCCTATGAAAGCCGGCAAAACTAAAGACGGCCAGACCGTTGATCTGATAAGCATATTCGAAGGCGTTGCGCAGTTTAATGCGGGCAAGATAAGCGAAGAGCAGCTAAAAGAACTCGAATGCGCAGGCTGTCCTGGAGAGGGGAGTTGCTCCGGCATGTTCACTGCAAATTCAATGAATTGTCTTTGTGAGGCGATCGGAATGGCTCTACCAGGTAATGGAACCATCCTTGCTGTTGACCCAAAACGCCAAGAGCTTTACAAAGCAGCAGGCAAACAAATAATCGCCTTGGTTGAAAAGGACATCAAGCCTCTAAATATAATCAGCGTCGAATCGATGGATAACGCCCTTGCGTTGGATGTGGCAATGGGCGGCTCAACAAATACCGTCCTGCATACGCTGGCGGTGGCAAGCGAAGCAGCCATTAAGTATAACCTCGACCGTATAAATGAAATCTCTGAGAAGTGTCCCAACATTTGTAAGGTAGCACCATCGAGTAAGTATCATGTCGAAGACGTGGATGCAGCCGGTGGTGTAAGTGCGATACTGAAAGAAATAAGTAAAATCCCCGGCCTGCTTAATACCGAATGCTTGACTGTTACCGGCAAAACGCTTGGCGAAAATATCGCAGATTCAGTGATAAGAGATACCGAAGTTATTCGGCCACTCGACAAAGCGTATTCAAAGACCGGTGGCTTGGCAATCCTGCGAGGCAATCTTGCTCCCAATGGTGCCGTGGTCAAAACCGCAGGCGTCGCAGATTCGATGCTCACGCATACAGGCCCGGCTGTTATCTTTGAGAGCCAGGAGGATGCCTGCGAAGGAATCTTGGCTGGCAAGGTCAAGAAAGGCAATGTCGTTGTGATTCGCAATGAAGGTCCCAAGGGAGGCCCCGGCATGCAGGAAATGCTCAGTCCCACAAGCTACATAATGGGTGCGGGACTTGGCGAATCGGTTGCACTAATTACCGACGGCAGGTTCAGCGGCGGAACACGGGGGGCTTGCATCGGCCATGTTAGTCCGGAAGCGGCAGTGGGCGGGCCAATCGGATTATTGAAAGATGGTGACATTATTGAAATTGACATCCCTAACAACAAAATCAGCGTCAAGTTGTCGGATAAGGAATTGGCTGAGCGGAAGAAGACCTTCAAGCCTCCTAAGCCACGGATAACGAAAGGCTACCTCGCAAAGTACGCCTCTATGGCCACCAGCGCCGACACCGGCGCAGTATTGAAGTGGTAGAACAAATAAAACGGTCCGGAGATTCAAGAAAAACGTTTACAAAGGCGTATATGAACCAATGAAATTCATTAAGCATATCTTTAGGAAGGTACCTTACAAGGTGTGCCTGTTGGCTTTAACAATTATGTTCGCTCTAGAAGTACCTGTGCATGGGCTAAAAATGACCAAAATGCCTGAAACTATGCAGAACAAAGTGCGGGAGCCACGCGAGCGGGCAATTTCTCTGAAGTTACCACTTCTACAGCCGGCTTTTCATTGGACGTTCATGAGCCGCGAAGACTTCCTTTCAGGAAAGTTGCTTTTACGCATCATCCGAAACCGCCAGTCAAGTGAGATTGTTATCTTCGAAAAAGGGAAGTTTGCTGACGGCTGGAAAGCTATACCCTTGCCGCCCCGACCTGACAGAGGAGAAATCTACTTTGAGTTTATATCTACTCACAGGTATCTGACTGCACCTGGGGACAGGCTTGAACTTGAGTTGACTGTGAAAAAGGACCTGCCCGGAATCGGCGCTATGCAGACCGGTATTCTTCCCGCAGGCAAGTACACCGCTGAAGGAACTTACTCAGTGTTGATTGATGAGTATGACACAAGAATGCTGGAGGCAGAGCTTGCCAAAGAGGGCAAGCAATCCGCCGATGAAACAGAGGTACTATTGAATAATATGCGTTCAATGTATGAGTACAAAGCATTTTTAGAGTCATGGGCTAACCAATGGTCCTTGAAGATTACCAGCCAGAAGGGTTGGCTGCCTGCTGAAAAAGCAAACGCTCTCAAGGCTATGCGAGAGAACTTAGATAGGCGCATAGAGTTTCCTGCAGCCTATACGGATTCTGTCGTAATAAATGAAAATCCTTCTCGGAGGTATTTATGGTGTTGGATAGCTATACCAGTTGTTGCGTTATTTATCGTAATATTTCTCCGGCGAGCTTTTGCTAAGCCACGATGCGACTAACGCAAGGCTACTTGGCAAAATGCACCTCAATGGCCACCAGCGCAGTCCTGAAATGGTAGGATAAAAAACCTTGATTTTAGTCCAGATAAATTGTATGATGATAGCTTCTAAGACGAGAGACTATTCAGCTTATTTTTTTGAAAGAGCAAGAAAATGAAAAAGCAATCTGTTTTTGTATTGGCAGTTATGTTAGCTGTGTTCGCCCCGGTTATGATCGGTGCATTAGCTGCGCCGAGCTTCGCGGCAATGCACACCTCTGAAGAGAGTAATCCGTGCATGGAGTCGGGGAATTCGAGACCCGACTCAAACGCTGCGGCAGCAGCGATTACTGTTGAGAAGCTCGCGGATATTTGTGAAGCCATGGAGTCTGCCATAGTCGACATCTCTATGCAGTATGAATGGTACATCGAGCCACCCATGACGGTAGAGGAAATAGCTGGAACCGGAATGCTGATAAACAAAGGTCATCCTAAGTATCAGTGGTCCACTGCCCGGCCATTCGATGAGAGAGTACGGTTCGTTAGTTCAACAACCATTATGAATGCAGAGGGAGATTCCTGGGACAGCGTAATAAAGCAATCCTACAATGGTAAAATTGCGAAATTTCTCCAGATTGAACTGTCCGGAAAGGTTCTCGATGGAGTTGTTCACAGCAAACCTTATACGATAGGGCCGACACCAATGGAATTATTCTCGGTATTGCGTTTTAGATTTAGCAAAGTTACTAGCAACAAGCCACTTTCTGTCGTGTTAAGAGAATTAGGGCGTCTTGACAATACAATTCAGAAAATCAATGAATTCAATACAATTCGTGCCGATATCTTACAGGAATGGACTAAGCAGGTTTCTGGACGAGTCTACTTTTCTTTGGACCACGGTTACACACCTGTAAGGTATGAGTATATGCGTGGTGAAAATCCTCATCTTACCTTTGAGATAAACTCATTAGAACAGGTTGGAGAGGGGTTATGGTTTCCCAGCGGCGGACGTATTAGCAGTACGGATGACAAACGAGCGAACGTGTACCGAGCAATCAGCAAGATTGTTGTGAATCAGGGCCTTACTGATGAACATTTTGACATAGAATCCCCGCCGGGGACAAAAGTAATAGATGAGATAAGGGATACCGAATATATTGTCAAGCCCACGAAGGAACAAAAAGAGAAATTCGAGAAAGAGAAACAGTGGGTGAAAGAACATGCAGAGGAGATGGCAGCAATGAGGAAAGAAGGCGGGAGGATTTATTCTGCAGACAGATTGAAGAAGCTGGGTACCGCAAAAGATTTGTATATGACGGACAATGAGAGGAAATTTCCGCAAACGCTGGATGATTTAAAAATTTACTTCAGTGGTAAAAATAAGGAAATTTTTTCCTGGCTTCTAAAAAATGTCGAATATCTGGGCGCAGACCTCGAACCAGACAAAGTAGATATTTCCAAAACGCCAATAGCCTATGACAAAACACTACTCAAAAAAGGTGAAGGTACGATTGTATTGTTTGTTAATGGGCTTGTAGAATTTTGCAAACCCGCACGCCTCAAAAAACTCGGCATTAAAGTACCCTGAATTCATACTGCGCCAAAAGGCAGTGGACACAAGAGGCAAGGGCGATTTACGAATCGCCACTAAAGCCGCACATAACAGAGGGTTACCTTGCTAAGTACGCCTCAATGGCCACCAGCGCCGACACAGGTGCCGTGCTAAAGTGGTAGAAAAGGCCTTATTGCCGCACAGGTAAGAAATCCAGATGGCGTAGCTGCTGCGAGAATATTGTTTCCTTACAGAACCCGACCACGCCACTTCGCGGCGTTCATATATCGAAGACCTCCATTAAAGCATGATCCGGTTGGAAAGTCATGTCTATTACCAGCCTGAAGGAGGCGACTTTAGGCAAATTTCCTGTTACCGGACTGGGCTTGGCTGCCTTTAATTGGTGGAACAGATAATGGATTAAGCAACGCTTTGGCTTCGATATGCCAGTTAAGTTGCGAATGTAGGGAGTAGAATCATGTTTGGGCAAAGATATAAAAATACTGCCTGGCTCGTTCTTATTGTTCTATCCTTGATTTTGGCCTTATCCGTTGAACGGGTTTGGGCAGCAAGGTCGCGCCGGTCAAATAGGTCTAACAAGACCCAGCAGGCAAGCAAGCAGACCACAAAGCCAGCCGCTTCCAACCCGAGTCGCACAGGCTCGGGAAGGACGTCGGCGCTCGGCCGGTTAGCGAGAAATTTAGTGTCAGCTCGGTCCAATACTACGAGAAATTCGGTCAGCAGAAAAAGTCCGAGTCTTCCGTCGGTCTCGAAACCAAGCGGCTCAAGGCAGCACGTTCGGATTGATTCGGTGAAAAGTCCTCTGGTTCAGCGGTTTGTACTGAACCGGTTCTCTGCTGCCGGACGGAGCCAATCGCAAAATGCTTCAGGCTCAGCAAATGTCGGCAAGCAGTCAACCGCGGCGGCCGCGAAACAACCGGCTGCGATCTCACGCGAACGGACCAGCATGGCGAAAAGTCGACTTGTTCAGCGTCTCGTTAAAAACTACTCGTTCGGCTCAAATATTGCTGAATCACAGGCGACCCAACGAAGTAGCTCCTCAACCTTAACAAGCAATCGGCATGTTGTTAGCCATGCTAATACGGAGAAATCATCTGTCACTACCCAATCAGGACCGCCTATTTTACATCGCATTGGTTCCAATCTGTCCAACAATTCCCAGATACGAGAGTTGGTAAGGAAAAGACTAACTGTGACGAAGACAGAAGAGCCATTAAATGCTGGCCGGAGCTCTCGCACATCGCCAAGTAGAACAGGGCAGATACAAAGCTTAGCCCCACCTAAAGAGTCATCTGTATCATCGGCTGAGAGGTCGATGAACTCAGGTCTTGAAGGTCACACAAGCGGGACCGGAAAATGGACAATCAATCGCTTGAAAGACCGGCAAAACAGTGCCCGTTCTCCCGAAAGCGAAGATTCTACTGCGGTGAGAAATGCAGATGTCAACAGTTCGAGCAATCGACGAGAAACGCTCATTCGGCGTATTCAAAACCGTCTTCGCGCCGATAGAGGTAATAGCAATGGTACGACCATTGGTGGTGTTGCCAGTCAATCTGTCAGGAACTCAGACGCCACGGCAATAGAACGACCATCCAGAGACAGAACAGGCATAGGTCGACTTCGAAAAATAGTCGAGACGAGACTTTCCGGAAGAAGATCAGCTAATCGAGAGCCTGGAAAGATTCTTCAGGAAGAGCAAGCACATGCCAAAGGAGGCGCGATTATCAGTGATGGTCATAACAAAAAATCTGGGGCATACGTGCATAATCATGAACGGTCAAGGTTGCCGCGTTTACAATATCACGATCGACCGCATTTAGTGAGTCACGGGCATCGACATGTACATATATACAGGGACTGGCGCGACCGAGTGTGCCACAGAATAATCGGGCCACGCTATCGTTTTATAGTCAGCTATAGTTTTGGCCCAAGCTTTGTTTTCAGGTATGTGCACCCTTACTATCACCGCAAATACATCTTTGTCAGCCTTGGAGGTTATTGGCCGGTGGAATACAGTTATGTCCGCTACTATTGGTATGGTTGTCATCCTTACCTTTGGAATGGTTACTTTCCTGTTGCCCGTGAGATTCAAGGCGATACGTACAACTATTACACTTACAACTACTATGGTATCGAAGGAGACGGCGCCAGCCAATCAATATGCAATGAAACGCAAGAGGCCAATTATATCGAGCCTGTAGACCATACAACCTTCCAGGATGTCCGCGAAAAGCTGGCCAAGCAGTCAGTCGAGCCAGCACCACGGACACAGGCAGATGTATACTTCGAAGAAGCGGTCAAGGTCTTTGAGAACGGTAATTACGATGCAGCCAGTGAGAAGCTTGCGGCGGCTATGGAGCTGGCGCCGGAAGATATGATCCTTCCCTTTGCATATTCGCAGGCTCTTTTTGCCAATGAACAATATTCAGAGGCGGCAGAAGTCCTCCGAGAAGCTCTGAGCAAAGTTGCTCCTGATGAGCAAGGCATTTTCTACCCGCGCGGGCTGTACCCCAATGACGACGTTCTTGTCGAGCAAATCGAGCACTTGATAGAGAAGCTTGAGCTTAGCCCCCTTGATGCTGACCTGCAGCTTTTGCTCGGTTATCAACTGCTTGGCGTAGGTGAGATAGAATACGCTGAGGGACCTCTGCAGCGCGCAAGTGAAGATGTGGAAAACGCCGATGCTGCCGGAGTACTGCTTGACCTGCTTGAAAAAATCAGAGCCGTTAGTACCGCTGAACAGAATGAACAGTAGATACTTTCGGTTAAGAGCAGAAATATGAACAGACTGCGACCAGGGATATTTTTGTTGCTGTTTCTGGAGAAGTTAGTTCATGGAGGTATAAAAATGGCTAAGGACTTACTAACGATTCTTATAGTAGTGGCTATCAGCTTAGGCTCAGTTTTTATAAGTGGCTGTGAGAGCTGCGCACAAAGTGGTTCTGCTGCTGGCGCTTTGGCCGGTGCCGGAATCGGACAAATTGTAGGTGGTGACACTGAATCAACTTTGATTGGGGCGGCAATCGGTGGTACTGCCGGCTATATGCTTGGAAATGAAAGTGATAAACGGCTGGCTTGCGCCCACAGGCAGCGTATTAGTGACAGAATGAACTACGTGACATTTAATATCACCAACAGCAATGGCTCCATAAGCCAGGTTCGACTTAGAAAACACGGTATCGGATATGTTGGTACAAGGTGTGAGTACTATCCCAGTCTGCCGGACGAAGATCAGTTGCGACCTGTATACGGCTTTTAATAGACCAAGGCTGCAGCGGTGTTCGGAGACCGATTAATTTATTGTAATTGTTCGTTTGGAGGACCAGCGTTGAATTAAGGTACGCTGTTGAGGTATAATGGTCATTTGCAGTCTATAACGCACAACTTTGAAGATAGGCCAAAAGTTGCTTGGCATTACTTTGTCAGGACAACGTGGCCGAGGTAAGTAGTAGGCGAAGTGAAAGACGTGCTATGAATAAACGGCTGCGAAATGCCCTGAAAGAACTCACAGCCCCTGATATCGAACGACGCCGTCGAGCAATGGAGCCTTTTGTGAGAGCTACGTTTGGAACGTTCATCGGGTGTCTGTACCGGTACCTCGGCAATGAGGTCGAGTGCGAAGATGTGTTGGAAGATGTCTATGCCGATATATGGGAAAATCCGGACCGCTTGCGTAATGTCGCCAACGATAGAGAGCTTCTTAGAACTGTGTATCTGTATTATATGCGTGGACGTTTAAGACAAGTATATAGAAGAACGAATCGAAACTTGCGTTTGTCACAAAAACATCTGATGACTCTTGTTGCTCCGGAGCTGGGAGTTTTTGAGATGGTTTCCGAGGCTGAGCTTAAGCAGATTCTTCAGAAAATGTTGGGCAAGCTCAAGGCTCGAGAGCGACGGGCTATTGAATTGTGGATGCAGGGCATGTCTAACAGGGCAATCGCAAATGAACTCAAGACTACCGTTGGTGCAGTTAAAATGCTTGAATTCCGAACTATATTGAAACTTAAGAACATGTTGCGCGATTACTATCAGCCGGACCAGGCCTATGTTTAAGTTAGATAGCGCTTTTAACAGGAGCAAAGACGATGCCTGACAAAGATCGAGAAATTGCGGGACTTTTAATCGACTACGCTGATGCCTTGCGGGATGGTTCCATACCGGCTTTTCTCAAATCGCTGACCCGCACCGAAGCGCAGAGAATATCATCTTCGTCGGAATTTTGGGATGCGACTGAAATGGTGCGGGTCTTAAACGGCGTTGGATTTACTGATAAAGCTGTAACACCCGATGTTGGCCTATTCATATCACGCGTCGATGCCGAAATAGCATCGCGTTTGAAACAGTCCAAAGCATCTACGCGAAGCAAACATACAAGGCACACAAAACCAGTGAGCCGGGCGGACATCAAAGACGAGAAGTCGATATGATTCTGGACTGTTACCAGTGTTCATCCTGCTATTTTGAGGACAAGGAACCATCCTCACGGATAGACCCTTCCACGATTTCACCTGTTCAGCCTAAGACGGTATTCAGAAACGTGCTCGTAGTTTTTGTTTGTATAGAAATCTATGACGACAAAGGGGAGTTGCAGCAGGCTGCCGAGGAATTCGCATCACTCTCTGAGCTTATAGGCAAAAGGCCGATTGTGCTGTGTCCAAACGTTCACTTGTCCATTGACGGGGCGTCTGAGCAACAGGCTGTTTACCTGATCGGTGAGCTGGAGAAAGTGCTTGTGGCCAAAGGTTACGATGTGCAGCGCCTGTCTTTTGGCTACCATAAGCAATACGGAATGGAATGTGACGGTAACGTTGGCAGCGTTGTCGGCAGAAGGTTTTATGGTTCACAGCATAAGCAGTTCTTGAGGCTCTTGACCCGTCTTGGTGTATGCCCGCCGGAAACTCTTCCGAAGGATATGCCGAACTGGGCCAGAGTTCTGGCCGAGCGCCAACTGAAGGTACTGGGCAGTCGAAGAGAGACGTATAAAGTCGCCGACGAGATGCTTCAGGATCAGCTTGATACTACCGGTAACAGTGAACTTTGGACGTGTATGTTGTTCGAGGGAGAGCGCCAACCCATGGAGGATTATCTTAGCACGCTATACGAGATCATAGAAGATTACCCCGATGTGCGAGTGCATAGGGCTCTGAATTTGAGTGTGCCGGAATTTTCGAATGCTGCAAGGTTTCTGTTTCGCAAATATCCTGAGGCGATCGAATCAGGCAGGCTCCGCATATATAACAGCAAGGTCTCGGACATTGAGTTTTTGCTCACGCGGTTGGCTGTTCTCCTTGCATTTCCTCAGATACCGCGGAAATCCGGATCGCACGCTGGAGAGATATCTTTCGGCATTTACTGTAAGGATCACGATTTTGCCAAGAACCTAATTCAATGGTACCGGACTTTTCTTGTTGATGCGCGATTTGGATGGATTCGTACCGAAGCTGAACTAAATGCTGTGATCAACGAATTGGAGGAGGAAATGTTCCAGCGGGGGGGCAGGTAGGTTTGGACAAGCTAAATCCAGGCCGATTTTCGCGCCTTTAACCGATAAGTAGGATCGGAATTGTGCACACGTTTTTGTCTGTGGCTATTGTTTTGGCCTATGTGACGATGCTTACATTCGTTGCTGTACGCGCACGGGCCGCACGCGACTTTGAGGAGTTCTCGCTGGCGAAACGTACACTTCCTTTGGCGCTTGTTTTTGGCAGCCTTGCCGCGACTTACGTGGGACCTGGTTTTTCGATAGGCTTTGTCGGCAGAGGATTTAACAGCGGTTTACTTTTTTTCATCGTAGGATTGGCATATTCACTCCAGAATATTCTGGTTGGTCTACTCGTTGCGCCCCGTCTTAGAGCCTTGAAAGGCTGCCATACACTGGGTGATGCCATAGGTCAAAAGTACGACCGGAACTGCCAAATCATCGCAGGGATCATTTCGGTAGGCTTATGTATGGGATTTGCCGCAGTTATGGCAAATGCAGGCGGCGTCGTTCTAACTGACATATTTGGCCTTCCCACCTGGTCGTCCGTTGCTATAGTGGTTGGAGTGACTACGCTGTATACGACGTTCGGTGGCCTCCGTGCCAGCGTAATAACCGACGCCTTTCAGTTTACGGCATTTGCAATTCTGCTGCCCATCATGTTGTTGGTTATACTGGTGTTTTACCTACACGGTGGAATGGCGGTCTTTGCCAAGGAGACGGCAGTTGCAACCACGACGGCAGTGAACTCGACCCCATCTATTAACATGATTGGATTGTTAGCAGCATTTTTGCTTGGTGAGACCCTCATACCTCCTTATGCAAACCGTGCGTTGGCGTCTAAAACAACTGGCGTATCACGGAATAGCTTCATATTAGCGGGTCTATTCAGCGTGGCTTGGTTTATGGTTATGATAGCTCTTGGAGTTACGGCACGAACTATCATTCCGAAGGGAACGAGTGAAGACCTTGTGCTGTTGAGTCTGGTCAAGTTTACTATGCCTGCTGAAGGATATGTGCTGCTTTTGGTTGTATTGGTCTCGATAGTTATGTCAAGTCTTGACTCTCTGCTGAATGCCGGGGCGGTTTCGTTTACTGAGGACGTCGTCAAACCATTTATAAAGCTGCCGGATGAAACAGCCTTAAATGTAGGACGCTGTGCCACGGTTATGATTGCGGGCATAGCCGCTGCATGTGCTGTGGCGGTTCCGGGCATTATCAGAGGTTTGCTTGTCTGCTACACAATTTGGGCGCCTGCTATTCTTCCGGCTCTTATAATCGGCCTATGGGTCAAAAACCCACGTCCGCTGGCTGGAATATTGTCCATGTGTGTCGGCACATTTGTTGCGATAATGTTTCAGTTCGGTTTACCTTTTGCAACTGATGTTCCCGCTATCATTCCAGCTCTTTTGTCGGCGCTGTTGGCGTACGTACTGGGACATTCAATTGGAGGCCTCTGGCAGGAGCGTGCACGATGAATTCAGTTTTTATGATTTTTGTTGTGATAGCTGCGATTTTGGTTATTGCCAGTGGTGTTTGGGTTGCTATCACGCTGATAAGGGCTATTTCGACTATTCGTCGATCGGAGTCTAATACGGCGGCCCAAACCGATGATGTAAATGACTTTAAGACGGATATCTCCGGCAAATGAAAAATCAGCCCTGAAAGCATTTTAGCCACTTCTCTGGCAGTTTTTACATGATATTGGCCGCATCAGCATCTGCTGCAACAATTTTTCTTGAAAGCATCTCTGTGGGGTGTTATACTATATTTAATGTGTGTAATGTGGCTTTTGGAGGAAACATTGAGGATGCCCCTCAGGGGGACGGCATTTCTTTAGAGAAACACGGCTACGTTTATAAAGGCGTTAGTACCCATTATAGTAATTTGACAATGTCAGAAGGAGGACGAAAATGAAAGCTCAAATAGAACTGGTAGTATTGTCTGTAATCCTATTATTTACGCCGACTGCTGCGGCTGTATCAGCAGGAAAGGTCATATACGTTGATACTGATGCCACGGGCGCTAACGACGGCACCTCGTGGACAGATGCCTATAACTATCTGCAGGACGCTCTGGCTTCAGCGTCAAGTGGAGACCTTATCAAAGTCGCGGAGGGTGTTTATACGCCTGACCTGGGCGGCGGCAGCACACCAGGCGATCCGGATGCTACATTTCAACTTAAAAATGGCGTCAGAGTCAAAGGCGGATATGCTGGTTTCGGTGAGCCAAGCCCTAACAGGCGAAAACCAGAAGTATATCTGACAATCCTGAGCGGTGACTTGAATCGTGACGACGTTGATGTGACTAATCCTAAAGATCTGCTAACTGAACCGACTCGCGCCGAGAATAGTTACAGTGTTGTCACAGGTAGTGGAACAAATAGAACGGCAGTGTTGGATGGCTTTATTATCACAGGCGGTAACGCTAACGGTCCCAGCGGCCTGTGGCCTTATCCATCCAAGCGTGGTGGAGGAGTATTTAATTCTAGTGGTTCTCCAAAGCTGATTAACTGCGTTTTGCAAAACAATGTGGCTGTCGAGTGTGGTGGAGGAATGTTCAACTGGAGCAGTAGTAATCCGAGCCTGGTGAACTGCAAGTTTATTAGCAACGCAGCTCATGCAGTTGGTTCCTCAATCAGAAATACCGAAGGCGGAGGGATGTATAATTATAAAAGTCACCCACAACTGACCGGCTGTGTATTCAGAAGCAACCGGGCCAGGCGGCTGGGCGGCGGTATGTACAATACTTACAGCAGCCCTAAGCTCGATAACTGCACGTTCGTTGGGAATTCGGCGTTGTACTACGGCGGCGGAATCTACAACTCATCCAGCAGCCAACCAACTTTGACCAACTGCGGTTTCTATGGAAACGGAGGGATGCGCGGAGGTGGAGTTTATAATTCTGGGGCAGGGCCAACTCTAATTGGCTGTGCATTTTCCGGAAATCGGGCCAGTTACTACGGCGGTGGCATACTAAATTATTACAATAGTGAGCCGAATCTGGTGAACTGCACCTTTGTCGGAAACTCAGCGAGGAATGGTAGGGCGTTAGCCTGCTATTCGTCTTCGGGTTCGAGTACTGTTCAAATTGCTAATTGCATTTTGTGGGAAGGTGGAGATGAAATCGACAATGACAATGGCTCAACAATCACCATAACGTACAGTGACATTTATGGCGGTTGGCCTGATATCGGCAATATTGACGCCGATCCGGTTTTTGTTGACCCGAACGGAGCCGATGACGTTGTAGGTACTGAAGACGATGACCTTCGGTTATGGGCCGGTTCACCATGCATCGACGCTGGTGATAACGCGGCAGTGCCTTCTACTGTGGGCGTTGACCTTGACGGCGATCCGCGGTTTGTAGATGACCCTGGCACCGTTGACACAGGCGCCGGGACGCCACCAATTGTGGATATGGGGGCCTATGAGTTCCAAGCTGTCACAACAACAAATCAACCTCCGATTGCCGATGCAGGCGATGACCAAACAGTATACGCATGGATCGACGGGATTGCTGAGGTCACACTGGATGGCTCAGATTCAACTGATCCTGATTGCGATGAGCTTACATACATGTGGACATGGATGATCGATTCACATACTTACCACGCAACAGGTGTTAATCCCACGATTGAGTTGCCGATAGGTGAGCATACAGTCGAGCTTGTTGTAAATGATGGGACAATAGATTCCGAGCCGGACGAGGTGGTCATAACAGTCGTTGGACCGGTCGAGGCATATCTGTGGGTGTTTCCATACGTAATTCCGCGAGGCGATAGTGGCTGGCCGTACATCTTGGCTATGGTTCGTCTGTCCGACATTAGTGAAGATCAGGTCGATATCACACAACCTATTCGTCTATACCCTGGCGGTGGTGAGGCTATCTATCAGCATGTCTACCAGCACAGCGGTGAGCTGGTGCGTACAACTGTGATTGCTGTTTTTGCTAAGGAGGATTTGACCGAGGCGGTTCCGGAGAACGGCAAGGCGGACTTGGAAGTTGTTGGCCAACTGGATACGGGCCAGCATTTCTTTGGCAGTCACTCTGTATTTATAATCAACTGAGCCGATTGACTTAAAGCGGGTCATGGCACGCAGACAAAAGGCCGATAGCTCCTGTTGTGAAAGGGGCTTCGGCCTTTTTTCTTTGCATTACCCTGCTGTTGTGCTAAACTGGCATCCCAACTCACTAAGGATGAATCTGTGCAGAAAGGATGCAATGATCCAGCCTCATATAAAAACCGAGCGAAGCGGAGTAAAAGCGGTTCACCGATATGAGGTAGTTGATGGTATCTCCAAGTTGCGCGTGGCGGAGACTAGATTTCATTTCATCGGCGTCGGTGGCATCGGTATGAGCGGACTGGCGCAGTTACTTATGAAAAATGGTGCTATTGTTACCGGCTCAGATCAGAGAGAAAGTGCTATTATAACTAAGCTATCAAAGTCGAGGGCTGACATAAAAATTGGTCACCGTCGTGAAAACCTCAACTCTGAAACGACTGCGGTCGTCGTATCAGCGGCTATAAAAGACGACAATCCTGAATTGAAGTTGGCGCGTCAGCGCGGTCTTCGCATCTATAAGTACGCCCAGATGCTGGGGCTGCTGATGAACCGCTACAAGGGTATCGCTGTTGCCGGTACCCATGGCAAAAGTACAACCAGTGGCTGGCTCAGCTATATACTAAAGAAAGCAGATGTTGATGTCAGCTTTATCGTAGGAGCTGAGGTTCCTCAATTGGGCGGTTCTTCCGGCACAGGCGATAGTGAGTTCTTCATTGCCGAAGCTTGTGAATACGACCGAAGTTTTTTGAATCTTAGGCCCAAGATTGCGTGTGTGCTAAACATTGAGCAGGATCACCTGGACTACTACAAGAATGAAGATGAGATAGTTGCAGCCTTTGGTGAATTCGCTCTCGGTGTTGAGCCGGATGGCATGGTTATCGCCAATGGCCACGATACGAATGTGGACAAGATCATTGACCTTTTGCCGGCAGAGCTGAGATGCGAGACATTTGGACTCGACGCAGAATGCAATATCCACGCTGGGAACGTTCGATTGCTTAACGGGTTTTATGCCTTTGATGTTTATCACAATGGTAAATTTTTAGGGCCGGCCATGATTTCTTTGCCCGGCAGGCATAATATCCTTAACGCCCTTGCTGTTACTGCTATGGCAATTAATCTGGGCATACCTGCCAAGCGTGTATTGCAGTTATTGCCGGGCTTTACAGGGATTGACCGCCGACTAATGTTAAAAGGCGAATTAGCCGGCATTACTATCCTTGATGATTATGCACACCATCCAACCGAGATTAGGGCGACGCTTGAAGCGATACGCGAACGATACAGGCCAGATCGAATCTGGTGCGTTTTTCAGCCACACCAGTACAGCAGAACAAGATTTTTGCTTGATGATTTCGCGGAAAGTTTTAAGCTTGCCGAAGTAACTATCGTGCCGGAGATATATTTTATACGCGACTCAGAGGCAAGTAGGAAAGAGATTAACGCACAGACCCTTGTTGAGAGGATATGCGACAAAAGATCGAATGCGTTATTTATAGATAGCTTCGGTGCTATTTGCAATTATTTGCAGGAAAATGTAACTGCTGGCGATTTAGTCGTTACGATGGGCGCAGGCGACGTTTGGAAAATAGCAGATGAATTTATTCAGCGGCTTAGAAAAGATAGTTGAAACGAACCATCTGTTAGCACAGCATACATGGTATGGATTAGGAGGACCTGCTGACTATTTTATCAGGCCAAGAAACGTCCAAGAGCTTAGAACGGTTGTGCGGCGTTGCAACGAGCACAGAATTCCCATCTATGTAATGGGCTTCGGCTCCAACCTTTTAATAAGTGACGAGGGTGTCCGGGCGGCTGTGATAAAGCTCGAAGCGAATGATTTTGCCCAGACGCAGTTTGAAAACGAGCACGTTATTGCCTGGGCCGGAACAGAATTGAGCAGGTTAGTTCTGACTTGTGTGGAGAAGGGACTTTCCGGCATCGAGGCTTTAACCGGCATACCGGGCTCGGTCGGAGGCGCTGTAAAGATGAACGCAGGGGGTAACTTCGGAGATATAGGTTCGGCCATAGAATCCGTCACGCTAATGGATGGTCAGGGAAGTGTGTTTCATAAAAGTAAACCGGAACTCATTTTTGACTACCGCAGAACAAATATCACGGCCAAATTTATTCTGAACGCTCGACTCAAGCTGACCGATGCTGATCCGGATCAGATAATGAGAACCGTAAAGGAGGCCTGGATATATAAAAAGAACAATCAGCCGTTAAACACGAGAAATTGTGGCTGTATATTCAAGAACCCCAAAGGCTCTTCAGCAGGTGCCTTGATTGACAGAGCAGGTCTTAAAGGTCTGCGAATCGGTGGTGCGAGAGTCAGCGAAAAACACGCGAATTTCATAATAGCGGAAGAGGAATGTAAAAGCCGAGATGTAACGCGTCTGATAGATGCAGTGCAGCAGCGGGTCAAGGAAAAGTTTGATATTGATCTGGAGCCTGAAGTCGAAATCTGGAAATGAGCTCATTTCTCATGGTCTGTTCGATACAAGTCGGTGATAACTTGAATACAAGTTTCGGCAAGTTGAAAGTGGCTGTTCTTTGTGGTGGCATCGGCGCGGAACGTGAGATTAGCATCCGGAGCGGCTGGTGCGTCGCCGATGCGATTCAAAAGGCCGATTTGAATGTGATCACCGTGGATATTCAGCCGGATGAGCTGAGCATACTGGATGACAGCAGTATTGATATTTTCTTTCTCGCGCTGCACGGCGAATTCGGCGAAGACGGACAGCTTCAGCACATCCTCGAAAATAAATCTGTTTGCTACACAGGTAGTGGCCCCGAGGCAAGCAGATTGGCGTTCGACAAGATGGCCAGTAAAAAAGTCTTTGCTGAAGCTGGTGTCAACGTACCTGATGCAATTGAGTTTGATTCTAATTTAGATGAACCACAACTGATTAAGCAGGTACAGCAGCTTGGTCAGGCGTTTGTAGTAAAACCAATTAGACAAGGAAGCAGTGTCGGCGTCCGTATTGTAGATAAGCCGCGAGATGCTGTTATCACTGCTCAGGTAACGCGCGATAGGTTTGGCCGGTGCATGATCGAAAAATTTGTCCCCGGCAGGGAGATAACAGTTGCAATACTACAAAGACAAACATTGCCAGTTATTGAGGTCAGAAGCAGAACCGGATTCTATGATTATAGCGCAAAGTATATCGATGAGCGGACGGAGTATCTATTCGATACAATCGTTGATGTGTCGCTTATACAAAGAATCAACGAGGCGGCTATGAAGTGTTTTAATGCACTGGGTTGTAGTGATTTTGCAAGAGTCGACTTCATACTTGGTGACGATGGAATCCCCTACGCGTTGGAGCTAAACACACTTCCCGGTCTGACAAGCCATTCACTTCTTCCGAAAGCAGCAGCAAAAGCGGGACTTACAATGACTGAACTGTGTGTTAGAATTATCGAAGCGGCAATGGAAAAGAAAAACGCAATTGTTCACCGGTAGTTCCACCATATGCAATTTTAGTATCTGCCTAACTTTTCGGTGATCCCTATTACAATGTAAGGGAATAAGTGACCAGAAGAAAACGAACGAAATACAGAACGCAACGGATTCCATTCAAGTCCGGTACAGCCATGGGGTCAAAAAAATCGAGAACAAATGACCAGCTTGGTTTTACAACCTTCTTGAAAGCATTTGCCTTCGGTTGTGCAATTGCTGCTATCGCGGTCGGACTCTATTTTGCGGATAAACATATACGATACGCCAGGCCGGCTGCGACCGGTACTTTGGAATTGGTGGACGTGCCGGAGTGGATATATCCGGAATTGAGAACAAAAGTTCTTCTCGCTGCGGGTAGTCAGACCTTCAAGCTCGATGAGAATACTGCCCAGCAAGTGGCTGAAAATCTGGCCTCTGTTGCGTGGTTGGATGACGTAGTGGTGCAAACCGCCCACGACCGCATCCTTATCAAGGCTCGCTGGCGCAAGCCATTGGCACTGATAAAGACAGGCCTAACTAAATTCTATGTTGATGCCGATAAGGTTGTGCTCGATTTTGTGCCGTTGTCTGCTTTGTCGATCGTTATGGTTAGAGGTGTAATGGTTAGCATAATGCCGCCGATAGGACAGGTGTTGGAAAGGGACGACCTTGCTGCCGCTATCGAGCTATTGAGTCTGCTTGATCGAATGGATCGGGACCTTGTGCCGGACAAACCGTTGTTGCGGGAAATTGAGAGCATCGATGTCAGTAATTTCAAAGGGAGAGAGGACAGCCGAGCACCCCATATCGTTTTATACGCTAAAGACCGTACGCAAATTATTTGGGGGGCTGAAATCGGAGCGTGGTCACAGTATATGGAGGCAAAAGACGAAGATAAACTGGCCAAGCTTTACAGTTACTATAGCGAGCACGGGTCACTATTAGGTGGGGCGAAATACATTAACCTACGAGATCCACAGGATAGGATTCCGCTGCCAATTGACAAGTATTAGACCTGGACAATATCATTCAAGGCAGTTGCCAAATCAGTATACCGATAAGCCAGGCCAAGGTCATTGCAGATTGATTTGAGTTTTTTCAGGATCGACTCACTTAGTCTGCTCTGAAATTCAACATCACCTTTGCAGCAAAAAATTCGGCAGCCGGCAAAGCGATATTCATAAACGCTGCATTTGCCGTCTATCTGGTAAGGACATGTGCGAGTAGGCATTGGCTTTAGATTCTCATTGCCGATATTTTCAGCCAAATACATCAGTTCAGGCGTGGTGACGTACAATCGGTGATCGAATCCCTGCTCAATGGCAGGGGCAGGTCCATCAAAGTAACAGCATTTCCCACAGGCTTGGCAAAGCCCTGCTAAGTTTGGAGATTTGCTGATCTGCTCATCAAGCCAGTCATAGATGTCAGCTACGCGTGCAATTATCTTCTTGCGTGTCATTATCCAGCCACCATTTAGTGCGCTTTTGGATTTCCTCAATCTCATCGTAACCGTAGAGCTTCCCATGATTGATACCGGGGCATTTCTGAGCGGCCTTGTTCCAGGTAGTCGGATCGGTTAAGTTGTTTGACCAGAAAGGCCAATTTCTGCACTGGCTTGGCCGAACAGGGTAGATAACACATATTCTCTTGTCGGCCCTATCTTGCAAGAATATACAGTTTTTTGTAGCGTGGTCTTCAATAATTGTCATTCGCAGACCAATGCGTCGCAAATACTTTTTGCGCAGATTTTCGGTTGCTATTTTTAGAAACTCGGCAATAAACTCAATCTCAGGCCGAGTGACCCAAATATAGCCTTCACCCGGCCCGGAGCAGCACCTGCCGCACCGCATACATTCAAAATGCAGGCCGGCAACATACCACTTTGTTGAATGTTTATCTTTATCCATCATTTTTACAGGTTAGCATACGTGTTCAAGTATTCAAAACAAAACTTCGATTCTTGACAAACCTCAGGTCGATATCGACAATCCGGGCTTGCAAACAGCCGGTTCAAACACAACATAATGTTGATTTAACCACGAGGTTATGGGTTCAGTGAAAACCATCAAGGCACTGGGCGACAATCTGATTTATCTTTATCAGTACGACAAAGAGCATGCCTTTGTCGTCGATCCCGGCGATGCTGGCCCAGTTCTTCAGTTACTGCGGCAGCAAGGCTTAAAGCTAACGGATATTCTTGCCACGCACCATCACTGGGACCACACGGGAGCGATTGTTCAGTTGAAAAAACTTTCAGGCTGTAGAGTCATCGGTGGCGATGGGGATAGAATACCTGCTATTGATTGTGTACTTGGCGATCGCGACATTATAACAGTAGGAATGGTGAAAATATGCAGTCTCACCACGCCTGGGCATACACACAGTTCGGTCTGTTACTATATTGAGGAGCCAGGCGATAACGAAGAACGTATTATCTTAACGGGAGACACGCTCTTTGTCGGAGGTTGTGGCAGATGTTTCGAGTGTGATGCTGAAACAATGTGGCGGTCGCTGCAGAAGCTTGCAGCTCTGCCCGGCGATACACTCGTTTACCCGGGACATGATTATGCGGTGGAAAACTATGAATTCGCTTTGTTGATAGAACCTTACAATGAAATGGTCCGACAGCGTTTGCAGGAAGTCAAGGAAGCACAGAAAGAGGGCATGCAAGCAGTTCCTTCAACTATATCACAGGAGAAACTGACTAATCCCTTTTTGCGGGCTGATTCGGACGAGCTTAAAGCTGCGCTTGAGATGTCGGCTTATGGTGCCGAGTACGTCTTTGCCGAGCTCCGCCGACGGAAAGACTTTTTTTAGCATATCAAATACGCTCTTTTCGACAGTTCTAAGCTATCTCTCGCTTGCTGGTGAGGGACGAGCTGTGTACAATCGGCTAATTAAGGCAGTTACTCTCGGCTGATCGAGTTAAATATGGCTTGTGGTTAGACATCTAATATTTGCATCTAAACTCATGAGTTCCAGTGCATAGGAGCAGAGTATGAAAAAGTCCCTTATCATGATCGGCGAATCGATTCACGCTTCAATACCTAAGACCGGAAAGATTATGAAGGAATTGGTTGAGCTTGGCTCCAAAGCTTATTCAACACAAAGCGAGCCATTACACTATATCAGGAACCTCATAGAGTCTCAGGTAGCACATGGCGCTGATTATATTGCGGTAAATCTCGATGCCTTTGGCGAGGACGACCCAGAGATGACTGTTGATATGATGGTGGAGTACGTCAAGCTGGTCAAGAAATGGAGCAACGGCGTACCTATCTGCATCGATAGCAGCAATGATGACGTGTTGACAGCCGGTCTGAAACAGTGGTACAGCACCGACGAGCAGATCAAACCGCCGCTACTAAATTCGGTAAAGGTTTACACGATGGACAGTATGCTGCCCCTACACCGGAATTTTGATTTTAGCTTCGTAGCCCTTTTAGTCGGTGAAGCAGCTCCAGCCGGACCGGCCGGTTCACACTCAGATGAAGAACTTTACTCTTTTGCAAAACAGATCTTCGAGACAGCAGTTAATAAATACGGATTCAAGATTAACCAGATATTCTTTGATTCGACTGTCTTTCCGCTGGCCATCGATATGCCGATGGAGCCTAACGTTCCCGGCTATACTTACCGGACTTTCGAGACGATTAGAAAAATCAAGAATGATCCTGAAATGAAAGCAGCACATTGCATTCTTGGCATCAGTAACAGCGCCCGTGACCTGCCAGGGCGAAAAATAGGCATATGCAGGGCATATCTTGCAAAGGCAATGGAATACGGTCTGGACGCAGCAATCGTTGATGTCTCACACAATTTTGGTTTTGTTGAGCCTGCCGCCGACTTATTGGAACTGGTAGACGCTTACGCAAAAATGGATGGTTCACCTGAACGAATGACTAAAGCAGTGCAACTCATGGGCGAATTCTGCCGGCAAGCCAGAAACCACGTCAAGTGACATACCTAAAAAACCGATAAAATCCGTCAGGTATCAAGTAGTACTACGGTGACGACGTACGGCAGGACCATAAATGAGAAGAAGATTCCAGCGCATCAACTGCGTATTTCACTTCGTTGGATATCTGCTCGAAGTACTGGGCTTCATCCTGTTATCGCCTCTAATTGTAGCCGCTATCAATTGGGGAAAACATGGTGACGGATGGCAGAGCGTGATTGCTTTTACAGTTCCTGCTGGTGTGTCATTTGCTATCGGGTTTATCCTGCGCAGGACCTTCAAGTCCGAAGAGCTGGACACAACTGGTTCGATGCTGATGTGTGCGCTGGGCTGGGTTGTCTGTTCGGCAGTCGGTGCGCTGCCATTCGTGATCGTAATCGGCTCAGGTTATCTGAACGCATATTTTGAAGCGATGAGCGGTTTCACAACGACCGGCATCACGGTATACTCGGGCCTTGATGACATGCCCAGAAGCATCCTTTTCTGGCGGTCGCTGACACAATGGCTCGGTGGAATCGGGATACTATCGTTTTTTCTCATTGTGACGTTTAAGGCCAGCGGCGCGCACCATATCTTTGGTGCTGAAAGCCACAAGATTTCATCGGGTAGACCTGCTCCCGGTCTTTTTAACACTTTGAAGATTCTCTGGTGCATATACGCTGGTTTTACACTTCTGGCAGCGGTAGTCCTCACGATCGAACGTATGCCGATCTTCGATGCCGTTTGTCATTCTTTGACTACGTTGTCTACCGGAGGCTTTTCTCCACATGACGCCAGCATAGAGTATTACCGCCTGACGGGACATCCAAACTACAAGCTAATAGAATACACACTAACGTTTTTGATGATGCTTGGCGGGATTAACTTCCTGGTTCACTATCGTGTCCTTACACGAGATTTCAAAGCCCTTTGGGACAACATCGAGGTTCGTTATTGGTGGAGGCTCATTACTGCTTTTACGGCAGTTATTATAATTGATCATTTACACAAGATGGGTGCCTTTAGAGCTCTGTTCAGCGATAGCACAGCAATTAACCTTGGCGAAGTTGAACGGACTTTTCGATACAGCATATTTCAGGTAATTTCGGTATTGACAACAACGGGTTTTGGCACAAAAGACATCGGTTCAGACTTTTTTGGTGCGGCCTCGAAGCAATTGTTCTTGGTTATGATGGTTATTGGCGGCTGTGTCGGTTCAACTGGTGGCGGATTCAAGGTGCTACGTATTGCGATACTGAACCGGCTCATGTTAAGAGAGCTTTTCAAGATTAGAGTTTCAGGAAGGGCATCGTCAGGCTTGGTCATTGACAAAAAAAGGGTCCCCGAGGATGAAATACAAAGAGTAGCTGCCTTGTTCTTTACCTGGATTGCGTTATTGGTTGTCGGGGGCGGGATTACAGCACTTTTTTCAAAACACGGTGCATACGAGTCAATATCCGGTATGTTCTCTGCGCTGGGTAACATTGGTCCCTGCTACATTTCTGTACAAGAGATGATAGAAATAAGTCCTGTTGTAAAGTTGACCTATATAGTTGGTATGTTGGCAGGCAGGCTGGAGATATTGCCGGTGTTATTGCTTTTCTCCAGAAAGGCCTGGACATAAGAAGAAAAAACCACAAAAAGCGTGTTCCATACTGGAGGCAATGAGAGATGTATATTGTAATAGCTGGTGGTGGAATGGTTGGCGGCCTGCTCGTTCGCAGACTGCTGGAAAATAAGCACGATGTTGTTCTGGTTGAGCCGGACAGAAAAATCTGTGACGAGCTCTATGCAGAAACAGGGGTGGTTGCTGTAAACGGCAATTGCACGCGCATCGAAGTTCTGAAAGATGCCGGTGTCGTAAAAGCTGATGTTATAGTGATCACGACGCCCCATGACACTGACAATCTCGCCTGCGCGATACTTGCCAAAAGTCTCAGCGTGCCGCAAATCATTGTGAGAATGAGGGACCCCAACTACGAGAAGGCATACCAGGTTGTGGGAGTTAATGCGATTGTTCGTGTCACGGACTTTATGGTTAATCAGATGATGATCGAGGTCGAACATCCAGACGTGCGATATGTGACAACAATAGGCGGCAGAGCAAATATCTTCAAAGTTACCGTGCCTGAGAATGCCAAGGTGGCTGGCAAAAGAATCGAAGAAATCACAAAAGGTAACGGTTTTCCTTCTGAGTGTGTATTCGTTGCGGCATTCAGTCGTGAGAAAGAAAAATTTTCAATCCCTAGAGGTGGTCATAAAATAAACGAGGGTGACGAGCTGTTTCTAATATCGACGGCGGCAAACATCAAAAGCGCTACAGACTGCTTGACGGCCATGAACAACCGTCGAAATTAATGTCATTGCATCATGATTTTTTACAATATATGGGTCATAAAATATATGCTCTTTCTTAAAGGTGAACAGCGACAATGTAATGTAATGGGGGCTTCGGCTATTTCCGAATTCTGTTTGTAAGCTCTTTATCGGATTATTAGTTCATTGCTACGAGACAACTAAATGGTAAAGCCAGAGCTTTATGGCTAAGGACTGTAATTGGTATCCAGTCGGTGTTCGGCTAACAGGTTGGTTCTGCTAGTGGCGTAAAGACAGCCTCGACTGGGGAATATAGAAGACCCCAGGTAAAACTTGGGGCTAAATACGGATCAATCCTGCTGGCGGATTTTTATGCTCCTGGCGTGTGCATCCAAGCCTTCAACTTCAGCTAAACGAATAATATCCTCAGCACTCGCGGCCAGCTTCTCTTTATCGTATTCAATAATACTCGTTGACTTGATAAAATCATTACTGCTGAGGGCGCTAAAAAACCAAGCGCTCATTCCCGTCGGCAGTGTATGACTTGGCCCAGCCCAGTAGTCACCTACCGCCACAGGACTGTAATCACCGATAAATATTGCACCGGCATTTTCAATTTTTCCAGCGATTTGCTTACTCTCATCGCCACATTGAATTTCCAAATGTTCTGAAGCGAGTTCATTTGAACATGCGATCACATCATTCATAGAATTAAATACAGCGATTTTACTGTAGTTGATTAAGCATTCATTCGTTTCTTTAGCCCTGTTCAATTGTTTAATCTGTTTTTTCAATTCACTCAGAACCTGCTTAGAAAACTCTTGAGAATCCGTGAATAAAAAAGCGCTGCCCGGTGCGTGTTCTGCTTGGCTTAACATATCTGCTGCTACCCACGCCGGATTTGCCTTATCATTTGCTATTATCAATATCTCACTTGGTCCTGCTATCGAATCAACGTCAACAATTCCAAAAACTTTTTGCTTAGCCGTCTGTACCCACTGATTGCCCGGGCCGACAATTTTATAAACCTTATCAATAGTCCCTGTTCCAAATGCCAAAGCCGCAACTGCCTGAGCACCACCGATGCGATAGACTTCATCAATTTTTAACTCATGACATACACCCAGAATTACCGGATGGATGCTCCCTCTGTATCTTGGTGGTGAAACTACTGCTATTTCCTTCACGCCTGCAACCTGCGCAGGAACTGCTGTCATTATCACTGTCGATGGCAAAGGCACTGAAGCACCAGGCACACAGATTCCAATCCGCTTGATAGGTGTGTATTTAATTCCAGGATGTCTAAAAGTACCGATATATATGTCTTCCTGATATTTTCTTACGTTCTTGATTGCCTGACGGATTGATTCCAATAGGTCTTTCTTTATTTCTTTGTGGGCATTCTGTAAATCTTCTTTGCTCACTCTAAACTGTTCAGGTGTCAACTTGACATGGTCGTACTCCTCAGTAAATCTTACTATTGCAAGGTCTCCTTGTTCTCTAACTTCGCGCAGAATGTCAACTACCTGATTGTTTCTATTATCCGCAACTCCAAACAGGGCTGATCGCATTATTGGATCTTTGGCCTTAAGCAAAGCTTTGTCAAAAGCATCTTGGCCTAGTTGAGAAAAAGAAATGAGAATTTGGTCGAGTTCGTGGGGCATCGATTTATCCTTTATTTGACGAAGTTGCCGTGGTTATAGGCTCTGACTGCTCTGTGCAGCAACAGATATTCGGCGCCTTCGTATTCAGTCACAATTCCTGCTACTTTGAATCTGATTGGGTCAGGCTCAGCAGCCTGCAGTTGCTCAATCCGCTCAAGAACCGCACAGGGTAAAAGTTTAAATCGCTCACAACTTAAATTTCTACCCAGTCCGTCGAAAATGAAACTCACTTGTTCTTTCAAATCGTCTTGTCTATCCGGTGCCTCCACAATGAAACCTGTTCGGTCAGCCAATACAGAGTTCCGTTTGGCTGTTTTTTTACGTTTAGCTGGTGACTGATAACGAACGTTTCGCCCGCTCTCAAGTTTTGTTAAAACCTCAGGCGGTATCGCTAATTCATCATTTGGATCACCAACAGTCGACAACTCAACCCTGTTAAGCTCCTGGTCTTTCGTTGTTGTCTGCTCAGATTCAAGAATATTGCTCAAAGGCAAAAAATAAACCGGGAATATGAAGTTCTCGCCTTTGTATTTCATGATTTTGCCCCAGAGTTTATAAGACGCCGTGGACCGATCGTTAGCATCGGTAACCATATTTTCCAAAACCGCTGACGGTAAAATTTCAAGCCTGGTCCCAGCCTTGAGAGTATTTCTGTCAGTGCCGACATCCTCACTAATTTCGAAAAACCATTCTTGGCTGGCGCGATTCAGGTTTCCGTCAATACCTCTCAAAACAAAACCTTCCGGCAATAGATTAGGTGCAGCTCTCCTGGTCTCGGCTTGCGGCTGGGCAAGAGCAAATGCAGAGAGAAACACAGCAACTATTATGGCAAATCTCTTATTCATGTGCTAAAGAACTCAATTATCTGCTCCGGTTGTTCAACCTGGTTTATATATCGGCTGCTATTGGGATCATCAGTGGCGACCAAAGCTATTAAGGGCTTCCAAAAACCGCCAACAAGTATAATAGGCTTTTTCGAATCAAGAAAGCCTTTGTTCCTCAATTCCCAGACCTTTGCCAGCTCCAGTAGAGTCCCGGTTCCGCCGGGTAGAACCACGTATGCCTGTCCAAGTTTAATGAGGGTATCCAGTCTTTCGCCGAGCGACACGGTGACAATCTCACGAGTAATATACTGGTTCGCTTTGCTACCCTTAAAGGCAGAACACGTAACACCGATGATTTTCCCGCCGACCTCGGCTGCGCCTTTTGCAGCAGCGAGCATGGTCCCGCCGTAGCCGCCATTGGCGATAGTAAAACCCGCCTGAGCAAGAACTCTACCCACTTGCTCAGCCAGCGCAAAATTTGCATCGCCGGCAACAGTCCTTCCGGTTCCGAATACAGTAACTATTCGCTCATCCATCAGATTTCTTACGCGTGTAATTCAAAAGTCCTGCCGAAAGTAGAATTTGCCGCTCTCTTTCTGAAAGATTGAGTCTGCCTATAAATTCAAAGGACTTGGTTCTGTTTGACACTGTTACCTTGTCACGACCTTCTAAAGCCTTGAGCAGATCACTGATTTGCAATTCATCGTCGGGGTCAATCTTCTCGTAATCAGCCGAATCGGCAAACTCTATTGGGACTATGCAAAAGTTAATCAAATTTGCCTTGTGGATCCGTTCGATACTCTTTGCGATAACCACGCGTACGCCCAGATACATTGGACAAAGCGCAGCGTGCTCTCGCGATGAACCCTGGCCGTAGCTTTCACCGGCAACAATAATGCCCGCCATGGATTTTTTCTTAAGCTCAATCGCTCGATCCGCGAAGGTTGGTCTACCCTGTTCATTGAAATTGTTGAAGACTACCTTGGCATATTCGGGCACGTTCGAGCGCAGCTTCAAAAATCGACCGGCCGGCATTATATGATCGGTTGTTATTTTATCACCGCATTTGATTAAAACTTGGCCCATGAGTTTTTCCGGTAGCGGAGAAGGTTTTTCCGGCACGACAATCGTTGGGCCACGAAGAACCTTAACTTTTGCCGCCTCTTTTTTCTCCAAAGGCAGCTCTACCATACTGTCATCAATAAGAAACTCATCCGGCATCTCTATTTTTGGGTATTCTATGCCGAACAGATTCGGCAAATCACGCGGGTCGGTAATCTCACCCGTCAGAACCGATGCCACTGCTGTTTCAGGGCTGAGCAGATAAACTTGATCTTCTGTGGTTCCGCTTCGGCCGGCAAAATTCCTATTGAAGGTACGGAGACTAACAGTGCCGTCTGCTGGGGAAAATCCTTGGCCGATACATGGCCCACATGCGGATTCCAGAATTCTTGCGCCTGCGGAAATCATGTCTGAAAGAGCGCCATTCTGCGCAAGCATATTCAAGATTTGTCTACTACCCGGAGCGATAGCGAATTCGACCATTTTATGTATACGTCTGCCTTTAAGAATCTTCGCGACTATCATCAAATCGGTATAGCTCGAATTCGTACAGCTACCTATCACGACTTGTCCTATTTTGGTGCCTGCAATCTCTCTGACGGTCTTGACATTGTCAGGCGATGAGGGACATGCAGCCATAGGTTCAAGCTCGTTCAAGTCTATTTCGATTGTACGGTCGTATTTGGCATTAGCATTAGCTGTTAAGGGCTTATAATCCTTTTCCCGCTTCTGTGCAGAAAGAAACCGTCTGGTTTGTTCATCGTTCGGGAAGACGCTGGTGGTGACACCTAACTCGGTGCCCATATTGGTAATTGTCGCCCGCTGCGGTACAGACAATGTCGAAATCCCGTCGCCAAAATACTCCACAGCCCAGCCGACATTGCCTTTTGTCGTTTGAATACTTAGCAGCTTGAAAATCACATCTTTAGCAGCAACCCAATCTCGCAATCTGCCGGTAAGCTTGACACCAAGGATTTTGGGGCATCTCAAGTAGAAAGGTCCTCCCGCCATCGCTGCTGCCACATCGAGTCCTCCTGCACCGATAGCGAGCATTCCAATTCCACCGGCGGTTGGCGTGTGAGAGTCACTGCCCAAAAGTGTCGCGCCGGATTTTCCGAATCGCTCAAGGTGAACCTGGTGACAGATGCCATTACCTGCACGCGAATGATAGACACCACACTTTGCAGCTATGGTTTGTAGATACAAATGGTCGTTGTGGTTCTCCGGGCCGAAGCCGGCTATATTGTGATCGATGTAGCTGACGGATAGGTCTGTCTTAACTCGGCCATTTCCCATCGATTCATAGAGCAAAAACGCCATCGTTCCGGTTGCGTCCTGCGTCAGGGTCTGATCAATGCGTATGGCGATCTCTTCACCGGCAGCAAGTTTGCCCTCGACCAAATGTTCAGCAAGTATTTTATAAATAAGCGTCTGTTCCAATTTTCATACTCCATAACCACAATGGGCACATAATCTATCACAAGTATGTCTCAAAGACAAACATAACAGACAGGCACAAATTATTTGGCCAAATAAACGTCTGTTGTGTAAATATCCGGCAATAAATAAGGCGACCTTGCACTCCGCAACACAAGGTCGCCGACTATCTTATACGATCCAGCTACCGTCAAATCCGGCCTGCCCTGAGCGAAGTCGAAGGGTGCCTCAGGCATCCTCTCGTGCCTTGCACATGGATCACACACACGCCAGCAGTTCTTCCAGTCTTTGGCCAGGACCGGCTGGCAAGCCCCGCTCCAACATTATGTCAAGACAGGCCATAGCAGTAGCGGCAAATTACCATCTATCCTCTATCCCCGGTCATTACAGATCCCCATCATGTACCAACAGCGAATCCTTCCTATGGCCAGGCTCGCTGCTGGCGGTAGGCAATTCACCTAATTGAGGGTGACCCATACCACCAGGCAGATGTGTATAGATGTTGTCTTCTTCAATGCCGCACCATGCACGCTTCTCAAAAGACACATGAACGTCCAGAAACAGAACGTTCTGGCCGTCCTTCTGATGTGCATGGGTATTGCCGCGCCTGGCCTGCTCTGCTGAGCCGTCCCATGGTTTCATGTCAGGCTTGAATGCCTGAAAGTCCTCAGCATCCATACCGGGAGAAGGAATCCACGGACTTGGGTCTGCCGCCACAGCCATGCCGGGCTCACTCGCGGTAGTCAAAGTATACCGACCAAAAGGCAAATGATACGAGTAGCTGCAGTGAGCTCTCGGGCTGTCATCGTTGGTATGAGGCCCAAAATCCCACGCATCAATCATCTCAAATGTGTTGTCCGGCCGAATGTCGTTGGAAAGCGTAAATTCATTGGTCCCAGCATCACCCTTACAAATAAAAGACTTGGGCGTCACCTCGGAGTACTTGACCAGAAGATAGAAGCACGAGGTAATCGTCGCTTTGCCACCGTTGCCGGAGCCGTCTAAACCAAATGCAACAGTTCGGCTACGAGCAGTCCCACCAGTCCAATCTGCAATAGGACTGCCCCAAGTCGTGCCTTTGGCTCCTGCCTTAGGTAACTCATCATCGTAATCGTTGGCGTAAATCAGCATTGCCTTACCAATGCCGGACAGATTCGTTCCGCAGATTGTGCGAAACGCGATCTGCCGGACCCGCGAGAGGGCGGGCATCAAAATGCCCATTAACAGAGCTATGATCGCAATGACGACCAATAGCTCGACCAGTGTGAAACCTTGCCGTTTCATTTTTCTTCTCCTTTACTTTGACGGAGATTCGCGGACCCGACTGTTCTCAGGCACAATTAGATATGCAATGAATAACAACACTTCCGCCGTCAGCTTGGCCGACAAGCAATATAACAGTCTTTGCCGGAAAATAATGCTTCGCACTAAACATGTTTCTTATTCCCGCAAATCTCCTTGGTTAATCGTTATCGCCTAAAAGCAGCCGGTACAAACGGACCGACAAAGCAGATTTCTTCCAATAAGATTTACGCGCCAAATTCTGCCTGTGCTTTAGAGCAGAAATCGGTTGAATATGCTGCGCTGAGCCAAAGCCGACAGTTTCTTTAGGTAGGTCTACAATATGAAATGGCGATTAATATTATGGCGACCTATGCTTATGATAAGTCTCTCAAACCTACCTACAGCTCAATTGGCGCAAACTCAAACCTTACTTGGCGCAACCAGCCAAACTGTAAAAGAACGCTTTCAGCAGGTAGGAACTTTAGGAATGAAAGAAATGGAATATGATGATAATTAAAATTGCTATAAACCTTCGAAACCTACCTAATTATACTTTACCACAGGTGAATTTGGTTGTCAAGCACAATTGTCAAGATTTTCTATATTTTCTCATAAAGTTGGACTATGTGCGTAAAACCCCAATTTTCAGTTCATAATGTGACCATGACAAGAAAAAACCGACGGCAAGAGTTTAAATAAAAATAAAAAGGCCTTGTGTCTTTGAGACACAAGGCCGTCCATTTCCAAACAACAATCTTTGGGGCTTATTATCGACCCGTACCTCCTCCGCCTCCCAACGCTGTAAGCGGTTCTTGTACCAGCAACGAATCTCTTCTATGGCCAGGTATACTGCCCGGAATAATAGGTACTTGGCCTAATTGCGGCGGGCCCATGGCACCGGGAAGATGCGTATAGATGTTGTCTTCCTCTGTAGCGCACCATGGACGCTTTGCAAAGTCTACGTGAGTATCTAAGAACAATACGTTCTGGCCATCCTTCTGATGTGTATAGGAGTTTCCGATTTTGGCTTGATCTGCAGTGCCATTCCATGGGGCCATGTCAGGCTTGAAGTTCGCAAATACCTCCGCATCTGATCCGGGAGAAGGAATCCACGGACTTGGGTCTGCCGCCACGGCCATGCCAGGTTCACTCGAGGTCGTCAACGCATACTGACCAAAAGGAAAGTGGTAGGAGTAGCTGCAATGCCATCTTGGTCCATCCTGCTCACTATTCCAAGGCCCAAAGTCCCACGCATCAATAAGCTCTAAATCCGCCGACAGCGCGGAATCCACGTCAGAAAGCTGAAAATCAGTAGTACCGGCATCACCCTTGCAGATGAAAGATTTTGGCGTTACCTCAGAGTACTTCACCAGAAGATAAAAGCATGAGGAAATCGTCGCAACGCCACCGGTGCCGGTCCCATCCAGTGAGAAAGCTGTATATCTATCAATGGCATCCCAGCTTACAGGCCCTCCCCATTCGCCGTTTCTGCCACCCGCCTTGGGTAGTTCATCCTCGTAGTCATTGGCGTAGATCAGCATTGCCTTACCGAGGCCGGACAGATTCGTTCCGCAGGTCATGCGAAAGGCAATCTGCCTGACTCTCGACAGAGCAGGCATTAAAATGCCCATCAACAGAGCTATGATCGCAATAACAACCAATAGCTCAACTAATGTAAAACCTTTTCTTTTCATTTGTTATCCTTTCATCTATCTCGAGATTCGCAAACGCGACCGTATCTGAGATTACTATCGTTATTCACTTACAGGATTAATGCCTACCGCCCCCATTAGCGTAAGACATATCAACCATGTTTTTGTTCGCGAATCTAATCATTGATAAATTTTTTCTCAGAACAACGGCCAACGTAAATCTTCATTCGCAATTTCTTTATCCACAAGTACTATGACACATCAGTGCTACCTGTCGAAATACCTTGCGGTTTCACCCACCTAACGATATTAACAGAAACAAATTGTTATCCATGGCAGGAAGATTTTGGATATGAAAAAATAGTGTAATTATGATGGCAGTTTGAATTATGACACAAATACTACAAACCTTCCTATTACGATATTTATATTAGCAGAGCGTTATCTGCTTGTCAACTCATATTTCGTCTAATTTTTCTGGTCTCTTGAAATTTTCTGAAATTCGCCTATTATGCGTGTTTTCGCACAGGAATCGCAATTTTGCGTACCGCAATGACCCTTGAAGAGGCAAAAAGACTGCTCAAGAGACATAATCAGCACCATCTGCTGGCCTTCTGGAATCAACTCCGCTGCTCTCAGAGGCAAAACCTGCTCGAACAAATCCAACAACTGGACTTTGTGCAGGTGGACAAATGGGTCAAATTCGTCAAGAAAAGTGTTTCTGCCCCAATCCCGAAAAGGCTGGTTCCCGCCCCATTCTACCCAGCCCAGCCGGCTAACACGCAGCAAAAGCTTAAGTATGCCAAGGCCATCGAGAGGGGAAAAGAGCTAATCTCAAATGGGAAAGTGGCAGCTTTTGTCGTTGCCGGCGGCCAAGGTACTCGCCTTGGATTCAAAGGACCAAAGGGCAATTACCCTATTAGTCCGATAAAAAGAAAGACTTTCTTTCAATTATTTGCTGAGTCCATTACAGCCGCTGAAAAAAAATACAATACCACCTGCCCGTGGTATATTATGACCAGCCCTCTGAATTACGCCCAGACCTTCAAGATATTCCGTTCTAATGATTACTACGGACTGGATCCGAACAACATCTTTATATTCTCGCAGGGCACACTGCCCAGTTTCAGTCGTTCAGGAAAAATTCTGTTAGCTAAGAAATACAGCATCGATTACTCACCTGACGGCCACGGTGGATGTCTCAAAGCCCTTTGCAAGAGCGGCGCTATTGATGACATGACAAAGCGTGACGTAGAGCTGATAAGCTATTTTCAAGTGGACAATCCATTGATAAGCATTTTTGATCCACTGTTCATTGGGTTGCATTGGCTCGACAGGGCCGAGATGTCCTCAAAGGCCCTTATTAAGACCGGACCAAAGGAAAAGGTTGGTAACTTCTGTTTGGTCAACGGCAGGGTGCGAGTTATCGAATATAGTGACCTGCCCAACACACTGGCCTATAAGCGAAATTCTGATGAGTCATTGACTTTCCAGCTCGGCAGCATTGCCATCCACATAATAAATGTCAAATTTGTTAAGAGATATGGTGGCAAAGATATTGCCCTGCCTCTGCACAAGGCAAAGAAAAAAATTTCCCACATCAATCAACAGGGACATTTGGTGAAGCCGAAGAGGAAAAACGATATAAAGCTCGAAACCTTTGTATTTGATGCTTTGCCGTTGGCCTCGAAGTCAATAATCTTGGAGACAGTGAGAAGTCAAGAATTCGCCCCGACCAAAAACCGCACGGGTGAAGACAGCGTCAAAATCGCAAGGCAAATGATGGTCGCCCGAGCTGCTGACTGGCTTGAGTCGGCCGGCGTTGAAGTGCCGAAAAAAAAAGATGGCTCACCGAACTGCCTAATCGAAATCGCCCCGAGCTTTGCCTTGGATAAAGATGACATCAACAAAAAAACGAGCCGAATCCCTAAGATCAAGCCAGGCGATAGGATTTACCTCGCGTAAGTACTCCTGAAAATATCACCTGCCATTTACCGCACTTGCATTATTTACTGTAAAATTTGTGAACTGTAACTGTGCTGTACTTCTCACCAGGCTCAAGAACAACGGATGGAAATTGTGGTTTGTTTGGTGAATCAGGAAAATGCTGCGTTTCCAGACAGAATCCATAGTGCTTTTTGTAGACCTTGCCGGCTTTGCCGGTTATTGAGCCATCTAAAAAGTTACCCGTATAGAACTGTACTCCCGGCTCAGCAGTGTAGATTTCCATAACCCGGCCACTGTTAGGTTCACGGACTCTTGCGCAAAGGGCCAGTTCGCCGCCGCCACTGTTGAGCACGTAATTGTGGTCATACCCACCAGGAACTTGATCAATACGAGAACCTATAGTCATCGGCTTGGTGAAATCCATCGGCGAGTCTTTGACGTCTCTGTTTTCTCCGGTCGGTATTAGACTTTCATCGATTACAGTGTACTTGTCCGCATTGATCGTGACCTCATGACTAAGCACATCTCCATTACCCTGACCGGCCAGATTCCAATACGTGTGATTAGTCAAATTTACTACAGTTGTCTTATCCGTTACAGCCTCGTAGCTGATTTTCAACTCATTGTTATTCGTCAGAGTATATGTAACTGTGCATGCCAGATTTCCAGGATATCCTTCTTCACCATCTGGGCTGAGATATGTCATCTTTACACCTGCCGATCCTTGGCCTTCTATCTGCTCAGCCTTCCACACAACCTTGTCAAATCCCTTGATACCACCGTGTAGATGGTTTTCCCCGTTGTTTGCTGCAAGCTTATACTCCGTACCATTGAGGACAAACTTGGCTTTTCCAATACGGTTTGCATATCGGCCCACCGTAGGTCCGAAATAAGGGTGTTCCGTAAAGTAGCCGCTGAGTGTGTCAAAACCGAGAGTGATATCTTTCAGCTTTCCTTCACGGTCAGGCACTTCCATTGATACAAGAGTAGCTCCATAGTTCATAATTCTGGCCCTAAGACCGTCGGCATTGGTGAGCGTGTATAGGTCGATCCGTTGGCCGTCAGGCGTTTGTCCGAATTCTTCCTTTGTAATACTCATCTCAGATTTCTCCTTGGCTTGGGGCTGCTCGGTTGTTTCACCTTGTTTTTCACAGCCGCATATCAATACACAAATCACTATGACCATCAGTAAATTGACAATTTTGTTTGTCGTTTTCATCTTTGTCTCCATTCAAAGCCGTACAATTAAATCACTTTCCAACGAAGGTGAAATATACCCTCGGCTATGGTACTTGTCAAAACATTTGTTTCGTCTCATACGAATCGTAGAAAGCAATTGGGCCATTTTGTAATAGCCCACGGAGGCAGCTCTACTTACCGTCGTTTTATTTAGCCCCCGGTCCTGTGCTGGGGAGATTTTCTTCCACGCTTTTTTTCTTTGATTTCGCCCTTGTTTTATACCGATAATACACATTGAAAGAGAAACAGCCCCCCAGAGCGGAAAGAATACATGAGATACAGTCCATGGGACCTGTCCTGCTTGCCCTCCGAAGCTTTAGCGAAGGTGGGAGCGCAGTCGAAGGGTCGAAGGAGCGAAGCAATCTCAATCCAATAATCAATTATCATTAATCATTAAGAGTCATTCCGAGCGCAGCCGAGGAATCTAATAAAAAGTCATTGCGAGGCCGAAGGCCGCGGCAATCTCATTTCCTGTCATTCCGCACCTAATGCGGAATCCATACGAAATATGAACCACAAAGCACGAATCACGAATTTCCTTATCAGGATAATTGAGTATTTTTGCATTTTTTCTCTGGTCACGAGCCACGGATCACGAGCGACTTTTTTCTTTGATTTCGCCTTTCTTTTATGCCGATAATACGTATTGAAAGAGAAACAGCACCCCAGAGCGGAAAGAATACATAAGATACAGTCCACGGGATATGAGATACGAAATTTGTGCCCTCGGCGAGTTTTGGTTTTAGAAAAATAAACTGTGTTTGGCTGTCTGACTCATATTTGGGCTCCGCTTATGAAAGGATTAAAAGATGAAAAAAACACTTATTGCTCTTTTGCTGATCAGTTCGGTGCTGCTCACTGGTTGCGGCAGTTCAATTACAGCTATCTCTCTGAAAGGTGAAAAAGAGAATAAAAAAGCCATTCCCTATTACCTTCCTCAACCTTATCTGTTGATAACTAAAGATTTCTCACATCCTGGTACAAAAACCACAAAGACAGAAAAAACTGAATCAGCAAATACACAAGCTGAACAAGATTCTGGAACGGCAAAAAATGAAACGATTATTACTAAAGAGCCTGTCAGTATCACTGTGAATGGATTTACCTATAAGATTATCTACCTGCCCAACCTTGCAGAAAAATACGGATTGGTATACAACACTAGCAGCGGTGAATCCGATCTGTCGTTTACACTCAAAGATGGCTGGATGTTTACCGGCTTTAATCTCAAGTCAGATACTCAAATAGATGAAACTATCACAGCCATAAGCTCCCTTGTTAGCAGTATAGCTAAAACCGTGGTGCCTTCTGAGATAGGATTGTTAGCCAAGTCTATACCAGAGGAGCCTGGAGAGGTACCAGAAGAGCCTAAACCGCTGATATGGTTATTCAAAATGACCTTCGATGGCGAAGAAATTATCTTTGACCGTGTTTCACTGAATTTTTAGGATTTAAGGTATCGCGGGATTATGGTTTGATAATGCGGTTTGGCGTAGATTTGATATTTGACTGTCAATAGTATTCAGTATACAAGAGGTGCTCGCATGGACGAATACGTAGAGGTCTTTGCTGCAACCGATATTACGTTTGCCTATCTGATGAAAGCAAATCTTGAGACCGCAGGAATCCCGGTTCAGATCACCAACGAGCATCTACAAGGGATTTATTGTCTTGATGGTATGGTTCCACGTGTACTCGTTCCAGCTAGCTATGTAGAGCAAGCCAGGCAGATTATTGAAGAGATTCAACAGTCTTCACAGAATGACCAGGTTGACGATGAGCTTGCCCCTTAGGGGCGAAGCGCGGCGATCTCCACTCGGTCATTCCGAGCACAGCCGAGGAATCTAATAAAAAGTAATTACTAGGCCAAAGGCCGCGGCAATCTCAATCCAATAATCAATTATCACTAATCACTAATCACTAATCAATTGAAAGGCGGGAATTGCGGTGCCTCGCCAGCACGCTTATGGCCTTGTTGCCTTGAATGCGGCTTAGTGCGAGAGAGTTGTCGTTGCTGTATTTTTTGGTTTGATAAAGAGTGCGGGGTTGTGTATTATATAGCCGGAAAAACGTGAAACAGTTACTATTTTTTCCTAGTTTTTTTGGTGGTTGATATCTTCGGCAATGATATGATGCAGATTATCGAGGCAATGTTATGAGCGAACAAATACCCGTTAATCCTGTTATGCTTCGCTGGGCCAGAGAGACCAGCGGTTTTGATATACCTGATGTTGTTGTCAAACTGAAACGGAAAAGGATAACTTCCGAAACCGTTGCATCCTGGGAAAAAGAAGGCGCGGCCAGCCCGACTTATGCCCAACTGGAACGGCTTGCTTATGAAATTTATAAGCGGCCTTTGGCATTGTTCTTTTTTCCTGAGCCGCCTGAAGAAGAAACTCCTAAAGAGTCTTTTCGGACATTACCTCAAGAAGAAATTGATCTTTTAGAGCCAAGATTGCTCTATCTGGTGCGTCAGGCAAAGGTAATGCAAGAGAATCTCAGAGAATTATTTGACGGGGTTAACCCTGCAAAAAAACAAGTATGTTCTGACATTACGATACATAGATCAGATACCATTTCCAGTGTAGCTAAAGCGGTTCGGGAATACTTAGGCATCGGGCTGAATCAACAGTATGTACTAACGACAAATGACAAAGCATTGAAATACTGGCGGGATGTGCTGGAAAAACACGGAGTCTTTATCTTTAAGGATGCTTTCAGGGATGATGAGTGTTCCGGGTTCTGTCTATATGATAATGTTTTTCCCATAATATATGTCAATAACAGTCAGGCGAAAATACGTCAGATATTTACGCTCTTTCATGAATTGGCACACCTGCTATTCAGAACTGGCGGTATCGATTTAAGACATGATGATTTTGTCCAGAGAATGAGAGGGCCCAACAAGCGTGTGGAGGTGTTCTGTAATAAATTCGCGGGTGAATTTCTTGTACCTACCGAAGACATTAAACCTCGAATACGTAATCAAACCATAAACGACAATCTCCTGACACGACTTGCCAAGAAATATAGCGTTAGTCGTGAGGTTATCTTAAGAAAGTGTCTTGATCTTAACC
>CAZFLY010000008.1:0-61303 GCA_964519995.1 uncultured Pirellulales bacterium | reverse complement strand
TCCGCATCTCCATGACATTGTCTCGGATAGCACCAGCAATCAGGCTTGCCAACAGAAAGCCACTCGAAATAATCCTCGTGGCAGCATGGGAAGCATCCAGGCTCGGTGAACAGAATAAATGACATATCCTCACTCATGCCGACCTGGTCGTATAGCTCAACCCAGCTCCATTTTGGTTCTATGTCGCTGATGTCGAGACTTCCGGCAACAGCGTCGTCGTTTCTGGTAATGTTAGATAAAGCCTGAATCTCATTGCTACTTAACACACGGTTATAAATTCGCACATCATCGATAAGGCCATCGAAGTATTCGGCATTTTCCGAACCACGAACGCCTATTGTAAGCTTTGTGGCACTGGGCGATTCATAACCATTACTGTGGACAGCAGAGGTATCAAATTGCCCATCAACGTACAGACGCATTGTTTTATCTATCGCATCATAGGTGCCAGTCACCATGTACCATTTATCTGACTGCAATGTCTGGTTGGTGTTCTGCGTGTCCAGTCCAACTCTGAAATGGAATTTGCCCAGACTACTCAGCCACAAACCAAACCGGTTATTATCACTGCCATCGCGATCATATTCTAAGATAGTTCTCCAGCCGTCGGCAACCTCTCTTGCATTTATCCTTACTGATACGGAGAATGAACCCGGCGCAAAGTCCAGGCCGGTTGTAGTATCTGCGGTTTTGACATAGTCGCCGTCACCATCCAAATCAATTGCGCCGCAGAGACTGCCGCAGCAGGGCACCCAACTCGCATCGCCGACGAGGGTCCCATGGTTAGCATTGCCGGAACTATCGTGCGCAGTAATACTACTTGTCTCATCCATCTGCCAGTGCGCGACTTCTACCAAGCCCGGAGGCTCCCAAGGCGAACACTTATGGTTCGTCCAGCCCCATGGATATTGCGGCTCGTTCTGGTCTTGGTATACAGCCACAACGCTGAACCAGTAGATATCATTCACGTCCTCCTGACAGAACCATTTGTCTTTTGGTAGCCGCACTGAGTAACGATACACCGGCTCATGAGGAGCCGGAGGAGGCGGGTAAATCGTTATTATGGGTCCGGTGTGCTTATCGTGGCCGACAAGCACCTCATCATAATGGTAAGCCTCGTACTCCCATATCTTTTCACCCGGATGGCTGTAATCCTCTGGATCATCTATATTGGGATCCGGCACATCCGTCCATATCGACAACAGGAAATAATCCGGCTTGACAGGCGGCGGTCCCTGCTGACAACTACAGGCCTCGTATTCATAGCCTTTATATGAGCCCCACCACACAGCGGCTGTTATTGGTGTTTTATAACGACATTTCCAATCGTCAGCCACAAGCCGGCGAACTGTTAGCTCTGTTTTTTCCTGTCTTGTTCCAATCTCAAAGGCCAAATCAATCGACTCTGGGTGCATAGGATGCCTTGATGGGTATCTAAGTTCATCCCAGGGACGTGAAATCGGCATAACATCTGTCCGCCAGACTGCATCATCGTTCCAGTGATCCTGCGAGGTCTTCCAGCCAAAACGCGCCAGTGCTATACCAGGATTTGATATTGGCTGAGCCTGAACACTCAGCCAGTAAACGATGGGTTTATCCTTTGAGCCATTCTGCATAAACGCTTCGGAAGGATCGATGTTAAAGTCGTATCTAAACACCGTCTGGTGATCCGCCGGTTCGTATCGTTCCATACAAGGATTGTAATAGCTCTCAGGTGCATCTGTGGGCACTCGCTCAACGTTAAACTCACCAAGGCTGAATTGCCTTTGCCATAGCAGCTCCCCAGGCATACTATAGCCTGCTAAATTCTGGCTGGCTGGAACATCAGAGTAAATACTCAACGTGAATGCCACAGCCGCGGAATTTTGCTCAGGGAGATTATCTCCCCGCCAAGAGCCCCAAATATGAATGTCGGTCAGCGGACTGGTATCTGTGCAAAGGAAATCATCCGCAAGCGTCTGCGACAGCCAGTCTCCCTGCTGAGTTGTTGCATCTATATCTATACCCAGCTCGGTCAAATCAGGATGCTGTATCCACTTGGTTTTTGGCTCTATGATTGTCTGCTCAAGAGCAATAGACTCCTCATCTTCGTAATGAGGCCAACAACGTAGAGATGTGAATGGCTGTTCCCATTTGACATAATTCGGATCCGTGTCCAGTTCAAAGGTCATATCGTAACTGCGAGTCTGGTCACAAAGCGATGCGTTTTCTATTGGAGTAACCTGTGATGGATTAAGCTCCAGGTCCGGCTTAAGCTCATCGTACACCAAGTCCCTTATAACGACGGCATCATCCATCCAGTGCCTCGGACGGGTCTTCCATCCCCACGGAAATGCGTTCTCTGCAATGTCGTCATATATAGCTGCGATGCTAATCCAGTAGACATTATCTTGTGTCTGGTCGAGGAAGTCTCCCTGCCTGAAGTACTCGTTCGGATCAAACTTCGCATAATACTGGAAGCAAGCCTCCTGGTCCGCCTCCGCCCACAATGTGACCTCGCCGTTAGCAGCAACTGTTCCGTTGGCATTCGTGGTTGCGACATGTATGTGAACAGTGTGCGCATCGTCAAAGTCGTAACAACCCGTCGGCACGGTAGGCGGCACTGTGGAAGTATCTATAGGCTGATTTGTAGAGACGGGCGCTGCCGGCAGGGTATCCTTCACATCTCTATTTCTATGAACTTTGATTGTCAAAATTCCGCCTTGGATGTAACTTTTGTGAACCAGGATGCTCGCAGTAGTCTCGTATGTTCCGCCTGTCCCCATGGCATAAACATGATTTGCCGCGTCAAGGTTATCAAATAGTACATCCTTAACAGTATATGTCCAGCCGACCAGACCGGGATTGATGGTAACATCAACCAAGCCATCCAAACCTTCTTCACCATTGAGGTGGTTGGTGACTCCGAGGTTGAACTTCACAAGGACATGGGAGCCGGATATTGCTGCTGGGTCGAGTCCTGTAAACATGAATTCTACATCTGCGCTGTCACCTCTAATCCACCAGCCATTGAAGCCTGCCCAGTTGAAGTCCTCGTTGCCCTGCACCGTGACATAAGGATTGTCAGCTATCAGTTGCTCAAGCATCGGGAATCTATCGTATCCGACAAAGTTGCAGTCGTAATTATAGCTATAAACTTCCCAGAGCAGCTTGCCTGGATGGCTGAATGGCACCACATGGGGATTATATCCCGCAGCTACATTAGTCCAGAATCCGATATGGAAAGCCTTGGGCAAATGTGGCGGCTCAGACCCATCCCAACCAAGATGCGAGCCCCACCAATGAACTGAGGCTATTGGCATGCTGCCGAGACATCTGAAATCGTCGGCAACGAGCTTCCACAAACCGACACCTGTGGTCATGGGACCTGAGAAAGAAGATAGCTCATCCCAGCCACAATACACCGGTATGCTCGACGTTGGGTCAATCTCAATAGGAGGTTGAGACCACTTCAAATGCTCAACCGGAGGCTTACACTCGGGTTTGCATGGCTCCTTGATGCCGACAGGATAATCTTCAACCTCTCCATCGAAGGCTAAGCCTTTATATGACAGGCCCCCTTGGCTGCTGAATCGGAATCGCGCAAAGGTTGTAATGTTCGGTGTCGCCGTTGGCGGTACAGGGAACGTTAGCAAATTAGGCCCAATAACCAACGGCCGAACCGCGAATATCTGATCGCCAGCATCGGCCCAACTGCCATCGCCATTAAAATCAACCCAGGCATCCAAGAATCCTTGAGCATTGGCGGTGACATTAACTATTGCCAGTTGGCCGGGTATCAATAGGCTGGTGAAAACAACGCCATCTTCATCGTCGTTGCCATCGTTGTCGTCGCCTGTTGCCGTTGCATCGGGCTGACCATCCGGTTCAGGATCTACGCCGTTGCCCAGGAATATTCCCGGTATTACCGGTATAATGACATGCCGCGCTCCATCGGCTGCAAGGGTTGTTGGGTAAGGCCGCTCCGGCGCATCACCAAAGTCCATCTCAGGCATCGACACTATTTCGCCGGTAATAACAAATGCAAGGTCAAGTGTCTGCCCAGCATATGGATGCGGTACTATTCCCGGAATATCCGGATATGTTAAAGGCACCCAACCAAAATCCCAGGTCAGCCAGACGGCATCATCATTCCAGCGAAGATCAGGAGTAGTCGTCTTCCACCCGAACGTGTAACCGGGTTCGTGTGTTACAGGCAGAATATCTATAACTTCCAGCCAGTAGATTTTTCCTTTCTCCTGTATGAAGGGGTCTTCTTCTATGCAGAAATTGAACTGATAAGCTCTGCTATGATTGGCAGGATCATAAAAGCCTGTCGCAGGATCGAACCAACCCTCAACAATATCATCAGCAACCTCGCCAACCGTATATTCGTAGGGAACGAACTCTCTCGTCCAGAGTATGTCCCCAGGTCTGCTCCAAGGTGTGATGTCATCAGGAGGGATATTCGAATAAATAGTGGCTTGGAATGTTAAATTTTCCACACCTGACGGAGGCAGATAATCATCCGCAAAAGAGCCCCAAATATGGATATCTTTGATTGGGCCTGTTTCAGTGCATAGAAAATCATCTGCCAAACGTGTCCAGAATATATCGACATCCAAACCGGTTGGACTCAGGTCAGGCAATTGCGGCCAGTGCATCTTGTGCGGATCCCCGAGCTGCCAATCACAACCACAATCTACTGTTGCGCAATCTGTGCCAGGGCCTTGAGGTACTCCACCTATGGAGAAACATTCGTTTATATTGGTGTCGATGCATGAGCCGTCTAGTAAGCAGCAGGCCTCTGTCGGTTGTGAACAAATTGTCGTAGCGCAGTCAGTGCCAATACCTTGAGGGTCACCACCCTGGCGCAGACATTCATCCGATGGCAAATCCTGACACGAATCGTCTGGAAAACAGCAGGCCTCTGTCAGTTGTGAACAAATTGTCGTAGCGCAATTAGTGCCCGTCCCTTGTGGGTCGCCACCTATGGCTTTGCAATCCTCTTCGGTAGTGTCAATGCAGGTATCATCAGGCAAGCAGCAAGCCTGTCTCTGAGCAGGCTTCTCAATGCAGCGATGGTCAATTGTACCATCTATGACGAAATTGGAGCCCCGCACATCTATTGAGACCCACTCCGGATTATAGCTTTGAATTTCTAAATGGCTAGAGATGGTTGTACCATTGGGCGGGATGGTTTCTAAGGTTTTAAAAGTGTGACGCTTAATATACAGCTGTTCAAGCTCCGGGTCCTGCACATACTGAGGTAGGGGAGGCTCTCCGCCGCCCGGCCACTCGGGGCTGGACCAATTGTAGGCTATCTCCACATAGGAACCAGCGACCGGACTATAGGGAATAACAAAGATCGACACATCAATAACCTTTTTGCGGTCAGGATCGTAAGGGCCATTGTAAAACCACTGGTTCCACCAGTTGGTATTGCGATAGTAGTACCACTCAGGATACGGACCATCACACCAACCCTCTTCAACATACCCATTGGCGTTAACTACAACATGAAATGTGTTTACCTCCGCTCGACCTGAAACTACTGTCAACATCAAGACTGCTGTTATTGCCAGCAGCCACGTGAACTTTATGTTTTTTTCTCTCTTAGCCATGATTAATCACTCCATAATTGGGGTAAAAATTTATCTGTGACCTGATCTGCGCAACTGGGCCACACACAAGCCGCTCTCTAACCTTGGATACAATCGGTTAATGACGCGCAAACCTATAAAAAAGGCGTAAATGAGGGTAAACCGTTGCGATAACCTCGCGCCAAATTTATTACAGAACTGGATTTAAAATATAACCTTTGGGTACAGCAATGTCAACTGTAAATTATAGGACGTTGATGTTTCAAACAACCTCCCTCGAGGACAAATATTGTAACTTCTCTACTATAAAACAGATACGTTATTGCAGATGTGGACTTCAACCTTATTTTCTGTAGGTTTTTTGGGGATCGTAGACCTTCTCAGCTACAAATTCCATATCCTTGCCGCTATCCTTTTTCATGGCGCGGTAGAAACAGGATTGGTAACCTACATGGCATTGGCCAGCGTCAACGACCACCTTAAGTAACAAGCAATCCTGGTCGCAATCAACAAGTATCTGCTGGACTTTTTGGACGTGGCCGCTCCGCTCACCTTTCTTCCAGATACTCCTTCGAGACCTGCTAAAGTAAGTGGCATAGCCTGTCCGAATTGTCAATTCGAGCGCCTGCCGATTCATGTACGCAAACATCAAGACTTGACCGGTCTGTGCATCCTGAGCTATCGCTGGTATTAGACCGTTCTCGTCAAAGGTCGGCGTAAAATCCAGACCCTCTTCAATAACCTGCTTCGTAGCCACTTCGTGGTTCTCCTAAATTGCTAACTGAAGATGTCTTGTCAAAAATCTTTTTACCTGTTATCATTTTCTAAGACAAGTCTTTTCAAGGAAAGATGAGTTGTCGAACGGCGTAAAGTCAACCAAAGCCAAACATCTGTCCCTGGTGCTGCGTACCACTGTGGCTGTTGTAGCTATAGTCTGGGTTTTCCGTGGCCAAGATTGGAAGCAATTAGGCCAGGTCTTTGCCAGGCTTAACTTATGGTATTTCGCCCTGAGTCTGGGAATATTTACAATAAGCCAGGTGTTTATCGGGTTGCGCTGGTGGCTGCTGCTACGGGCGCAGTCCGTCTTTACCGGCTTTTGGGCCGCCGTAAGGCTGCATTTCTTAGGGCTTTTTTACAACAACCTTATGCCCGGTTCAATGGGCGGTGACCTATTGCGGGCCTGGTACGTAACGAAACACACCGACAAGAAGCTTGAAGCCGCTCTAAGTGTGTTCGTCGACAGGGCAATCGGATTTCTTGGCATGCTTGCAATAGGCGCGTTTTGCTACCTACTTTTTATGCACGGTGAATATATCGTTGGTTATGAGAACAGCAGTAGTTTTGCACAGTCTTTAGCTGAGCATAAAGGCAGTCTTGCTTGGCTTGCGATCATAGTGGCAGTACTCCTAGGCCTGCTTTTATTGCACAGAACAAGCCGAACTATGCTGGCAAAGGTTTGGCGGTACGTCTGCGTACATGGCGGGCAGGCAATTAAGAAGGCAAAAGAGGCCATTATCATTTATTGTCGCAAACCTGTGACGATCCTTGTGGCGTTTGCCTTGACGATCCTCTTGCAGAGCATGGTAATAACCACTTTCTGGCTTATTGGACTGAATCTTAAAATCGCCGCCGATGCGCGATACTACTTTGTCTTCTTTCCTATGACCTGGGTATTGGCGGCGGTGCCTGTCAGCATAGCAGGCGTAGGTGTTCTTGAAGGAGGCATCCGAGAATTGTTCACTCGCTTTGCCGGGGTTGGTGCTGCAGAGGCCCTCGTTCTGGCTCTCTGTCAGCGTTTTGTGTGGGTTTTGGCGTCTCTGCCCGGAGCCGTGATACACTTAACAGGCACACATCTGCCGAGGGAGTTTTTCGTTGACTATCGCAAGCCCACAAATTAACTTATGGTATCGAGGCAGGACGCGATTTCCGGGCATTTGTTAAGGGCAGAGAAGAGAAATCGCGTGTTGACAATGAAGGATCGTCATTAAAAAACATGAGCGTTACAAGGCGCTTGAAAAGCTACTTTTTGAGGGGATTGGCAGTATTACTGCCGACCGTTCTTACAATTTGGATTTTTTCCACAGGCTACAAGTTCATCCAGGATAAAATCAGCATTCATATAAATCGTGGGCTGGTTCATCTGATAACGCTCATTCAGGGCGAAAGGGGCATCAGCGAGAGTGGTCTAACTGCTATTTTTGTGGAGGGAACTGCCGGGTCTATAGTAGGTTTTCTCATCACGGTAGCGGCAGTTTGTATTGTTGGAGCACTGCTTGCCAGCGTTGTCGGCAGGGCTCTATGGCGTTTTGTCGAAAAGTTCATAATGAAAACGCCACTTTTAAGGCGGGTTTATCCTTATGTAAAACAAGTCACCGATTTTGTGCTTACGCCGGAAGAGCAAGAAAAGCTGTTCTCCAGAGTCGTAGCAATTGAGTATCCTCGAAAGGGTATATGGTCAATAGGTTTTGTTACGGGCTCGGGACTAAAGAAATTAGTAAAAAACGTGGAAAAAGAATTTCTCACTATTCTTATTCCAAACTCTCCAATGCCGGTTACAGGCTATGTGATAATGGTTCCCAAAGAGCAGACCATAGCTTTAGACATGACAATAGAGGAAGCTTTTAGATTCACAATAAGCGCTGGTGTTATAGCGCCGTATAGTCAGCGAGTGCCAGCCCTGCCACAGACACGTGAAAGAAATCAGGATAAGCAACACAGTTTGCCGGAAAACAGTTAAGGAGGTTGATCTTGTTATTCAAAATTACTGGTAAACATATTGCCATAACAGAGGCTATTAAACAACATGCCGAAACGAAAACCGCCAAGCTGCCCAGATACTACAGCAGCATCAACCAGGTAGAAGTGATTATCGACGGCAGTGAGGGTGGCAATGTCCGCGTGGAATTAATCGCAAGAGGCGAACACAGTAATGTTTTTATTGTTACTGAGACAGGTCAGGATGCCTACCGGTGCATCGATGTAGCAGTACATAAGCTGGAAAGACAGCTCAGAAGAAAAAAGACCAAGGAACGTAACAACAAACACACAGGTAGCTGAGGTTATCTCAGTCCGCATTTGTTCGTCAGCGTTCTTTTTCAGTTTGCAGTATGGCCAGAAGGGCCGTTACGAATGGTTTTAGGCTGGTATCCGGTATAATGAAGTTTGCAGATTTCGTCTGTTTTAAAGCGACAATTCCTAAGCTGCAGGCCAAGGACCGTGACGGGGCTATAGCCGAGCTGGTATCGGCACTTGATAAGGCCGGCAGGTTAGAAAAAGATGCCTGCAATGATATTATAAGAGCATTAATCAAAAGAGAGAATGAAGCAAGCACAGGGATGGGCAAAGGTGTTGCTATACCCCATGTGAAATACCAAGCAGTCAAAGATGTGGTTGCTGTAATCGGACAAAGCGATACTGGCATAGATTTTTCTGCTCTTGACGAGCAGCCGGTTTATTCAGTGATACTCTTAATAAGTCCTATTGACAATCCCGACAGGCACTTACAAGCTATGGAGAACATTTTCAGGCATCTGCAGCAGGAGAAGTTCCGCAGGTTTCTTAGGCAGTGCCGTGGGCCCGAGGAAGTCGAGGATCTTCTCAGGGAAGCCGATGATAATCCGACCCTATGAGACTGTCAGTCCATGTCAATAAGGTCTTCAAATTCAGGCAGGAAAAAATACGTTGGAAAAAACAGCTTATGAGGCAACTGTTGAGATAAAAAATGCAGATGGTCTCCACATGCGCCCGGCAATGCAGTTTGTCGATATTGCAAACCAGTTTGACTGTGATATTACCGTTAGCAACGGCGAAAATACGGTTGATGGCAAAAGTATCATGCAGATGAGTATGCTGGCCGCAACCTGTGGAACGAAACTGGCTGTGAAAGCCGAAGGACCTAATGCTGAGGAAGCGATCCAGGCTCTGCAGAAACTCGTAGAGAAGAAAATGTTCGACGAGCCACCGCCGAAAAACCGCAAAAAATAATTGAATTTGGTGAAAGTTCCGCATGGAAATAAAAAAAGGAATAGCTGTCTCGCCGGGCGTTTCCATCGCCAAGTCGCTGATTATCGACTCTGTGGACTATCGAATCCCTCAGCGTCCGATCAAACCGTCACAGAGGATGACGGAAATTCAACGAGTGCGGAATGCCTTCAAGGAAGCAATAGATGAGCTGACGCAGCTCGGGGCAGCACAGGATGAAAGCGAGACAAGTAGGATAAAAGATATTTTTGCAGTGCATCTTCGTTTTCTGCATGACAGAACTTTGCGGAGGAAAATAACGGATTTGATCCACTCGGAGTGTGTGATAGCTGAGTATGCTGTCTCTACAGTCCTGCAGGAAATTGAGTCCCATTTCAGCAACGTTAAAGACGCCTATATTAGTGAACGTGCAGCAGATATTCGTGATATCAAAAGGCGTTTGCTCAAACATCTTTTAGGCCCAAAGCACGAGGATGTTGAGCATCTGACCGAAGAGGTGGCAATCTTAGCTCGAGAGCTAAGTCCCACACAGACCGCCGGTTTCAACAGAGAATTTGTAAAGGGTCTTGCAACCGATGCCGGCGGACGAACAAGTCATACAGCAATTGTTGCCCGTTCCTTAGGTATTCCCGCTGTGGTAGCTTTGGAAGACCTGACAGAAATAGTCAGAGGTGGCGACACTGTCATTATCGACGGCAACCGTGGTATCGTCATTGTAAATCCTGATGACGAGACAATTCGTCAATATAACGAATATTCGCGAGAGTTTGCAGAACTTGAGTACAGGCTCGACGCCATAAGAGAAGATCCGGCTGTGACTCGTGACGGCGCTAAGCTCACATTGTTGGGCAATATCGAGTTTCCCGACGAGGCAGAAATAGTCCTGCAAAAAGGAGGTGAAGGCATTGGTTTATACCGGACCGAGTTCCTGTATCTTAACAGGCCCAGTGAACCCACAGAAGAGGAACATTATGAAGCTTATGCACAAACTATTCACGTCTTTAAAAAACGTCCCGTGGTAATAAGAACGGTCGATCTCGGTGCTGATAAATACACCCAAAGCAAGCGCTTTGCACCGGAGCCAAATCCTTTTTTAGGGCTAAGGTCGATTAGGTTTTGTCTGCAGAACCTCACGATGTTCAAAACGCAGTTGCACGCAATTCTCAGAGCCTCGGTTCTGGGTGATATCAGAATAATGTTCCCCCTGATCACAAACCTTCAGGAAATAATGCAGGCCAAAATGATTCTGCATGACGTCATGGAAGACCTCGATGAAGAATCTATACCCTACAACAAAGATATTCAAGTCGGCATCATGATTGAAACGCCGTCAGCCGCACTGACGGCGTCAACGCTTGCAAGAGAAGTCAATTTCTTTAGTATTGGGACAAATGATCTAACACAATATACGCTTGCTGTGGACAGGGGTAATGAGTTAGTTTCTACGCTTTACTCAGCAGGAGACCCTGCGGTGTTACGCATCGTCAGAACCATTATTCAGGACGCACACAAAGCACAGATAGATGTTGCTGTCTGCGGCGAAATGGCTTCTGATCCGGAGTACGTTATGCTGCTATTGGGAATGGGAATCAGAACTCTGTCGCTTACTCCACCGATGATACCAGAGATAAAGCAGATTATTCGCTCAGTAACTATTGAAGAATGTAATAGACTGGCAAGAAAAGTCCTCAGTATGAACTCGGAAAGGCAGATATCCAGCTACCTTCGCAACGCTGCGAGAATAGTCCTTCCTGAAGCTTTTTAGTTACCTTTTCTCGGAGGATTTAATTATGAGATGCGTTAAAAAACCGGTTATCGTGACCATTGTGGCAAATATAGTATTTCTTATTAATCACATCAGTCTCGGAGCAGAGGCGGTAACACCAAATGCTGATGTTCAGTTGCAGCAAATAGCACTTTTCAAAAACGGATTGGGCTTCTTCGTGTCGGAGGTCACCTGTCCGGAAGAGAGCGATTCGTTCAGTTTTATGCCGGCTTCAGCACCTTCTCATGGAACGTTTTGGGTGGCATACCCGCCTGATGTGAAATTGCAGAGCCTCACCGTCAAGCAAGCAGATTCGACAAAACCGATTGAAGCTATAACTATCTCCGAACTGCTCAAGGCCAATGTCGGCCGTAAGGTCAGGTTGTCTTTATCCGGAGAAGAAGAATTGACAGTTGAGGGTGTAATTAAATTTTTCTCCGACGAAAGAGAACTCCCCGAGCCTGACCCCTACCCCCCTGGAAGGGCAGAACAATTAACGCCAAGTTACCGCAGAACGGAGCTTTTCAACGGACGTCTGATGACTGTCCAGACCGATCAGACGGAGGTGTGCATCGACCCGCAACAAGTCAAAATGATTGAATTTCTCAATGGTCAGGCTCAGAAGTCTTTTGCCAAAAAAAGTAAAATTGTCCGGATTGCCGTAAAGATGCGCTCGCCGGCAGACGGACAGAAGCTCACGATAAGTTACCTGGCCAAGGGCATCACGTGGGCACCCAGCTATATTATAGATATAACAAATCCTGATGAAGCTATTATCTCGGCAAAAGCTGTGGTAATAAACGAGGCCTGTGACCTAAAGGATGTCACGATACAACTGGTAACCGGATTTCCACACCTTCAGTTTGCCGATATTGTCAGCCCTCTGGCCTTAAAAGAGAGTTTAGCCCAGTTTCTCCAGTCGCTAATAAGAGGCGAAAGCGAGCGTGGTAGGTTACGAGAGGCTCGTGTCATGACTCAACTGAGTGCTGGATATTACAATGAGGGCGAAACAATGATGCCGGCATACGGTGCAGCAGAAGCTGGCAAAGTTGCGGAGGATTTATTTCTCTACCCAGTTGAGAAGGTCGAGCTCAAAAAAGGCGAAGTTGGTTACTTCCCACTGTTTAGCGAATCCGTGCCCTACAAGCACATTTATCAATGGAAGATACCCGATTACATTAATGAACAAGAACGTTATTACTACGACCAGCGCAGAGACGAAAAGCATGAGCCAGAAGAAGAGGTCTGGCATTGCCTAAGACTGGAAAATACTACGAAAGTACCCTGGACGACTGCTCCGGCTGAGACCGTAAAAGAAGGTCTTATCCTTGGACAGGACACATTAAACTATACTGCCGTTCATGGGAAAACGACGCTTCGCATTACCCAGGCGGTGAACGTCAAAGCCGAACAACTTGAACTTGAAACTGACAGAGCCCGAGATGCGGCGCAATTATACGGCCATCATTACGACCTGGTGACGATAGAGGGAAATCTCTCGGTGGCCAACTTCCAGAATAAAGCCATCACGCTGGAAATTACTAAGACTCTTTCCGGCGAGGTCAAATCGTCGCAACCGGAAGCTATGGTCAAGACGCTGGCCCGGGGACTGCGGCGTATGAATGCGGTCAGGAATCTCACCTGGACAATCGACCTAAAACCAGGCGAACAGAAACAGCTCAGCTATATATACGAGGTTTATGTGCGAAGATGAGCGAGACATTCCTGAGGAATTCAGAGAAAGGACGATCGGAGATGAACGCATGACCACTTCAGACAAAGTCATGCTTGCAGTGATTAAATTCAAAGTTCAGGGCAACTTCAGGTTTCTCTCACACGCTGAGACGCTCAAGCTTTTTCAGCGGGCCTGTGTCCGAGCAGGCATAAATGTGCAGTACAGTCAAGGTTTCAATCCCCGTCCAAGAATGTCGCTGCCGTTACCCAGAAGCGTGGGGGTTGAATCGGAAGACGAGCTGCTCTGTATGCGATTTAGCCATGAGACTGACTCAGCATGTAGCGATATGAACGCATCGCAAGTTGGAAGCAGACTTTCCGGTCAACTGCCCCAAGGTTGTGAACTGATCTCGGTTGATTTTACATACGCAAATGTATCATTTCATCCTCGTTTGAAAACGTATATAATATCGGTGCGACAGGAGCATTTTAACAAAAAGCTAAGGGCAAGAATTGAGCACTTGCTGAGAGCAAAAAATCTATATGTTGAACGCAAAACTGGCAAAAACGGCACCACACACAATATCGATGTTAGAAGCTTTTTCGAGTCAATCAATGTAAATAATCAATGCGTCGTTGTTGAATGCAACATTAGTCCGGCCGGTTCTGTACGCGTGGAGGAGATTCTCAGGCTGTTGGAAACAGACGTAGAACAGCTATCGGCTCCTGTAAAACGCACGAATGTTCGATGGGAAGAAATACAATAAAATAACATAGAATGCTGGGAGCAGAGATACAAAAATGGCACGAGAGATGCTAATAAATGCTGCAGAGAGTGAAGAGTGCAGGGTAGCAGTAATTGAAAGTGGCTCGCTTGAAGAACTCTATGTGGAAAGAGCAAGTTTGGGCAGTCACGTCGGCAACATTTACAAAGGCAAAGTTGTTAATGTCGAATCCGGCATACAAGCTGCATTCATCGACATCGGCACAGGCAAGAATGGCTTTCTTCATATCAGCGACCTGCACTCTCGATATTTTCCCGGCGTACGCAGCAATATTGTTGAAAGCATCGGCCGAAGAAAGGCCCTGAAAGACAGACCAGCTATCCAAAACTGCCTGCGGAAAGGACGTGAAATCGTCATTCAGGTCACTAAAGAAGGCATTAAAACCAAAGGACCAACACTCAGCACATATCTCGCTCTGCCGGGTAAATATGTGGTGGCTATGCCCTGGATGAGAAGCTATGGAATCTCGCACAAGATTGAGGATGAGGATGAGCGCACAAGGCTTAGACAAATTCTTCAAGAAAACAAGCCTCCAAAAGGGAATGGTCTTATCATCAGAACAGCAGGCCAAGGATGCTCAAAAAGAGATATCCAAAATGACCTCAGATATCTGACACGATTATGGAGGGCTATCGAAAAACGGATCGAGGCAGAGAAAGCTCCAGCACCGCTATACCAGGAGTCGGATTTAGTAATCAGGACTCTAAGGGACGTTTTCACCAACAAAATAACCAACATAGTCTGCGACTCGGAAAGCATGACACGCAGAATAAAGGACTTTCTTTCTCAGGCGTATCCACGTCTGAGAAGGCGAGTGACATACTATAACGACAAGGCCCCATTGTTTCACAAATATCAAATTGAAGATGAGATTGAGAAAGTTCAGTCTCGCACGGTAAAACTTGGAGGCGGCGGCTCGATTATAGTCGAGCAAACAGAGGCACTGGTCTCAATTGATGTTAACAGCGGACGACCTCATGGACAAAAAAGTGCTGAGCAGACCGCTTACGAGACAAATATGGAAGCGGCACCTGAAATTGCCCGCCAGCTAAGGTTGCGCGACTTAGGTGGGCTGATAATCTGCGACTTTATTGATATGCGTAGCCAAAAACATTGCAAAGACGTGGAAAAAGTCTTTCGCGCAGCGGTTAAAACCGATCGCGCACGCTCGAAGATATTGGGGATAAGCAGATTTGGTATTGTTGAAATGACCCGCCAGAGAATACGCCCTTCGCTACAGTCCAGTACTTATTTGGCGTGCCCACATTGCGCCGGCACCGGCTATGTCAAAAGTCATGAATCGCTGGCAATCGAAATAATCCGACTTTTAAATCTGTCCGCATCAAAGCAGCAGATAAGACGCATTGAGTTGTCTGTCTCGCCGGAGGTCGGCGACTACCTGCATAATGTAAAAAGAGCAGCCATAACACAGATAGAGCAGCTAAACGATAAACGCATCATCATCCACGCCGCATCGGATTTCTCCGGTGGAAAGCACCAATTGGTTTGCTATAATGAGCGGGGCAGCATCGTTAAATTGTAAGCACATTTTCGAATAACCGCGTACCACAAGGCGTTAGAATAATGACACGAGATAAACTAATAGACATGCTGAGAAAAGACCTCATATTTTATTTCTGAATATGGTGTGAAGAGAATAGGTCTATTTGGCTCTTATGCCAAAGGTACACCGGTAGAAGGTAGTGATATAGATATTCTTGTCGAGTTTGTAAAACCGATAGGGCTTAAATTTATTGTATTTGCAGAGTATATAGAAAAACTGTTGGGCAGAAAAGTTGATATTCTAACACCTGCCGGCATAGAGTCGATAAGGGTTAAAAGAGTGGCCAGAGATATTACAAAGAGTATAGTTTATATCTAAAAGATAGGCGGCGAAAGCCGCGGTGTTAAGAGTATCTGTGAAACTGTTAGGTAGTATGGTTATAAGTTAGATTGTCAGGAATAGCGTTTTTTTAACTCATTAGATTTGAGTGATAATGGTGAATCAAGAAGGGAGAAGGATATGGCTCGTACTAAAGTAGACAAAAATGTGCGTCGTGCTATCCGGGAAGCTCGTCGTATGACTCAGGAAGCCGAGAAAATTGACTGTAATGAAGCAGACACTCGTTTGCGTATTGAGCGAATACTTGAATCCTTAATGGGCTATGACATTTTGAAGCACGTGACACGAGAACGTGCAGTTAGAGGTGCAGGTGAGACAGAACACGTTGATTTTGCAATACAAATTGGACAGGGAGAAAAGGCCAAACCGGTGATAATGCTTGAAATCAAACGAGTGAATGTTGATTTGGTACGAAAGCATCTCCGCCAAATTTCATCTTACGCAATAAATGCAGGATGTGAATGGATATTATTAACGAACGGTAAAGAATGGAAGCTTTATCATGTATCCTTTGGTCAACCACCTGTAACAAAACTTATTCATTCTTGGAACATTCTTGCTGACGATGTTTCGGTTCTTGCAAAACGTTTCGAGCTAATCTCCTTCAAAAGCGTAAGGAAAGGTGCTCTCGATGAAGTTTGGGAAAAGACAAATGTGCTTACTCCTCGCAACCTTCTCCAAGCTGTACTGTCTGAGGATTCAATAAGACTCCTCAGACGAGAGTTAAGAAAGGAATCAGGAGTTCTTCTTTCTCCTGAGGACATTTTATCTGGCATCCGCCGACTGCTCAACGAAACAGCACTCACTGAGTTAGAAAATGTGCGTGTATTTTTACCTGAACAAAAACGACGGGGGAGAAGAAAGAAGGTGAAGAAACTATCTCAAGAAACAGTAATTCCCAAACTATCGTTTAATAGGAAAACTGGAAAATCGGAACAAATAAAATAATCTACCGAATCAGTTAATTCACAACAAAAATGGGAGTGACAATAAGTGGAATTTGATCTTGACTATGCACGGAAAGTGATTAAAGCCGAAGCTAACGCAATAAGTACAATCACTCCCATTGTTGATGCTTCTTTTGCCAAGGCTGCTGAAATGATCTACAGTTGCAGCGGCTCCTGCATAGTAAGCGGTATCGGCAAAGCTGGTATCATCGGCCAGAAGATTAGTGCCACTCTCGCCTCCACCGGCACACCAAGTCACTTTCTCCACCCCGCTGAAGCTGTCCATGGAGACCTTGGCAGGTTACGCAAAAACGATGTCGTCATTGTTCTAAGCTACGGCGGCGAAACAGATGAGGTCCTTCGATTGATAAACCTCGTAAAACAATTGGAGATTAGGCTTATCTCGATCACCGGTGAGAATCAATCGACTTTGAGCAAACATAGCGACGTAGTTCTATGTATGGGCAAGATATCCGAAGCCTGTCCGCTCGGCGTAGCACCAAGCGTTTCAACCGCCTGTATGTTGGCAGTGGGCGACGCCCTCGCTTTTACTGTTATGAAGGCTCGTAAATTCAGCGTAGAAGATTACGTAAGATTTCATCCTGGAGGTTCGCTCGGCGCGAATTTGATGACCGTGGAACAATCGATGATGTTCAAACATGGCGAGAAACTGCCTATTACAAGAACTACCGACACAATAGAAAAATTACTCAAGGAAACAAGCGACGTAAAACGCCATGGAGCAGTAATCATCGTTGACAATGACGACAGATTGACAGGAATAATTACCGATGCGGACCTTCGGCGACTGATAACTAAAGAAGGACCGCGTGCTTTCAAGCGCAAAGCCGGCGATGTTATGACTTCTGACTGCAAAAGAATCAGGGCCGATGCCCTTGCTTCTGAGGCCACAGCTATTTTCCACAAATACAGAATTGACGAACTTCCTGTTATCGACACAAACGGCAAGCCTGTGGGCCTCATCGATGTACAGGATGTCGTGACGATAAAAGTAGTCGGATGACATCTCCCGTGGCCCTGCATCGGCCTAACGATTAACAACAAACTGTCCAGGAGCAGCCCATGGCAGAACAACCAAAATTTAATCTTTCCGATATCGAATTGCTGACCTTGGATGTTGACGGCGTTCTCACCAACGGAAGTCTGACAATCAACAACGGCAGCGAAACACAATCTTTCAGCATGCTGGATGGCCATGGAATCAGGCTATGGCAAAGGGCAGGACTAAAAGTCGCTCTACTGAGTGGCAGAACATCGCTTCCTGCAAGACATCGAGCTGAACAACTGCAGATAAAATATATCCTTGAAGAATGTCATTACAAATTACCAGCTCTGAAACAACTACTCGAACAGATCGGTCTTTCACAGGAAAAGGTGGCCTATGTTGGTGACGATCTGCCTGATCTGCCGGCAATGAGATACGTTGGATTCGCAGTGGCTGTCGCAAACGCAGTAGACGAAGTCAAGCAGTGCGCAGATTACGTAACCACTCGACCCGGCGGCAGAGGAGCGGTGCGGGAAGTGATAGAGCATATTCTCAAAAACACCGGCAGATGGGAAGAACTAATGAAGCGATACTTGTCGTAGCGATCAAACCAGCTTGTTATGAACTCGTATTTTCGAAAAGTTTTTATCGGTATCATTTCTCTGGGGGGCCTACTCGGGCTATATATGCTCTATAGACAGATGAGTGAGACTCCTCCTATTGAATTAAATACCCAAACAGAGTTTATTGACACCATCCGCCAAAGTGATATCGGTGATGTAGATGATCGGGTAGGCAAAATTGGAAACGTTGGTCTTGCCAATGTCAGAAAAACCAAATTCCTACACCGCGACGAAAATGGAAACGTCGACAGAGAATTCGGTTTTGAGGAGCTTTTGCACCAAGTGCAAGATAAATGGGAAATCAGAAAACCATATATCAATCTTCTTATGCCTGATTTGACCTGCCGAGTCACGGCTGACAGAGGCACAGTCCAGGTTGAGACTGCGGTGGGCAAATCCAGTCCAAAAGACGCGACTTTTACCGGAAACGTTGTCATTCACGTTAAGCCTAAGAAAAGCTCCAATATTTATGAAAGCTTCATTTATCTTAATGATATTGCATATCTGAGCGAAAAGTCACTATTTACAACTGCCGGGCCGGTCAGATTTGTCTCACAGAATACACAGATGCTGGGCTCAGGTCTTGAACTTATCTACAATGACCAACTTGACAGACTCGAACTATTCAAAATTATCGAATTGGATAGTTTGCGTTTCAAAGTTCCTCCAGGCAGTGCGAACCCATTCGTAGCCCCATCGGAAAATATTGAACATCCTGCGACTGCCCCATCGGGGCTGAAGCAGGAAAAGAGACAATACTACAGATGTGTGTTTATGAAAGATGCTCTTGTAGATGCTCCTGAGCAGTTGGTTTTTGCCAAGGAAAATCTCTCTATTGACGACATATTGTGGCAGAAATCCTCCGGAGGACAATTATCTGAGTCTATATCTACTGCTATAGAAGATACTAACAGTATAAATAATGATGTTAACGACTCGGACTCCTTCGGCGAGTTATCAGACGAACTCACCGATGTTATTGTGACTTGCAGTGGTGGTGTGCTTGTTGCACCTATGGATTCGGCTATGGCACAAAAGGATTTCAACCAGATAGATGCCGCTTCAACTCTCATCGACAATGAAATCACTATGGACTGTAACGATGCGGCAGAGAAAGCTCTATTAGTGGCCCAAAGAATCCACCACATCGCTTCAACCGGCAACAGTATGGCTATCGGTCCACTTGAGGTCAGATTTTACGCAAGAAATCCAACCGGAGCTAAGCAAAGCCCCGTACCTGTAAGAATAAGTGCTGAAAAAAAGGCTCAGTTTATACATGCATCCAATCGTATCATCCTCGAAAACGAGTGTCTATTCACGATGCTACGCGAGGATGTTAATATCCTACAAAAAGACAGTCTTTCAGCTCCCTTACTCACAATAGACCTGGCTGTTGTAGATGGAACTGCCTCTGCCACGGATTTGCCCCGCATTGCACATTTGACTGCCGATGGCGGGCTGGTCAAACTCACCTCCATCAAAACGAGGGAACAGAAGCTACTCGGAGGCATTGAACTTCAATGCCAGAGGTTCGATTACGACCTTGAGCAGGAATTGCTCTCAGCTCTTGGTCCAGGAATAATAAAACTAAATAACTCGAAGAACGCTATGTCCGTGGCAAACACAAATGGACTTGATCCTCGCAAGAGATGCTATGCGTTCTTGCGTGACTTTGAGAGTTTGAAGTACTATGTCCAGGATAACAAAATTACTGCCGATGCCGGACCACAACGGACATTGCGAATTGATTACATACCTGTTATAAAGGGTGGATACGGTCCACAGACTATTGTAACTTCAAAACATATTGAGGTCAGCCTGAGACAGGCAAATGATGGTCAGACTGAGCTTTCTTCGCTGACCGCCTTGGGTGGTATAACTTACCGAGACAAGGAAAACTATTTTGTAGGCAGCAGCTTATTTTACGACCACCTCAGCCCTATCGTCACAATTCAAGGTGATGACACGATGTCGTGTTATTTTAATGGTGCTCTCGTTGATAGCATTAAAATTAACTTAAAGACCGGCAGAATCAAAGCTCAAATCCCGGCCGCCGGCGCATTGTAGATGTAGCAACATAACCGCAAGACATGGCCGCCCGTTAATCAGACACAGAGTTGCTGCAAGTCAGTTATATTAAGCTCATTTAATTTGGATATGATTTTTTCAGCTTGGCTTAATTGTTCGGCGTCGTAGGTGTTTGTTACAGCAACGGTGTGCATTCCCGTAGCCCTGGCGGCCTGCAGGCCCCAATGCGAGTCTTCTATTACGACACACTGCTCTGCAAGAATTGCATCACTTCGATTGCGATTAAGCTTTTGTAGTGTCAACAGAAATCCGTCCGGATGTGGCTTGCCTTTTTTGATCTGCTCAGCCGAGACTATCGCCGAAAAGTAATGCCGAAGTTTAGCTTGTTCAAGTATTAACTCTATCTCTGAAAGCAGTGCACCGGAACATATAGCCATTGGTATACTATTGTTACTGAGCATCTGCAAGAAATCGCGCACGCCCTCGATTATCTGGCCTTCGGTTTTTATTAGTTCCTCAAAAACTCGCGTTTTCTTCTCTACAAGTTTGCCAATGTCACCTTCACTGATTTTGAGCAGGCCCTGCTCAATAAGCAGCTTATAGCAGTCAACGTCGGTTAAACCCAGATAAGTGGTGTAGTAGTCTTTTGTTGTTATTTCAGTACCATACTGCTTCAACACTTCGTTGAACGCACGGAAGTGTAGAATCTCGGAGTCGGTTATGACGCCATCGAAATCAAATATTACAACTCGAAGCATAAAGTCGTATCTCGTATTTCGTGAATCGTATCTCGTTTAGCCCCCCTTGTTCCACAAGAGGTTTCATTAGAGGATTTACTCATTCGACAGGTACCGGCCCAATTAGGGACCCATAATCGGTAAATGTTGATCTGTCACCGGCGCAAATCAGCTCTGCAAGCGAAGCGATTTTCGGTGCATTCTTTGTTATGTACCTTCGAGCGAGCATCACCTTACGTTTTTTAACCGGTATTGTGTTTATCTTATCCGGCGAACCATTGTCGGCAACCTGCACATCCATTTGAACTCTCGTGCTAGCCTGGTCACATAATAAGTATCCGATAACGAGGTCTATTGCCATATCAACTATCACCCTGCCATAAAGATCCATATATTCATTACCCTCCGTCTTTACAAACGTTACTGCCTCTTTAAGTTGTGCCGTTCCTTCAGCGAGCTTTTCCAGCAAATCCTTTACTGCTTCGTCATAGTTCTGCTGAGTATGCTCATCAAGGAGTTTTTCAGCGGTGCCGCTACAGACACCGCGAACCGCGGCTACTATCTGCAGTTGGCTTGTCCCCTCATAAATTGTGGTGATTCGCGCGTCGCGCATATGTCGCTCGCAGTCATAATCCCGCATGTAGCCACTACCACCGAGGACCTGCATCGAATCGTACGCAACTCTGTTGCACATTTCCGAGCATAAATATTTGCTCATAGGTGTCAACATCGACGCGTATCTTTTGTAGATTCGTGAGTTATTCTTAAGCTCTTTCAATACCGTCTTGTCTTCTGGCGGGTCAAATTCAAGCTTCTTCAGATATCCAACTTCGATATCCACCACGCGCGACGTTTCGTATAAAAGTGCGCGACCAGCCTCGATTGAAGTCTTCATATCAAGGAGCATGTCTCGAACGGCGGGCAGCTTTTCTATCGCGACGCCGAATTGTTTTCTACTCGCAGCATAATCTCGTGCAACGCGAAACGCGGCTTCGGCAATTCCCATTGATTGAGCAGCGATGCCGATGCGAGCGCCGTTCATCAATGCCATAACGTAGGTAATCAAGCCGCGTTGACGTTCACCGATAAGCTGAGCCGGCGCATCATCGAAAAATAATTCGCAGGTTGGGCTGCCGTGAATACCCAGCTTTTCTTCCAGTCTTCGGACCTTGACCCAGGGACCGCGCTCAACGAGGAACAAGCTCAGTCCTCTTCCATCGGAGACATCCGGCTCGCTGCGCGCTAGAACAAGCAGAATATCTCCACAGCCGTTGGTTATGAACCGCTTGACGCCGCGTAGGAACCAGTTGCCTTCGGCGTCCTGATAGACCCTGGCAGGCCTTTCTTTTTCTGCGTCGTGCCCGGACGTCCTGACCGCTTGCAGGTCGGAGCCGGCATCCGGCTCGGTCAGTACCATCGCGCCGGTGACTTTGCCCGCAACAAAATCGGAAAGGTACTTTTGCTTGATTCCTTCCGAGGCAAAAGCATTGATTGTCTCAGCGATCCCCTGCAGGCCAAATATATTCATCAGGGCAGCATCTGCACGAGAGATAATCTCAATCGCCATCGAATAGACCAGATTGGGAAAGTTCAAGCCGCCAAACCGGTGTGGCAGCGTAAAACCCATCACTTCTGCCTGGGCCAGTTTCTCCAAAGCCTCTTGTATTGCCTTTGGACGTGTCACTGACCCATCCTCATTGAGTATATTACCCTGGCGATCCACCTCTTCAGCTCTCGGTGCAATAAATTCAGCGCTTAGCTGGCCAAGTGAATCCAAGACAATATCATAGTTTTGCACGGCTTCTCCGGTATCTGCCGGCGCATAATCGAATTGACTTGTAAACTTGAAGTTCTCTTCGCAGACCGCTGCCAATCTACCAAGGTCTATGTGTCTGAACAAGAATTGTATATCGTCGTTGTCCCTGTAGAAGTTTGCCATGGTTGTTCCGATTACTATCTCGCGATTACGTGTTCAGGCACAATTTCCTTTTCTTTTATAGACCTAATCATAATCGGTACTACTTCATTGAGGTCACCGACTATTTTATAATGCGCAATCTGAAAGATAGGCGCATCTGGGTCGTTATTGATTGCGACGATTTTCTGGCTCTGTGACATTCCCGCCTGGTGTTGGATTGCACCACTCACGCCAACGGCAATATACAAAGCAGGTCTAACAGTAGTACCCGTTTGACCAATCTGGTGGTCTTTGTCAATAAAGCCAAGGTCCACTGCAGCTCTCGTCGCAGCAGGTGCCGCGCCAAGACAATTCGCCAGGTCCCAGACGAGTTTGAAGTTTTCTTCACTGCCTACGCCGGCGCCGCCTGTCACAATTATCCGGGCTGCCTTTAGGTCCACTTTCTTTGGGCGTTTGTGTTCTTCGAGAATCTCTAATGGCAGGTCTTCCTTTACAAGGGAGATTTTCTCGTTAATAATCTTGCCATTACGGTTGACGTCCGGCTCGGGCATTGGCATGACGCCTTCGCGGACGGTTGCCATCTGCGGCCAACGCTCGGGATTGATGATGGTAGCGATGATGTTTCCGCCGAAAGCCGGCCTTATCTGAAACAGCAAATTCTTATGTAGCGTTCCATCCCTCACCGCCTTGTGGTCGCCTATCTGCAGGTCCGTGCAATCGGCAGTAAGACCTGCTTTGATTGCACTTGCAATCCGAGGGGCCAAATCCCTGCCAGCTACAGTGGCACCATAAAGCACGATTTGTGGCTTGTGCTTGTGGATAAGCTCGCAGATTGCCTTGGCATAACTGTTCGTCTGGTACGTTCGCAGCAATGGATGTTCGACAAGATATACGTTGTCTGCTCCGTATTGTATCAGTTTGTTAGCAATCGCCTTGACGCCGTCTCCCAGTACAATCGAAGATAGCTTCACACCGAGCGTATCAGACAATCGTCGGGCTTTGCTCATCAACTCGATCGGCGTATCTTCTAAGCGCCCGTTATGCTGCTCAGCAAAAACCCAGACTTCACCTTCTCTGTTCACATCAATCATACGAATCCGAGTCTCAAAACTTTAATGCACCCCTTCTTGCTCCCCGCTTCCGCAGAGACAAGTCTACCCCTGCAAAGGCGGGGGCAGGAAAGCACGGGGATGTTTTTCAGTATCGGCGTCCGCCGCCACCGCCGCCGCCTCGGCCTCGGTCACGGCCACGGCTAAAACCACCGCGTCCGCCGCCACCACCGCCGCCGGGCCTGCGGCCCTGCGCTTTGGGACGAGCTTCGTTCACATTTACGGCTCGGCCTTTTATATCCTGGCCATTCATGCCGGTAATCGCGGCATCAGCCTCGGTTTTGGTAGTCATTTCTACAAATCCGAACCCTCTGGATTCACCGCTAAATCTGTCTCTTATGATGTTGATGGAGCTGACCTCGCCGAAAGCCTCAAAAGCCTGACGCAAATCATCCTCTGTTACATCGCGTGACAAATTGCCCACATAAATATTCATTTGACTTTCCTTCCTGGCCGTAGAATTCGGCCTTTAGCAATATTCGCTTTCGGCAGGGCTGAACACGTGTCAAACCTTTGAATACCGACAACTTTACCTGTGTAAAAATTCATTTATGCATGCCTTTTAAGACATTTACACATCCACCCTTTTAGGCTTCAGGCTATTATTCTATCCTCAATCAATTCATGAATCATATCTAAAATATTCTCAGCGGTCGGTTCAATATTTTTACTTTCCTTTGCAGCGAGAACGACACTTTGGATACGATGAACTTTCGTCGGTGAGCCGCTCTGGCCGCACCAGTTCAAATCAGCACCAAGATAGTCCAAATCCCACTGCTTGATAAGCAGGCCTTTCTCTATTAAATCGCTGCGCCTTTTTTCCACAAGCTGTCTTATATCTGCTTCATCAGCCTCAGGATTCAGAGCCTTGACCTGCCGCTCAACTTCTATCGGTGTGCGGGCTTTTTTATACTTCATCATCTTTTTCGCAGCGGCAACTCTCGGCTCGTTTGCATTGCTCGTTACCGTCAACAAAACGGGCAGCTTCGCCCTGACGAGCTGCCAGCCGTTGCCTATATTTCGCCTGACCGTTATCGTCTTGTCGGCAAGCTCTGTCAGCTCTTCGACGTACGTAATCTGCGGAACACTTAGCTTTTCTGCAAGTTGAGGGCCCACCTGCGCGGTGTCGCCGTCGATTGCCTGTCTGCCGCAGAGGACAATATCGTAGCTGAGTTTCTTAACCGCACAACTAAGAATATAGCTGGTTGCCAGCGTGTCGCTCGCAGCGCATCGTTGTTCGGTTATCAGGATTGCTTCATCAGCTCCCCGGTAAAGTGCGTCTCGCAGTATAGTGCCGGCGGCGGGAAGCCCCATTGTGATAGCCGTAACATGGCCGCCGAACCTGTCTTTAATCTGCAAGGCCAGCTCAAGCGCATTGAGGTCTTCCGGATTGAAGACAGCCGGCAAAGCAGCTCGGTTTACCGTACCATCATCATTCATTACCTTGCCGGTTATCTTCTTGGTATCGGGAACTTGCTTTATTAAAACGACACAACTGTAAGCCACTGATTTACTCCGAAATCACATGCTATCCGAAAGCGCATTAGTTTAGCCAGATTTGCACTGAGGTCAACCATAAAAGTCAATAGGTTCATACCAGCACCGGCCGTTTAATCCCGATCAAAAATGGCTAAACTTCTGCACCAGAACGGCCGATTTTGTCTGCCATGAGCATCATATTTCCGGTAAAAATTTTCTTTTGACAATACTTTTTATAAATCGATAATTAGCACGATGAGGTTGTTATCGGATGTTTGGCTATAATCGAAGAATTCGCTCCTCAGCAGAAGAACGTAGCTGCTGTGTTCTTTGGATAATCTGATGTCAAACGAGACAAGTTACGATACGGTTTTTGGCAAAATAGCAGTGGAGCAGGGTCTCTGCACAGACGAGGAGTTACATCACTCGCTTAAAGAATTGGAAGCCCGCCGAAAGGTCAATCCTATTATACTCAAGGATCTTATGATCGACCTTGGTTATATAACTGGCACCCAGGCCGAGAGATTAAAGACAAGCATAAAGGAGAGTAAGGCGGCAGCACACCAGATTCCGGGCTACAGAATACTCGGCAAGATCGGTGCCGGTGCGATGGCATTTGTTTATAATGCTCAGCAGTTAAGTTTGAACCGTACTGTTGCTATAAAGGTTTTGCCGAAACGCTTCAGTGAGAACCCAGAATATGTGCAGCGATTCTACAAGGAAGGCCAAGCTGCCGGCAAACTCAATCATCCCAATATCGTCCAGGCTATCGATGTCGGTGAGGCAGGTGGGTATCACTACTTCGTAATGGAGTACGTCGAGGGTAAGACCATATCTGATGATCTGACAGCTGGCAAGGTCTTTGAAGAGCAAGAAGCCATTGACATTATAATTCAGGTCTCTCGTGCCCTTGCTCACGCTCATGCCAATGGTCTTATTCACCGTGATGTCAAGCCCAAGAATATAATGATAAGTGTCGATGGCACGGTTAAGCTTGCGGATATGGGTTTGGCACGTGAGACAACGGACATCGAAGCAGCGCAAAGTGAAGCAGGAAAAGCTTACGGGACACCTTACTACATTGCACCGGAGCAAATTAGGGGCAAAATTGATATCGACGGCAGAGCCGACATTTACGGTCTTGGCGCGACCTTCTACCACATGGTGACCGGCAGAGTGCCTTTCATGGCGGACGACTCTACTGAGATTATGAGAAAACACCTTCGGGAACGGCTGATTCCGCCCGACCACATCAACACCTCATTGTCGGCAGGGGTTTCCGAAGTCATTGAAATCATGATGGCTAAACACAAAGAAGACCGCTACGCCAATGTTGAAGAGCTGCTGAAAGACCTGGAAGCACTCCGTGAAGGCCAACCGCCCATTCGGGCACACAAGAGATTTGATGCTTCTGAGCTTGAGCAACTGGAAAATGGAGAGGCCATCGAGATGGAGAAAGAAACCTACGCTGCAGAAGAGATCACCCGCTACCGACTTGCGGTGTTAATCTTAGGTATAGTAGCGGCAGTATTCTTTCTGGTCATCGTCCTTCTATTAGCGTTTTAGCCATCTACAAGCTTTAAGTAGTTGATTGCCGGAACTGAATAATCAATAGCCAATCATTAATAATCAATTGATTCATGCCAAGAGGCGGTGCACATTTCTCTTCTGCAGAGCTTGCACGAGTTCTGAGTCACTACGATATCGGAGTAATTCACGAAGTCAGGCCTCTTTCCGCGGGCGACAGGCGTGTGCCAAAGGTAGTCGTTACATCCGAACGCGGCAAATTCCTTCTAAAACGCAGACCCAAAGGTAAAGATGACCTGTACCGCGTTGCGTTCACACATGCCGTTCAGGCCCATCTGGCCAAAAAGTCGTATCCAACCGCTTCGCTTGTCCCGACACGCGACGAGAGCAACACAATCCTGCGGCTAAACAACCACATCTACGAATTATTCGATTTTATCGCAGGTGTTCGCTATGAAGGCTCTCCCGAAGCTGCCGCGGATGCAGGTCGGCTATTGGCTAAGTTTCATCAGTATTTGACCGATTTTGTGCATGGTTGGAAGCCGTTAAAGGGCAGTTTCCACGATTCCATAAGCGTTCGCAGGCACCTCAAAATAGTGGAACAAAATAGAAAAACCAGCCCCGACATGCAATTGCAGGCCACGTCTGAGGCGCTTATGGTGCTCTACAACGCATCGAGCGTTCGTGTAAATGAACTTGGATTTGACTCGTGGGATCAGCAGGCTGTGCACGGCGATTGGCATCCGGGCAATATGCTTTTCTCCGATCAGCGGGTTGTTGCGGTCCTTGATTTTGATTCGGTTAGGATTGCGCCGCCGGTTACCGATCTGGCTAACGGAATGTTGCAGTTTAGTATTGTCGGCGGTCGGCCGAATCCGGCAGACTGGCCTGACTATTTTGACCAGGAAAGACTGTTGCAGTTTTTAGCAGGATACAAAGAGTTAATAGAACTGGATAAAAATAAACTTGATTCGCTCACTTGTTTGATGATTGAAACAATGATAGCTGAGGCGGTTTTACCGATAGCTGCAACCGGATTTTTCGGCAACTTAAGCGGGCTTGATTTCCTGCAGATGATACTGCGTAAAGCCAAATGGCTAAATAAACACCGCACCAAATTGACAAAGGCAATTTGTTCGTGACTCTTCGCTCATAACTCGATTTTCCGGGCACGCTTTCTCTGGCATAGACTGCAATGACTAGCAGAAAAAATTTGACAAGCGTGCGATCCAATTGTTACAATGATTTTTAACATCTAAGGAGAGGATTTAACTTTTGGAGATTAGTTCAAATTGCGAAAAGCGTAAAACGTTGATGCGTTGAAGGAGGCATTAATATGAATACAAGTCGATGGTTCTTGGTTTTTGGTCTGTTGCTTTTTTTGTCAAGTTCTCATTCGGCAAAAGCCACAACAAGTCTGGCTGAAGCACTCGATGCTACCGAACTGCAATGGGAAACCGGCGGAGAATCGGATTGGTTTGGACAAACGGATGTGAGTGCGGATAGTATCGATGCCGCCCAGAGCGGCCCGGTGAGTTCGGTGGATCAGACGAGCTGGATATCCACCACCGTGGAAGGCCCAGGACGATTAGAGTTTGACTGGAGAATTCATCAAACTTCCATGCAGTGTACTTACATGGACTACTGGGTAGATGATTCGTCCAAGATGTGGCGCTATGTGAACTCGGACTGGGGACATGTTGTTGACTGCGACATCCAAACAGGTAAACACAAACTTACCTGGACACTCTACTGTATCTGTAGCATTGAATGTGATCAGTCAACAAGCTGGCTTGATCGCGTGCATTTCTTACCCGGTGGTGTTCCTCCGAGAATCGTTTTGCAGCCAACCAGCCAGATAATGACTGCTGAGGGCTGTGTTGATTTCTGGGTTTGGGTGGAGGGGACCGAACCTTTTAGCTACCAGTGGCAACACAATGGCGAGGTGATTCCCGGGTGGACGTTCCGAGACCTAATGCTTTGTGATATCACTCTTGATGACACCGGCGCCTATCAGGTAGTCGTCAGCAATGACTATGGCGAAGTGGTAAGTGACATTGCACAACTGACGGTCATTCCCACCTATCCTCTGGACCTCGCCCTCGGCACTCCAGGGTGGAAATGGTCAAATAGTTCGCTCACAGGCTCCTGGTTCGGCCAGACCACTGATACCTTCGAGAGGAGACCGACGGCAAAGAGCAACACGCAGACTGACGGCTTTGCCTGTCTGCATGCCGACGTCACTGGCCCGGGGACACTTACGTTTGCCTGGCGTCTTCAGGCGGAGAGTTTGAAGGATTCTTTAGAACTCATGGGCGGCTTCCCCTATCAGCGTCTCTATTGCAATCCAACGACTTCAGAATGGCAACAGCAAACCATGTATCTCGGAAATGGTAGTCAGGGGCTCACATGGGTGCACTGGAATGCTTCGTCTTCAAGTGATGCTAGCGCGTGGCTCGCTGATGTTAATTTGGTTGAAGGTGGCACTAGCCCATTGATCACCGAGCAACCGCGGGATTCATCTTGCCTGGAAGGAAGTCCAGCGCGATTCAGAGTAAAAGCTGTCGGAACGCCGCCGCTTAAATACCAATGGCGACATGACGGACAGTCCCTCCCGGATGAAACTGAGGAGGTGTTGGAATTGCGTGGGCTTAGATTCAGCAATGCAGGGCTTTATGATGTGGTGGTCACGAACGAGTATGGCAACACTGTCTGTCAGTCAGCGGAGTTGCAGATCAAGCCAGCGCCGACCGCACCAGCACTTGTTTTCACCTATGTTCCTCCGTGGGGCAGTAAAGATGAACTCCTTGAGGGCATGGTTTACAACCTTGATCCTAACGACTACATCATGGCGGTTTACATTGAGGTGTATGGCACTTGGTGGACCAAGCCATACTGGGATAGGCCTTGTACCGCGATCAAGGATGATGGGAGCTGGACGTATAACATCAATACTGGCGGGAGCGACTTTGTAGCCACTACCATCTCTGCGTTCGTCCTGCCCAAGCCCTGCGATTCAACGAATGATAATCCACCGCTTCTTAGCGGGCAAGCGGAACTACCGAAAGAGTTGTTCGACCTCGCCGTCGCAGCAAAGATGGTTACGCGTAGCCTTCCGAGCGTGAAGTTCTCAGGTTATGAATGGTTTTTAAAGTCTGGCTTTTGGGGCCCAGGTAGTAATCATTTCTCTCATTCACCGCAGAACGTGTGGGTGGACGAAGAGGAACGGCTACATCTCAAGATTAGAAGAAACCAAGGTATATGGAAATGTTCTGAGGTGATTCTGGCGGATTCACTTGGCTACGGTACATATCGGTTCTACCTTGATAGCCGTGTGGACAACCCGCCAGATAACGTGGTTGTGGGGCTTTTTACATGGAGCAACAACCCGTCCTATAGTTACCGGGAGATAGATATCGAATTCAGCCGCTGGAACGAGGGGCCAGATGCACCCGATGGACAGTTCGTTGTTCAGCCTTGGAGTCCACCAGGTCACAGGTATCGTTTCCACATGCGTCCAGACTTTGTTCAGACGGTTCATGCGTTTACGTGGGAGCCGGAACAGATATGGTTCCGATCCCTCGCAGGAAAAGACCTCGTAACCAACCCAAACACTGAGAATCCAGCCGAGTACACTTTCGACCATTCTGGGGAGATCCCACCTCCAGGTGACGAAACCACACGCATAAATCTCTGGCTGATCAATGGCGATCCGCCAGGCGACGGTAAGGAATTTGAGCTTGTTGTAAAAAGATTCGAGTATTTGCCGCTGAACTTCACCAACTATGCTACGTTTGCCAACTGCTGGTTAAAAAAGGGTTGCGGTGAGCCGGATTGGTGTAGTGGTGTCGACCTAAACAATAGTGGGAGCGTTGATTTCGTTGACCTCGGAATCTTCACTGACCATTGGCTCACAGGCGCCCAGTAGCTATTCGGATTCTCTCTTTTTTGCGTACTGTGACACTATTTGTTGTTGGATCCCCGCCTACAGCATGCGGGGACAGGCTTTAATCAGACTCTTTCTTTTTAGAATATTGTGCAACAATCTGTTGTTGCACATTCGGGGGCACTATCTCATAATGGCTAAGCGACATCGAGTAACTGCCGCGTCCGCCGGTAACGCTCTTTAACTGACTGTTGTATTGTGTGACTTCCGACAGTGGAACCTGGGCCTTAAGGACAATAAAATTGCCTGCAAGCATTTCCTGCCCAAGTACCCGACCTCGTTTTGATGCGAGATCGCCGGCAATATCACCCATATTCTCGGCAGGAACGGTAACCTCCATATCGACAATCGGCTCAAGAAGAACAGGTTTTGCTTTTTGAACAGCGTCAACAAATGCACCCTTACCCGCAGCCCGAAATGCCACTTCTTTCGAATCGACAGGGTGGTGTTTGCCGTCGTAAACAGAGACCTTTACATCCTGCAACGGGAACCCTGCTACAGCCCCACTTTGCATCACATCGTTTACACCCTTGAGCACGGCCGGCTCATATTGACCGGGTATCGAACCGCCGAATATATCCCAGCTAAACTGCAATGGCGGATCCGAGTTTCGTTCAGCCGGCTCGACGCGGAGGTAAACTTCGCCGAACTGGCCTGCGCCGCCGGTCTGCTTTTTATGACGGTAATGACCTTCCGCCTTTGTGCTAATTGTCTCCCGATAAGGAATCTTCGGCTCCTTTGCCGTTACCATTAGCTTATAACGCTTTTCCATCTTCTCGAGCATGACTCGCAGGTGCAAGTCGCCGAGCCCGCTGGCGACTAATTCTTTCGTTTGCATATCTCTGCTGATTTTAAAGCAGGGATCTTCCTCGCATAGTTTCTCAAGTGCGCCACTGATTTTTTGCTCGTCGCCTCTTGTGGCCGGCTCAAGTGCCAAAGAGAACATCGGCTCCGGCACAGCAGGCTGGGTGAACTTTCCAGCTACCCTGCCATCGTGAATGAGGTCGCCGATTCTTAGCTCTTCGACCTTGGCAAGTGTTACAATGTCACCTGCGAGACCTGCATCAATCTCTTTGGTTTCGCCGCCCTGCGATTTCAAGATATGGCCTGGTCGGATAGCCTTTCTCTCATTATTACGGTAAAGATTCGTATCCGAATTGATCGCTCCACTGTATATACGTATGGTTATGTACTTCATATTGGACTTTTGATCAAATCCGACACGGAAGACAAGCCCAGCCAGAGGACCAGTCGAATCAGCTTTGAGCTCGGTTACTTTGTCACCATCTGTCAGGTTTTTGGCACTTGCCTGGGCCGGCGAAGGCGTGCATTTAACGACAAGGTCAAGAAATTCCGTTATACCTATCTCTTTGCGGGCATCAGTAAAGACTATCGGTATGAGCGTGCCGGCTTTCAGGGCTTCCACAAACACCGATGCTATTTTCTCCGCCGGTATTTCTTCACCGCCAAGGTAGCTTTCCATCAAAGCATCATCAGCTTCAATGACACTTTCAATAAGCTCGGTGTGGGCCTGTTTGACATCCATCACAGGTGAATCACCGCCGTCATTCTTAATACAATCAATAACGGCCCCCTTTTCGGCGGTTGGTAAATTGGCGCAGCGACACTGGGAGCCAAACGTTTCCTGAATATTCTTTATCAGCTCAAGCTGATCAACATTCTCCGCATCCATCTTGTTTATAACTATAACCCTGGAAAGATTTGTCTCGGTAGCCAACTTAAAGAGCTTTCGGGTATTAGTCTCAATTCCGGCAGCAGCGCTTATTACAATAACAGCAGTCTCAGCGGCTGGGATTGCTTTGACAGTCTGACCGATGAAATCAGGATAACCGGGTGTGTCGATGATATTGACAAGTTTTCCGGCGTAGTTAGCGTACACCGCCGTGGACTGAATTGAGTGCTGGTGCTCCTTCTCTTCTTCGTAGTAATCGCAGATGCTTGTTTTGTCATCAACACTTCCCAAGCGGTTTGTTGCACCGGTTGTGTGCAGAATTGCCTCGGCCAGCGAAGTTTTGCCGCTGCCGCCGTGCCCCAAAAGAATGATGTTACGAAAATCAGCAACCTGAGTCAATTTTTCAACCTCCAAAAAGACTGTTTCAAAGCATCAGTTCAAGCAGAATAATCAAAAATCACATGATACATTGGGTTAAGTCCATACGACAAGCGCTTTTTTGTTATTTCTGGCCATACGTTAGCCATTGGCGGGCTGATTCTCTGTCTCAGATTGCTAACTCGGCGTTGCAGACTTTGGCCGACTGAGCACCCGACACCATTTTATTATGTGTTTAGCGAATATCGAAAAAATTGCAAATGCTCATTTTAGGCAGGCAACAATACGACGTGATACTGCAATTATGGGGCAAGAAACGTATCGGTCACACAAGAAGGTCTTTCGCAACCTTTAACTTCGGAGCCGCAAGACATATCCCGCAAAGTGAAAATGTCGTCCTGCTGTTCACCGACATACCGTGCTCTCGCAAACACGATGGAACCGTCACTGAACATTACGTTCTGTCCACGACGGTTGTGGTTATAGCTGTTGGACTTGAGCATTTCCTCACACACGCGAAGTCTAAGCGGACGCGAATAATCAGTAGGTAATTCCTCAAGCAACGGATTCAGATCCGCCATCATGACTTTTCGCCCACTTAAATCACGTTTATCTTCCTTGCACCTTAAACGAAAACTGATACTGACGTAAGCTCTGCTCGGGAAATCGTGGTAATCCTCAACTCGAAGTAAATCGAATTGTAGCTTCTTAGTTTGTCGCCGACCGGGGCAAACGAATTTCTCCGGCTTTACGTAGCCACGCTTCACAAGCAGCCATACATGACGAGTATTTGAATGGTTCTCTCTGCCTTGGTAGCCGACTTTCCACCAAGGCTCACCCGCTGTGGCCGCGACTGCCGGCAATTGCTCATCATGGTCGGAGACGTAGTTCGCTAAGCCCTGAAAAATGCTGCCCAACTGTACCTGGCAGCGATGCTGCCAATACTTCTGACGTGCAAAGCCAAGCGAAGGAATCCCAATTGCTGTGATAATCATTAATATTGCAGCAATCGCTACTACTTCACCCCAATTGCCGCGAAATCCAAGTAATTTAATAGTGGATTTGCGGGCCTGCTCAGTAGCAAGAAGTTGCTCAAGATGTTCCCTGCCGGTATCAGCAGCGGCTTTGAGACGCATAATCGTTCGCTCCACCAGTGCCTCCGGACATGCTTCAGGCGAAACACACTCAAGCGGGGCGACAGCAGATTTGAGCTTCGAATGAATTGCAGCCGCTTGCTCGTTGGATGCTATTAGCGACTCGGCTTCGATTGTCTCTTGCTCTGATGTCAAACCCAAACAATAATCAAATAGAAGTTGTTTCTCGCGGTCGCTAAGCGATGTCATGTTGTCTATTTACTCCCGACAGATGCCTTGTAGTCTTTTGCAAATCGAGCAACGGCTGTATGTAGTCTGCTCTTGACAGTACCGATAGGTATACTCAGTATCTCGGCCATTTGTTTGTAAGAAAATCGGTTAAAATAGGCCAAAATCAGTATTCCACGGAGGTTTCCCGGCATATCCGCTATAACCTGCCCTACGCGAGAGGCTGTTTCGTTCCTCTCGAGTTCCTCATAAGGCATTGTAGTATCAAAATTAAGCGTGTTGAGCACATCATCAAACGACATCTCCTGCGATTCTGATATAGTTCCGATGGGTATTGCAGCTGCACGCTGTGATTTGCGAAGCGCATCTTTTGCTTTGTTGGCGGCTATAGTAAACAGCCAAGGTCGCAAAGGCCGGTCGGTATCAAAGCTCTCTCGGCTGGCAAACACCTGCAAGAAGGTCTCCTGAAAGACATCTTCAACCATATCCCGTTTGTTCAGAAACTGCTTCAGGAACGCATAGAGACTGTTCTTGTACCTGGCTACGATTTCACGAAAGCTGTCTTCGTCACCGGCTGCATAGCGGGCGAGAAGTTCTGCATCGGTCAATTTTTCAAAAGCATGCTCCATTCTCGGACTTCCTGAAAATCTCTATCATTATTATATGCGACTTGAGAGCGGATAGAAAGTTTTACTGTGGTCCAATTAGTATAAAAACAGGGATGATTACAATTCCTGATAATACTATATTAAAGACAGTGGAATCTGGATAATACTGGGCAAATTCCGCTGGGGGGAACTCCAGATGCGGATATAGATGCACCTGAAGCATGGAAAATAAAAGCCGGCAGTTCTAATATGGCTTGATGGTGTTGACTTAACACACGAAAAATTTAGGGTCTGTAATGCTCTAAATAACAAGGATATCGGTGGATTAATTACCTTCGTTGTCCACAGCGACGTAGCCGCGTTGGCCCTCACTGATGTAAGATGATTTGGATGAATCTCCCTGCTCAGCCATATCCTCATAACCTGCTTCGGCGTCAGCTTCCATCTGCTCGCGGATTCGCTCGTACTGCTCAAGTGTCATCAACACTTCTCGGGCCTGACTGCCTTTGTACTCACCAAGTATTCCAGCCGATGCCATCATTTCTATTATCCGTGAGGCACGCGCATAGCCGATATTGAGCCTTCTCTGAAGCAATGAGACGCTGCCGCGGTGAGTCTCCAAAACAATCCGGACGGCATCATCAAACAGCTCATCTCTGGTCATATCAGATGCATCAACCTTATGCAACTGCGTCAGCTCAGGATGGAACTGCGGTTGGGCTATATCCTTTAGGTGCTTGACAATTCTCTTTATCTCAGCCTCATCAACAAAAGTACCCTGGGCCCGTATCAAGTCGCTTGTGCCGGGCTTTAGGAACAACATGTCACCTTCACCAAGTAATGTTTCTGCACCATTCTGATCCAGGATTATTCTGCTGTCCATTTTTGCTGCAACACGGAAGCCAATCCTGCAGGGCATATTGGATTTTATAAGGCCCGTGACAACTGTCGCCTGTGGCCGTTGCGTCGCCAGGACTATATGGATGCCGATTGCCCTGCTTTTCTGGGCAAGTCGAACGATGAAAGCCTCTATTTCTTTCGGTGCCGTCATCATCAAGTCAGCCAGCTCATCGATAACAATCACAATATACGGCAGTCTCTTGGGGACTTTGGCCTCTTCCTCGGGACTGCTCGGATTGAAGCGAGCGATAATTTCTTCGGCACCAAGCCTGTTGTATTCAGCTACATTTTTCACCCTTGCCTCGGCCAACAGCGCATAGCGCTCATCCATTTTCACCGTGGCCCACTCAAGAATCTGAACCGCCATCTGCGTCTCGGTGACTATCGGGCACATCAAATGCGGAACCGTGTTAAATGCGGTCATCTCAACCATCTTGGGGTCAATCAGGATAAGCTTTACCTCATCGGGTCTTTTTGTAAGCAAGATACCCGTGATGATGCTGTTGATACAGATGCTCTTTCCCGAGCCTGTTGTGCCGGCTATAAGTAAGTGCGGCATCCCTGTTAGATCCGACACCAGTGCTTCGCCGGCAGAATCTTTGCCCAAAAACAGCGGCAGTTGCATACGCTGCGGCTTGCTGCCGGCCAACTCCATCATACTTTTAATGCGAACCTTTTCCTTCTCACTATTTGGCACCTCAATACCGATTGTGTGCTTGCCCGGCAAAGGAGCAACAACACGAACTGCACCTGCACCGAGCGCTCGAGCCATATCGTTTGCCAGCGTGGCAATCTGGCTCACTTTGACACCCGCCGCAAGCTCAAGCTCAAACATTGTCACAACAGGACCTGTCTCAGCAGCAACGACCGTCGCATTGATATGGAACTCACTCAGCAGTTTTTCCAAAGCTCCGGCCTTTGCCTTTACGACCTTTTCCTGCACAGACGCGAACGTGTACTCCGGCTCAGCCAACAAATCCAGCGGAGGCAGGGTATAGTCATCATAAGAAGGCTGAACAAATGCTTCAGAGACAGGCTTTGGTGGCGGAGGCCTGAGCGGCTTTAACTCCGATTTGACCGCGGCAAATTTTAGCTGCTTGGCGGGCACGGCAACAACAGGCCCTGGTCGCAGTTTATCAATAGCAATTGCCATTGACTTCTGCTTGGTATTGAGCTTCTGCCAGATCGCCGTTAGAGCCTCGGAGTGTTGCTTTGCTGCAGAATATGCCGGGGCAAAAAAGCCGGTCAGCTTTCTTATTGCAATACCAAATCCGCGTAGTGCTGCCAAAACTGCGCTATCCGCCAACAATATAAGACCCACACTCCATGTTGCTACCAGCAATATGAACGTACCCAACGAAGCAAAACTGCTAAGCAACAAATCAGCCATAGTGACGCCGAGCACGCCGCCCGAACCCATCGGGAAAACGTAGATACTGTGAGGCCAAAGGCAATAGAAACTGACCGATGCCGCAACGGTGACAAGTGCAAGACCTCCCGCCCGGAAAGCCGGCTGAGTCACTTCTCTATTGACCAGCTTGGCAATGAAAAAACAAGTCGCCGATACTAATATGACAAATGCACCCGGCCCGATATAGTACATCAAGTAATACGCGCAAAACGCCCCAATGGAGCCACACCAATTGGCGGTGGGCTTATTGTGCGGATAGGCAAACTTACTCGGCCAGTCGGCGATGTCAAAGCTCAGACAACTACACAGCAGTACAACACAAAAGCCTATGCCAAGACAAAGAGCCGCCAGGCGTACCCCCGACCCACCGCCGGACAAAGACAGAGTGGCTCGCCTGCTGCTCTTGCCGTATCTGTTTTTCTTCTTTTTCACGTATCAACCACCAATAAGTCCTATAAATAGTATAGTAATAAAACAGTTATAGCTATGTCCGTGGAGAGACTTATCCTAATATCGGCATCAGATACCCGCTTTCTTCACAATTGCCTGTCCCAGTTCCCTCGCTCAAAGTGAGTGTTGATTAGCAATCTGATCTCTAAGGAAAAAAACTTGATTTTAGTTCCGATAAAAGGTATTCTTGGATTGTTCCAACGCAGAGGCCATTCCCTTCATTATTCTGAAGAAGGACAACAAATGCTTAACTTAGGTAAGAGTTCGGGTCTGTTATTTATATTGTTTGCCATTTGCTTGTTCGGCCTATCAGCTGAAGCAAAGTATGGTGGAGGCAGCGGTACAGCAGAAGAACCCTATCTAATTTATACAGCCGAGCAAATGAACGCAATCGGCGCAGAGCCAAACGACTGGGACAAGCACTTCAAGCTGATGGTAGACATTGACTTGGGAGACTATGCCGGGACAGGGTTCAACATTATTGGGACTGATCATTTCAATCGTTTTAGAGGCGTTTTTGACGGCAACAGCCATACGGTTTCCAACTTCACCTACAGCTCCACAGGGAAAGGTTATATAGGACTTTTCGGAGGTATTGGTTATGATGCAAAGATCAGAAACTTGGGTTTGATCGATCCCAATATTAATGCAGGAACGGGGCATTGCGTTGGCTCGCTGGTCGGCAAGCTTTTTGATGGAACTGTCACGGGCTGCTATGTCCATGGGGGCAGCGTTTCAGGGGATCAATCTGTTGGTGGCCTAGTGGGATGGAATTATGCCGCTGAAACAACTAGTAGTGGTACTGTACTCCATGGAAGTATAACTAACTGTCATGCTACGTGCAGAGTTTTTGGCAGTGGACTTGGTACCGGCGGATTAGTTGGAGACAATTGGGGAACGCTTTCCGACAACTATGCAACGGGCGGCGTTTTAGGAGATAGATGGGTAGGTGGGCTAGTGGGGCTTAGTAGTGGTGAGGTATTTAACTGCTATTCAGCCAGCAATGTTAAGGGAACCACAGCGGTCGGTGGGCTAATCGGACTTAGTGTCGACCGCGCCAGAGTTACCAATTGTTATTCTGCAGGCAGTGTTTCGGCAGATCATTGGGTCGGCGGACTGGTAGGAGGTAACAAGAACAATAGCAAGGTCTCTGACTGCTATTCTACCAGCTGTGTTTTTGGAAAAAGTAAGATCGGTGGGCTTGCTGGAGTGAATCAAGGAACGGTTAGCAACTGCTATTCAGCGAGCGGCGTTGAGGGGATAACTGATGTCGGTGGACTTATAGGCTCCCTTAACGCCGATTCTTTTTACCCCCATGGAAACGTTTCTGATTCTTTCTGGGATGCTGAAGCCAGCGGCCAAGCAAGCAGTGCCGCAGGTATCGGTAAGACGACGGCCGAGATGAAACAAAAAGCCACTTTTACCAATTGGGATTTCACCGAAGTCTGGGGTATAGCAGAAAATCAAACATATCCGTTCTTGCTTCGATGTCCAGCTAGCGACATAAACGGTGACTGCAAGGTGGATTTCACGGATCTTGTTATTATGGCCTCCCATTGGCTGTATTAAAGATCGGTTCGATGTGCCTTTCGTAAATGTTCTCTGTTACATTCTGTGCGATTGTATCTTCGTATTTATCCAGCGCATTTAAGAAACGGTCGCCCATTTCAGCGGCGATTTTGTATGAGACATGAAGTAACTGACGAAAGTGTGGATTGTAATCCTGACACGACTGGTCGTGCTGTAAGACTGATGCAAATTTTTGACCATCCCATTTGTTAACATCATCAAACGTAGGCAGCTTTGTCCTGTCAATATCGATGACAGTCGCATAAGGCTGACAGAGTTCATCTATTCTCGACAGAGACTTTGCATAAATCTCTTTCGCTATTACAAATCCGTCACCGCCTGCAGAAGCCAAGCCGATGAGTTCCTCAAGCCAGGTTGTGCCGGCAGTCTTGACATGCAGCCCCGCATCGAATCTCTTCAGTGCCTTATTGATCGGCTCATAAATAGAAAATTTGTCGCTGCCGGAGTGCACACTCAGCTTTAAGTTATCAGGCAAGCCGAACTCCTTCATCGCAAAAGCAACGACCGCTATATCCTCTTCAAACTCTTTCGCGAACTCTGCTATATCACCAACGTAATCAACACCTTTATTGAATCGGCCGGTGAACTTCGGCGCAATTGTCGCAGCAGGTATGCCCTCATCAGCGATAGCCACGAGGATAAAAAGCATTTCGACAGGGCTTTGAGATTTGTCAGTCTCATCCATTGAAACCTCGGTTATGAAATTACCTTCGCCTTTGGCCGAGGCAATGTGACGATAAATCTTGCCTGCCTGTCTTATCGCCATTAGAAATTTGCTCGCTGCAGTGAGAACGCTATCTTCAGTGATTTCAAAGGTTGTGTCTATGCCCGGGACCTTTAGTGAGCCGATAAATCTGTCGTGCTTCTGGAGAAAGGCGTTTATGTCAGCTTTGTCAGCTCTTTTTCCGATGAGCTCCGCAACGTCGAGCGTGAAGAAATCGCTCGATTCAATAAAATCATTAACGTTAGCCAAACTGATGTGGTCGGCGTCGACAAAATAATGGCCATCGTAACCGCAGGCGGCAACCGCTTCGTCGGCCTCCCTGCGCACATCCGCGGGGATTGTTCCCACAATCGAGTGCTCTCTATGGGACTTGTTCCAGACAGGCGTGACGTCGATTCCCTGTTGCTTGGCCTTAATAATCGCAGAAAGCTGAGCCTTTCCTTGCTTTGCAAACCTGTCACCAATACCAAATGAGTACTTTCCAAGAATCATAAATCAACCTCGCGATAACTCGTTGGCGGCGTGTAAAGGCCAATACACAAATTCGCAATCATTAAAGATGCCGAAATGAACGGCGTGAAGCCCAAGCTCTACCGCTATGGGCAGGAAAATCGGCGTGAAAATCATATCCGCCGGTGCCATATCTATAAACGTACCGACAAACCAAAAAAGGTCAAGCCTGTATTGAATAAAAAACTATGGAAGGCATGTAAAATTGCTCAGGCGGCAACCAGATTAACTATCGCGTCTGTAGCAGACCTCATGAGGAAACATAGAAGTTAGCAAGAAAATACCCCGCAGCGCATCCTTTCGCCACGGGGCAATGAAAAAGCGAAAAAACAAAACTGGTAATCCCTCGAACCTTAAGATTCCTCAGTTTTTCGCCTCTCACACTTTCTATTTTTCCACACCCAAACCTCACAAAAAGAGTTGGGCAGACGTCATCATCTGCTCAAATTCTGCTCAGTTTTACGGGGCACCTGAACAGCAACGCCGAGCCGACCCAACTGCCCGGCCACATCCGACTGGTTCGGGTTAAGCTCAAAACTTCTTTGAAGATATTCCTTCGCTTTGGTTTTGTCACCGCAGCGCAGATAGTAATAACCAACCTGCCTGTTTACTTCCGCCAAATGCGAGCCTACGCGAATCGCCTGCTGATAGCAGGCCAAAGCGTATTCATCCAGTTGCTCCTTTTCAAACTCCTGCCCAAGACTAATTGACTCCCTGGGGGAGGCTGAAACCTGGTTCTTATAATTGCTTGCAAACTGCTCGGCCTTGGCCATGTCGCCTTTGTCAACGAACATTCTCACCTGCGCAGCCTGAGTAGGCCTGTGTGCCGGATCAAAGCCCAAAGCAACATTGTAATGATACTCCGCCTTGTCCCAATTCTCCTGAGTGTGATAGAGCCGGCCCAGCTTGCAATGCGTGTCGGGGTTCCCAAATTTTCTATTGAGCTCTGTGAGCAACTGCGCTTCCGGCCCCTCCGCCGCCTTAATTGTTGCTCCGCCCGTGTTTAGCCCACGATTCTCCGCCTCTCTACATCCCCCAAGGAATAACAGAGCAAAACCCAAAAGCACAATAGCAAAAAAAATAAGAATAACTTTCATCTTTGTGCTATCGTGTCCGCCCATCGTTTTGCGCCTCCATCATTGATGAGTCCCACGTGCCACGGTCAACATCGAAGTGACATCCTTAAGTAGGCATTCTGCCAACCTCGAAAATATATTTCAAGTAAAAACTATCAATCAAGCAAATAAATTGTAAATTTTTTACGAGTTACACTATTTGTCCCCATCCCCAAAAATTTCTGCGATTGCCGAGTTGTTCTATATAATGGTTGATAATTGATGATCATTTTTTTGTAATAAACCATAGCTATAAGGCGACTTAACTTATTGAAGGACACGTTAAAAAAATTTTGATACGTTGGAAGAAAAGCCAAGTGCACCCAAGAATTTGTGAATTTCAGATTCTGGCTTAGATTACTGCGAAGCGCCTTTGCGGGAGTCTTATTTGCAAGTACTGGATTGGCAGTTAATTATCAAAGAAAACGGCTCTGCCGTATGGCAAACTGCGTACAGGCTGCTTGGTAACAACACAGATTCCGCCGACTGCTTCCAGGAAACTTTTATTAGCGCTCTGGAAGTGGCAAGACGTCAACATGTGCGGAACATAACGGCATTATTGATTCGCCTGGCTACCGCACGAGCAATTGACAGACTGCGGCAGAGAAATCGTCAGATTCACCGCCGAGCCGATTTGGATGACTTGGACGCTGTGCCATGCTCAAATCCAGGCCCAGTTCAACAAACACAGGCAAAAGAGTTGGTCGTTCAACTGCGAAATGCGTTGGGTTATCTGCCACCGCAAGAGGCTAAGGTCTTCTGTCTGCGGTACTTAAGCGACATGAGCTATCGCCAGATTGCAAAGGAACTCTGCATTAGCACAAGCGCGGCTGGCGTATTGCTGCACCGCGCTAAAACAAAACTGCGTAAATTCCTCAGAGTAACATAATAGAAAAATGGGGTTGTGATATGAAAGAAAATGATAAGGACATTCTGGCCAAGGCTATAGAAGAGCTGAAAAAAGAACAGATTCCAACCGGCCCATCGGAAGAACTGTTACAAGCTACTACAGCAAAGCTGAATGAGGTAGCCGTGCAGTCCACACAACGGGCCTACCGTAAAATAAGTATTCTCGACTGGTTAACAACTAAAGCACCTTTAAAGCTCCCCATAAAAGTGGCTGCAGCAGCGGTCTTGCTTGTCGCAGCCGGTTACACCATAGGCAGGCTCACAAGGCCTCGCGCAATAGACGTAGATGGACTTTATCATGCGCTCGAGGCTTCACTTGCCACCTCTCTCGAGCCCGCTATCCATCAAAGGCTGCTGGAGGATATGAATCGGCGCTGGCAGCTGACCCTTGCTGGAACCTATACTCGATTAAAAGATGGCCTTAGTAACCAATACAGGCAAGAACTCGAAGACCTCGCACTTCAAATTCTGGCCACTTCAAGCACCGCTACAAACGAGCGTCTTGAAGAACTCATTGACGCAATCAATACAGCCCAAGTTCATGATAGAAAATGGGTCACCGCGGCACTCGAACAGATAGAATTGAACCGAATTCGGGACAACGCTCAGTTAAGCAACGCCCTGGTGACCTTTGCCGTCCAAACCGAAGACGAACTACTGCGTACCAAACAGGATGTTGCACACCTACTGTCTTATACCCAACCCGGTGGCAAAGGCGTGGATAAATCTGATAATCTAAACAACTTAAATTAAAGAAGTAAATAGAACCATGTAATCGAAAGAGGCTAAAAATGAAGAGGAACTGCTATATTAAACCAGCCTCGACGCATAACGGCTCCATAAGAACTGATTTACCCCTGACAGTGACCGGAAAGGAAGGCAAGAAAAAACTTATGGAAACTATAAGTCCAGGTCAACTTCTCTGTGTTGGTAAGGTATACCTGAAAACACATGCTAGTTTAATACGAATAAAATAATTCCAAAAATAAAAAAACATAATGAAAGGAGCAAAAAATGAAATCTTTAGTCCGAACAATTACTGTATTTGTCATTGTTAATCTGATAACAGCAGGTTTTGCATTAGCTCAGCCAGCTCCTGAACCTACACTTCCAGAACCAGCGCACGTTGAGGCATTTCAAACCATGGAGAAGGAGGTGCAATTTGAAGTTGCACGAGAGCAGCTGGAAGCCACTAAGGGCGCACAAGAAAAAGCGATGGCTAAACTGAATAAAAATCTTTCTAAGCTTCACCTTAATCTCGGAATGACATTACCACACAGCGGTACATATACAGTCCTCGTGATTCCAACTTCAGAAGTAAACGCGGAAGAACTTGTTACAATAGTAGAAGATATGACTATCATGTCGCGCATTATCGACAGACAATTAGGTACGGTAGAAACCAGACAAATGATGTTCTATGGAGATTTCTTAGGGCATAACAATAGAATGGCTCAAGCCATGTACCTACAGAGCTATGGTGCGCTGTTTTTAAATAAAGTGGACTTTCCACTCTCACCTATGCCTACGGTGCAGGAAGAAGAAGAGGAAACTACAAAAGAAGATATTGACCCTGTTTGGGACCAGATGAAACAGGAAATTTATGAGCCGCAAGAGGAGCGAAGACGCGGACCGGAACGCGAAGAAGAAAAATATGACGCCGAGAAGGTGGAAAACCTCAAAACAAATCTTATTAAAGCACTAAAACACGCGACAAACATCCGAAGCCTGAAGCCGGATGAGTCAGTAGTTATTACGGTCACTGGAAGCGGTGATTCTCCCAACACCAATATCACAGGAGTTACAATTCCTGGAACCGGGCAAGTCCTTGTTCAGGAAAAAAATGCAAAATCAATTAGCATTGTTACACCAACTTTGCCGACGGGCTACGGCTTCTCATCGCCCACGGTTCTTATTATTCGCTCGAAAAAGTCCGACATAGACGGCTTTGCAAAGGGTAATTTGGATCTTGATAAATTCCGAGAACGGGTACAGATTTTCACCTGCCCCTAATTTGGCGACTTTATATCTGGTATATCTTCCCCTTCTCCCACGATGGAAAGAAGGAGTAGCTCCCATAGGAGACTTTGACATATTCTACAAATTAACGTTTAGCCCCCCAATAAAATTGGGGGGCTCGCTTTTTAAATATCGAGGTTCTGAACCTCGAGTGCGTGGTCACGGATGAAGTTTCTCCGCTTCTCAACGTCATCGCCCATCAATATACTGAACAGACGGTCTGCCTCGCCGGCATCGTCGACACGGACACTCAACAGAGTCCTCGTAGTAGGATTCATTGTTGTCTCCCACAACTGCTCGGCATTCATCTCGCCCAGGCCTTTGAAGCGTTTTAACTCGACTCCTTTACCGCCAATCTGCCTAATCGCGGAGCATACACCTGCAAGGTTGGCTAATTCATAGCTATCAGCACCGTTAATTAACTGGAATTTAGTTGGTAGAGATTCGCCCGAGACAGATTTCTCAGGCTCCAAAAGAAAATCATTTAGATCCAGCTTAAACTCAGTCTTTAGCTTTTGGTCTATCTGATTGATGCGGGTCACTTCGTGAAGCTCCTCGGCTGTTACTCCATCTTCATTATCTCTTCCGAGCTTATTGAGCCGCTTCTCATAGTCAGCTACATTATAGAAAACCTCCTCCGAAGTTTGTCCCTTAATGCGGATCATAAAGCACGGCAATCCACCCCTGGTCTGATCGTAATAAGCTTTAACAAACTCCGTAAATTTAATTCCCCGCCTGGCGAGCACAGCGATAATACGTTCCATATCAGCCAAAGCTTTCACGAGGTGTGCAAGCTGTTTGCCCACAACCTTTCGCCCTTTCCCGGAGTCGCTTTTTTCCAAGCTATGTTTTGGTTTTTTGCGTGTTGCGTGTGTATCGCTAATAATGAGCTCAGCTCCTTCCAAGCCACTATCAATCATGCGCTTACGCATCTGGCTCTCACTCAGGATGTACTGACTCTTCTTCTGGCCCTTGACTCTAATCTCATAAAGGGGCGGCTGAGCGATATAGATCATGCGCTGGTCAAATAACTGCTGCATCTGCCTGAAAAAGAACGTTAGAAGTAAACTGCGAATATGAGCACCGTCCACATCTGCGTCCGTCATCAATATTACTTTTCCGTACCGACACTTTTCCACATCAAACTCATCTACCCCGATGCCTGTGCCTAAAGCGCTTATCATGGTACGTATCTCGTCATGTGTGAGCATTTTTTCCAAACGAGCCTTTTCAACATTCAGGATTTTGCCCTTCAAAGGCAAAATTGCTTGTATATTTCGATCACGACCAGCCTTTGCTGAACCTCCTGCTGAGTCACCTTCAACTATGAAAATCTCCGTAGCTGTTTTTTCTTTGCTGGCGCAATCCCATAGTTTGCCCGGAAGATTTGCACCACTGAGAGCTCCCTTACGCCTGGTCAACTCCCTTGCCTTTCGCGCCGCTTCTCTGGCCGCGGCGGCTTGAATAGCCTTGTTCAATATACGCTTGGCTTCAGACGGGTGCTCCTCCAAATAGTGTCCGAGCTGCTCGTTAACTGTCGTCTCAACAAAGCTGCCAACCTCAGGATTCGTTAGTCTCACCTTTGTCTGTGCCTCAAAATGGGGGTCTGAAAGCTTTACCGCCACAACTGTTGTCAGTCCTTCACGCAAATCCTCGCCAGTTGTTGTCTGTCCCTCCTTGAGCAAATTATTACTCTTAGCATAATAGTTCATAGTGCGAGTTAAAGCTGTCTTAAATCCAGAGAGGTGTGTGCCCCCATCAATATTTCGTATATTGTTTGCAAAAACCAGCACGTTCTCGGTATAGCCATCATTATACTGCATGGCTACCTCACAACTCAGCATCGACTCACTATCCTCTCTGGCCAAGTATATGACATCCTTATGGACTGTTTCCTTGCCTTCATTTAGATGCTCAACAAAAGCCTTAAGGCCTGTTTCAAACTTAAAAACTTCAGTCTTGTTGTTTCGATCGTCACGAAATTTAATTTTAAGTCCAGCATTTAGGTACGCAAGTTCACGAATTCGTTTTAGCAGTGTGTCATAGTCAAACTCAGTGTCGCCAAATATTTCTTCATCCGGCATGAAAGATATCTTTGCGCCTCGCTTTGTAGTTTGCCCAATCATCTTAACACCACCCTTGACAGCTTTGCCCCGTTCACAATCCAGATGATAGTGCTTGCCGTCGCGATAGACATCTGCTTCCAGCCATTCACTTAAAGCGTTCACAACACTCACACCAACACCATGCAGGCCCCCGGCAACCTTGTAGCTGTCAGAATCGAACTTGCCACCCGAATGCAAGGTGGTAAGCACAACCTGCAAGGCGCTTACCTTGGCCTCTTTGTGAATTTCAACGGGTATGCCCCTGCCGTTATCCTCCACCGTACAACTTTCATCGGCATGGATGCTAACGCTTATATTATCACAGAAACCGGCCATTGCCTCATCGATGGAGTTATCCAAGACTTCATATGCCAAATGGTGCAAGCCGCCAACTCCACGATCACCTATGTACATATCCGGCCGCTTGCGAACTGCGTCAATGCCGCCAAGTATCTTAATTTTGCTTGCGTCGTATTTGTGGGTTTTCATAGGGTTTTACTATTTATAGTCTCCGTAGATGTCTTTGTTTTTTCTGTTGGTTTATATCTTCGGAAACTATCCACTGTCCGCTGTAAAATTTCTGTCGGGGCAGTGAATGGTGAGCCTAATCTCTGTTAGCTTTGCGTTTGGACAAAGCCTTTGTAATTGCTCCAGAATCTCAGCGCAGCGCAGCTGTAACTCGTACTTATAAGAAGCGGAATCGACTACTACAGTTAATCGACCGCGATAGATATCGGCAATCCTTGAATGATCTCGGAGATACGCAGGCAAAGTACTGGTCCATACACACTTAATAGCCTCAAAAACCTTCTGCCTCGGCAAGATATACTTTTCTACATACCCCTTTACATTATCGCTTAATCTTACTGAAGGCTCAGGCTGATAATTTTTATTGGAAAACATCTGTAAAACCAATCTGTTACTATAATGACTATATACTTGTGAACTTTTATTATCCTACCACTCAACCAAGATTGATTGGCATTAAAACATATATGAAATCCGAACCGCTTTTTAATAATCCCGGTCTATCTGAAGAACCCAATTCCATCTCAAACTGTGAGGTCTTGATAACCTTCAAAGCATCAATTAAAAACTGTGGATTAAAACCTATTTCAACGGGTTCGCCTTTATAATCGATACTCATAGTTATAAAAGCATCCCCCGTCTCAGGAGCCCTGCCTGAAAAAATAAGACTGTCTTTGCTGACTGCTAACTTTATGCCGCGGGACTCTTCGCTAGTCAACAAAGCTGCTCTGCGAACCGCGCTTAGAACGGCTTCAGTCGAAAGAATCAGCTTCTTATCATAATCACTCGGAATGATGTCATCATATTTAGGAAAATGACCCTCTGCAAGGTTTGAACTTATGACTACGTTATCAGCCCGTAGTAGAATCTGTCTATCAAGAAGCTTGACAGTAACCGTATCTTTCTTCTTGTTGTCGGTGCCAAGTTTTTCAATCAAGGCCATTGTTTTGGCCGGCACTATTACTTTATTTTCAGTAACACTTTTGTCGGGCGCCGAAGCAAGATTAATCCTACACTTTGCAAGCCGACGGCCATCTGTAGCAACCAATATAGCTTTTTTGCCTTTGATCTCCCAAAGCACCCCGTTTATAGCGTACCTGCTACTTTCCTTTGCTGTCGCAAAAAGACTTTGTCCAATACCAGATTGTAGCTCTACTAAATTAATTTCCAGGTCTGACTTTTCTTCAAAAACGGGAACTGTTGGGTATTGTTTAACATCTTGAGCATAAATTGTAAACTTGCTGTCGGATCCTTTTATTTCACACAAATTATCTTTGGCCTCTAAAGCTAACACGTCATCCTTGCTTTCACGAACTATAGCAGCTAATCGGTCCGCTTGTATAAGCACTTCTCCAGGCTGGTGTACTTGAATTTCAGATAGCACGTAGTTAATTCCTACCTCCAAGTCCGTAGCGCAGATACGAAGATGGTGTTCTTCTGCGTTTAGCTTAATACAACGTAATATTGGTTTGGGAGTTCGACTTGGGACAACTGAGGTCAGTAACCCCAAAGCCTCCGCAAGGGCCGTTCTGTTAATTTCTATTTTCATAGTAACCCTTTACTTGAAAAAGATTAAAATAAATACTTATAGTACCCAAGAAAAATGCGCCCGTAGTCTACACCAAGAAAAGAATATACTCAATTTTTTTCCTTAAAAACCACAGGGGAATTTCAGTATATTTTTGCTTGGGAAAGGTTGGGTAAGAGAATTCCCCACCACAATTGGAAGGTTTGTTATTGTATTACTAATAAAAGGTATCTTAGTATTATATATCATATAACTTGTGATATTGTGGTATTAAATCAGCGAGCATCTACTAAGAGATTGATACTAAAAAGGTTATGTTCGTATATATACCTGATCCCACTGTTGAAAAGATGTTTTATTAAATGATAGTTTAAGGGATACAACTAACAACCAGGATTAAACCATGCTAATATAAGAGGTCTATGTGTTTAATTGTATTGCTTTTTTAACAGCTTTCCCAGATTTTGTTTTTGATTTTAATTTATCTTTTTATTGTCTGGTCCTGAGCCTGTATAACCAAGCTCCTCCTACGATGGAGACAAAGCGCTTGTAGAATCATCTTGATACGAGATAATACTGAACGAATATGGGAACGACCCTAACGCCGGCAACTATAGAAAATAATCAAGACCTCTTTGTTGGCCTTGATGTCGGCAGTAGTTTCGTTCACTACGCAGTGCTCAGTCAAGAACGGTCGATAGAGTACTCCCCTAAACCACTAATGCATTTTGCCAATCCAATCGGCGTTATACGCGAGGTTTGGCGTGACATAACAGACAAGTTCAACAACAAGGATATAAGAGGTGTGGTCTTCACGGGCGGCAGCGCAGAAGTCTTCAGGCGAGCACTGCCGGGGGCAGTTTACATCTACGACAGCGTTGCCATTCCACAAGGGGCAGAGATCATATCGCCGAATGCTCAATACATTTTCCATATAGGAGCAAAGGATTCGTATTTCTTCAATCTGCGCATGGTGAAAGGCAAAACCATTATTCAAGACTGGAGAACTGGTACGAAATGTGGTGGTGGCTCCGGTACATTGCTCGAGAAACAGTGCAGGCGACTTTTTCAAGGCGAAATTCCAGAGGAAAGACTTGAAAATACTGCTTCAGCCCAAAACATCATGGAGAAAGAGCGCGTAATTACTCAGAATAGGCAGAAAATTCAAAAAAGGCTCGAAGAAATGTTTCACAGAGCTAATGTGCAAGCGAAAAAATCTGTGGAAGCGAGCGAATTTTTAGCAAGATGCGGCGTTGTTATTCAATCAGACCTGATCCATAAGCAAAACGAAGGGGCTACAAGGCAAGATAATTTGGCGGGCCTATTTAGGACAGTGGCAAGAAATTATAAGATAGACGTGCTTGGGGCCCAACAGTTTATAGCATCAGAAAAACCACTTCAAGCGATTGTAACAGGTGGCGTTTTTACAAATGATCTTATTAAGGATAATTTGTCACAACTTCTTGGTATTCAAATCGGAAGACCCGATCACTATTTCAACATCGCAGCGATAGGTGCCGCGGCAAAAGCCATAGAGCAAGATGTCAGTTTTATTTTGGACCCCTACAAACTTGATAAGGTTACAGAGTATGGCCGGGAGAAAAGAAAATATGCCCCACCCCTTTCTTTATCCCTTGAGAAGGTTAACGACAAAAGCGAACAACTTCATGAAGACATACCACTAAAAACAGAGGTTGTAATTGGAATTGATGGAGGAAGCACTACAACTAAAGGAGCATTAGTTGAACTGGAGACAGGAAAGCTTTTAGATAAGCTCTACATCAAAGCACACGGTAATCCTGAGCAATCGCTGAAGCGCGTCTTAGAATATCTTTGCAGGCACAAGGATACGGTCATTGTCAGGGGAGTCGGGTCCACCGGTTCTGCAAGGAAGCTATACGAAAAGCTACTGATTAGTAAGAAAAAGATAGAGCAATTGAAGGAGCGAGGGATAGAGGTCACCGACCGTATCACCGATGAGATAACTTGTCATGCTCTCGGCGCTAAATTCTACAATTCCCAGATTGATACGATTTTTGAAATCGGTGGCCAGGACATGAAGTTTACAAGCTTTGCGAAAGACGGAACGGTTAAGCAAGCGAAGATGAACTATAGCTGTCAGGCAGGTTCTGGTCAGACTCTTGAGAATATGGCTGATGTCATAAATCTCAATGTGGAGGATTCTCTGCAGGAAGCAGCACTCGCAGCCAAAAGGGTTCCTATTATTGACGCAACATGCGGCGTATTCATGGAGATGGATGAGAATAGGCTAATCGCAGAGGGTTTCAGTAAAGAGGAGATTGCTGCTGCAATAGTGAGAGGAACTGCTGCCAGCTATTACTATAAATTTGTCGGCGGATCTCAATACGTCGGCCAGAAATGTTCTGCGCAGGGAGGACCGCCATTGGGAAAAGCTTTTTTAGCTGCTTTGGCGCAGGTCACCGGCAAGCAGATTGAAGCTTACCCCCATAGAGAAATGTTCGGCGCATGGGGCCAGGCCCTGGACATCATCGAGAATATCAAGCGGGCTAAGCAGCAGGGCAAAAAATACGGGTCAGCCTTTAGAGGCTGGGACTTGATCGATATGCCTTTTGTGAAGAAAAAGGTTTTATGCCGAGAATTGTTCGGGTCCGAATCATGTGGCGTCAGGGACTGCGAGCTTGAGGTTTTTCAGATTGAGGATGACCAGATAATCACAGGCGGCTTCTGTCCAAGAGGAAACTCAGAGGTTGTGAAAAAGGCAAAAGTAAATTATGTCGAAAAGTACCATAAAATATATGAAAAACATTTTAAAAGGCAGGGATGTCTGCTTCATGAAGTTGGCTCAGCGAACATAGATGGTCCCACGATTGGAATAAAGAGAAGCACTGCTACGCTGGGCGAAAAAGGGATATGGAGTGCTGCTATGTTTAGGACCCTCGGCTTTTATCCTGTTGTCTCGCCGAGGAGCAACAAGGATATAGCGAAAATCGGGGTGGACAAATCGCGGACAGAGTTTTGCATTGCAAGGAAATTAGCAACAGGACACGCATTAGTATTAAATGAAAATCCATATATTGAATACTTGTTTAATCCAAGTTTTATCGAGCAACGAAAGAAATCGCCGCCGGACTTAAAATACTGCATATACACTGAGTCAGAAGGTTATATTCTTAATGACGTTCTTTCTCTCGACAAGCGCAGTCAGATAAATCCCGCTTTACATTTTGGCGACAAGCCGCTTATTGTCCGGGCGCTGAGGCAGGAATTTGAGAGGATAGGTTTCAGGTTCACAGATAAGAAGGTAAAAGCCGCCATCAAATACGCTGAGCAAGCTGAAAGCAACTTTACAGGCGAACTGTATAAAGAAGGGGATAGATTCTTGTCGCAAGTTGAAAAAGAAGGCAAAAGAGCCTATGTCGGCATTGGAAGAGATTATGTTTTACTTGACCCGGAAGCCAGTTCAAATTCCGGCGCAATGTTTTCTCAGACAAGAGGACTGGATTACATACCGCAGGTTTTTTTAGAGCACAAATTTAAGGATATTTGCCTTGATGGTATTGTCGAGAACGAATTCTGGGTTCAGAGCGTAAAGATTCTCAAGGCCAATCTGTTTGTAGCTGACCACCCGAATCTTTTTGCGATACGAATGATGAATTTTGCCTGCGGGCCGGACAGCCTGAAAATCTATCAGGAGGAAAATATACAGCGGGCGGCTCATAAGCCGACACTCGTTCTTCTTACTGATGCGCAAACGAACAACGCGCCATTTGTCACCCGAACAGAAGCTCACGAAAGAGTAGTCAACCAGAGCAAGCCCATTAAGCTACAGAGAAACAAACTCAGAGTGTGTTGCCCTGACAGCTTTGATAGTAGGACTTGGCTGATTCCCTATATGGGCAATGCCAGTTATGTTGGCGCCGCAGGCCTTAGGCATCTTGGAATAGACAGTATGGTGCTGCCCACTAACACACAGGTTGGTTATGAAATAGCACGTAAGCACATCTACACAGAGGTCTGCCAACCGCTAAAGGGCGTAGTCGGCGATGCGCTTGGTTTTCTCCAGGAGCAGATCAAAAGCCATAGCAAAGAGTATGTTGAAGATAAATATCTCGTAATGTTGCCTACAACCAGTGGTCCATGTCGGTTCGGCAAATATACAGAGTTAGTCAGACACTTTATGGATCGGGAAGGGCTGGAGAGGGTCCCTGTTATGGGGCCATCGGCTGAGTCTGATTATCTGGATATACCATTTCCAAACAGCCATGGTCTTTCAGACAAAATACGTTTGCAAAAAGTCTTATTCAAAGGAATCAAAGCAGCAGATATGCTGGAGGATGCTTTCCTGCGATTTCGTCCGTATGCCGAGGATAAGAACAAGATTGATCGATTGAAAAGCCAAAGGCTTGAAGAATTAACAAGAATTATTGAACAAGGTGCAAAGATTAGCGCATTGGTCAAATGGGGCAAAGAAACAGCTTCTCTGTTCAAAGCCTGTGCCGGGCAAAATATTCAAAGATTCCCTCTCGTACTTTATATAGGCGAGATATATATGAGGCAGCATGATCCGTATACTAATTACGTTATAAGGCAGTTGGAAGAAACTGGCTTAGAAATAATCAGGGATCCAATAACTGATTGGCTTGACTATGTAAACAAGGTCAATCAGCGCAATTCTAAGAGGGATATATGGTTGGGAATGAGCGATCTCAACCTTGGCCGGACACTGAGGCAGGTAAGCAAATATGGCAAGTCTCTTATCAAGGGAAGGTACATGTCTTATGTGGAAGAAAGAATTGCTGAGCCATTCCACGAAGTGCTTATCGGCAGACATGTGCTGCCCAAGCCAATGGAAATGATACAAACTTTGGAAGCAGAGCATGAATATCACGGCAGCATTGAGGGAGAGTCGCCATTGAGCACCGGTATCGCATATTACTTTATGAACGAGTTGATGCAACCCAAGGCTGATGCTTATATTTCGGGAATTTTCCATGTAGGACCGTTTACGTGCATGCAGGAAGGTGTTGCGACGGCGAAGATAGAGGCAATGGCAAGCGAGCTGAGGAAAAGAAAACCGGACCTCGTTTTTCCGATCATTCATGCGTTTTTTGGCGATTCGCCTAGCGCAAACCTTGATTCTGAGATCGCTGTCTTCCGTGAGCAGTGCTATCAAAAAAGAGATATGCTGATGCTGGCCCCTGCGTCTCCCGACGCAAGTCGGGGCAGCGGGCAGAAATATGGGCACCGAAATTCGGATAAAAATCAATGGCTAAGCCATCATATAACAAAAGCTAAAATACAAGAATACGGAGCAAAACCCAAAAGCAGATACACAGCACAGATTAGATCAACTGACTCTGAGTGATCAATGGCTAAGCCATTAAATTTAAAATTCCACCTTCGGTACCTCTGTCTTTGCCTGCTCGGTAGCCTCAAAATATTCGACCAGCTTGACTTTCGCCCGCCTGCAAAAGAACGAGCCGAAGAATTCTCTGGCGTATGAATTTAGTAGCTTTGCTGCCTCGTTGTATCTTGTGCGGCCAACAGCTATACGATTCTCCGTGCCTTCGAGCTGGTCCTGAAGTGCTAGGAAGTTCTGATTAGCTTTTAGGTCAGGATACGCCTCCTGCAACATCAAAAGCCGCGACAGAAAACCGCCAAGCTCATTAGAGGCCTCAATCTGACCTGCTCTACTGTCGGCCTGAAAGTATTTCTCCCTTGATTTTGCGATATTCTCGAAAAGTTCCTTTTCATGTTCGGCATAGCCTTTTACGGTCTCGATGAGATTTGGTACCAAGTCGAGCCGGCGTTGCAGTTGCGCATCAACATTGGCCCATGCGTCATTTACTGCCTCGTCAAGGCGGATGGCTTTGTTATAGCCGTTGATATACCAGCCAAATATCGCCAGCCCGAGCAGTAAGATAACCGCCAGCACGACGATAAAGATCACAGCTATTGTGGTCGATGCTCTTCCGTAATTTCGCATGTTGCTATCCTTAAATTTAGTTCCCTTTGAACCCCTTGATAAAATCTTCCGCCTGCTGCGGAAACCCCCAAATAAATTTGGGGGCTAAACAAACTTTATGTTGTTTTTACCAGCTTCCGCTGGCGCCTCCGCCACCGAAGCCGCCGCCCATTCCTCCGCCAAATCCGCCGAACCCACCGCCGAAGCTGCCGCCACCGTATGAGCCGCTTCGTCCATAGCCACCGTGACCGCCGAAGCCACCGAGCATAAAAGGCAGAAAGAACCACCATCCGAGACCTCGTCCCAGTCCGCCAAATAGCAGAAACATAAATAATAGAAGCGGCAGAAAACTGCAACAGGGTAGACCTCGTCGATTGAACGGTCGGCTCCTGCGTTCAATGGGCGGTTCGATTCGCGGTGACGCGCTCAAAGCGACTCCACTTTCTGTTGCAATCTTCTGGATGATCCGCAGATTGGCTTGATAGATGCCCTGGCTGTAGTCGCCTTTTTTCAAATACGGCACAAGAACATCTCTTCCGATTCTGCCGCAGTAGTTGTCCGTGACGAAGCCCTCAAGTCCATAACCGACTTCGAAGCGATACTTTCTGTCTTGGGCCGACAATGCGAAGAGAAAACCATTATCTTTATCCTTTTGGCCAAGCTTCCATTTCTCAGCCAGAGCCATTGAGAATTGTTCGATTGGCACGCCGCCAGTCGTCTGGATCGTTAGAATGATATATTGGGCACCAGTTTTCTGCTCCAGTTCCTTTAGAATTGCATTGAGTGACTGCTCGTCGGAACTATCTATCACATCGGCGTAGTCTTCGACGTAATGGCTTGGCATTGGCAAGCCTGTCCCGAGCGTAGTCGAGGGATCAGCCTGGCTATAGCCAACAGTCGTTATGGCCAATATGCTTAAAAGCGCTACTGGAAGGGGACTAAGAATCTGTCGCATTGTCAAACCTCAAGTTTGTCAACGGTATCGGCCAATTGTTCAATCGTCGTGTAAAGTGCTTCGAAGATATTTTGTATTTCAGTTTGGCTGACGCAAGCTCTTTTATATCGCCATTCGTCAATTCTCATCACAGTGGCCAAATTGGCCGAGAACTCCGCAGCGGCCCTGGCAAAGGTTGCTGCTGAGGTATTTGGTCGGTCAACGTTTTTTAGCCACAGCATCGCACGCAAAAGCGGCGCCATAGTCTTGGCTGTTGAGATCAGGATGTCCCGGACGAGCTTTCTGTTTGCCGCTGCTGCGATATAGCCTTGCCTTAGCCTGATGAGTGTCGCCTTTAGCTCCCGTTCGCATTGAAGCCTGACGTCTTTCTTATCAAAGCTCAGTGAAAAGAAGGGATCGTTGCCTAAAATTGTCTTATGTGTAAGTTGAAAGTCGAGAAATTCTACCCCGAAAACATCCAGCGACCTCTCGATATAGGATTCCGTCATAAGAAGGGGAGGCGAGATTTTCTTCTTGCTCATGGGCTTGGCCAGGGAAGCGATAGCGTTCAGCGCGGCTGAAGTTCGTTTACCCAGTACAAGGACGGTATTGATGTCACTTCGGCCGGTTTTGAAATCCTTGGTCAAGCTGCTACCTACTACGGTCAGACTCATTAAGTTGTCCGCCAGAGGGCCTGCGAGTTTCTCGGTGAAAAGTCTTAAGGGTTCGCGAATTTCCGCCGGTACGAGATTCAATTGCAGTGAGTTTTTATTTTCAGACATAGCGATTCACCTTTTCACTTTTTTAGACTGGTCTGGAAATTTATGGTAGTCTACAGCATTTATCTGACCCATACAACCGTCATATCAATTCGCCAGCTCAAGTCCAAATTGACAGTCATGTACCACCGCCTAAACGGACTAGAGAGCCGGTCTTTGGTCTATTATCAGGCTAAAAAAGGGGCTTTTTGAGCCTTGGCACGCAATCGATGTTGCCGACAAAGACGACGCCATCGTAGTACGGGCTGAAGTTACCGGCTGTAAGGCCGAAGACATCGACATTTCCGTTTATAGCAACACACTGACCATCAGCGGCGAAAAGAAAGAGTCCAAGGAAGAAAAGGACAAAGGCTATTACCATATTGAAAGCACCTATAAAGCTACGGCTTCGGCCTTCTGGCTACGGCTTGACGCTTCGCCAAGACGAGTCGCCGAGACGAGTGGAAGCTTCCGCCGTGAGATAACTATGCCTTCCGCCGTGGACGAGGATAAAATCGACGCCGTGTGTAAGGATGGTGTGTTGTCGATAACGCTGCCAAAAGCCGAGAAAACAAAGGCCGTTAAGGTCAAGGTAAAAGGATAAGGATCCATTGCTGTCAGGATGCATAACTTGTGCCACCCGGCGGTTATCAGCTAACTGGGTGGCACGTTGTTTTTATGGGTAGCCAAGCAAATTTGGGGGATTTGAACCTGCGAAAAACTCTAACCTGTGGGTGTACCCTCAAACCCTTGAGTTTGTATACTATAATGAGCAACGAATCTTTTTATCGGCTCGTCCTATAAAAAGATAAAGTTTTTCAGACATTTTTGCCGAAAAGTAATAAGTACGGTTTTGTTGCATATCAACATTGAAAATGCGATTTTTTGCATTTTCTTGCGGAGATATTCCGCTTGGAATTCGTCGTAAAATGGGGATTCGTAGCTGGAGAATAACAATGAGAACGATTGCTATCGTCAATCAAAAAGGAGGTTGTGGTAAGACTACTGTATCGATAAACCTGGCAAGTGCATTAGCTGGAGAGGGCAAGAGGGTACTGCTGGTTGATATGGATCCGCAGTCGCATTGCGCCGTTGGACTCGCTGTGCCGGAGGAGCAGATTGAACAGAGTATCTATGATGTTCTGATAAGCAAGAGCAGAAACGAGCCAATAAGACTTACAGAGATACTTTGGCAGATAAGTGATAAGTTGGAGCTGGCTCCAGCTAGTATAGACCTGTCCGCCTTCGAGCAGCAAATGACGGGCATCGCTGATCGCGAGAGCTGTCTGAAGAATGTGATGGACGAGGTGAAAGACGAGTATGACTACGCGGTGATAGATTGTCCACCGGCGGTAGGTTTGTTGACCTTCAATGCACTAAGGGCGGCTACCGATGTGATTGTACCTGTGGAGACAGGCTATTTTGCCCTGCACGGGCTTAGCAAACAGCTCGAGACGCTCAGTATTCTCTGCAAACGGTGCAAGCAGCAGGTGGACGTCAGAGTCATGGCCAGCATGTATGATATAAGGACAAAGATGGCCAGAGAAATCCTGGCGGAATTGCGGAACCACTTTGCGGACAGGATGTTCGATACGATCGTGAATTTCAATACTAAAATAAAGGAGGCGGCAAGTTTTGGTCAGCCCATCAATGAATACGATTCTGCCAGCAAAGGGAATAAGGATTTCAACGCTTTGGCTATGGAGGTTGTTGGAGCTGAAGCTACTCAGCAGAGCCGACAGATAGTTAACTCTTTGGCTGATCAAATCGAGACTATTGGCTCCACGGCCAACGAGCTACTGCAAGCAACAAAACCTCAAGTCAGGGCTCCACAGCCTGCGAAAACAGAGATACGAACCACCGAAAGACCAAAGCTGTTTGATACCAATGCTAGGCTTTCTGACTACTACGGTGCCAGCCAGATGGACGATGCGCTCGTGTTCGTCACACTCTACCCACGTGCTAAGAGTGTGCAGATCGCCGGAGACTTCAATAATTGGCAGCCAGTGAAGAGCCCTATGGAGAAAGTCGGTGACAGTGGTGTCTGGCAAACGGAAATGAGGCTACCTGAGGGCCGATACCGCTACCGATTAGTTGTTGACGGCCAGTGGCAGCAGGATCCATACAACGAACATACAGAAGTAAATCAGTTTGGTGAATTCAACTCTGTAGTTGATGTGAAATAACGATTCTCTCACCAGCGATAGTCTTTTTCACATGCAGGTTGTACGCCTTGTATGGTCTGCGAGCATCTGCGGCATTCGTGAAGAAGCAGGCAAACCGTTAGACTTTTTCCCACTACATGTCTGTTTGTGCGGGCAAGTTTAATCCATGAAATTTTACGAACCTAAATGCTGGCATGGACTGTACCTTCTATAAAGATTGCTGCAAATAAGCGTTTATTTTCCCCATTTGCTTCCCTAATTCTGACAATCATACCCAGGGTGATAAATAACCAAACCTTCCGGTATTACCTGAGCTGAAAGTCAGAGCAGAAAAGTAAAGAGCTCTGTTAAATGAGGAGTTCAGTAGAATTAAGGGATTGAAAGAGAGGTGGATAATGAGAAGCTGCGCGGTGTGGGGAGTAAAAAGAGTGATTAAAGGAAAGCACAATGGTAATTTTGGCAAAAATTTCTTAGGTTTATCATGCTTTTGTAATAACCTTAGTATATTGAACTTATGCGTTTGTTAGCAAAATGTGACCAAAGAAATTGAAAAGTCCTATAAGATTTTACTTGACGAGAGCAAGAGACGCTGTTGAAATAGCAGAAAATGTCCAGCTTGGTAATGCCAAGTGGACCGGAAGGAGCGATAACAATCGGCAAGGAGGTAATGAATGGGGTAGAGTGAGGAGGGAAAACCTTTCCATGATATTAATGATATTATTGTATTAAGAACTGACCCGGAAGGAGGGTTTGCAAGGATGTATACCAATACAAGGACGGCAAGTGCCTGTGAAAAAGGAATTTTAGCTGATCAAGATAAGACAAGCAGGATTCTGGAAAAACTTAGACGCCGGGCTGAACAAATCGGTTACGGCTGCGTGGTTTGTGAGATACAAGTGCATGATGGTCAAATAAGACAGGTTGATGTAACTACAGTTAAGGAGAGAATGCGAGGCGATTAAAAGCAATAATCTAAAGCAGTGAGGTGATATCCTCACCGTCGTAAGATAAACGTGCGACGGACTCTACTTTACGAAAAGCGAGCCCGACAGGATGTTTCGAAAATTTCTGCCGGGCTTTTTCTTTTTGCTGCGTTTATGGCGAATTGGAAGAAGGATTTCATTTGTGACATGAGTATTGAACATGTTGTTTCAACTTGGCGCAGGGCTTCTGAGGAAAGGAGGATGTGTATGAAAATAGGAGTTTGGGGGCCTGATTTATACTAAGGATGTTTGGGTGATTTGAAAAGTGTTGTGAAAAATGTGTTACGGAGGACAAATATGAAAAGTTTGATTGTAATATTAGTTCCTGTGCTGCTAATTGCTCAGGCTAAGGTATACGCAGATGAAGGTGGCGAGCTCCCAAGCCCCTATTTGGCCAATATGAGCAACATTAATACGCATAATGCGGATCAAGAGATGGTTTCGATTATGAAGGGTCAGGGGTATGCCGCTTCTGAAGGCGGCGATTCTTTTGCCGAAGGTGGTGATTCTTTTGCCGAAGGTGGTGATGCTAGTTCAATTGCTCTTAGCGGCGATTCAGGTGCTATTGCAAACATTAGCACCACCTCAATTTCAAACTACGAAGGCAGAACTCCACCCGTTTCTACTTCTCCTCCCTATTTGCCATATTGGAATCACGGAGGATGGGGGACATTGAAGGCATACTTTCCTAATGGGCCCACTGCCGACGAGAAGGTTTATGAGCGAGTTTTCGACCCGGACAACCCTGATGATATGAGAGAGCTTCGGGGAGTTCTTGAATCACTACCTTACGGTGGACCGCTTAGCATGCTGGGGGGCATTTTCAATGGTGTGCGGGCAGTTTTTGGAGGGCCTGATAACTTTCACCGCGGCAGAGGATTCGAGATAGCCAATTCTCTTATTCGTTCCGCCAGGCCGGAAGAAAAGCCGCTCTTAGTCTTTATTGATTCTAATGTGGATAGAGATCTTCTTAGGCAAGCGGGTTACGCTTATGTCGGAAAAATAAGTATGGAGGGTAATGCGAGTCGCAACTGGGACCATGTATATGATGCTGCGGTTGCGGAAGCTCTGCCTTGGGATGTTGATGTTCTGCTCGTCTCTGGTGGCATGAAAGGTGTTACGGTTGGCAGGAATACTACCTTTCCTTTGGCTGGCGGAGCGTATACGCAGCTTGACTTCTCACTTTCTTTGTTCGGTGGAACCGCAGGCGGAATCACAGAGGGCAAGGGAAAGGCTATGTTGAGTGCCGAGGGTTACAGATATTGGCCGGAGTCTGCTTACAGAAGGAAAATTCCCACTTCTTTCTATGATAAAATCCGTGCCAAGGCTGTGCAAAACCCCAAACAGGTGCCCCAAAGCGAACGGACTATAGGAGAAGCAGTGAAAGAAATCCCTGCTTCAGATACGGATACAGAGGTACCGCCGCCTTCCATGACAGGACAGGGGCAGGAAGCATTCAAGGGTATAAGTGTAAGCAGAGAGCTTCTTGAAATGTCGGGTTTTAGAGAAGGACAGGTGCAGTACATGACAGTAAGGTAAGTCTCAAGACGATTGAGTCTCAGGAGGCATAACAGTTGATGGATAGGAGCTTTTTATAGAGGGGGAGAAAGGAGGATGACGGGTAGAATAACATTTTTTCTTAGTGGTTTGATTGCTAATGCGTGATTAGCAATCGGAGTGGAACTTGGAAACTGTAACAAAGAAAAGGAGTTCTAA